>NZ_JBEQCT010000003.1:0-391050 GCF_046054155.1 Celerinatantimonas yamalensis
GGTCGCCATAGCGTTGTGGAACCACCTGATTCCATGCCGAACTCAGCCGTGAAACGCAGCAGCGCCGATGATAGTGTGGGGTTTCCCCATGTGAAAGTAGGTCACGGCCAGGCTTCTTATTTAGAACCCAGCTTCTTTGCTGGGTTTTTTTTTGCCTGCGATTTAGGGTTCATGGACAGGCCATTTCCCGCACGTTCCCTGTGATGATTGAGCGCTCAGTGCAGCTGTTTATACCGCCCCATCTTGCCATCCTGTTTTCAAGCTTACCTTCTCGGATGATGTTTCCGGGAGAAGATACCAATCCTATGGACTGCACAATTTGCACTGCAACTCTGTCGGTATCAAATAGATCTTCGCTTATGAATTATTTCCCGATGGGTTACTTTGCATTGAGGCGATTAATCATTGATTATACTGATGGTTGAAAAGGTATAGCGGCAGGTGAACGAGATAAAAAGCTGTATCATTTCATACGCACTTCAGCTTTCGATAATGTTCTTAGAATCATCTCATTCTAATGCTGCGTTTAATATTACTGCATCGGATATTAAAAACACCGATACGGGTAGCGTGTCATCACAAACGGATCTCACCTTAAAGGCGACAGGTGGGGATATTGATAATGATGGCGCACTGTATGCCAGCCATGCTTTAGCGCTGCTGGTCATGCTATTTTAAATCTCGGGTAGGCACTGGAACCATTGACAGTGATGGGAGTATTACCAGCAACAGTGCGGATTTCACAAATAACACTACCGTTGCGCGCCTAGTTCTAAAATAACCGCAATTTGAATGGGCATCCGTATGTATAGAGCTGGGCTAAATTTTTCAGCCTAGCTCCTTGTTTATCAAACAGGGTTGCTATTGCTCATCTGCTAAAAAATAACCGTAGTTTATGGCAAGATTGCGTTACTTTGCTTGGTTAATTCTCAATTTTCAGATCGCCCGGTTTAATCCAACCTTTATGGCGCATCCATTCACTGATTAAAAGCGCGATAAGTGCAGGGAGAATAAAGTGGGTAAGCAAAATCGGTAGTAACGCTTGTGAGCCCATCACTTCCAATGTGGCAAATTGCCCAACAAAACCGCTTGAACCCATGCCTGCACCAATCCGATTACTCACCATATGAAACCCAAGTGTCCCAATGGGACCGACGATGGCGCTGGCAATGATCGCTGGTAGCCAAATTTTTGGGTTTTTAACAATATTAGGCACCTGTAGCATACTGGTGCCCAGCCCTTGACTAATTAACCCTCCCCAGCCATTTTCACGAAAACTAATGACGGCAAATCCGACCATTTGACAGCAGCAGCCAATGACGCTCGCTCCCGCTGCCAGCCCTGATAAGCCAAGGCTGATAGCAATCGCCGCGCTAGATATTGGTAAGGTGAGAATGATCCCCATAGTCATTGCGATCAAAATACTCATCGGGAATGGATATAAAGTGGTCAGTAGATTGATGAAGGCACCTAGTGTACTCATCAGCTCAGCGACAAACGGCGCTACAAACGACCCGATCAATCCGCCCACAATAATAGTGCCAGCAGGCACCAGAAGAATATTGAGTTGGGTTTTATCTTGGATGAACTTGCTGCACAATGCGCCGCCCCAAGCTGCGAGTAGGGCACCGACAGGCTCCCCAATATGCAGTGTTGGCTGTGCTCCACTGATTGATACACTGCCAGCGCCCAGCGCACCCACAATGAGGCAAGCAATAATGCCAAGCGGGCTGGCTTTGAGTGAATAGGCGACACCGACACCGATGGTTGGCCCCATCATGTATTGAGCGATTTGACCAAATTGTATCAGTGCTATGAGATGGGTATAGACTCCGATCTGTTTGAGGATCAGACCAATAATTAAGCTGGCAAATAACCCTAAGGCCATGCCATTGAGTATATCGATCAAGTATTGTTTGGATTGTGCAAATGATAAACGCATAGATCATTCCGTGATTGCGAATAAGGATGAAGGTTTAGCTATCGTACGAAATCCAGACATAATAACAATAGGGTTTTGGCTAAACAGCGGGAAAAGATAAACAGGATCAATAAACCCAGCCTTCAGATAAGAAGGCTGGAATTGTTCTTTACTTCATTGAATCAGTAAGATGAGGACGAAGTTTCGATAACATCACTTTTAACACGTGGGAATTGGCAACTACGATATTACCGGTTTTGAAAAAGTTATAACCGCCAGCAACATCAGTGACTAATGCGCCAGCTTCGCGAGCAATCAGTTCACCTGCGGCTAAATCCCAAGGTTTTAACCCGAGTTCAAAATAGCCATCGTGACGCCCTGCGGCAACATATACTAGATCAAGTGCAGCAGATCCTGCACGGCGAATATCTCCACATTCGCTAAAAATAGCGTTGAGCATTCCGAAGTAATTTTCAGATAGGTGTTTTTGTTTAAATGGTAATCCGGTTGCAATAATAGCGCTGTCTAGATCGTGTAATTTATTGACGCGTAAACGATAGCCATTTAGTTGAGCACCTTGACCGCGACTGGCAGTGAATAGTTCGTTGCGCAGGGGATCATAGACAACACCATGTTCAGTCTTACCTTTCACTCGAAGGGCAACAGAAACAGCAAAATGAGGGATACCTTTGATAAAATTGGTGGTGCCATCAAGTGGATCGATCACCCATTGATAGTCATTATTTTGACCATCAGTGATCCCACTTTCTTCAGCGATAATGCCATGCTCTGGATATGATTTTTGGATGGTGTCGATAATAGCGCGTTCAGCGGCTTTATCGACATTAGTTACATAATCATTTGCGCCTTTGCTCTGGGTCTCGACTTTATCGAGATTCTCATAAGCTTTAATAATAATATTCCCAGCATTACGCGCAGCGCGAATGCCTATGTTGAGCATAGGATGCATAGTTTATCCACCAAATTTGAAAAAGAACGGTTTAAAAGCAGGGGGATTATAGGTGAAAGCGCACCAATCGGCAAGTCAGGGCTGGGCAATAATGCCGTTGGATCAACCAACGGCATTAAGATTATCGTGCAAACAATAAATGGGGTAATCCCATGGTGATGCCTGGGAAGATAACGAGCAACACGACAAAAGCAAAGAAAGCGATGAGATAGGGAACCGAGGCTTTGACAAAAGCAATAGAGCTACAGTTAAGAATACCACAAACCGTATACATGCAAATTCCCACCGGTGGTGTATTGGCACCAAGCAGTGTTAAGACAACGAAAATTATGCCGAAATGAACAGGGTCAAAGCCAAATTGGCGAATAATTGGCAATAATATTGGCGTTAATAGCAAAATAATCACGCTACCATCAAATAACATGCCCGCAAAGGCAATAAATACCAGCAGTAAAGACAGAATACCGTAACGATTGGTGGTGATATGGGTGATCATATTTGCTAGATGTTGCGGTACTTGATCAAGGATAGTGATGTGCCCTAATATGGCAGCAGCCATAATCAGAATCATCACTACTCCAATATCGCTGACTGTTTCACCCAGCACTTCCCAGATTGCCTGATTAGTGAGTTCTTTGTAGATATAACGGCCAATGATAAAGGCATACAGAATAATAAAGGCACCAGCCTCTGTTGTTGTGAAAAAGCCGAGTCGAATCACAAAAATCAATACGATCGGAAACATCAATGCCCAAAAACTGCGTTTAAAACTCTGTCCTAGTTCATGCCTGGTGGGTAGATGTTTCATCTCAGGCTCGATCTGCATTCGCCGCGCCATAATGGAGTTGGTAAACATCAAAATTGCGGTTAACAGAATGCCTGGGACAATGCCTGCAATGAACAGTTTGCCAATAGAAACGTTGCCGACAAATCCATAAAGTATCAGTAAAATACTGGGTGGAATGGTTGCAGTTATGAGTGAACTAAAGGCAATTACTACTGCTGTGAATGCTCGAGGGTAACCTCGTTCGATCATCGAAACCCCTAACACTCGCGATTGCATCGCAGCATCTGCTGTTGCCGAACCTGATACGCCGCCTAATAGCGTTGCAAGAAGTACATTAATCTGAGCAAGTCCTCCTATCATCCAACCTGAGACCATCTGGGAAAAATCCAATAGTCGGTACGTGACCCCTGTTTTATTCAGCATATTCCCCACGAGTAAAAACAGTGGTGTTGCAAGGATCGGAAATGATTGTGTCGGTGCAGCAAATTTTTGAAAAGCGATACCAATCGGCAAAAAGTGTGCGGTGAAAAAATAAGCTAGACTAGAGATGCCGATAACAAACCCAATTGGCATACCGATGAGCATTAGAATGACAAATAATATAACGGTAATAGTCATAGTTTAATCCAACGATTCTGATGCGCGCTCAATGCGGCATGAATGAATAATATGTTCAATGGTTGTTATAGCCATGAGTACGCAGCCAGTGGGGACCGCAGCGTTGAGAATATAAAGAGGAAGCTGAGTGACTGGCAAAACTTGATTGCCGGTGGTGATGGTAAAACTATAGCCATACCAAATACCGCAGATTAAAAAACCTAGGATGATAAGTTGATTCATCAGATTCAGTCGGCGCTGGGTTCTCTGAGATAAGTGTATGGTTAATATATCGATACCAATATGCCGCTGCTTTTGTAATGCTTGATCAATCGCTAACATACTGACCCATGCAAAAATCACCATCGAAATTTCAAGTGACCAGATCACTGGATGATCTAGCGTTCTTGCGATCCCCCCAATTAGAATGAGCAAGGCCATTGCTGCCAGGCTTATTTTCGCTAATGCCAGTTCTAGTTGTCTTAGTTTGCCAATCATTATCTTCTCCTTTTACCTCAAAGGAACATCGAAAAGAACATGCTTGAGGTTCCCTTGAGATACGATGGACTAATGCAATTTTTTCCCGAGCGCTAGAGTTATGAATGAATAACGCGTTCGACATCTTGAGCGGCTTTAGTCAGCCCCATTTGATTGACAACATTCGCACAAGCTTTCGCAAAGGGTTTAGTATTGACGCTTTCAATCACAACCCCTTTTTGTTGCATTTGAGCTAATCGCTTCAAGCCGATTTTAATGGTGGCTTGAGAGGCTGATTCTCCGGCTTTTTCAGATTGATCAATGAGGATTTGTTGATATTTGTCTGGCAGGCTGGCAAACCACTTGTGTGAAACGACGATGCCTGTTTCTAAATAAAAGTGTCTCGTTTTGGTGATGTATTTGGATATCTCATAGAGTTTAGATCCGTAAATTGCCGTTGGCTGCGCTTCGGCTGCATCAACGACTCCAGTTTGCATTGACGAATAGATTTCTGACCAAGCTAACGGTGTCGGTGAGCCACCCATACAACTGATCGTTTTGATTGTCATCGGTGCTTCAAGCGCTCGCACACGAACACCATGGAGATCAGCTGGAGATTTAATCGGCTTTTTAGTCACCAGCATGCGAGCCCCTTGAAACCAGTTAAAAGAGAGGACATTCAGATTGGCTTTTTTCGGTAACTCGCCGATCCACTGGTGAAACACCGGACTGCCCACAAACTTTTTGATAGAAGCATAAGAAGGAAACAAAAATGGTGCAGTGAGCACCCCTAACTGTGGGACAAATTGGGCAAGACGCGCGCCATCAACGATAATGCCAACATTACTGCCTGCTTGGGCGTATTGCAGAATGTCATTATCTGCACCCAGTTGGCCACTAGGGAACAATTTGATCTCAACGTGGTGGTCAGTCGCTTGCTCCACTCCTTTTTTAAATGCTTCAAAGCCTTGGTAACTCGGATCATTTGGCGTCAGAGAGGTACTTAGATTTAAAGAGTACTCAGCGGCTAGCACATTAGAGGCTAATGCGAATGATACACCTGTCGCGATGAGTGATGTTTTGAGCAGGGTTTTGACTGCGTTGAACGTCTTTGTAGGTAACATAGATTGAGTCCTATTATAGAATTTTTTGTATCGATGGACGATGGGCATAATTAACAATTCAATGCCATGTATGACTACCATACAAGTGATGATGCATCATGAATACAAGCAAACAATTTTTTTATGATTCAGTTCACGCTGTTTATTCATTAACCAATTCGTTGGCTGTTGTCTCCATTATTTTGGCCAGTCAAGGTCCGTCACCGGTTTATGGTGTTGAAATTGACTCTTGTTTAAGGCATCTCGACGACTAACAGTGGGGATGTTTTTATGCTTAAAAACCTGAGTTATTTTGTAATTTGCAGTTCAATGTTAGCCATGATCAATCAGTTAAGTGTGTGAGTAAGCTGTGATATCATGTGACGGTTTTTTTAAAGGAGATGACGATGCTAAATAATGTACGTGTGGTTTTGGTTGGAACCAGTCACAGCGGCAATATTGGTTCGGCGGCACGTGCGATGAAAACAATGGGAATTTCTCAGCTGGTGCTGGTTACTCCTGATGCTGAAATTGACGGTAAATCGGTTGCTTTAGCCGCAGGTGCCAGTGATGTATTGGCGAATGTGATCATTGTAGATACGCTAGAAGAAGCGATTGCTCCCTGTGAATTAGTGATCGGTACCAGTGCACGCAGCCGCACGCTTGAGTGGCCACTAATGAGTGCTCGCCAAGCCGGTGAGCGTGTTGTTAAAGAAGGGGGGCAAGGACAGGTCGCGATGGTATTTGGCCGTGAGCGTACCGGACTGACCAACGATGAGCTCAAGCACTGTCATTATCATGTGAATGTAGCAACCAACCCCGACTATAGTTCATTGAATCTTGCTATGGCAGTGCAGATCCTTTGTTATGAAGTTCGCATGGCTTATCTGGATAGCCCAGAACCTGAAATGCGCGCGTATCCGGAGAATCAAGATATGGAGAACTTTTATAGCCATTTTGAAAGAGTGCTTCATCAAATTGGTTTTATTGTCCCTAAGCATCCTGGTAAGGTGATGGACAAATTACGACGCATGTTTAATCGGATTCGAATGGAGCAAAACGAGCTCAATACCATGCGCGGTATTTTGTCGGCGATTGAACGAACCGCCCGAGGCGAAACAATTCAGGAAAACGACAAAGTGTCTAAACTTGACTAAAATAGTCGGGTAAATACTTGACCAAAATACTCGGGTATGTAATTATTTATCTCAGGTTTAGGCTAGAGAGATATATTTATGCGCTTGACATCAAAAAGTCGTTATGCGGTGACCGCCATGTTAGATGTGGCGCTCCATGCGGGCAATGGGCCAGTGCCTCTGGCGGATATTTCAGAACGTCAGGGAATTTCCCTATCTTATCTTGAGCAACTATTTTCGCGCTTGCGCAAACATGGGTTAGTTTCCAGTGTTCGAGGCCCCGGTGGAGGGTATCGGCTTGGTTTGAACGCCAATGAAATTGCAGTGAGTATGGTCATCCATGCGGTTGATGAATCGCTCGATGCAACTCGCTGTAAAGGCAAAGGGGATTGCCAAGATGGTGACCGTTGTTTGACCCACTCGTTATGGGAAAACTTAAGTAATCGTATTGCTCATTTTTTAGATGGAATTACGCTTGGCGAGTTGATGAATGAACGCTTCGCTGAGCAGTCGAGCCACACACATAGTCAGCCGCGTGTCAGTGGAATGAGCAAATCACATGGCTCATTAAATATCGACGTAAGATTATAAATCTGTCACGGAATAGCCGATGACAGGAAAAGTGCTTTGGAGAACATAATGAAATTGCCGATTTATTTTGACTATTCGGCAACCACACCGGTTGATCCGCGGGTTGCTGAAAAAATGATGGGATATCTGACTGCTGATGGTGTATTCGGCAACCCTGCCTCCCGTTCGCACCGCTTTGGTTGGCAAGCTGAAGAAGCTGTGGACATTGCGCGTAATCAAATCGCTGATTTGATTGGGGCCGATCCACGGGAAATTGTATTTACTTCAGGGGCGACTGAATCAGATAATTTAGCGATTAAAGGCGCTGCCCATTTTTATGGTAAAAAAGGCAAACATGTCATTACTTGTAAAACTGAGCATAAAGCCGTACTTGATACCTGTCGTCAGCTTGAGCGTGAAGGTTATGAAGTCACCTATTTAGACCCTCGGGCTGATGGATTAATTGATTTAGGCGTACTTGCCGATGCCATGCGTGAGGATACTGTACTGGTTTCTCTGATGCATGTGAACAATGAAATTGGCGTGATTCAAGATATCGAAACCATTGGCAATATGTGTCGTGAACGTAAGATCATTTTTCACGTTGATGCAGCGCAAAGCGCTGGGAAACTGCCGATTAATTTGAGTCAATTGAATGTCGATTTGATGTCTCTATCAGCTCATAAAATGTACGGCCCTAAAGGGATTGGTGCATTGTATGTGCAGCGCAAACCACGAGTACGTTTAGAAGCACAAATGCATGGTGGTGGCCATGAACGCGGAATGCGCAGCGGAACATTACCAACTCATCAAATTGTCGGAATGGGTGAAGCCTGTCGACTAGCCAAAGAAGAGCTGGAAAGTGAAGCGAGCCATATTTTAGCGCTACGTAATCGTTTTTGGGCTGGGATTCAAGACATTGAAGAAGTTTATGTCAATGGCGATCTAGAACGGCGGGTACCAGGCAACTTTAACGTCAGTTTTAATTATGTTGAAGGTGAATCGTTGATGATGGCGTTGAAAGATTTGGCTGTTTCATCTGGATCAGCGTGTACTTCAGCAAGCCTAGAACCCTCATATGTACTTCGTGCACTAGGGCGTAATGATGAATTAGCTCATAGCTCGATTCGTTTCTCATTTGGTCGTTTTACCACTGAAGAAGAGATTGATTATGCGATTAAAGTCATCCACCAGTCGATTGGTCGCTTGCGAGAAATGTCACCGCTTTGGGATATGTTCAAAGCTGGAGTAAACCTTAGCGAAGTCGAATGGTCAGAACATTAATTACGCGGTAAAATTTGGAGAAATAGAATGGCTTACAGCGAAAAAGTAATCGATCATTATGAAAACCCGCGTAATGTGGGAGCTTTCGAAGGCGATGATGCGTCTATTGGGACCGGCATGGTTGGTGCGCCAGCTTGTGGGGATGTGATGCGTCTGCAGCTTAAAGTAGGTAAAAATGGTTTAATCGAAGATGCCCGTTTTAAAACTTATGGATGTGGGAGTGCTATTGCGTCCAGTTCGTTGGTCACCGAATGGGTCAAAGGCAAGACTCTCGATGAAGCATCTAAGATTAAAAATACTGTCATTGCTGAAGAGTTGGCGTTGCCACCAGTTAAAATTCACTGTTCAATTTTAGCTGAAGATGCGATCAAAGCCGCAATTGCCGATTACAAAAAGAAAAACGCGCAGTAATTGTTAAGGAGTTGTTATGGGCATAACAGTAACACCAGCCGCTGCGGACCATATTGGACATTTTTTACAAAACCGAGGCAAAGGCGTTGGCATTCGACTTGGTGTGAAAACATCAGGTTGTTCGGGTATGGCATATGTGCTTGAATTTGTTGATGATTTAACCGAGGAAGATATCGTTTTTCCGAGCCACGGTGTCAAAGTGATCGTTGACGAAAAAAGTTTAGTCTATCTCGATGGTACTGAACTGGATTTTGTCAAAGAGGGATTGAATGAAGGTTTTGAATTTAACAATCCCAACATTAAAGGTGAATGCGGTTGTGGTGAAAGCTTCAGCGTTTAATCACTTTTCACAATCCGGGATATTATCATGAGTTATTTTGAACTTTTCTCGCTTGCGCCCGGTTTTGCCATTGATAAAAACGCGCTTTCAGCGCGTTTTCGTCAACTGCAAAGTCAATATCATCCAGATAATTTTGCCAGCGAAGACGACCGTCAAAAGGCACAGGCATTACACAAAGCATCAGAAGTGAATGATGCCTATCAAACACTATTGCATCCTGAACGTCGCGCTCAGTATTTGTTAAAACTGGCGGGGATAGATATTGCCGATGAGCAACAAACCATGCATGACATGGATTTTTTGACGACGCAGATGACCCTGCGTGAAGAACTCGAAGCGATTTCATCACAGGATGATCCTGAAGCCGCAATTGACGCATTTTCTGCAACGCTCAAGTCAGCACAACAGCAACTTGAAGAGATTTTCGTGGCGAACTATCAGCATTCGCAATTTGATGTTGCAGCTGATAGTGTGCGAAAAATGAAGTTTTATATCCGCTTGCGTCAGCAATTACGGCAATTAGAAGACAACCTTCTCGATTTATAGGGCACTATGGCGTTACTTCAAATTGCGGAGCCCGGTCAGGCGGCCGCACCTCATCAACATAAACTCGCTGTCGGTATCGACTTGGGAACAACCAATTCGCTTGTTGCATCGGTTCAAAGTGGTAAAGTTGATACACTTGCCGATGAGCAAGATCGGCATATTTTACCCTCTGTGGTCCGTTATCAGCATGATCAAATTGATGTTGGTTATGCTGCACGTGAGCATGCAGTCGATGATGCGGCTAACACAATTGTTTCAGTGAAGCGTATGTTGGGTAAAAGTATTCAAGAATTTGACCCTAACTACTATCCGTATCAGTTTGACCTTACTCGTGATCTACCGACAATTCGCACGGAATATGGTTTCGTCAATTCGGTACAAGTGTCATCACAGATCTTAAAAACGCTAGCTGATCGAGCGACACAACGCTTAGGTGGTGAGCTCGATGGCGTGGTGATTACCGTTCCTGCCTATTTTGATGATGCACAGCGTCAAGGTACCAAAGATGCAGCACAGCTCGCTGGTCTACATGTTTTACGACTATTAAATGAACCGACCGCAGCAGCAATTGCGTACGGTTTAGATAGCCAAGAAGAAGGCATTATTGCGGTCTATGATTTAGGCGGCGGAACCTTTGATATTTCTATTTTACGACTGAGTCGCGGTGTGTTCGAAGTGTTAGCCACTGGCGGTGACTCTTCATTAGGTGGTGATGATTTTGACGGCGTCATTGTCGATTGGGTCACAGAGCAAGCTGGGATTGCCGACTTAACTCAGATAGGGCTGCGCCGAGAACTGCAGCGTATCGCCACGCAAGCTAAAATAGCACTCTCTAGTGCGGATGAAACTGAGATTGATCTGCGCTATGGTGATTGGCACTGGCAAGGTGTGCTCACCCGAGCCCAGTTTGAAGCACTGATTGCTCCATGGGTTAAACGTACGATGAGTGCGTGTCGGCGCGCAATTCGCGATGCTGATATTGAAGTGGACGATATCGCCAATGTGGTGATGGTGGGGGGTTCAACGCGCGTCCCTCTCGTGCGCCAGCGTGTCAGTGAATTCTTTGGGTTACAGCCATTAACGAGTATTGATCCTGATCGCGTTGTTGCGCTTGGCGCTGCACTACAAGCTGATATCCTAGTCGGCAACAAAAAAGATAGTGAGCTGCTGTTGCTCGATGTGATCCCTTTATCACTTGGGATTGAAACCATGGGTGGTTTGGTGGAAAAAATTATTCCTCGCAACACCACCATTCCGATTGCACGAGCGCAAGAGTTTACGACCTTTAAAGATGGGCAGACTGCTATGGCCATTCATGTGATGCAAGGTGAGCGAGAGCTGGTGGATGCTTGCCGCTCGCTGGGCCGCTTTGTACTCACTGATATGCCACCGATGGCTGCAGGTGCAGCCCATATTCGGGTTACTTTCCAAGTAGATGCCGATGGCTTGTTATCGGTGAGTGCAATGGAAAAAACCACTGGGGTGAATGCCTCTATTCAGGTAAAACCATCCTACGGACTAGGGGATGCTGACATCGCAGATATGCTCAAAGATTCGATCTCGCATGCGCAAGCCGATGTGCAAGCGCGTATGCTAAAAGAGCAGCAGGTTGATGCCGCCCGTATTCTAGAAAATATGCGCTCGGCTTTAAATGCTGATAGACATTTGCTCAGTGAGCAGTCGCGCCAGCAGATAGAGCAAGCGATGCAACAGCTTGCGAGTACTGCAGCAGGCAGTGATGCTCAGTTGATTGAAACGGCAATTAAACAATTAGATAAAGTGTCGGCTGATTTTGCTGCCAAGCGAATGGATCATTCGATTCGTGAAGCCCTTAAAGGGCAAAATATTGATAGGATATAAGCATGCCTAAAGTTATTTTTCTTCCTCATGAAGAGCTCTGTCCAGATGGGGCTGTGGTTGAAGCAAAAGCAGGGGAAACAGTCTTAGATGTTGCATTGCGTGACGGCATTGGTATTGAGCATGCGTGTGAAAAATCGTGTGCGTGTACTACCTGTCACGTGCTGATCCGTGAGGGATTTGACTCGTTAGAACCCGGTGATGATCTCGAGGATGATATGCTCGATAAAGCCTGGGGGCTTGAGCCTGAATCACGGCTTGGGTGTCAGGCCGTGATCCGTGATGACGATCTAGTCGTTGAGATCCCTCGTTATACTGTCAATCAAGTATCTGAAAATCATTAAGCGTCAGCTAAGGAGAGAATAATGCAACTTACATGGACGGATGTTCAAGATATTGCGATCGAGTTGTATGAAAAATTTCCGCAGCAAGATCCACTTAAAGTACGATTTACCGACCTACATCGCTGGATCTGCGAGCTCGATGAATTTGATGATGACCCGCAGGGCAGTAACGAAGCGATCCTTGAAGCAATCCAGCAAGCTTGGATTGACGAGACACAATAATAACCTGGGCCAATACCCATGAACGCAACATGGCAGCTAATCAAAATAAGTGTTCTAACAGATATGCTCAGTTGCATTGCGTGTTTGTTCGTGACGGATTGGCGAAGGTTGAGTTAACATTATGTATAAAGCCACAGTTTACTGTGGCTTTGTTGTATCTATCGATTAAGGAATAACTATGTCACAAATGTATGTGTCACTTTCTCATCAAGCTGCTGCCTCTAAATGGGGTGAAGGCGCGACGCTGTCGTTCACCAGCGATGGCGCAATTATCCATTTGCTGAGTGAACATTTAGGTGATCAACTTAGAACTGTGCAAAAAATGGCCCGTAAGCTAAGTAATCAGGGGATTAGCGCTATTCAATTAGCCGGTGGTTCTTGGGATCTAGAGTTCTGCTGGTCATTTCAGCAAGGCTATTTCACCGCCAAACAAACTGGCCAAGTGGACTTTCCAGTGCTTGATGATAGTGCTCAAAAAGAGTTTGATGCTCGGCTGAAAACGGTTAATTGGGCACGTCAGATCATCAATCAAGGGCCTGCGCAACTTTACCCACAACGCTTGTGTCAGCAAGCGGCTGAACTATTGCAATCACTGGCCCCAGAACATGTGACTTACCAAGTGATTGAGGGAGATGCACTATTAGAACATCAGTATGTTGGGATCTATGAAGTAGGGCGCGGTAGTGATAAGGCCCCCGCGATGTTACAACTCGATTATAACCCAACGAGTAATGCTGATGAACCAGTTGCTGCAGCACTAGTAGGTAAAGGGATCACCTTTGACTCTGGCGGATATAGCCTCAAACCAAGTAGTGGTATGGATACGATGAAAAGTGATATGGGGGGCGCCGCTACATTAACTGCCGCATTAGGGTTAGCGATTAGCCGAGGCTTAAACAAACGAGTTAAACTGTTTTTGTGTTGTGCTGAAAACTTAGTATCAGGCAATGCTTTTAAACTGGGTGATGTGATTACTTACCGTAATGGTAAAACAGTTGAAATTTTAAATACCGATGCCGAAGGGCGACTGGTCTTAGCGGACGGATTATTGTGCGCTAGTGATACCCAAGCGCCTCTAATTATTGATGCTGCAACGCTGACGGGCGCCGCCAAAGTTGCGTTAGGTCGTGATTTTAACGCTGTTCTTGGTTTTGACCAAGAATTGGTTCATCAAGCTCTCAGTGCAGCCACTGCTGAGCATGAATTAGCATGGTCGCTCCCGCTAGAGCACTGGCATAAAGATCGTCTCAGTTCTGCATTTGCAGATATGGCCAATGTGCATGCAGGGGAAGGAAACCCAGGAGCCAGTACTGCAGCAGCATTTTTATCGAATTTTGTGCGGACTCCAGAACAAGGTTGGTTGCATTTCGATCTCTCTGGTTCTTATCAAAAATCAGCGTCAGATTTATGGTCTACTGGCGGGAAAGGCCATGGCGTACGTACAATTAGCCGTTTGTTAACAGAGCTGGCATAATTATCTAACAAGAGGGTGGATGACCACCCTATTCATGTTGGTTTTGAAAGGACATTTTATGGCATTAGAACGTACATTTTCGATGTTAAAACCGGATGCGGTCAAAGCAGCTCACATTGGTGATATTTATCAACAGATTGAGGCAACAGGTTTAAAAATTGTTGCGGTTAAGATGTTGCAGCTATCGCGCGAACAAGCTGAAGGCTTCTATGCGGAACATCATGGTAAATCATTTTATGAACCGCTGATCGCATTTATGACCGAAGGACCCATTATGGTTCAGGTGCTTGAAGGTGAACATGCCATTGAAACTTATCGCAACCTCATGGGTGCGACTGACCCAAGCCAAGCTGCGCCAAATACGCTGCGTGCTAATTATGGGTCAGGAATGCCAGCTAATGCAACGCATGGCTCGGATTCACCTGAGTCAGCATCACGAGAGATCGCCTTTTTCTTTAGTGATGATGAGATCTGTGGATAAGCTGCTAGTATTCTGTTTTGCTAACCCCCCGCATGATGTGCGGCGGGGTTTGTTTATAAGGCCTGCAGATAGAGCGCTCTAATTTGCTCGGCAGTTGCGCTTCGCGGCGCGCTCCCCCCACATGGATCGCCCAGAGCAGGTGCAATCCAGCGTTCAATATCTGTTTCCTTGATAGCTAGTGCGCCCAGTCCACTAGGAATACCCACTTGCTCAGATAGATGTCGAATCGCTGCTATAGCTGCCTTTGATGCTTGTTGTTCGTCCATTTTTTGGGTATCAACGCCCATTGCCTGCGCAATATCAGCAAATCGCTGAGTGCGAACCTCACGGTTAAACTCACATAAAATCGGAAGCAAAATTGCGTTACAGACGCCATGGGGGAGGTTATGTGTTGCCCCTGGTTGATGAGCCAGTGAATGAACTAGGCCTAATCCTGCGCTATTAAAAGCCATACCGGCTAAAAACTGACCATTGGTCATCTGTTCGCGAGCAGCTAAGTCTTGGCCATTTTGCACTGCTTTAGGCAGTGCTTTGGTAATTATCTTAATCGCTGCAAGTGCGCTGTGATCGGTTAGTGGATGCGCGGCAGTTGACACATAAGCTTCAATAGCGTGGGTGAGCGCATCCATGCCCGTTGCTGCGGTAACATCTGCTGGCAATCCCAGTAGTAATGTTGGGTCATTAACCGCAATATCTGGAATGATCGCGCTGTCTATAATCACCATCTTCACGTGTCGGCGCGTATCGGTTATCACCGCATTACTGGTGACTTCAGCCGCGGTGCCTGAAGTAGTACTGATACAAACTAAAAGTGGCCCAATCTTTTGCACATGACCAATGCCTTCGAGATCATGAACCTGTTTATCAGGATTTGCGATCAGTGCGCGCACCACTTTCGCTGTATCCATTGCGCTGCCACCCCCAAAACCGATGATGCAATCACAATAGTGCTGTTGATAACATGCTAATGCGTGAGCAACCACATGATCGGTTGGGTTGGCAATTACTCCGTCGAAGATCACCGGATCAAATCCTTGCATTTGTAGTTGGCTGATAAGCGTGTCGTGCAGCCCTAGCTGCATAAGCGCTTTTTCGGTCACAATTAAGGGGTTACGGGCGGGCTGTAAGCGTAATTGCTCGACTAATGCGCAGAGTGCATCGGTTCCACTTAAGCTTATTTGAGGTAAACATAATGCAAAAGCCATATAAAGTATCCTTATATGATGAAATTATTTTAATTCATCATAGATAGAGGTATATATATGGCCTTAGTAAATAAGACATTAAATTGTAAATGTGGCGAAATATTAAAGATGTTTAAATTTATTTCGATATTGCACGGGAGTTAGGTTAAATAACTGATGAAATTTATTTGAAAAATAATTACCATCATTGAATCCCGATTGGTAAGCAATATCTGTAATGCTTTTTTTGGTATTTGTTAATAACTTTGATGCCTGGCAAAGGCGGATTCTATTTAAATAGTGGTTAGGTGTTAATCCTACAGTTTCTTGCATTTTTCGATTAAGTGTTCTTAACGATAACTGATATTTCGAACACAACTCATCCCAGTCTATCTTGGTTTCATATTTTTCATTAATTTCATTTAATAACATAATCATAGCGTGGTTGGATTTTTCATTCGCATAACTTGATTCATGCTGAACTCGCCAAAATAAAATGGCCAATTGTGAGAGCAAATTCTCAATCATCAATTCGCTGTGGTTATCTACATACTGATTTTCTTGATGAATTTGTTGAAGGATCTGTTCTGAATAATGAAGCACATCTTCTGGAATGAGAAGCTGCTTGACAGGGGAACGACATGATTCACAAAGAATATTTAGAAATATGTGATGCTTCAAGCGCTCAGGATTGAAAATAACATTTACAAGGCAAAGCCGCTCCATGTGAGTAAAATTGTGATGAAACTCTGGATTGTTAATGAAAAATACACTGCCCCGACCGATCGGGGTCGCTTCACCATCTTTGATATGAATAGCGCATCCTGATTTGACCAATACCAACTCATAAAAGTCATGGCTATGTTCAGGGAAAGGCAACTGCGGTTCCCGAGGTAATATATTGATCATTTGATTAGCAGTAAAAAAGTCATCACAACTAAGATGTTGGCTAAACATATTATATTATCTCTCAGTTAAGATAACGAATGATAATTGCTTTCCCTCATAATTAAGTCAATTCAAATAACATATTTTTGTGATGTCACTCACTTAGGTGAAAAAGTAAATAGAATAAATGCTATTAATAAGTGATCTAATTCACACATCAATGTAAATAAGCTAACTTCTTCGATTTTTTGCCATTCATAAACATCTGCTGACCAATTTTCCAAGGTTTCAAATTCATAGACTCGATAGTTTTAATAGCACAATAAGTGTTTAGGGAATCAATTATGTATCAAGTGGTAGCTGTTGATCTAGGTGCGACAAGTGCACGCGTGATGCTGGCTCAATTTGACCCATTAAACCAAAGCCTAAAGCTGCAGCAGATTCATCGATTTGCCAACCATTTGGTTAAGCGACATGGACAACTATGTTGGGATATTGAGCATCTTGAAAACGAGATTTTTACAACCCTAAAAGCTCTGGTGGTAAAAGGGAAACAAATTGATGCCATTGGTGTTGATTCTTGGGGCGTTGATTTTATCTGTCTCGATAAGTTAGGGCATCGATTAGGGGAAGCGGTGTCTTATCGTGATGCTCGTACTCATCAGAGCAGCCGAGAGTTTTGTGAGCAGCTTGGGTTTGAAAAGCTCTATCAGCAAACTGGCATTCAGTTTCAGCCGTTTAACACATTGTTTCAGCTCAAAGCCTTAAGCCAAGAGTCAACAGAGTGGTTTGATCAAATCGATAAGGTCTTGATGCTGCCCGATTACTTCCACTATCGTTTAACTGGGCAATACCATTGGGACTACACCAATGCCAGTACGACTGGCATGTTGAATTGCCATAGCGGTCAATGGCTTGATGAACTGGTGCGCGCTGCGGGTGCAAACCCTAACTGGTTCGCAACCACCGAGCTTCCTGGCACTGTGATCGGCCGCTGGGATGTGGATGACGAACACTCGATTGCGGTGATCTCACCCCCGACGCATGATACGGCCGCTGCAATTGCCGCCGCGCCACTGATGAATGACTCAACCGCTTATATTAGTTCAGGAACATGGTCGCTGATAGGCATCGAAAGTCCTGAACCGTTGACCTCGTCGATAGCACAACTTGCTAATTTGACTAATGAAGGGGGAGCGAATCGGCAGTTTCGAGTGCTCAAAAATGTGATGGGTATGTGGCTAATTGAAGGCATCTTAGTTCATTGGCCTGCGCTTGATATTTGCCAGTTGTGTCAGCAGTCCAGCGAGGAAAAGGGCTTTGTCAGCTTGATTGATCCTAATGATCCCTGTTTTATCAACCCTCACTCAATGGTCGAAGCCATTGAGGACTACTGTGTGAGTCATGGACAACCAGTGCCCCAGAGCGCTAGCGCTCTGGCTCGGTGTGTCTTTGACAGCCTAGCGCTGAGCTACCGTGATAGCTTGCAACAACTCGAGCAGGCCAGTGGTCGGCGTTTCAATGCGATTCGAATTGTCGGTGGCGGCTCGCAAAATCATCTATTGAATCAGCTTTGTGCTGACGTTTGTCAGCTTCCTGTGACCAGCGGGCCTGTAGAGGCGTCCGCGCTTGGCAATATTGGTTATCAATTGATTGGTCTTGGCGCGATTAAAGATGCTCAGACGTTGCGCCATATCATTGCCAATAGCTTTGCAGAAAAATCATTTTTCCCTCGTCTAACCCCAAAACTGAACTCGGCGATCACGCGTTTTCATCAGCTATCGCAAGTTTCCCCCAACAATTTGCAATCTCAAATGAAGGAATATGTATGAATACTCAGATTGAAAGTGCCTTTGCGCTGGCTAAACAGCGCTATGGCGAGCTCGGTGTCGATGTCAGTGAAGCGATTGTTGCGATGCAGCAGATCCCCGTCTCGATGCATTGTTGGCAAGGCGATGATGTGGTTGGCTTTGAACAAGGCGCAGGCGCGCTAAGTGGTGGGATTCAAGCGACTGGAAACTATCCAGGCAAAGCGGTCAATGCCGCGCAGCTGCGCCAAGACTTAGAAGTTGCGATGCATTTAATTCCGGGCGCTAAGCGATTGAACTTGCATGCTATTTATCTTGAAACTGAGCAAGCTATCGCACGCGATAAGATCCAACCAGAACACTTTCAAGGTTGGGTGAAATGGGCTCAGCAGCAACAGATTGGGCTTGATTTTAACCCAACGTGTTTCTCTCATCCCAATAGTGGGGATGGTTTTACCCTTGCGCATCAAGATGACCATATCCGTCAGTTTTGGATTGACCATTGTAAAGCTTGCCGACACATTTCAGCCTATTTTGGGCAAGCGCTAGGCCGTGCATCGGTGATGAATATCTGGGTGCCTGATGGGATGAAAGATCTTCCCGTTGACCGTTTGGCGCCTCGCCGCCGATTGATGGAATCACTCGATGAAGTCATCTCCGAAAAATTAGATGAGCGTTATCACATGGATGCGGTAGAAAGCAAACTCTTTGGGGTTGGACTTGAGTCGTATACCGCCGGTTCCAATGAATTTTATCTGGGTTATGCCGCCAGCCGCGACATTATGTTGTGTCTTGATGCGGGTCACTTCCATCCTACAGAAGTGATTAGCGACAAAATATCATCTGCTTCGTTGTATGTGCGCCAACTATTACTGCATGTCAGTCGACCCGTGCGTTGGGATAGCGACCATGTGGTGCTGCTTGATGAGGAGACCCAAGCGATCGCTCATGAAATTGTCCGTAATCAGCTTTTAGATCGCGTCCATATCGGGCTGGATTTTTTTGATGCATCCATTAACCGAGTGGCAGCTTGGGTGATTGGAACGCGCAATATGAAAAAAGCGCTCTTAAAAGCCTTACTTGAGCCAACAGAGCAGTTGCGGCAAATGGAACAGAGCCAGGATTACACCAGCCGATTAGCGTTGATGGAAGAGGGAAAAAGTTTGCCGTGGCAAGCTGTGTGGGATTATGCCTGCGCGCTTGAAGATGTTCCAGTGGGCAGCCATTGGCTTGCTAATGTCAAACAATATGAACAGCAAGTCTTAGCGCTGCGAGGTTAATCATGACTATTCAATTAAGTATGAATGAAGCGCCCTTTGTTAAGGCGATGTGTAAGGCAACTCATGATGCTTGGCTAAAAGGATGGGATGAGCGAAACGGCGGCAATATCAGCTTATTGCTGGATGATGAAGTGGTTGCTCCCTATATCGATTTACTGACAGGTCAGCGAGAGTTGCAACTCCCCGAATCAATGCCTGAATTGGCCAATCGCTACTTTTTGGTGACCGGGTCAGGAAAGTTCTTTCGTAATGTACTCATTGAGCCAGAGGCGAATTTAGGTTTACTGCAGATTGCTGCCGATGGCTGTCGTTATCGCATCTTATGGGGGCTGACTGATGAGGCGGTTCCAACCTCTGAAATGTCGGCACACTTTCTCTCGCATGTCGCCCGTCTAAAAGCAAGCCAAGGGCGTAACCGCGTGATCATGCACTGCCATGCGACCAATTTAATTGCTTTGAGTTATGTGTTGGAGCCGAGCTCAGCGGTCATGACCCGCACCCTCTGGGAAGGGTCAACCGAGTGTTTGGTGGTCTTCCCGGAAGGTGTCGCTTTGTTGCCGTGGCTGGTACCGGGAACCGATGAAATTGGGCAAGCAACCGCCGAAATGATGTTAAACCATCAATTAGTCTTATGGCCCTTCCATGGCGTGTTTGGTAGTGGATCAACCCTTGATGAGGCATTTGGGCTGATTGATACGGCGGAAAAATCAGCGCAAGTCATGGTGAAAGTTCGCTCAATGGGAGGCGCTCATCAACGTATCACGCGAGATCAGCTTTTGGCATTGGCGGATCGCTTTGGCGTAACTGCGAATCCAGAAGCGCTCTACCAATAATTATAACAATAATGTGGGCACCGCCCATTCACCTCTATCACTACAAAAAGGCTGACTATTATGATAGGAACAATTATCTCAGGCATTGGCTGGCATACTGTCGGTGCTGCATCGGCTGCTTCTTTTTATGCGCCAATTAGTAAGGTAAAACAATGGTCATGGGAAACGACCTGGGCCATTGCAGGTTTATTCTCGTGGATCCTTCTACCATGGGTTGTTACTTGGTTTTTAGTTCCTGATTTTGCAAGTTTTTATGGTGGAATTACCGTCAAGGCGTATCTTGCAATGTTCTTTTTTGGAGCGATGTGGGGGATCGGCAATGTGAACTACGGGTTGACCATGCGCTACTTAGGCATGTCGCTGGGGATCGGCGTTGCTATCGGCGTTACCTTAGTGGTAGGCACATTGTTACCGGTGATTGTGAATGGCACTTTTGGCCATCTGGTGACGACTCAAAGCGGTCAAATTACGATGCTGGGTATTATGATTGCGTTGGTCGGTATAGCGGTAGTGACCTATGCGGGCCATCAAAAAGATAAAGTTCTTGGACAGACTGCTTCAGAATTTAATCTCAAAAAAGGTCTGATTCTGGCGGTTTTTTGCGGAATTTTTTCGGCGGGGTTTGCTTTTGGCCTCAACGCAGCTGAACCGGTTAAAGAGGCATCGCTACAGATCGGTATTAACCCACTTTATGCGATGTTGCCTAGCTATGGCATTATTATGGGTGGCGGCGCATTGATTAACTTCTCCTATTGCCTTATTCGATTAGCCGTTAAGTCGGATTTATCGATTCGCCATGACTTTTCATTTCCTGTTAAAAGCCTATGCATTAATGGATTGTTGGCCGCAACAGGCGGTGTCATGTGGTATCTGCAGTTCTTTTTCTATGCATGGGGTGAAGCGAGTATCCCGCAGAGTTTATCGTTTGTGAATTGGATGCTCCACATGAGTATCTATGTTTTATGTGGTGGGTTAGTCGGGTTAGCGCTAGCTGAATGGCGTGGCGTTGGGTCTCGACCGGTCCGTATTTTGTGTCTAGGTATGATGATTATCGTCATTGCGGCTAATGTTGTTGGTTTGGGAATGGCGACGGCTTAAATGGAGATCGAATAATGATTCGTAAAGCGAGTGTGATGTCTGTGAATGTTGATTGTCATGATGAGTATCGTCGTCGCCATGACGAAATTTGGCCCGAAATGGCGCAACAACTAAAAGCCCACGGGGCACATCATTATAGTATTTACTTGAATGAAGCCACAAGCGAGCTTTTCGCCTATGTTGAAATTGAAGATGAACAGCGCTGGCTGGCAATGGCTGATACTGAGGTCTGTCAGCGCTGGTGGGCGATGATGTGTGACATTATGGCGAGTGATCCTGAAGATCACAGTCCGATTGCACATGAGTTGCAGCCGATTTTTTATTTGGACTGATAAGCAGTTTCAATAGGTTGAGTGAGTCATCATGAGCCGGTGGATGCCGGCTTTTTTTATTTTTTCATCCCTAAGAGCATATCCACTGCGCGACCTATTGAGATGTGTAGCCACGTGATTTGTGCCTCTATCAATGCTGCTGGTAGCTTACTTAGGTACGTTGGATCCAACAGGGATAGTGGTTGAGCTTAAAATCTCATGATCACCTATTCAATGCTGTTCGGTGAGGTATTTGTCATAATAGATTTGAATCCGAGCTTTCATTTAATGTCTTATCGCATGCGTTGCCATAGAGAATCTTGTTTAAACATTTACTCATAATAATCTTAAATGTTGTTTTTAAGTCGGATCATAAATCCAACCAATCGCGAGTTCGTACTTTTAGACAGGATAGAATGATTGAAAAGTCCTCAAGAGTGAGTGGTTCAAGCCGGTTGTGAAATGGCTCGACCCCTTGCTTTTCTGTATCAATCCAAATGATTTGTCCATACTATCTTCATCATGTCTATTTTGAACCTGTTGTCAGGTCGGGCGTGGCAAGGTTGCATATCAGGTCGTCTGGTTTCTATTTGCCAATGTTGACTTATCTGAACCTAGATGACCGCGAAGATATGTAAATTGAGGGCGATGCCAGAGTGCCTATGAATAGGATAAACTGTCTGCATTGACGTCACGAATTGGTTACTGGTTGACGGTCAATATGACATGCTACAAAGCGCTAAAATCTACGCTGGGCAGGTGCTCAAATCCCGGTTTAGCGAACAGATAGCCTTGCATAAGTTCAATGCCTGCATCTTGTAACCAGCGAAACTCTTCATTGCTTTCAACCCCTTCGGCAAGGGCTGTGATGTTGAGATCGTCAAACATCGCTAAGCAGTGGGTCACGATGATTTGGCGGGTGGGATGAATATGGATATCGCGAATTAGGTCCATATCTATTTTAACGATATCGGGTTGAAACTCGGCTAATAAATTTAGCCCAGAGTTTCCAGAGCCAAAATCATCGGTGGCCGTTTTAAAGCCAAGTGACTGATAATATTTAGTGATATTCTTAATATGATCGGTGTTGTTAAATTTTTCTACCTCGGTAAATTCAAACATAATCTGCTCGATGGGGAAATCACATTGACGGGCTGTCGCCAGTGTCGTGTGAATGCAGCGTTCAGGTTGATAAATCGCATTTGGTAAAAAATTAATACTCAACATTGTCTTGAGCCCTAGTTGAGCGGCCAGCCTAATGGCTTTCACTCGACATTGTTGATCAAAGGCATAACGATTATGTGCAGCAACGTTCGTCAAAATTGAATGAGCCGATTCATTGTGTAAACCACGAACAAGGGCTTCATAGCCAAAAATACGCCGAGTCTTGCAATTAATAATGGGTTGAAAAGCCATGGTAAAGTCGAATGATAGCTGATCTGCATCACAGCAGTGTTGGCACTGCAACTTAGAAGTAGTTCCCACTATATTCTCCATATACTTAGCTCGTCGCTCTTATCTACGTGCAAGACTAGTCGCTCTGGAGCACGAACGCAACGATCTCGAAATAAACTGCTTAAGACGTTAAGACTCAATGAGTATGGTTAGATTGGGCCATTGCTTTAACCATTGTTTGTGTTTGATCCGCTGTTCAAAAATTGCTTTTGCACGCTTGGGGTTGTGGGTCACCGTTAGCGCAAACAAGGCATCAAAGCCAAAAGCACTGGCACACTCAAATTGCCCACTAGCAACTTGACGGATGGCAACTGCTGTTTCTTGTTCAGGCCAATAGCGCATTGCATCGAGTGAGCTGAGGTAGGGCTGATCGCCATTACGCTGATGCATCAATGCTTGGTTGCGAACTTGCCAATTAAGTTGTGGCATGGCTTCGCGCAGTTTCGCCTCGTAATAAAGATAACGGGTTGGCTGTGTTTCATGGCGATTAAAGTAGATCAGATCAACATCGTTTAACGGTGTCGGGGAGGCCTTATGGTGAAGGTGATCCCACACCATATTACGTACAAAGCCAGCAGCTAAATAATGATCGGGCAATTGCAACTGGTTAGCACATGCCAGTGCTTCAAGACGGAGTGGGTCATTTTGAACTAATTCGATAACTCGGTGCATAGGCAGAGATTTTGATAAGTGAGAGATGATTTCAGATTTGATACTAACGGACTCGTTCTTTTATGCCAAATAGTATTTGTTAATCGATCTGAGTGGTATTTTTTACACGAAAAGGTTTCTATTAAATAAAACAGCAATATAAAATGAATATTTCCATAGTTATCTGTAAGATACAAAAATATAGAATATCATTCTCATAGTTTTTATAAATTGAATTGTAAATTTAGGATGGCTGCTTTATTGGAACGATAATCAGTGATTTTTCATTCCGCTATTTCTTTACTCACGTACCTGCCTAATATAGCTATTCTATAACTAATATTAAAGATTAAGTACAATCGGTATCGGGTTGTTAGACAAATTTTTAAACAGAGCTGAGTGCATGGAAACCAAGGGTGTTTAGCGCCTCAATGGATATATGATGAAAAGACGAGTTATTCAGACTAGAAAAATAACCACTGATGAAGCTGAGCGGTGTGCAACAGAGGCGCTTCAAGTCATTGGAACGATCCAATCGCACGGATTTCAATTAGTGTTCGATCCCGACACGCTGTGTATTGTGCAACACTCTGATAATTTGCTTGATTTACTCAAATTGACCACAGCTCAACATCCATCCAATAACATTCCTGTTATAGGAACTTCTCTCGAACAATGGCTCTGTTTGGTGGATGAGCATAGTTTGTGCGCATTATCATCTAAGCGTACAACTACGATTGCTCTGCAAGAGTCAGGGGTGATTAAAGGTTCTCAGTGGAGCTGCCGTGGGCACATAAGTGATAGATGGATCAGTTTAGAGTTTTGTCCTAATACGCATGAGATCTATGATCCAAAGGTGTTAACATCCCAATTAGATCGATTGCTCGAACTACTTAAAGCAGCTCACGATGAGACGGAGCTCTTTAAAACGCTGGTATGTCAGATGCAACATTATACGCATTATGATCGTGTGATGATGTATCGTTTCTTACCGGATTGGTCGGGTGAGGTGGTTGCTGAGTCCGTTTCTGAACGTGAACGGGCCAAATATCTCGGTCTGAGATTTCCCGCTGAAGATATCCCCAAGCAAGCGCGTCAGTTGTATACATTAAACCCCATCCGTCTGTTTGCCGATATTAATGCCCCTGCTTCAACGTTAGTGCCCGCATTTTTGCCCAGTGGAGAGCCGTTTAACCAAAGCTTTTCTATTTTGCGCAGCATGTCAGATATGCATCGCTGTTATTTGAATAATATGGGGGTTCAATCGTCGTTATCATTGTCTATCAAACAAGGCGAGAAACTCTGGGGGATGATCGTATTTCATCATAATGAAGCCAAGATCCCGCCCAATGATATGTTGGTACAGTTACAGACATCGGGTGAGTTGTTTAGCGAAATGATTACATCTTATTTGCTTCCCGCAGCTGATATTAAACGGCTCACTTATTTGATGAATGTCAAATCGCATATTGATGCAACATTTGCTCAAGCGAAAATGGCCGATGTGTCAAATGCTTTATTTGAGTCTGTGTTGCTCAGATTGTATGAAGTGACAAGCTATAGCTTCATTGGAATTATTTATGGTAGACAGTGTTATTGCATTCATAACGGCACATTTTTAACGCCAAGGATTGAGACTATTCAGGCATTGCAAGAGCTGTTAGCGGATTCGAAAAGTAGTACGTTTCGCTCCGATAATCTATACAAAAGCGTTGGTATCATTCCAGGCCTTGATAATATGGCTGGGATCTATCTTCTTCGTTCTCAAATTCCGAATGACTTTTATGTTTTTATCGGTAAAGAAGAAATCGTCAAAAGTATTAAGTGGGGTGGGGTGCCTCAAACCGTCGATATTGTGATTAAAAATAATCAACGCTATTTAGAACCACGCAGCTCATTTGCACTGTGGCGCCAGCAGGTCACTGGAGAATGTTCGGCCTGGGAGGAGAAGGATACGCTCCTTTTAGAGATGATTTTTAGCGCAGTCAAAGACTTTTTAAGCGCCAAACACAGCCAAATGCGTATGGAGCAACTGGAAAAAAGTGTTTATTTTGATCCACTTACGGGGCTTGCGAACCGTATGCATTTAAAATATTTTATTGAAAACTTTAAAGAGCAGTCTTCAGTTCAATATATCTCGGTTCTCTTTATCGATTTAGATAATTTTAAAGATATCAATGATTTTATGGGCCATGAGACGGGCGATCGGATCTTGATGACCGTGGCTCATCGCTTAAGCGAGAACGTTAAACCCAGCGATCTGGTCGTTCGTTTAGGGGGCGATGAATTTGTCGTGGTTTTAACGCATCCAGTCCTGCCAGAACCCTCATTGGCGAGATTAGTGGCTGAACGAATCACCCATCGTATCAGTCAACCCATACTTGATAATGCCCATACAATAGTGATCACTCCGAGCATGGGAATTATCACTGAAGATGTGACCCAGTTAGATTTTAATGAAACGTTAAAACAAGCCGATATTGCCATGTATTCGGCAAAAAATAAGGGTAAAAATTGTTTTCATGTTTTTGATTCTCGTGATCAGGATCTATTTAATAAAAAAGCAATTTTAACCATGGATCTCAGAGAGTGTATTGCGCAAAATGGAATTGAATTGAGCTACCAACCACAGGTGAATAGTCAAAAAATGCTCTGTGGTATTGAGGTGTTGGCGCGTTGGTTCCATCCTAAATTTGGGAACGTAGGACCTGATACTTTTATTGAAATTGCGGAAAAGAACAGTTTAATCTACTCACTGGGGCTACAGATTTTTGAAAAAGCATGTCAGCAATTAGCGCTGTGGCAAGATAACGATAAACTGCCGGATAGCTATACACTGTCAATCAATATCAGCCCTATTCAATTGATTGAACCGGCTTTCGAACGGGATATCTTACAGCTATTACGTCAATATAATGTGCCTAAGCACTCGATTCGCCTTGAGATCACCGAATCTGTTTTTATGAATAATTATCAAACTGCGATAGGGGCATTAAGTCGATTAAGAAAACATGGTATGACTATTTCTTTAGATGATTTTGGTACGGGGTTTTCCTCACTGAATTCCTTATGGAAACTGCCCATCGATGAATTAAAAATTGATAAATCTTTTGTTTCTAATATGAACATAGATGATAATTTATTTACGATGGTTGAAAGTGTGATGTCGTTGTGCAAAAAATTGCAGCTAGAAGTGGTCGCAGAAGGCGTTGAGCGGAAAATCGAGTACAGCATCCTCAAAGGATTAGGATGTGATATCTATCAAGGCTATTTTTTCAGTAAACCGTTATCTGCAGAAGATTTTGCAAAGGAATATCTCAATGGATAAGCAACTACTAAGTGAACAACTAAAAACTCGGACTTGGCACTTACATAATCAGTTGGATCATCAGCCGATTTTAAAATGTTTAATTGCTAAAGATATTGATGTGGTCGCTTATCAAAAGGCAATGCGTTGTTTTCATAATTGCTTTGTACGATGGCAGCTTGATTTTGAGCAAGCTGCAACATTATTCTTGCCACCAGAATTTGCGCGTATTGATTGCCAAATTAACAGCCTTAAACAAGATGTTGCCTACAGCCCTAATGCATCACCAGAGGAAGCCTTGCGGCCTTCGGCGTTAAAACTGCAACGATTAGAAGATTACTTGGGATACAGTTATGTCATGCATGGTTCGCATATGGGTGGGAAGATGATCTATAAACGCCTTAGCCAAGCGAGTGCTTTGCAGGGACTTCCATTGGCTTATTTTTCGGCTTTGGCTCATTCTCGTCCAGCCATAGAAGGCTGGGATGTATGGAAACATCAGTTTGATCAATATGTTGAAGAACACACACTTGATCCCAGCGCCATTATTGATGCTGCTATTGACTGTTTTACCCAGTTAGTTGCTTGGTTTGCTGATGAGCACCAGTTTGAGCCAATCTCCTAGTCAATACAATTGGTGACAAAGTTTTTAATACCCTTTTGCCTGGCATCATGTTATTGGCTTTTTGCTGGGATGATTTGTGGCTATTGATCGTTATGTTGTCTACCTAACCAAGCGGCTCCGCGGATTCCACTACTATCACCATGCACCGCCGTACGTATGGGGGTGTTATGGTAGTGACCGAATGTATATTGGCCAATCCGCTGATTAATCCCATCGAATAGTTGCGGAACATTTGATAAACCACCGCCAATGACAATCACATCCGGGTCGAGTAGATTAATGAGCATGGCAAAACAGCGGGCGAGTTGATCTTGGAAGCGTTCGAAACACTGACTGGCTAGCTTGTTTTGGTTTTGCAGTAACTGGTTAAAAAAAGTAACACTATCTACGGGATAACCATAGTGATAGGTGAGCTGGCGGTTGATACCTGTTCCAGATATAAACGATTCAATACAGTTCAATTGGCCGCAATAACAAGATACACTTGGTCCATCCACAGATTCGCGGTAATGTGGTAGAGGAATGTGTCCCCATTCACCGCAGTTGCCATTTTTCCCTTGTTGTAGTTGGTGGTTGACAACATAGCCACCCCCACATCCTGTTCCAAGAATGACGCCAAATACACTATGTGCATCTTGCCCCGCACCATCGACTGCTTCAGATAGTGTGAAACAGTTAGCATCATTACTAATACTAACCGGGCGCTGGAAGATCTCTTCTAAATCATGCTGAAAGGGGTGCTGGTTGATGACTAAAATATTGGAATTTTTGATAAGTCCTGTTGATGGGTCGATACTACCGGGTAAACAGATACCCAGATTACAGGGATGATCAAGGGTTGATTCCGCTGAGTGAATCATTGCAACGATATGCTGAGTGAACTCATCATAACTGGTTTTACAAGTTGCTTCACGGCGCTTGTAGATACCCAGTCCTGATGAATCAAAAACTTGGATTTCTGTTTTGGTCCCGCCTATATCTAATCCAATATTGAACATTTTTCGCCCTTACGTATTGATTAAATGTGTTATTTTTTCCACAAAAATAGCAGATTATATGCTGTTAAATCATTCAAGTTTAGGTCAGCTTTTGCAATAGCTGGAAATGTGGTTTGCGAGAGTGCTCACAGTTGCACTGACAGCCGTGTTATGAACACTTAAAAATGAAAAATGTAAACAACCACTGAAAATAGGGCTGTTAGGGTATGATGGATCAAGGTGATTATTTATTAGCTTATAGGGAGCTGCCTCGCATCATGCCGAGCTGAAATGTGCTTGTAAGCGTTGCGGGGAAAGGCTAGAGCGATCGGTGGTGGCATGTTTATCATCTTAATTGATCATTGGTTTTGCCTGCTATTTTTATACGAATAATAAACCTGCTTATCGCTAGGTTGCCTCATCAACAGTAAGGGAAATAATGAGTTTGTTTAAGTCAGTGATGACTAAGGCCAACATGGATTAAAAAGCCCTTGTGCCAGTTTTTCACTGACTAAAGTCCTATTTTTTGTAAGCGGCTAAAATGGCGATAGCAGCTTTATCTATATTCTTGATAGTTAGAGTTTCCTATTAGCCATTCATTTTTGAGAAAATAGTTTCTTCAGTATGGTAATTTAATGTAAGAAGCAACGTTGATTTCACATACATGACGTCACATAAAGAGACCTACTACTTAAATCAGGAAAGGATTTTCAGTTGATGCCCCTCCCTTCATTGAACGACATTAACCCTGTAGCCGCATCACTCGAAGCGTCGTCGATTCGTGCTATTGCCAATTTCGGTATGACACAAGAAGGGGTGATCCCTTTGTGGTTCGGTGAATCAGATATCGTCACACCGGAATTTATTTGTCAGGCTGCATTTGATAGTTTGGCAGCAGGCCAAACACGCTATACCCCCAACAATGGCATACTGGCGTTACGTCAGGCATTATCTTCTTATCAAACAACGCTTTTTAATCAATCGTTTGATGAAGACAATATTGTAGTGACGGTCTCTGGCACCAATGCGGTGATGTTAGCCGCACAAACAATCATTAGTCCTACCGATAAAGTCGTGGTGATAACGCCAGCATTTCCGACACTGATGGCAATTCCTCGCTTACTTGGTGCACAAGTCATTGAATTTCCTCTCACGCAAATGCAAGGACGCTTCGAATTAGATCTCAATGGTTTATTCAAAATCCTTAAAGGGGCTCGGGCATTGGTGATTAATTCCCCAGCGAACCCGACAGGTTGGGTTGCCAGTTTTGCTCAACTTTGTGCGATTGCAGAGTTTTCTCGTCAAATGGGAATTTGGGTGATTTCTGATGAGGTATACAACCGTCATGTCTATCAAGGTCAATGTGCGCCATCTTTTGCTCAGATTATGAATGAAGATGATAGAATTATTATTTGTAACAGTTTTTCTAAGGCGTGGTGTATGACCGGATGGCGCTTAGGTTGGTTAACACTGCCCAAAGTATTAAGGCCAACGATCACTAAACTCATTGAATTCAATGTTTCTTGTGCACCAGCGTTTGTACAAGCGGCTGGATTGGCCGCAATTACTCAAGGTGAGGTATTTTTACAGCAAACATTGGTGCGCTTTCGCCAATCCCGCACTATGGTTTATGATGCTTTGAATGATGTGGACGGTATTACATTATATGACATGCCTGCTACTTTTTATGCTTTTATAAAAGTGGATGGGCTGGCGGATGACAGTCAAGCTTATATTCTTAACATGATCCGAAATGAAAAAGTGGGCGTTGCACCAGGCGAAGCTTTTGGTGAAGCAGGAAAGGGGCATCTACGCATCTGTTATGGTCAAAATCATCAATCATTGGCGCTTGCATTGCAACGTTTGAGACGATACTTATCCTGTTACCATAATTAGCCAGTTTGTGGATGTTCGATTATCTATTTGTATTTTCAGACGAGAAAATACTGGTATCGCCTAGGTGATTACTGCCATTATCGAATATTTATAAGACTTGTTTAAACCGAACCGCTTTATAGTTTATCCGTCTATTTACGGCGATAGCCTCTTGGCCTCATTTTCATTGTTAAAGCGGGTTCTTCGTGACCGGGCGTTAACTGGAATTGCACGGCGTCCGTCATGAGAAATCCCAATCGCTCATAAAAATGAACGGCATCCTTGCTGACTTGAAGTGCCGTGACTTGAAGTGTGTTTTGGTTCAATCCTCTGCCTATAATCAATTCGACTATATTGCGGCCAATGCCCATGTGCTGTAGCGCCTGAAGCACATAGAAAGCCCAAATATACGTAATGTCATGTCGTGTGGCGTACACGCAACATGCAACAATATGCTGGTCTTCCATGACCACAATAACTTTTTCTTCAACCTTTTCTTTGTTGCACGAGAGTATACCGCCCAAACTTTCGTCACCGAGCCCTGCTATTATCGAGGATGTCACCTCGTCGCCTATTTGAGCCCGATAAGTTTCGGCCCAACTCTTCTCGAGAAAGTGTCGCAATAGGTCTTTATTTGAAGGATTGCTCACATCAAAATCGCTAATATAATTTATCAGTTGTTACCCACTTTTTATGCATTCCGAAGTCGTTAAAACGGATCATACTGCAAAATGAGGTTTAACTAAAACGGATATGGAGGCTGCTGTATACTAGATCTGCCGTTAAAGTGCTCGTTTGTAATGTATTTCGTATTTGATTCGGATAAATTTAGATCACGGCAATCGCTTTATCTCATTATCGTCAAGATCACATTATTCAATGATGGCCGTTATATGTGCGCTCATATGGATTGAATCTAAGCTTTCATCGTCATGGATTCAAAAGCACAATGATTGGTCTTGAATATAAAGTGATTTCCAAGCGACTAAGGCTTCATTATGATTTTTTCTTGGTAATCCAATAAAAAGTGTTTAATGTAGGTGAATCTCACTGAATAGGATTTCTTTTGGATTTCTCATCACCGTATCAACCTTTTCAACCGACTTTAACGTGTGTGGGTCAAGATCGATTTGGATTGAATCTACAAATTCAAAAGCCCAGTCCGTCATTATCTGAGACGATCTATGCCTTTGTTGAAGTAAAAACTGACCATCCTACGATGTATCCTATTGTGCCAGATGGAACCAATATTCTGTTTTTCTCTGTGTGTTCTGAATTATTTGGAGGCACACAATCATCTATTTTAGATGTTCCTCTGAATGAAGAACGAAGGCCTTATTTTGGTATTTGGTTTCAGCCTGGAAAGGTACGTAGTTTCTTTGATGTTGATGTTTCAGAGGTAACTAACAAATTAATAAATTTAGATTTTTTGGAAAATAGCGCGTTTTTATCATTACAAGAAAATTTGTATGAAAAGAGCTCATTTAAGGAGCGTGTTGCTTATAGTGAAGCACTACTGCTAAAGCATGTTGCACCTAGAAGCCTGCCTGCCCAATTGAAATATGCATTGCTTCTAATTTATCGTGAGAGCGGTATGACCAGCATGACTCAATTAGCAAGCGAAGTAGGCTTGAGCACTCGTCATATGAATCGCCAGTTTTTACTATATACGGGGCTGACCAGTAAAGCGTTTGCTCAGACCATTCGTATGAACCAATATTTAAAACGATGTTACCAGGATGTCGGCTCATATCTACATCATGGGTTGGATCTTGGATTTTTTGATCAGTCCCATCTCCTTAAAACCATCGCTCAACATGGCATTTATTCGCTTTCTGCAATTTCGCAGCAATTCATGTCCAATTTTTACAAGCCTCGTGGCTAAGTTACTCGCATACTCGTTAACTGTTATTTACTAAACGAACGTGAGGGAAGTATGAAATTTTCTAAATCGGATATTGTCACTATGTCGCAAGGCGGCTTTTTTGGTGAAGGCAATGCGCAATTGCCCAGTGATCAAATGTTGATGATTGACGAAATTTCACATATTGATACCATCGGTGGTCAATACAACAGGGGCTTATTAACCGCAGGTCTAGTGATTAGACCTGATGATTGGTTCTTTGCTTGCCACTTTCAAGGCGACCCTGTGATGCCAGGTTGTTTAGGGTTGGATGCACTTTGGCAACTATTAGGTGTGTTTTTAGGGTGGTCTGGTTTACCGGGAAAAGGTCGTGCTTTGGGTGTAGGAAAAGTACGTTTCACCGGACAAATTTACCCCGATGCCAAGGCTATTGAGTACCAAGTGCATATAAAACGAATCATCAAAAAGCCGCTTGGGATGGGCATCGCTGATGGCATGGTTCTGCTCAATGGTGATGTGATCTATGAGGCAACAGATTTGAAAGTGGGGTTAATCACATCAGCTTAGTTTTAGATGCCTTTTAAACGATCAATGTGCCGTTCATCTTAAGTATTTGTTCTCTTTAAGAGGGCGGAAGTTTATTCGCCAAATGCGCGTTTCACAACGCGTCGCGACATGTTCAGTGTCGATGGTTCGATGAAAAAACATCACATATCGTTATTCATGGGCATTATGGCATTTTCTTGATCGCGTACTTTATTTCAATTTTCTTCGCAATCCCCTAAATTGATCGTAGCTAAGCCCTAGGGACTTCGCTGCGAGCCGCTGGTTGTGTTTGTTGTCATTGAGCGCCTGTTGGATGAGCCGTTGTTGAAGCTGCAGAGTTTGCTCTTTTAACCCCATTGATGCGGTTAACGATTTGGATTCTAGGTATGTTTCCTGTTCCTTTAATACGGCATTGTTTGAACGGGGAACCAAATAAGTAAAAGGATTCAGTACAATCTGATCTACTGGTGTGTGTTGAAAACCACAGCGATAAATCGAACGCTCGATCACATTTTTTAGTTCGCGGATATTACCAGGCCAATGGTGTTGTTGTAATACCGCTAGCGCGTTTTCACTAAAACCTTGGAAGTATTCCCAGCCTAATTCACTACTGAGTTTCATGGCAAAAAAGTTGGCCAACTCCTCGATGTCCTCTTTTCTATCGCGCAGCGGAGGCACCTGAATCACATCAAAGGCTAGGCGATCCAATAGGTCGGCGCGAAATTTCCCATGCTCACTGAGAACCGGTAAATCCGCGTTAGTCGCGGCGACAATACGTACGTCAACCCGTTGGGTCTTACCACTGCCAAGCCGCTCGAATTCACCATATTCAATCAGTCGTAATAACTTTTCTTGCACTCGCAATGACATGGTCGCGAGTTCGTCGAGAAATAAAGTGCCCCCATCTGCTCGTTCGAATCGCCCCTGATATCTTTTTGTCGCCCCCGTAAAGGCGCCTGCTTCATGACCAAATAACTCACTTTCCATCAGGCTATCGCTAATAGTTGCACAGTTTAGGCTAATGAAAGCTTGATCCCAGCGGGGGGATAGATAGTGCAGGCGCTCGGCGATCAGCTCTTTACCGCTGCCTCGTTCACCACAGATTAAGATGGGGCGATTAATTTGCGCCAGAATGGAAGCATGATCAAGTGCGTTTGCCAGTGCTTGTGAGCTACCGATGACTCTTTGATTATTCTCCATAGATCGGCCTAATGTTTCCAATGAATGGGGTTAAATTAACCAATTTAATTGGTTAAAAATACCTTTATTTGGTTTTTTTGACCGCAGAAAATTTATCGTAATAGAGTGATAAGCCAATAAGTTTAATTTAATCAATATATTATAGATATTGGCACAAAAACTGTACTAATAAAGCTGTAATCGCAAAAGTAGTTATTCATTAGCATTAAGAAAGAGGATAAGTCGATGGGCATTTTTTCTAGAATGACAGATATTATTAACAGCAATTTGACGTCTATATTGGATAAGGCTGAAGATCCCAAAAAGATGATTCGAATGATGATTCAAGAGATGGAAGAAACCTTAGTTGAGGTGCGTTCTAGCTCTGCACGGGTGATAGCCGATCGTAAAACTACCGGTCGCCGCTTAGAACGTATGCGCAGTGAAGCGACCGAGTGGGAAAATAAAGCCATGCTGGCTATCAGCAAAGGGCGAGAAGACTTAGCTCGCGCTGCTTTGGCAGAAAAGCAGCAACTTGAAAAAGAAATGATGTCCATTGATCAAGAGCTGGCCGTGTTAGATGATCACCTTGAACATTTGCATGAAGAAGTGGGTCAGCTACAGAGCAAATTGAATGATGCGAAGGCTAAACAAAAAGCCATGTTACTCCGTCAATCTAGCGTACAAAGCCGGATTCGTGTTAAACGTCAGAATCACAAAGAAGCGTTAGATGACGCGTTTGAAAAATTTGAGCGTTTTGAGCGTCGCGTCGATAATCTAGAAGGCCAACTTGAATCCATGGACATCGGGATGGAGCCCAAAGCCGATCTCAAATCACAGATTGATGCCTTGGCATATGATGACGATATCAATGATGAATTGGCCCGATTGAAAGAGAAAATGACCAAGGCAAACTAAGCTGAAAACATATCAGCCCAGAGAACGTAGGGAATTGTATTATGAGTATGGCCGCATTTTTGTTTGTCCCCACCGTCATCTTTATGTCGGTGGTCGCACCCATCTGGTTGGTACTGCATTACCGCAGCAAGAATCGTGCGGTGAAAGGTTTGGATGAAGGTGATAAGCAGGAATTGGAATCTTTGCTGATGCAGGCGGATAAACTGACGGAGAGAGTGCAAGCATTAGAGCGTATTCTCGATGTAGAGAGTCCAAATTGGCGCCAACGACAAGGATGATGTATCTCCTAATCATGAACAGAATGCGCATGCGCTGGTGGATGGAAAACTAAGAGGATCGAGATAATGAAATATAAAGATAAAAAATCCCATGGTTGGGGGCTGAATTTATATCGTAATGAGGAACAAGGACGCATAGGTGGTGTGTGTGCAGGCCTTGCCGATCATTTTGATGTGGCGCCATGGGTCGTGCGACTATTTACTTTTGGTAGCTTTTTTTTCCTTGGTGGATTTGTCGTCTTTGCGTATCTCGCGTTATGGTTTTTTTTAGATGTGCGACCAGCGGGCGGCGATGGCTACGAATATGAGTACGATGAGCATCAGCGAAGCTATCGCCCAAAAAAGATGTTTAAGTATTCCGATAGTGCCAATTCACGCTTGCGCCGTGCTAAAGAAAAATTAGATGATGTCACGGGGAGAGTGAGCGATATGGAGCGGCACGTCACGTCAAGAAAATTCGATTTAGACCGTGAGTTTTCGAAAATGCATGATTGATCTTGCATAGAGCATGTCTAGATAATCTGCCAAACCAAAGGCAAGGTATATTGACGGGCATATTGAAACGACTAGATAGAAGCACCTATTGTTTCCCATGAGATCCAAGGACAGCTTCTCTAAGTTGATATGCTAGTTGCTTTTATGGTGCTGAAAACCTTGTATAGCATGAGTGCCACATAACTTTGAGTGTTTCAGTAACGGAGTCAGTAAGGAAAACTTGGCATAAAACGTCACGTTTTCCAAATAGACATATTGTAACGAGCCTGAGAAGTATAGCGGGTAGACGGCTTGTCAAAGAATCTGCATGAGTTGGATGCTTTGAAGCGACTAACTACAGCGGAAGATCTAAGGTGATCAATTTCAGCTCACTGATATAAAAAGTTTAATGCGTTGAACGATGGCCGTCATAGGTCAATGCCTACTGCAAAAATTTGAGTCTGACGTATCATATCGAAAGATATTATTCAGGGTGATTTACCAATCAATACCTTGTCGAGCTTTGAGGCCATGATCAAAAGCATGCTTACGTGATTGCACTTCACTGACTGTATCAGCTAATGCCATTAAACGTCGATGCGCCCCGCGTCCGGTAATGATGACCGACATGTCGATGGGGCGATGTTCAATAACCTCAATTACTTCATCTAAGTCGATGTAGTCGTAACTCACCATATAGGTGAGCTCATCAAGAAGAACCACATCTAAATTTGGATTAGCAAGCATGGCTTTGCCTTGCTGCCACACCGCCTGGGCCGCGCGGCGATCATGCTCTTTATTTTGCGTATCCCAAGTAAAACCAGTGGCCATCACCGCAAACTGTACGCCATGTTGGGCTAGTAGATTGCGCTCGCCACACGCCCATGTCCCTTTGATAAATTGCACAACGCCAGCTTGTTGACCATGTCCAACAGCACGGGCCACGGTTCCAAAACCAGAAGTCGATTTACCTTTGCCATTACCCGTGATCACCAGCACTAACCCGCGCTCGTGTTGCGCGCTAGCTATACGCTCATCAATCTGACTTTTGAGCTTTTGTTGACGTTGTTGGTAACGATCGGTATCGCTCATGTGATTTGTTCCTGTTATTTCTCTGTTGCTTGCGCGCGAATATATGCCCACATCTGCTCGAGCGGCTCGGCAAAACTGGCATTTAGCAGAGGGAACCGATGGAATGTTTTAGGATCCAAGGAAATTTGCTCAACATGAAAGCCTGCTCGAGTGCCATAGCGTTTCCATGGATTACGACAGAACAAGCGAAACCAGCGTTCAATAAATTGACCGAGTTGCTCAAGTGAATAAACCTGACCATGGCCTTGCATTAACAGATCAATCAGAATACTTTTGGGCCACATTTGCCGGATCAAATAACTATCCATGATGCTATCGCAAATGATATAAGGCATGAGATCTTCTTCGTCCGTTTGTTCAACAGGACGCAGCTCTGCAGTCGGTTGCTGTACATTGATCTGGCCCATTGCTGGAATGGTTAAGCGATGAAAGCCATGGAATCCCTCTACAGGGAGGCCTTGTTTTTCCAGCCAATGGTTAATCTTGCGAATGCGTGTTTTTGATAACCCTGAAACGACTGAAAGTACTCCAGAGGTATCGCCATCCATCGTGGCATATCCGAGAGCTGATTCGGATAAGTTGGATGTGGCTATCAGCAGTTTATTCTCACGGTTAGCCAACATCCAGACGCCTGGACTACGACTACGGGCTTGAATGTTTTGCAGCGCGATATCGTCATCTTTCCAGTTCAGCGGGCGTTCAGGGTAGATCTGGTTTACCAGCTCGATGTAGTCATCGACGATGGTTTGTACGTTCCAATGTTGGAAATTAGCGCCGATATTCTCTGATACAGCTTGGGCTGCATTAAAGGTAATTGCCGAACTATTGTCAGTTCCTTGATAGAGACAGAGCAAGACCTTGGGCATGACATATTGATGTAACCAATGCGTATAATCACCGAGTTCATCGCTGTATTGTGGAATGTCGTCAAGCCAAATCGTTGGTAGAGCTTGACGATAGTCGTTTGCGCCCAGTTGGTGCAAAGCTAGATAATGAGACAGATAGACTAACGTCGCCGCCAAACCTGAATCGGCACCACCTGACATACTCACGACAAAGCCATGCGTATGGGTGCGTTGCATCCAATCCCAAAGCCCATTGGCTAACGCATAGCAAATCTCGCTATGGATGCGATCATCATGGCTGAGATCGTCCCAAAATTCATTCATCTCATCGTTGGCTGGAAGCGACTGTTCAGTGACCTGCCAAGGCGGTGTGGATGTGGTGAGCAAATAAGGTAGCGTGATGTCAGACTGTGCCTTAAAAATATTAATGGACTCGCTACTGAGAATGCGTGTCACTCGGTTGGCGCTGAGATTGACTAAGGCATGATTGAGCAGTACCTCTTGGCAGTTAAGGCGTTCGCCATAAGAGACCATGCGTCCTTCAGAGGCGATCATACATCCTGCATCAAATATACTGGTTCCATTCTCGGTGCCATTGAGGTTGGCATAAGCGTAAACGACCCCAAAGGCTCGCGATCCTTCTAAAATAAATTGCTCACGAACATCAAATTTACCGCTGGCAAAATGAGATGCGCTCGGGTTTAAGATTAAATCGACATTGCGTTGATACAGATCGCGTCCAGGGCGATTACTGATCCATGAGTCTTCGCAGGTTTCAAATCCAATGCGCACGCCGTGAGAGTCTATCACCAAATCCCCCATTGGAACTTGATAATGCGGGTGCTGAACGACTTGGCCACGCGGCCATGCTTCAAACCAACGGGGTTCGTAATGTAACCCGTTGCGAGCTAAAAATTGTTTACAGGAAAAACCATGTAAACCATCGGCGCTGAAAATGGCTGACGCGTTATACACTTGCCCACCGGGGTAGAGCAGTGGAAGGCCAAGGCTAATGAGCATCGGTTGCTGATCTTGGCCTAGGGTTTGGGCGGCTTTGAGTACATCTTGCAACGCGGCCATGGCCGCTTCATGAAATTCTTGAAAGGTGAAATTATCTTCACAACCATAACCGGTTAACGCCAGCTCTGGCATCAATAATACGTTGCTACCGCATTCATAGCCTTGCTCAATTGCGCGTATGATCCGTGCGATATTACCTTTAAAATCAAATGGAAGCTGGCGCAAAGAAGCCGTTGCAATCGTTAAATAATCAGCCATGATTGATTCCTTATGAGGCCCAAGTGACACGGTATACTTTTTTTAGATAATCGACGAACTGTTCATCTTCACATAGGTTTTTACCGGGTGCATCAGAGATTTTCGCGACGGGACGACCGTTGACATGGACAAGTTTCATGACAATATTCAGCGGAGACACATCATCCAGATCGCAGGATAAATAGGTTCCGATGCCAAACGAGATTTTAATACGCCCTTCAAAGTAGCGGTAGATACTGACCATCTGCTCAAAGTTGAGACCATCACTGAAGACTAATGTCTTAGTCATTGGATCAATATTGAGGTTTTCATACATCTTAATGGCTTTATCGCCAAATATGCGCGGATCACCCGAATCATGGCGTAGGCCATCAAAAAGTTTGGCAAAATAGAGGTCAAAATCGCGAATAAATGCGTCCATTCCGATCACATCAGTCAACGCGCAGCCGAGCCGTCCACGGAACTCTTTCACCCAACACTCGAGCGTATGCTTTTGCGAATTTGCCAGTTGAATCCCAACTTGTTGAGAAAGCATAAATATTTCATGAGCCATCGTGCCAATGGGCGTTAACCCCATGGCTTTGGCCATGTACATGTTGGATGTTCCGCTGAAAACCCCAGGTAACAGCTCTTTAAACTGGCTGACCATGCGATATTGAGTGGCTGAGCTAAACCGTCGACGGGTACCAAAGTCAGCAAACATTAAGTTTTTCATCTGGTAACGTTCGATTTGTTCTTTTAACCAATTTACTTTGGTGGTGATCTTTTGATCAACATCCGCAATGGTTTTGTTACCGTGGTTGTTGCGGTTATAAACTTCAGAGATAGTGGATAAAACCGGCATTTCAAAGTGGTTGATGTGCATCAACGGGCCACGAGTGCGTACTGAAAGTTGGCCATTTTCTTCGCTAATTTTTAAAAATCGCGTTTGATAAGACCACATTCTTACCCACTCGATGAAATCTTTGGTGTACCAAGGAACCTTAGCAAGCCATTCAATTTCATCATCAGTGAACTTTAAGCCATTTAAATTTTCCAGTTCTTGTTCGATTTCATCTCGATAGGGGCGCAAGTCAACGTCACTTCGTACGACTAGTTTGTACTCTGCATCTTCCACATAGGGATACTGATGCATGAAGCACTGCCACATATTCATTTTGTAGAAATCATTATCTAATGCGGAAAAATTTAAATGTTCTCGAAATAAGGGTACTGATGACTGCATAACTGTTCCTTGGTTGACTAACAAGTCAACTAAATAAATTGCTGTACCCCGCAAGATACAACATGCGTCTGGACTCAGTGTCAGGCTGAAGTAGCGTTGCCTATACGGCAACTTACTCGATTAATTACGGTCAGTATTACGCCATATAACGGCAAAAACAAAATGATATTAATCATTAATTTAACCCAATAATCGACTTCAGCGATGCTTACCCAATGGGCGGTCATAAATGGATTACTGCCCGCATAAAAAGCAACACTAAAAAAGATAAAGGTGTCTGCTAAATTGCCAATTATTGCTGAACCTGCTGGCGCTGCCCACCATTGTCTGAGTCTACGTAATCGTCTGAATACTATGATATCAAGAAGTTGTCCTGCAAGGTAAGCAGAAAAACTCGCCAGAGCGATTCTTCCGGCAAAGCTATTAAACTGACCAAGCGTCCCAAACCCTTGCCATTGGCCACTAGCGAACAATACATTGAGTAGATATGAGGCAGCTAATGCTGGGACCATGGCTTGTATGATGACGCGTCTTGCCAGCGGGTAACCGTATAAGCGTACGGTTAAATCGCTCATGACAAAAATAAATGGAAAACAAAATGCCGCCCAAGTGCTATGCCAATTGGCGAATGTAAGCGGAAATTGAACCAGATAGTTACTACAAATGATGATAGTGACGTGTGCAATAGTCAGGCCGGCACGAAGCCGTGGGAGTGAATGGGTACTCATTGATTTGTCCTTTTTAGTTGATGCATCTGGGGTGAGGGAACCCAGTGAGGGGCGCAGCATACCGTTTAAAGGCTGTTTGTCAATGGCTGTATGAGCGCTTAATAAATAAGTGGGTAATACTTATCTTTTTATGGGGGATATCAAGACAGATGATCACGATAATAGTGCTAATAGCGGCTTAGTTCTCAACTTCTTATTTATCGAGGTTGTTAAGATGAATAGCGCAATTGACCGAAAATTAGCAACTGCGCTGAGGAGTACACTCTCTAAGCCTGTACCCAAGTATCGTCGCACGGTCGTATATACTGATATATTGCGATGGGCGAGATCATCAAAAGTATTTCGAATTATTTAAACGCGTTGAGCGTGTTCATCGGACGCATTGTATTGGGATCCCACGCGCCCATGGTATATTTTTGAAAATTAGCTGCTTCGGGTTCCCAATACAGCAGCCCTAAGCCACGATTGTTTTTGACTCGATAGACGTAGTTGATCATGGTTGCAACGATTGATTGACTCTCTTTGGCATTCCAAGGTGCACCAATTTCAGAGATGATCACATTTTTATTATAGCGAGAGACCATATCATTGAGGTTGTTATAACACTGTTCTTCTGCGAGTTGCCAGCTTTCACCTGAGACATTGGTGGGATAAATTGATGCACCAATAATGTCGTACTTAGCGCCATACTTACCGATGCCATCAAAGATCCAACGAAATGTACTATTATTTTGGCAATTCGCTAAATGCACAATGACCTTTGCGTTAGGAAAGACGTTTTTTGTCGCGTCATAACCGGTGTTAATCAGCCAAGCAAAGTTGCGCATATTTGCAGAAGCTTTGCCTAGTGGCCACATCATGCCATTGTTAGTTTCATTTCCGACCTGTACATAGGCAGGGGTAATACCGGCATTTTTAAGTTGTGTTAGCGCATCGTGTGTATACCACCACATTGCTTTCATCAAACCATTTAAATCGTAGTTTTTCCAAGCAGATGGTGTGCTTTGGTGACCCGGATCGGCCCATGTATCACTGTAGTGAAAATCAATCATAATTGCCATGCCAGCAGTTTTGGCTCGTTTTGCCTTCTGTAATACATCCTCGATACTATTGTAATAGCCTGAATTGACCCATACGCGTAAACGGATGGTATTTATTCCGTATGATTTTAAAATTGCAAACAGATCTTGGCTTTGCCCCTGACTGTTATTGAAACGATAGCCAGCTGATTCCATTTGTGATACCCAACTGACATCGGCCCCTTTAACAAATGCGTACGCATTTGTTTGGCTAAACATCAATGCCGTTCCCATTACAATAGATAGTAAACGATTCCATTTCATTGTGGCGATCTCCGTGATTGGCGGTTAGCGGACAGATGCGTTATTTTAATTGCTATTATTTAAATTTTTACCCAATGGTTCAGGGATGGTTGCAACTGCTCGATAGTTATCGAAGCATCATCGCAGTGGATTAAAGCATAAGATGATATTTGGATTATTTAACAAGTGTCACAATTGTATGTAATCGATTACAATTTTAATGCGAATGGTTAAATTGATCACAAAATTTTACATGTGAGATACATGTATCGTGAATGAAAGTTAGTATTGAACTCAAACGAACGCTGTTCGGATCGACCTATATTCGATGAGCGTTTTATTTATGTGTGTTGTTTAGTACGTTAGTTATCTTTTTTATCTGGAGCGTGTTGACATTTCAAGGCTACTTTTATAGCAAGTTGGTTGGCTCTTAGGCAAAGACCTTGTTGATGGTAAAAAATCCCCCATAGGGTGTGGAGAAAAACAATGATAAAAATAAATATCTTCCAAATACGCAGATAACAGCAAGGCTTTAAGTCAGCAAATCCACACAACCGTGGGAATGTTTGTCAACTTATCGTGACACTTAGAGACGCGACATCAACTTTTGAAAGTCAAAAGGTCTTGTGTATCTCATTTATGTCATCAATAATAATGATTAATTACGCAATAGTTGATTATGCTGAGTTGCTCTCAAACAATGGCAGTTGTTAAGCCATAAAAACTATCTTGAATGCAACATGAAAGTACAGTTTGTTTTGCCATTTTTAATAGTGTGATTCTTGATGGTCACTATTTAATTTGGTTGTCTATAAGCATGGGAAAGATTATGTACTTTAAAAATATTTTCTCTCAAATGGATACATTCACTAATATCTTTGTTGGTTTAACTGCGCTGTGGGGATTCTCACTATTGTTCTCTCATCTGTTTTTAGGATTGGTTGTCCTTATTTATTCAGGGGTTATTGGGTTGGTCACCGTGTTTGGGTTTGGAATGTCATATTCAATATTTCAAGTCGGTGAACAAACGATACTAAATGATGATGAACTTTATTCATCAGTTAAAATGAACGAAATGACACATACAAATAAGGCTAATGAATTTATCCAAATTTATGTTGAAAACAAAAATGAATTCGAGAAGAATCCAGTATTAAAAAAAGTATTTGATAATTTATCTAACAACCTACTGCTTGAAAATACCTCCAACATTGAATATGCCATCGGCATCATGCTGACACAATATACGGCGGTCACGGATTTTCAAATAGTCGAATCCATCAATAAATAGTTCATTTTTATCAATGGGTAACGATTAATTTTGATGACCAAAGACTGGCTCAACATATTGAGATTATGTGTTCGGACACTACGCTTGGTCCAAAAAGCAAGGCATCTTTGGAATGGTATCTCAAGCGATATGTCATTGTTTCAACTATACGGTCAAAATTGTTTCGCAAGCATTTTAATAAATGGATGTGCTTCATTGACACATTGAGCAACGGTTAAATTGTCATCATTGATGGAAAAACCTTGTGTTTTTACCATCGCAACCATTGGTGCACGATCCCCCATACATCCCCCGTATGGTTAGTGTTAAAGTTAGCATCGCTGGCAAACAAAAATGCGGATTGATGGATTCAGCAAATTTAACACAGACTTTACAAGCAGGGTTAACAGCCATGACGTCACCAGTATTGCAGGCTAGATCTCTATCCAGATTGTTGAATCTCATAGCTCAAATTATTATTAATTATATTATCATCCATGCAAATTGACATGTTCGTGTTAGCTTTTGTCCTCTCATCAAATGGCGTCTACTTTCAAGGTCAGTTCAGTGTTCGTTATGGGTCGCTTAATACCTTTAGTGTCTAAATTATAAATACCATAGCCATGAAGTTCTGTGAGGGGATGAAGTCTGTCTATGACTGTCGGTACTTTGCTTAAGTGAGTCATTCTTCGTAAGATCAGTGCGCCACGATCGGGGGCTTCACTCAGTTTTTCCGCAAGTGTGCATCTTTCAACTATAGGTAAGCTGCTCGCTAAAGAGTGTTCAGAAGTCAAACCTGAATTGTGATCAATCGGGTGGGGCGAGCTGTCCTATTGCCGAGTAATCTTGGCAATTGACCTAGACACTTGGTTGCGATTTTATCAATTAACAAATCCTATTTAGGCGTATGATCTGCTTGCAATGGATCACGCTGAGTGTGTGATTTCGTGCGCAGGAATATGAAAAGGCGTATTGAAACGGTTTTAAAAAATGAGGCTACTAGTTGATACCTGATGCGTTACTATTTGTCTTTTATCAACTTTGGTAATTTATCGGATGTGTCTTAAATGAGGCGTCATCATTGTTACACCATTTCAACGGCAACTGATTAAGCCGTTTGTTTTTTCAAGGGATTGCCATGCTCAATGTTTTTATCGTTGTTGTCGGACTCAGTTTGGCTGGGTATCTCGCGTTTTCAAAACGGCTTTCTAGCTCAACCACTTGGAAAGCGACTATGACGCCACTGGCCTCGATCATGGGTAGTGGTTTTCTCGTTTGTGCACCATTATTGGCGGGTGTTGTTGGCAACTTAGCGCTTGTGTGTATGGCTCTGCTCTTAGTCCTTGCTTATGCAGTCGGGGGAGCCATTCGCTTTAATATTAAGCACTTCGAACCGATAGAAGAGCAGGCGGGAATGGTTCAAAATATTGCTTTTCTTGCGCGGATTGTACTCGCCGGTGCCTATTTTATCTCAGTTACCTACTATATTAAATTGCTGGCGGCGTTTGCTCTGAATGCGTTTAACATCCATGCTGAATTGACAGCTGATGTGGTTTCGACACTGTTACTGCTGACCATCACTGGCGTAGGAATGTGGCGAGGACTGAGTGAGTTAGAAAAGGTCGAGTCATATTCAATCAGCCTCAATCTTGGTATGATTGGCGCATTGGTCTTGGGACTTTGCGTCTATAACGTTGGGCTTGTTACCTCTGGCCATTGGACGCTCCCTGATATCTCCTCAGATATCAGTTTTCATGATATGCGTGTACTTTTAGGGCTATTGATTGTCGTCCAAGGGTTTGAAACGTCTCGTTACCTTGGCGAAGAGCACTCGGCGAGCCAAAGAATTACAACCATGCGTTTGGCGCAAATCATATCAACACTTATCTATCTTCTTTTTATCTCGTTGGTAACCGTGCTATTTCACCAAGGGATCGGGGCTAACGTTACCGCCATTATCAGTATGGCTGCACCTGTGGCAGCTGTTTTACCACTGCTTATTTCGATTGCCGCGATCGGTAGTCAGTTTAGCGCCGCTGTGGCCGATACATCTGGCGCGGGGGGATTGCTTGAAGATATCACCCATCGACGATTCCCCATTCGCTATGCGTATGTCTTGATCCTCATGGTGACACTGGTGCTAACTTGGGTAACGAATGTAAATGCTATTATTGGTTATGCCTCACGTGCCTTTGCTTTGTTCTATGCACTGCAGTGTTTGGTTGCTTTTTTAGTCGCGTGTAGGGTCGAACAGTTGTCGCGTCGCCCGTTCTGGTTGCTCAGTTTTGCTTTGCTTACCATCGTTTGTTTGTTGATCTTCGCACTAGGCGTGCCCTCGGCATAGCAAGATTCTTTGAAAGAGTAAGACTCGGTTGTAAGCAACTGGGTACTTAGTTTTTCTAATATTCACAGGTGAGAGTGGTGGTTGTGTCACGAGAGTGGATGAAAAACAAGTGCAGCAAAGGCCGGTTCAACCGGCCTTTAGTTGGTTTATTTGAGTTTAAACTGCTGAATTAAATCTGTGAGCTGTTTCGACTCACTTGATAATCGGTTTGCCGCCTCGGCACAACGTTCCGAGTTGTTACTGTTTTGCTGAGTGACTTCATCAATTTGATTGATCCCTTGGCTGATCTGCTCGGCGCCTTGAGCTTGTTCACTGGCGGCGCTGGCAATCTCATTGACTAATGAGCTTGATTCTCCGACTCGGTGCACAATCGATTCCAAAGCTTCGGCTGTTTGTCGTGATAACACAATCCCGCGTTGGGTTCGCTGCGCGGAAATATCAATTAACGAGGATGTTTGTTGGACCGCTCCGGCACTACGTGCAGCCAATTGACGAACTTCATCGGCAACTACGGCAAAACCGCGCCCCTGTTCGCCTGCTCGAGCCGCTTCAATTGCAGCATTTAAGGCGAGTAAGTTAGTTTGTTCTGCAATCGATTCAATGGTTCGGATAAGATTATTAATGTCCTTCCCTGAACTTTCAATATCTTTCATCGCTTGTTGCAATTCAGTCATGAGCTGATTGCCGTTATCAGCTGAATCCATTGATTGTTGTGACAATGTACTTGCTGTGTCAGCATTATTTGAACTTTGTTTAATCTGTGCGGCAATTTGAGTGATAGTTGCACTAATTTCCGTGACCGCTGCCGCTGATTGAGTCGCACCGCTGGCTAAGTCATGACTTAGATCAGAGACATTATCAGCGTTTGAGCCGATTACTTCAGCGCGCTGTTTAATTTGTCCAACCAAACGATTTAAGTTAGTCATCATCCCTGATAGGGCCTTACCTAACTGATCTTTTTCTGAGGCAAGATTGACTGAGAAGCTGAGATCGCCTTTTGAAATTTTCTCTGCAACGCTCGCCTGCTCTTGTAAACTATCTGCCATATTGTCTAACGCGCTAGCTAATTGACCGATTTCATCATGACTGGTGTATGTCAATCGTCCGCTAAAATCACCTTGCGAGATTGTTTGAGCCATTTTTACGGCCCGCATAATCGGCAATGCTAAGTTTCGAGCCATCGTCGCCAAAACAGCCATCGCGATAATAGAGACCATCAATCCAATAGCGATTTGCCAATTCCTAGCAGTCTCATTGGTCTGGTTTATTTGTTTGCCTAACTGAGTCACGTCCGCCATTACGAGATCGCGGTTCACTGTGATAATAATCGACCAAAGAGCGTCAGTTGTTCCGAGTTTAATAGGCGAAAATACTTGTATGTTGCTTTGGTTAGGATCGTTAAATACAGTGTCTTGCCCGGATTGAACCGTCGCGAGAACGCGATCATATTGGTCATTAAATAGTGGCCGCATTGATCCGCCGATAGCATCAGGGTTAGCGCTGTCTGCAATGACTAATCCTTGTTTCGTTACAATTGTCACGGAGGCTTGACCGCCATAAAGTTTGTCGTCAACTTGTTTGCTTAATGACTGCACAAAATCCAGATCATAGTCGGCACCAAATACCCCAAGAAATTTACCATTGACGAGAATAGGGGCGGATAATGTTGCCAACCAAACATGTTTTCCCTGGACAATATAAGGGAGCGGTGCTGTGACAGCTGATTGATGTGTTTCACGGGGGACAATGTACCATCCACCTTTAGCGACGCCATTGGCGTGTTTCTCTTGTGAGTCATACTCAACTAAAGGCTGCACCGCAATGTGACCATTGCTGCTACGTGTCCAATAAGGCGTAAAGCGCCCAGTTTGAGGGTTATTCCCCATTGAATCAGTGTGATTCTGCGCATCTTGACCATCAAATGCATTAGGTTCCCAAGCACTATAGATACCGTTAAGATCTTTGTGAGCAGCGAGCACGTCATGTAAAATTCTGTTGAATGATTCACGGGTATCAACCTGTGATTTTCTTTCTTGTTCGTAGACTTTATTGGCCGCGGTGGTTTTAGCCAATGTTTGCGCGATGATAAGGCCCGGCTCTAAACGGCGGCTAATGGCATTAGCATATGAAGACGCGGTGGTTTTGAGACCATCCAACGTACTTTTTTCCACTAAATTAGTGACTCGATTGGACACCAGATTTTTTGTATTTGATGCTGAATAGACATTGTAGCCGACTAAGATACTGGCTGTAACCAATAAGCAAAGACCAGCCACTACTACAATCTTTCCTTGTATTGATTTCAACTTCATAGGAAATTTCCTTTAGTAAATATGATCCATTGTAAATGTATAAAATAATGAACTTTTCATCTTAATTTTAGTTACTTATTTTTTAGTTAATTATTTTTATAAAAATAATGACCTAATGACAGATTTTCGTAATTACTTAGTCCTTTTAAGTGTAGTAGAACGACCGGATGTACAGATAAAATTTGGCCATCTTTACATATCTTCGGCAATTATATGGCAAGGAGAAAAAGTAGCTGATATGTTTGTGAAATATTTAATGTTTAATCAATGAGTTCGGATGATCATCCGTATCTCACCTTAAGTTAAGGGACGAAACAAAAAATAAAAAAGCATGACATATTCTAAATTTACTCAACCTTGTTACGACTATTTTAACTAAAAATATCTTTATTTGTGCAATATATTGTAACAATTTTGTCATATTAATAAATACATTGATATCATGATCGACGCCTCATTGTAAGTTGCGTGTTGTCGGCCAGTGTTCAAGCTCCTGTCATTTTTTATCAGCAAACCAGCCCTATGCAAAAATATAGGGCCTACTTTAACGATCATCGCTGTTATCACTGCGGTGATGCAAGCCTACCTGTTGACTCGACAAGCTTTATAAAGCGTGTATTTCTGATGTTAAAGTGCAACTCGTTGCGATGACAACAATCATGTTGGAATGACATCATGTCTGGATACTCAAGTGGTCATTAAGAAGGTTATGTCGCCTACTTATTTTGCATCACTGATTTCTCAGTGTATTCGTCCATACTAAATTTTGAACAACATGAGGTCAGCCTTGAATGTGTGGGTAAGTGTTAAACTATCCAATAGATTGAATGAACTGACTTCTGAAAGCTCGATTAAATCGACTCCAGCAAAGCGATTGTCTTTTCTAAACTATAAAAATGCACTATAAAGTCAGCATCAATATTTATTAAAAGCGAGTTTCATACGAGGTGATTAATTAGTTGGATGCATGATCAAACAGTGATCCATAAATAGTTAGGTGTCGGCTGGTGATGTTATTGATAGCCAATGCTATAGTTATTATTAATTATATATAGATGTTGTTTAAAAAGGCCTGCATTTTTTAATACACACTGTTTAAGATCATTGTCATCGACTCATGTTATAGGTTGGATATCAGTGAATGAATCAGAATCATATTTCCTATTTGTTTATTCGCAGATAATCGTGACGAGCTGCTTCAGTGATGACGCTCAAAGATAATCACCTTGGATGATAAGGTCATTTCGGCATTGAATGTTAAACATAACGAACTAAACTCTCTTTGCGACAGCAATCAAGTTGCCATGCTCGCTCTTTTACATTCATCTGCTAGAAAATGGCGTGAGGCAGGCGGTGTGGAGTCTGATTAACATGGCTTATCCTTGAGTCGTGCGGATCTGTTGAACATAGTCGAGCCATGCCTTAGCTTGACTTTGTAGCAAGGATGAACGCTTAGCAAGATGAAATAGAGCAGTGGCCTTAGTGAATTGGTTCAGCTCGGTGGCGGCAATACCGGCACTGAGATCAAGCGCTGCACTTTTTTGTCCATGTTGATTGGCTTGCTGATGAATAATCATTACTCGTTGCCACTTTTTTTGTGCCAGCAGCATATCAATGTAACTCTGATAATGCAGATTGCTGGGGTAGCGAGTTGCCAGTTGATCCAGTGATTTTAATGCTTGAGGATATTGTTTGGCACTGGTCCATAAACTGGCGAGTTGTTGTAAGTTTTCTGCATTGTTTTTTAATTGCTGTTTTTTGATGCCATCGGCATAGACGACGGCTGCTAGATAGGGAATGTGTTCTGACAGTGCCAGTTGGCTGAGCATACGATAGTGATCGGGCATAGCGAAGAGGTGCCGTTGCCACGCTAAGCGCAAGGTTGCAAGAGCCTGTAGTGGTTGTTTTGCGTTGAGCTCTAGATTCGCTAGTTGATACCAATTTTGCATTTGACTTGGTGCCAGCGATACGATCTTCTGTTGCCATATGATACTCCGGTGCCACTGTTTTTTGGCAATGGCTAAAGCAACCCCTAGTTGATACCAATCAAGTGGCGCGTTAGCGCGTTGGGTTAAAGCTGTGTTTATTGAATCAAGCCCACTATGCCAGTCATTTAGGTGATAGTAACCAATTGCTAACAGATAATAATGGTTGGCTTGATGGTGTGTGTTGGGGGCTACCTTAAGCCATTGCTTGAGACTATCTACCCCTGCTTGCCATTGCTCAAGATTCAGTTGTAGCTGCGCAATCGTCATTAGCAGTGCTTGTTGCTGAGCCTCTGGCTGCGTTTGGCTTTGGTAAGCTTGCTTAAATGCAGCAAGCGCTTGTTGGGGGTTTTGCAACGCCAAGGCCGTGCGTCCAAGTGTAATCTGAGCCAGCGAGCGAGCGTATTCGTTGCTGGGTGATTTAGCGAGTTGTTGTAGCCATTGTTGTAACTTTTTTTGTGCTTTTTCTGGCTGTTGCGCGGCCAAGAGCGCTTGCGCGGCTTGCAGAGTGCGATAATCAGATTGGCTGATGGATTCGCTATGACCAAGCGGGGCATATAACCCTACAAACAAAATGATCCAATAGGCAGATAGTCTCATGGCAATTAATTCTCTAATGAAAAAGCGATATTCTGCTGGGCTCGATAAGCGACGGCTTGGCCTTGCTGCATTTTGGGCTGAAATTTCCATCCGTAAATAGCCTGTTTAACCGCATTATCAAAGATATTCGGTGGCTTTGCGGCTACTATTTTAATACTTCCTGGTTTCACCTGACCGTTAGGTTGAACGATAAATTCAGCCGTGACTTCCCCTTCAATATTGCGCTGCTGTGCTCGTCGTGGATATAGCGGCGCCAAGCGTGAAACAACCACTGGATGAGCATCAATGCCAAGAGCTACCTGTACGCCATCGAGGCTGCCCACTTGTGTATTAAGCGTAACTGGGGTATCTAGATGTGACGTTGGCGCGGCGACATTCAAGCCATTTGGAATGGGTATAGTTTGCGCTTGAGGTTGGCCAGCTGTGAGTGTTGGTAATAGCAACATCGTTGCCGCGGTTGGTGGCGGTGGTGGTGGCGGCATTGCACGCGAGCGGGTTTGCAGCGATGGTTTGTCGTCCAATGCGGTTAAGGTGACATGAACTGGCTGCGAATAGTGATGTTGGGGGGCTTGCACACCGATCAGTTTGCCGAGCAGGATAAAAAAGCCAGAACCAATAAGAAGTGCCAAAGGTGTGCATATGAGTAATCTGCGCATGATTAGTTGGCTTGACTTTTTTGCGTGGCGACACGATAAGGGATACCGGCTTGGCGTAATATATCTATCACACTGATGAGCGCACCAGTCGTTGCCCGCTTATCTGCTTCAATAATCACGGCGAATCGAGGTTGAGAGGCTTTTATTTGGTTAATAGATGCCGACAGTAGACGCACATCGATGCGTTGATGATTAAGCCAAATCTGACCATTTTCACTCAGGCCTATGACCTGAGCACTTTGGCTTTGCTTGGTCGCTGTACTAGCAACGGGACGCTCGACTTTTACCCCTGATTCCTGCACAAAGGAGGTTGAGACGATAAAGAAAATCAACATGATAAATACAATATCGAGCATCGGTGTGAGGTCGATTTGAGCTTCTTCAGTTGTTTGTTGTTGAAATAATCGAGAGCGTCTCATAGATAATTTACGGCTCCAGTTTGTTGGCTGAGTGCATGGCGCTGGCGCTGGCTCCAACGCTGTAAATGGGTATAAAAAATCAATCCGAATACGGCAATAGCCATACCGGCCATAGTTGGCAAAGTGGCTTTGGCGATCCCTGATGCCATCAGTTGCGGATTTGCTCCCTGATTTAGGGCTAAGCCATCAAATACTTGAATCATGCCGGTGACGGTTCCGAGTAATCCAATCAATGGACAGAGGCTGATCAATATACGGATCATCGGTAAGTACTGTTGCAATTGTAGATCGAGCTGACAGTAATCCCGTATCCATGCCAGTGAGTGTGGTTTCTGTTTGGCTGTTTGCAGCATCTGCTTTTTTAAGCGGGGATACAATTGTAGCCGAAACCAGTATCGCTCAAGCATCAACAGCAATAGTACCCAGCATAAGATCAGTAACCCCGATAAAACCCAGCCACCGGCTTTTAAAAAACTTAGTAGTGTGTGCAAATCAAGCAGATTCATCGGCGGGCTCTTGTTTAAGGCGATCGGCGAGCAATGCCAAGGTTTGTTGTTGTAGAATCTGACTAATTCGTCTTGCGCGAGTACTTAATAAATTATGAGCAAAGAGCAATGGAATGGCAGCAACTAAACCGAGCACTGTTGTCATCAATGCTTGAGAGATACCGCTGGCCATCATTTTGGGATCGCTTGTGCCAAACAAGGTGATCGCTTGAAACGTGCCGATCATTCCCGTGACAGTTCCAAGCAACCCTAAAAGTGGTGCAACCCCAGCGACTAATTTGACTAAGGTATGACTGCGCTCTAATTTTGGCAGTTCAATACTTACCGCTTCATCAATGTAGACTTCAAGTGTATCGAGTGTGTGCAATCTGTTGGGAATGCATGCCAAAATTCGTCCAAGGGGGTTATCATCACGAGGTTGTAAGCTGCGTAACTGGCGGTTCACTTTACGCTCTATAGAAACTAAAGTAGCCAGACGATACAAGGCAATTAATAAACTGATCAAACCTAAAGTTATAATCACATAACCGATAGCACCGCCTTGTGCGATACGCTGCATGAAGGTAGGCAGTTGAGCTTGGATGGCTAATAACTGGCCTCGAGTTGGATCAATGAGGACCCGATTACTATGGCCACTGACAAAATCTCGTGCTGATGAAGGCTGTTTGGCGATCACTTCCAATGTTTGCGTGGGCGATGACCAACTGAGGTATTGACCTTGTTGGTTGAATAATTCAAATTCGCCCAATCGGGTGACTCGCTGCGTCTGTTGTTGGCCATCTTGAGCGATAACTGGGCGCTTGAATTGGCTGATGCGACCTGAAGCGAGGAGCTGCGTGAGTAGTTGCTGATTGAGCGTACGCAGATCTTGGCTGGATGGGATCTGATCTTTGCTTATCCATGCAAATTTCTGATGGCGATCACCAAACTCGGCGCTGGTCAGCGACTGCTGGAGGTCGTGGCGAAACCTATCCGCTTCTGTGCGTAGCACATCAAACACTTTCCCGAGCTCACCGCTGCGTTGATGTAATTGTTCACTTAACTGTGTTAAGCGTGTTTCGTTATTTACAAAGCTGGCTTTGAGTGTGGCTTGGCGTTGCTTGGCTTTGATTAAACGTTCATGACTTTGTGCTAAAAGTTGGCGCTGCTGTTGTAAATGCGTTAAAAATTTTGTCTGTCGCAACTGATTCAGTTGGGTGTCCTGTTGAGATATCGTCTGCGCACTTGTTGCAAATGATGGTGAATTAGCAGCACTGGCACTGAGACTGATGATAGCCAATAAGGCGGCCATATGTTTCATGACTTTGGCTCCTGTGGCATCGGTAAGTCCAACAGTTGTGGAATATGCTGTTTGTTGGCCATTGCAATCGCAATGGATAGCTGTTGATTTTCACTCCGACTTAGCTGTTGCCAACTGTGGCGCTTAGGTTGCCACAATGCGCCTTGCGAGCCATCTAATGTTTGATAGTAAAGTGCTAGTCGGCCAAGGCGAAAATACTGGACTTGTTTGGTGGTCGTGTTTGAGTGTAATGGGCCTTGGTAGCTGCCGATCGATTGGGCATAGTCTATTTCTACTTGATAGGCGTCGAGAACTTGGCGGTATTTTTCGGCCAAAGAGACATCAGCCCGATTGATAATCTGTTGCAGTCTTACCAGTCTCTGCTGACGTTCCTGAGGTAGAAAGGGGAGATCCTGATGAACAAAATCAGCTAGCTGTTGATAGAGCGAGACGAGCATAGGTAGTGCTGTTTGCTCGGTTTCATTGAGCGAGGCGATCTGTTGGCTGACTCGTTTTTTTTCCTGTTGCTGTGAGTCGACCATTTTTGCTAATTGGCGATTGTAAGCCTCTATAAGGTCGGCTTGTCGCTGATTTTGTTGGTATTGTGCGAGCGCCTGGCGGGTTTGCGCATCGATTTGATCCAGCTGTTTTTGGCTAGTTGTATCTTGTTGGTGGGTCTTTTCGACCTGTTGCTGAGAGCTCTGCAGCGGATTGGCGCGAACGGTCAGGCTTGGGAGAGCCAAAATCAGTGCGAGTGTCATCGCATGTCGGGTGTGAAGAATATTCATCAATGTGCCTGTTCTAAACCGCGATTGTTTTTTGTCAAAGAAACAACAATCACTTCATGTGCTTAACTATAGGCCCCAATCTTAGCAATCTAAAATAAGAAATCAATCTAAATAATAATGGTTATCATTTTTAATTGGGAAATAGTCACTGAAATGGTCAGTTGTTGTTGAAATACGTATTTAAGCTACCATATTCTGTGTTAATCGGGGGTAGTTTTAATGGGCAACTTGGCGGCTGATCGTCATTCAGCTCATCGGTAGTCGAGACCGTTAGCCGTGCACTTGAGGTGTTGTGGTGTTTTTATTGAGTGTGCTGTGCGGCAATTGATAGTAGCGTATCTGTAAATGATCAGCAAATACGCGGCAACAAATTGCCGCGTTCGGAATGTCTGAAAGTGTCTTTGAGTGAGCGGGACGGATTAATCGCTAAACACCGTCCAAATTGGCGCATGATCAGATGGTTTTTCAATACCGCGCAGCACATAGTCGATATCACTGTCAATCGCTCGCTTGGCTAACGCTGGGGTCGCCAGAATAGCATCAATACGCAGTCCGCGGTTTTCATCAAACCCGCGAGAACGATAGTCAAACCAACTATAGCGTGCAATTTGTTCGGGATTTAGTTCACGATAAGTATCGGTCAGCCCCCAGTCTAGCAACGTTTTTAGCCATTCACGCTCTTCCGGTAAAAAGCTACATTTTCCCGTTTTTAGCCAGCGCTGTGCATTTTTTTCACCGATGCCAATATCTAGATCTTGGGGCGATATATTGATATCTCCTACCACTAAAATATTTTGTTCAGGCGTATGCGATTCACTGAGATAGCGGGTTAGGTCAGCATAAAAACGGCGTTTGGCAGGAAATTTACTCTCGTGATCGCGGCTTTCACCTTGAGGAAAATAGCCATTAAAAATTTTGATAGGTTGGCCATTGGCATCTTCAACCGTGGTAACAACCATGCGTCGCTGGGCATCTTCTTCATCCCAAGGGAGTCCTTTTTCCACTGCAATCGCTGGTTTTTTTGTCATCGTGGCAACGCCGTGATGTGCTTTTTGGCCATGATAGTAGACATGATAGCCCAGCGCCTCGATAGCTTCTAATGGGAATGCATCATCATGAACTTTAATTTCCTGCAGTGCGATAACGTCAGGTTGGTGCTTATCAATCAATGCGGCCAACTGGTGCAGACGGGCACGTAGGCCATTAATATTAAAAGAGACAATTTTCATATTGGGTCACGTATCAGTGGATGTAGTTGCGATAGTAACAAAATATCAAAACTCTCGGAATGGCTTTGCCTCTCGATAGTAACGGTGTTGTGTGTGAGGCTTCGGTAGCGGGTTGCTTCCCGACAGATCGTTTTAGCGCTTAATAAAGAGGGGAACTATGTATGGGTATGGCCACGCAGTAATGCTTCAAATTCATCTTTGAGCGTTTTTAATCGTTTTGCGTGTATCAGGGTAAGTTGAATCCCTTCTAACGATTGAAACCCCTGCTTACATAATTCAAACTCATTTAGACTGCCATTTGGGGTTGATGCCAAGTGTTTTAAAAGCGACTGAATTCTATTGAGCATGACACCAGTATTCCCTGGTGCGATCCGCAGCGCTTTATGAAAAAGCTGGGCTGCTTGCTGGTAATTACCCTCACTATGCGCTTGAATGCCACGCTGGTTGAGTTCGTGAAAATTGTTCATTTGTGCACTGAATTTTGGGTTTTCAGCTAGCCGATTGGCTGCTTTACGAGCAAGTGGATTGATTGCATCTCGCAATCGAAGCTCTTCAATAATAGGGATCGCATATTCATACTCCCCAACACTATGCAGCGTTAAAAAGGTATCTGGAAGCAATATGTTAGGGACATGTTTCGGTGTATGGATATAGTCTTGATTGCTTGAAAAGAGCACTTGTTTGGCTCGGTGTATCTCGCCTTTGGTGGCAAGTACTCTGGCTTGACTTAAGCCCTCAAAGGCTTCGAAGTCGAATTGGTTATCAAGGCCTTCTTCATGGCGGGCTTTAAATAGTACATTGCCAACTTCTTGTAAGAGGCGATTTTTTCGATAGAGATCTTCTTCATCTTGTGCCTCGTCAATCAAGCTGCGTATAAAATTACATAAGTGTTCTGGGCCGCGATGAACAGAGCGGCGGGCTAACGTCAAAATCTGACCAAATGCTTCTTTGGCGAGCCGAAGATTATTGGTTTCAAGCGCCAAGTCGGCCATGATTTGTTGTCTGCTGACCGATAAAGGCGAAATCTCATTAGCGCGGCTAATGATATTAAGAGCTTTATCCGGTTGGCCATTGTCGCGAAAAGCAAGTGCTAAACTGTCATAGGCACTGAGTAAAAATGGGCTATCACGAACGATATTAGAGAGTACTTCAATTGCTTTTTGATAGTTACCTAACAGGTAATCAACGTGACCTAAAGTGGCTATGACCGATGTTTGTATTCCTTTTTTTAATTGCTCTTGTAGAATGCTTCGCGCGCCTTGATAGTCTTTTTTATGGATCATTGCTTCAACCATTAAGCTTTGACATATGCTGTGATAGCGGCCCTTATCAGCCATATATTGCTGACAATATTCAATCGCCCGCTGGTATTGTTGCTCGGCAAATGCAATATAGATTGGGAGTAACTCTTGGCGCTTTTGTGACGCGCGTTGCACCCGATGGTTTAATTGATTTTGCGAAAAAGGTTTCGTTAAAAAGTCATCGGGCTCCATTTCTAGGGCATTAAGCACGATACTTTTATGGCTTTCACCGCTAATGATTAAACACAGTGTTCCAGGTGCAATGGCATCCGTTTGGCGCAGCTCTTCAAGTAACTGCGCGCCATTTTGCGCATTCCCTAAGTTGTAGTCGATTAGCAGAATGTCATAACTATTTTTCTGGCACATCCGGATAGCCAGTTCAGCTGAATGGGCAAAATGGATATCGCTGGCGCCAAAATTTTGTAGCATCGATTTGAGCATGACTTGAAAGGCTCGTTGGTCATCGATGATCAATATTTTTTTTCCAAAATAGCTATAGTCTGCTGTCATATCATCCTGACCCCAAAAGAAAGGTGGGGATATTATCATAAATCATAGTAGTGACGGATAGCACTAAAGCCTTTGGGCCATCTTATTATCCGTAAAGATGGAATAATAATTGCTAGTATTTACGCATTGTAACAAGGAGTCAAAGATGCGTTACTGCTGGGTTGTGTTAATAACTATACTACTTTCTGGCTGCAATATGATTACCGACCATCGTATTGAGTATACTTATGTTCCACCTAAAGAGAGTAAAGATAGCCAATTTTATAGTGTTGTGCTGCGATTAACCGATCGATTGCTAGCCCGCATGCCCAAAGTTAGAGACGACCAAACATTGGCCATTAGCTCGATTGTGAATTTGGACAAATTTGGGAGTACTGATGGGTTTGGTCGGCAATTATCAGAGTCGATGTTTGCTGCTTTTGATGCAAGAGGAGTGCGTTTAGTTGAACCTCGAGTGACCGGGCGATTGGTCACGGTTCCTGAATCGGGTGAATTTGCGCTTAGTCGAAATGCCAAAACGTTGGCGAAAAAGATAAATATTACTTATATGTTGGTGGGTAGCTATCAGCCTAGTCATTCAGGCCTGAATGTGAATGTTCGCATTATCCGTCTGTCTGATCGAGTCGTTGTCAGTGCTGTGTATGAGTTTTTCCCTGCTGATGTAACCCCAGTGGTGCCATCTGTGCGATCCGTAAACGGAGGATTTGTTCGCAATGATATTCAGCCGCAATAAGTGGTGTCTCGTCTTAATCGTTCTACTGTTGTCGGGGTGTAGTTCACTTAGAGGTCTGAAACTGCCAACCCTGCATAAAGAAGATGTGTATCGCAAGACGCCACCGCAGTCATTTGCTGTCATTCGAGCGGTTGGATATGCGCCGATTGACGAGCAGATGGGTAAAACCGACACGATGCGTCAGTTACAAGCGATGCGCGCTTCTAAACTGGATGCTTATCGTGAATTATCTGAGCGAGTGTATGGTCAAAAAGTCGCCAGTAATGTCACTGTTCAGGATATGGTGCTGGGAAATCAGTCATTGGAAGCCTCGGTATATGGTGTCATTCGTGGCGCTAGAGTATTAAAATCATATCGAGTTAAAGATACTTATGTTACTGAATTAGAACTTGATTTTCGTGAAGTGTATCGAGTAGCTATGTCGATGCAGCCAACTCTCGACTCAGATATGTTCAATTCCAATAATGATTATTTGGGTTCGCCAAATCCTTAACTGCGAGTGACGTATTTGGGATGAAAGCTTTTTAAAGTTCAGTGATGTTTGGCCGATAGAGCTTAGAGATTCATATTATTTTGATACCGATTGTAGATGACTTATCGGCATTCAAGTTTCGGTCGTTTGATGTGGCTGAATGAAAAAAGGAAACAATGTAATGAAAGCAATTGTGGTAGGGGTCATTGTTGCCGTGTCTTTAACGGGCTGTGCCCAGTCTGGGCCTACGAACCCTGCACCTGTGAAACAGAGTGAAACACGCTATCAGCCTATCGATTTGAATCCTAAACCGAAGGCAAAACCTAGCTTTTGGGATCAGTTGTTTTCTTCTAAAGCACCCAGTAGTGATACACCCGTGACTCAGCCGCCGATCATGCGTCAACCATCATCGACGCTCGCGAATTATGTGGCCCAGATGTCAACCCAGATGTTAAATAGCGCGCGTTATGTGAACCCAACCACACCCATTGGTGTTGCTTCATTTGTTTCCTTAGAACATTTAAACCGTACTAATCCTTTTGGAATGCAGCTTGCTGAAAGCTTTGTGTTTGAAATGCAGCAACATGGCCTCTCTGTCATTGATTATAAAGCCACAGGCTTTATTCGTATTACCCCAACGGGCGACTTTGTCTATAGCCGTAATACGCAAGAGCTGCCAAAAGTGCAACCGATTGAATATCTATTAATCGGCACCTATTCACGCACGATGCAAGGGATCATGGTAAATGCCCGCATTGTTGGGGCTAAATCAAAAGTTGTGGTTGCCTCTGCCCAGCAGTTGATTCCAAAAGCCGTGTATAACAATGTGATGGATATTGATCCCAACAGTTACAAACCGAAGATGCAAGATGGTGTACTGCTGATTGAGTCGCCATAATGACACTCCCTTAATGAAGCCGAGCAATGCTCGGCTTTTTTTGTCACTCAGAGTATCCTCGATAATTCGATCAACCAAGTGATATCCCCTCCCAAAAACCCAATAATTATTGACTGCATCAATAAATCAGAGCGCTAGCCAAACTGGGCGTCACTAGGCTCTCGTTTAATCATAAAATTAGAAGGTGGAAAAGTATGGCTTTGTATGCTGATGTCACGACCACATTGGCGGTTGGCATTGCACTAGAGTGTTGACGTTTCAGGAGGATTTTTGCAGCGTTTGGCGAGTGTTTATGCAAGGTAGAGCCAAAATAGCCGATTGATAATAAAAGATCTAAGTGTTTCTCGAAGGGGCCTTAACCAAGCTCTCATTGTGCTACTGTTCACATATTTAGAATGACTCAGCGTCGTAGCGCATCTTGCGAGCAAAAATTACTCAAAGCTAACAAAAGCTAATTTTGTAACGTCAACACGGCCTAGCTCGATTGGATTATTTTTTAGAATGATTGTCATGATGGGTGGAAAACGGATTATGCTTTAAAACTTTTACCATGGCGACTAGCGGTATGTTGGCGGCCGGCCTTGTCATAAGTCATTGAGTTTTTTTGTAAGAGTTGGTTCATTTGATGAGCGAGGCGTTCAATTTCGTCACTGCTCGCTTTGATGATATGGCCATTGAGCGTATTGGCTTGCTGACATTGTACTAACAACGCTTGTAGATGTTGACGTTGTTTGATTAATACCGGCGTGGTTTTGAGCTTGTCTCGGTCTGGATGCTCAGCGATGATAAGGTCATTTTCATTGATCTGTTTTAATAGCACATTTTTTTGTTGGGCTATCTGATTAATCGCATCGATATCACGAGCCGCAAGAATCTGGTTTTCTTGTTCAAGCGCGCTCATCAGCTGTTCAAGAAGCAGCCGCTGATGGGTTAAGAGAGCGTCTAACATATTATTCAACTATATCAACCTAGCGATAAAGTGAGTTGACTTGTTCTTCCATTGTCCCCATTTTCTGGGCAACTCGCGGCGCATTTACTTGGTAGCTGCCATCAGCAACGGCCTGTTTGAGCGCTGCAACTTTTTTGCTGTTGTCATAATCTTGACCATCTCCTTGTTTGAGACCTTTCTCTATCTGATTCAATTGACGAGCTTTGTCGGTTAACACAACAGAATCCTGTGGTGCCGAGGTTTTGGTTGTGCTCGGATCGCTCTGAGTTGTTCGCTGAGTATCCGGTTTACGGTTACTATCTACCGCATTGTTCCGGTTACCGTTTATATTATTGATATTCATAGCCATGTGAGCCATCCCGTAATTATTGGTTCAACTTAATGTATTAAAGTTATAGATACTATCGGCAAGTCGACATGAAACTTTAACTTGATTTACATGCGAATCATTACTTGACCGACCGATTTAATCAGCGCCGTGATGACACGCTGGGATTGGTTATTCCTTACCCTAATCGTATCACCAACGAGACCATCCGCCAATGCTGTTCCACCGGCGCTAATATAGAAACCTTTGCCTGAAGCGACAATTTTTACTGTATCGCCTCGACAAACTATGCAAATATCATACCCAGTTAATGGACTATTTCGATTGACTCGTCTTTTTAGTTTCGCTCCAAGCAGCGAATTAATATCACTATAGTAAGAACCAAAGATCTGAGTTTGATCGATGTAGCTAACCGTGAGATCACTACTATCGAGCATATCTCCAGAGTTAGCCGTGTTTTTCATCGTGACGACCGGAATCAGCGTTTTGACTTTAACCGGAACATAGAGCCGAAAATTGTTACTCTCATCACAAGTGACACGTACCGTGTTGTCTTTTCGGATCTCATTGTTGGTCAAGTAGTAATGAAAGGTTTTGCATTGCTGAAAATTTGTCCTAGGGTCGATATTAGCCGCAACCACTTGTGCGCGTTGAAATGGCTTCAGTGAAACCTGATTTTTTACGAAAGCAGTTGCTTGCTGGCGGATTGTCGCCGCTGTTTTATTGGCTGCTAATGTGTTAAAACTTAAGCATAATAGTATAATTGGGCATAAAATATGTTTAATCATTTTAAATTTCAGTCGATATATCACGGAGAATGTTTAAGCTTTTGTCTATGCTTTAATAGATGTTCACTTTTCGGCAACGGTATAGCTGTCAATATTATGACTTTTTTGCGTTGCATCTGACGTTTTAATGATAGCACGCAAAAGTTGTGCCTTTTGTTCAAGGAGAGATAAATAGCATGGCGGGAATTCTTGATTCGGTAAACCAACGGACTCAGTTGGTCGGACAAAACCGGTTAGAGTTATTATTGTTTCGCTTAAATGGCTCCCAGCGTTACGGTATTAATGTGTTTAAAGTCAAAGAAGTGTTGCAATGTCCGCCGTTAACGGTGTTGCCGAAGTTAAACTCGGTCGTTCGGGGCGTGGCACATATTCGAGGGCAAACGATTTCAATTATTGATTTGAGCCGAGCAACTGGAGGTGCGGCTATTCAAGACTTGACTAAGGCTTTTGTTATTATTGCTGAATATAATCGCTCTGTGCAGGGGTTCTTGGTCGGTTCGGTTGAACGAATCATCAATATGAACTGGGAGAATATTTTACCGCCACCTAAAGGGGCAGGTAAATTCAACTATTTGACTGCTGTCACTGAGGTTGAAAAAGAGTTGGTTTCCATTCTTGATGTAGAGAAAATCTTAGATGAAATTTCTCCATTTCCAACGGATGTAAGTGCCAGTATTATTGATGCGGCGCCAGCATCTATCCATGATAAAAAAATCTTGGTTGCTGATGATTCCTCGGTAGCACGTAATCAGGTCAAGCGTGCTGTGACTTCGTTGGGCATTGAAGTGGATCTTTGTAAAGATGGTAAGGAAGCGTTGAACTTACTTAAAGAGACGGTTAAAACCCGGCCCATTGAGGAGGTTTATTCATTGGTTATCTCTGATATTGAGATGCCTGAGATGGATGGCTACACATTGACGGCTGCAATTCGTTCTGATCCTGCACTGCGGGGATTAAAAGTGATTTTGCATACATCCTTAAGTGGGGTCTTTAACCAAGCGATGGTTGATAAAGTGGGAGCAAATGCTTTTATTGCCAAGTTTAACCCTGATGAATTAGCTTCGGCTGTTCGTGAATCCATTGAAAATTAGAGAGTAGGTATTTAGCGAGTGAAAGAGCTTTCGGACGAATTGTATCTTCAATTTAGCAGCTTCTTAGAGCAGCAATGCGGTATCGTCTTAGGAAATAACAAACAATATTTGGTCAAAAGTCGCCTCTCGCCATTGGTTTCGAAATTCCAATCTGGCAGTTTGAGTGAATTGATCAAGCAAGCCATGAGTTTGCGCGAGCGTAATATTCGCGCCGAGGTCGTGGATGCGATGACCACCAATGAAACGCTCTGGTTTCGTGATAGTTATCCGTTTCAGTTGCTTGGTGATCGTTTGTTGCCTGAGTTGGTCGAGGCGCGCCGGGGAATTAAGATCTGGTCTGCGGCTTGTTCTTCGGGCCAAGAGCCATATTCTATTTCGATGATCGTGCAAGAGTTCCAACGTCGTCGTCCTGGTGCGCTCAGTAGTGTTCAGATTACGGGGACTGATATTTCACCATCGATGCTTGAACATTGTAAAAAAGGTGAGTATGACGCTCTCGCCTTAGCGCGGGGCTTATCACCTGAGCGCAAACGGCAATTTTTTGAGGATGTTGGACATGGGCGTTTTCGTATCAATGAGCAGGTGCGTCGCTGTGTGAATTTTCGACCACTTAATTTGTTGGATAGCTACGCATCATTAGGTAAATTTGACATTATATTTTGCCGAAATGTGCTGATCTATTTTTCAGCAGAGCTGAAATCGAAAATTCTTAACCAGTTTGCAGGGGCGTTGAATCCGAAAGGCTACTTGCTTTTGGGGGCCTCTGAATCACTCACTGGATTAACCGACCGATTTGAAATGGTACGTTGTAATCCAGGGATTATTTATCGACTGAAATAAATTCATTGTTGTTGGCGGATGTGGCAAGGCGGAAAGTTTTGCCGCTTTGCTGTCCCTTTTTTGCCGCTTCCTCTATACCCAATCATATTCAAGATGTTTTCCCCCTAACGTCAACTTTTTGTAATGGCATGTTAGTTGCATTTTCCTTCCCGACATCTCTGGAGGATATTTATGGGTATATCATTTGACAAAGCGTTTGGGGTTCACCAGTACACACTGGGGGTGAGAGAGCGTCGCGCTGAAGTTTTAGCCAGTAATATTGCCAATGCTGATACGCCAAATTACAAGGCTCGAGACATTAATTTTAAAAAAGCTTTGGAAAATGCGATGAGTGGGCACGATTTTCGCTTGTCTAGAACAAACGAACGGCATATTGCCGGTGTCGGGAGTCTAGATCCAACACTTGAGTATCGGATCCCTGACCAACCAGACACAGGTGATGGCAATACGGTTGACATGCAGACGGAAAAAGCGATGTATATGGAAAACGGTATACGTTATGAGGCCAGCTTAAATTTCTTAAACAGTAAAATAAGCAGTCTTAAGAAAGTAATTACAGGACAATAATCATGGGTTTATTTAATGTATTTGACGTTTCCGCTTCTGGCTTAAAAGCACAGTCAATCCGCCTGAATACGACCGCGAGTAACTTGGCAAATGCCGATAGTGTCAGTTCAAATTTTAATGATACTTATCGGGCACGTAAGCCAGTTTTTGCCGCAGCATTAGATCAGGCAATGGGCAGTCAAAACCCGTCTGCTGTGAAAGTAGAAGTCCGAGGGATTGTGGAAAGTAATGCGCCATTACGGCGAGAATACGCACCCAACAATCCAATGGCTGATAAAGATGGGTATGTTTACAAGCCGAATGTGAATGTGATGGAAGAGATGGCAGATATGATCAGTGCTTCTCGTTCTTATCAAACGAATGTTCAGGTTGCTGATGCCGCCAAACAAATGCTGAATTCGACATTAAATTTGGGTAAAGGCTAGTCGGAGATTGGGTAAATGGCACAAATAAAAGGGCTAGATAGCAATGTCTATTGGCCGGATAAATCAAAACAGCAACAGGCAAAAAAGCTTGATAAGCCTGAACAATCGGCTGTGTCGGCTCCGGCTGATAATAAAAAGCTGGATCAGAAGGATTTCTTTTCACTTCTAACGCAGCAATTGGCCTATCAGGATCCGTCTAAGCCCGTTGATAACGCCCATATGATCTCACAGATGTCTTCATTTCAGACATCGGATGGGATCGCCAAACTCACTGAAGAGTTTAAGGGCCTAAATAATATCATGAACTCATCTAAGGCATTGCAAGCGTCAACGCTGGTGGGCCGCTCTGTATTAGTTCCCCTCAATCATGGCATGAATGAAGGCAAGGGTTTTTCCGGTGTCGCCATGGCGGGTAAAGGAGCTAGTGATGTGAAAGTGCATATCGAAAATTCCGCGGGTGAATTGGTGAAGAGCATCGATTTAGGGAATGGTGATGGCAATATGCAATTCACCTGGGATGGGACAGATAAAACTGGGGTAAAAGCGCCAGCAGGTAAATACAAAGTTGAAATTGTAGGTAAGCAAGGTGCAAAAAATGTTGAGTTATCTGCCGCGACTTTTGGTCATGTCAGCAGCGTTAGCTTATCGCATAAAGGTGCAAAAGAGATCAAATTAAATCTAGCTGGATTAGGTGGATTTGATATGAAAGACGTGCTCGAAGTCGGTGAAGGCTAGTACGTTTAAGTGATATAGGAGATTGAGAGATGTCATTTGGTATCGCCCTAAGCGGGATTAACGCTTCACAAAAGGATTTGGATACAACGTCCAACAACATTGCTAACGTCGATACAACGGGGTTTAAAAAATCTCGTGCCGAGTTTGCGGATGTGTATGCCAATTCACTGTTTTCTAACGCCAAAACATCTACTGGTAATGGTGCTAAGACAACACAAGTTGCCCAGCAATTCCAGCAGGGTTCACTTAAATTTACTCAAAACTCACTTGATTTAGCTGTGACCGGGGAGGGCTTTTTTGTCACCTCTGAAAGTAAAACGGGGTTAAATCATCAATATACTCGAGCGGGGGCGTTTAAGCTCGACGCCAATAACTATATTGTGAATTCTCAAGGTGATTATCTGCAAGGGTATCAAGTGAATTCAGATGGGACACCTTCCGCTGTGAGTATGGCTTCTACATCACCTGTTCAGCTTAACAGTGAAGTTGGTTCACCGACGATGTCCTCTAATGTTGATATGTCATTCAATTTACCTAACTCAGCGCCTAGTAAAGATCCAGCGTTGTTTAACCCCAATGATAGTTCGACCTACACGTCCTCAACATCTGCTACTGTGTATGACTCTCTAGGTGGGTCTCATGTGGCACAATCTTACTTTTTGAAAGTACAAGGGCAACCCAATACCTGGCAACAACGGATCTATGTGGATGGCAAAGAGCTTGGTACCCCACAAACGTTGAAATTTGATAATACTGGGTCATTGGTGACACCCGCAGCACCGGCTGAGTTTACTTCGCCGCAGCTAAGCACACTTGGTGGCGTATGGGATCCAACCAATGGTTCGGTGGATCCGACTCAAACCTTGACCTTTAAAATTGGTGGATCAACCCAGTTCTCTTCTCCGTTTGAAGTCAACGCACTCAAACAAGATGGTTCGACAGTCGGTAAACTGACCGGAATCGATATTGGTGCCGACGGTTTGGTGAAAGCATCTTATAGTAATGGGGTGACGCGGTTTGTTTCCAAAGTGGCATTAGCGAAGTTCAATAATGCGCAAGGCTTGAGTCAAATCGGTGATACTTCATGGCAGCAAACTCAAGCATCAGGGGAAGCTATTGCAGGGGAACCCAATAAAGGAACCTTTGGTAAAATCAATTCGTCAGCGTTGGAGCAGTCGAACGTTAACTTGACCAATCAGCTGGTCAATCTGATTTCGGCACAGCGTAACTTCCAAGCTAACTCACGGGCATTAGAAGTCGATAGTTCCTTGCAGCAAACCATTATCCAAATTCGTTAATATCCTCCTCTTAAAAAGCCTGCATTAGCAGGCTTTTTTGATCATAAACTATTTTTCTCAGGTTATGGCATCCCTTTTGCAAACAGTCTTATCGAGTCGGCCATTTGACGTAGGATAAGGCAATGGATAAATTTCTTTACATCTCGATGACTGGGGCCGCCCAGGGTATGGATGCATTGGCTGTACGCGCCAATAACCTTGCCAATGCGAATACCACAGGATTTAAAAGCGATTTTGAACAAGCGCGGGCTATGCAAGCTTACGGCGAAGGATTTCCCAGCCGAGTGTTTGCTATGCGTGAAAATCCAGGGCAAAACTTTGACCCAGGACCACTTAAAACGACTGGACGTGATTTAGATATTGCAGTGGCTAATCAAGGCTGGATTTCTATTCAAGACAATCAAGGCAAAGAAGCGTTGACGCGTGACGGAAATCTGACAGTTTCAGCGACAGGGGTGTTACAAACAATGACAGGACACCCTGTCTTGGGCAATAACAATCAGCCGATTATCTTGCCGTTACCCGTGTCAAAAATCAATATCAATCGAGATGGTACTATCGAGGTTCGCCCACAAGGTGCCCCGCCTGATGGGCTTGAAGAGATCAACCGAATTAAACTTGCTAATCCGGCAACCAAATCGCTACGTAAAGGGACCGACGGGTTATTTCGTCTGGCTGGTAATCAGCCGATTCAAGCTGATGCGAATGTTCGGGTGATTAAAGACGCGTTGGAAGGAAGTAATGTCAATCCGATTGAGGAGATGACACAGTTAATAAACATACAACACAACTATGACATGCAGGTCAAAATGATGCGAACCGCTGAAGATGATGATCGCTCAGTGACCCGCCTGCTGAATTTACATGGCTAATGAGGGAGATGACATACAATGAACCCAGCATTATGGATTAGTAAAACCGGGCTCGATGCGCAACAAACAAACGTTTCGGTGATCTCTAACAACTTAGCTAACGCCAGTACGGTTGGTTTTAAAAAAGGGCGAGGTGTGTTTGAAGATTTACTCTATCAAACGGTGAATCAGCCTGGTGGACGGTCATCACAAAATACCCTCACACCCACCGGTTTGATGCTGGGCGCTGGGGCAAAAGTGGTCGCTACGCAAAAAGACTTCTCACAAGGGAATGTAAAAACGACCAATAATTCCTTTGATATGATGATTAACGGTAAAGGTTTCTTTGAAGTTCAAATGCCAGATGGGACCACTGCCTACACGCGAAATGGTCAGTTTTCCTTAAACCAAAACGGGGTGTTAGTCACACCTGGTGCTGGTTACCCGATTCAACCACAAATCCAAATTCCAGCTAATGCACAAAGTATGACGGTTTCTGAAGATGGGCAGGTCAGTGTGGTGTTACCCGGTCAGCAACAACCGCAAGTGGTTGGGCAGATTACCTTAGCTGATTTTGTCAATCCATCAGGTTTAGAACCTAAAGGGCAAAATCTCTATGCGGCCACTGCCGCAAGTGGCAATGCACAAGAAGGGGTCGCTACCCAAGATGGGTTGGGTTCGATTCAGCAAGGCGCACTGGAAACCTCAAATGTGAACGTTACCTCTGAGTTAGTGGACTTGATTGAAGCGCAGCGGGTTTATGAGATGAACTCGAAAGTAATTTCTAGTGTCGATCAGATGCTCAACTATGCGACGCAGCAGCTTTAGTGTGCGTTGAGGATAATAAAGTCATGGCTATGATCAACAAACTATTCCAGTTGTTAGCTGCATCGTGCTTTTTAGTTGGGATGGGCTGTGCCCAAGCGACTCGAATTAAAGATGTCGCAGACATTGCGGGCGTGCGTAATAACCAATTAATTGGTTATGGCTTGGTGGTGGGGTTGCCTGGAACAGGAGAGTCCGGTAACTCGTTCGCCGATCAATCTTTTTCGACGATGATGCGCAATTTTGGGATTAAGATCCCTTCCAATACGACTTTGAAGATTAAAAATACGGCGGCAGTTATCGTGCAAGCCACGTTGCCGCCATTTGCTAAACCTGGACAATCAATTGATGTGACCGTTTCTGCAATTGGCCAAGCGAAAAGTCTACGAGGCGGAAGTTTAGTACAGACCTTTTTGAAAGGGGCGAATGGTAAAGTGTATGCACTTGCTCAAGGAAGCCTCATTGTGGGTGGTTTTGGGGCACAAGGTGCCGATGGCTCAAAAATCATCGCCAACACGCCAACGGTAGGGCGTATCCCCAATGGGGCGATTGTTGAACAATCCATCAAGTCGCCTTTTGATCAAGGTGACTTCATTACCTTTAACTTAAAACAACCTGATTTTACCTCGGCCAAGCGATTAGCTGATGCGATTAATAAAATGGTCGGGCCGCACACGGCTGAACCTATCGATGCAACGTCAGTTAAAGTCTATGCTCCGCGTGATCCAGCGCAGCGCGTTGATTACCTTTCGACCTTAGAAAATATTGAATTTAAACCAGCGAGTGAGTCAGCCAAAATTATTGTGAATTCACGCACGGGTACGATAGTTATCGGTAAAGATGTGAAATTGCTTCCAGCTGCCATCACCTCCGGCGGGTTAACCGTTAAAATTACTGAAAATCCACAAGTTTCTCAGCCTAATGCGCTTGCTGGCGGTAACACTCAGGTAACGCAAAATTCTAATATTCAGGTGAATAAAGGTGACGGACGGATGTTTAAGTTCCAGTCAGGCGCTTCATTGGATGATTTGGTACAGGCGGTGAATCGGGTAGGGGTTGCGCCAGGGGATCTTGTTTCAATTCTTGAAGCGCTCAAGCAAGCCGGTGCCATTCAAGGCGATCTCATTATTATTTAAGGGAATTTTCAGATGGAATTACAAAATCCACTGTTGATGCAAAATGCGATCAGCCAACAGCAAAGCTATAATGATCTCAATCAGCTTGATACTTTGCGCCGCGAAGCGAAAACCCATCCACATAAAGCATTGGAAGCGGTTGCTCATCAGTTTGAAGCGCTGTTTATGCAACGATTGTTAGAAGAGATGCGTAAATCTAATAGTCAATTTTCCAGCTCAGACTCCATCAATAACAATCGCTATGTGAAAAACTATCAGCAGATGTATGACAAGCAACTATCGCTGGATTTATCACAAAATGGCTCGTTAGGTTTGGCACAATTAATCGTTCAACAATTAGATCCCGATAGTGCGCATATTGTACCGGCCAATCAGCTGCGAGCCGCCGGTTCAATAGAAGACAAAATAAAAATGGGCCACATGGTTCAGTTAAATAAATTGGCAGATAAGTCAGTACCCGCAGAAGTTGGCAAGAAAGTTGCTCATAAACCTATAATGTCGATGCAAGCACGGCGGTTCTATGGTGAGAATCCCGTTCAACAACCCGCAACGAAAGTGCAAGCGGCAACCGAACGGCAGCAGTTTGCCTCTGAACATGAGTTTGTGCAATCAGTATTGCCTTTGGCGCGCCAGATTGCAGGGCCTGCAGGGATTTCGCCGTTAGCTGTGGTGGCTCAAGCCGCATTAGAAACAGGCTGGGGCAAACGCGTAATGACTAGTGAAAAAGGCTCAAGTAGTCATAATTTATTTGGTATTAAGGCGGGTAAAAGTTGGCAAGGTTCCAAAGTTCGGGTCAACACGTTGGAATTTCAACATGGTGTCGCCGAGCCCAAACGGGCAAACTTTAGAGCCTATTCGTCCTTTGCCGACAGTGTTAAAGATTATGTGTCGCTGCTACAAAAGCCACGTTATCAACAAGCGTTGGCGCATGGGGATAATCCTGCACAGTTTGCAGAGCAATTGCAGCAAGCAGGTTATGCAACTGACCCAAATTATGCAGTGAAAATGAAAAAGATACTCGATAGCGAGGTGCTAGCGCAGTATCAACCGTGATAATGGAGATAGAATTGTATGCCGGATTTATTAAATATTGCAGGCTCTGGCGTGTTGGCTCATCAGCGTTTGCTGGTGACAACAGGCAATAATATCTCCAATGTCAATACGCCAGGTTATTCGGTGCAACGCACAGAATTTCAGCCTGAATCAACCGGTGGTGTGGGTCGTGGTTATACCAATCGTGTTGTTAATCAGTTTGCCCAGCATGCGGTATGGCGAAATACGGCTGAACACTCACAAAAACAAGCCTATCTGGATAAACTGACTGAAATCGATAAGGTTTTAAGTGATGACTCACTCTCTTTAAATCCAACCTTAGATAAAACTTTTTCGCACATTCACGCGATGAACGATACCCCGTTATCGACATCGACACGCTCGCTGACCTTAGATGGGTTTAATGGCTTGCTGCGTCGCTTTCGCTTGCTGAATGGGCAATTTGCCAACCAACAAAAACATATCAATGGTGAATTGAAAGAAAAAGTTTCTACAGCGAATAAACTGATCAAAAGTTTGCAGGATATGAATGTTCAGATCATGAGCTATAGTGGCTCATCTGAACAGAGTGGGCTAAGTACGCTAGAAGACAAACGAGATAAAGCGGTTCATGACCTCTCCAAAATCTTAAAAATTCATACGGTCGCACAATCCAACGGTGCACTACTGGTGTTCATGGGTAATGGGAATTCGTTGGTGACTGAAAAAAACCACGCAGAATTAGATTTACGTCCAGGGAATCCCGATCCGACCCAAGATGACTTGTATCTGAATTGGACAAGGACAGAAGCGAAGATGACCCCCTCTCATGTGGGTGGAGCATTGGGTGGGCTGCTGGTCTATCGGGATGCTGTGTTTAATCCAAGTCGCAATAAACTGGGTCAAGTTGCCATCTCATTGGCGGATGCATTTAACCGACAAAACCGCTTAGGTATGGATCAAGAAGGCAAACTGGGTGGTGATATATTTTCTTTGCCCAAGTTTGATGGGCTGGCATTTAAAGGGAATACTGGTAATGGCAAAATCGCCGCTCATATCATCCCAGGGAAAGCCAGTGATACCACTCCTTATGACTATTTAGTGAAATTTCAAAGTGGCAGTAATTTTACTATTCAGCGAATGGATGGAAGTAAACCCATTGGGGGTGCTGTGCCAGGCAGTACATCAGCTGATTACCAAATTGATGGCTTGAGTCTTGATTTTTCTTCAGGCGGTTTTGCTAGTGGCGACAGCTTTATGATGCGTCCTACCTTGGAAGGGGCTCAACAAGTGCAGCTAACAATGACTCAGCCTGAAAAACTGGCACTTGCCGCGCCAGTTCGAGTCGATCAAGAGTTGGATAATTTAAGTAATGCTAAAATTTCGTTATCCAGTGTCAGCAATACCGGTGCTGGTTCGGGATTTACTTCCCCCAGTGGTTTAGATATCCACGCACCGCAGAAAATTGAGGTGAATCAAAGTGGGGGCTATGACATCTTTGATGGTGACGGCCACAAACTGGCTTCCTTACCACCTAGTACTAATGGTCGCAATATCTTAAGCCAAGCCAAATTGTCTCCTGGTTATGATGTGTCAATTAGTGGTCAGGCTAAACCGGGCGATGTGTTTACGATCAAGTACAACACGGAAGGGTATGCAGATAACTTTAATGGCTTGAAAATGGCTGACTTGCAGCAAAAAGCGACGGTTCGAAAAGGGCTCACTAATCAGGCCGATAGCGATAAGATGACGTTTAATGATGCATACTCTGCGGCGGTTAGCTTTGTTGGTGGAAATGCTTCAGAAGCTCGGCTTGATCTAGCGGCTTCGAAGTCACTTTTGACGCAGAGTGAAAATTGGCAACAATCAGTGTCGGGGGTCAATATGGATGAAGAGGCATCAAATATGGTGCGCTTCCAGCAAGCCTATGCGGCTTCAGCACAAGTCATCGGGACTGCTCAAAAAACCTTTGAATCGATTCTTAATGCCTTGAGGTAGTTACAATGCGTGTTGCAACCATGAATCTTTATAACACCTCATTAAATGGGATTTTACAAGCTCAGCAGCAGGTGGAAAAATCGAATCATCAATTAGTGACCAATAAACGTTTGTTGGAATCTGCAGATGGTCCAGCTGATATGTCGCAAAAGATGGCTATTGATACTGATATTAATCAGAATTCTCAATATAAGAAAAATGGCATTTCGCTAGCTAACTCCTTAAGCTTTCAAGAGAACATTTTAAATAGTATGCATGATTCAGCGCTGCGCGCTCGCGTACTTGGGGTGCAATCGGGTGATGGCTTAAATGGTATGACTGAGCGGCGTTCGATGGCGAATGAATTAACTCAGATCCGTAACCAAATGGCCGATCTTGTCAATACGAGAGATGCCAACGGGAACTATGTGTTTGCTGGGTTTCAATCACAAATTCAGCCGTATGTTTTTGATGGACAGCGTTATCACTATGTGGGTGATAATGGCAAGACAAGTTTGAAAGTAGGTGCATCTGTTTATATTCAAAGCAATACAACGGGTCAAGAAGCATTTGAAGATGTTCCATTAAGACGTCATGTTAAAGGTAACTCAAGTGGTATTTATGTTGATGTCGATGAACAAAAAACATTCGATACATTTTATAAAAATACTTATAACGATCTTAATCCACAGGATAATACATATACTGTATCAACTTCTGCAGGAACACCGAATCATTACACAATTTTAAATAATAATGGTGATCAGTTAGCCAGTGGTAACTATGAAAAAGGGAAACCTTTTTTGTTTCAAGGTCTAAAAATAAAACTAGATTCAGCACCAGGGACAACCGAATCATTCTCTTTAAAGAAACCGCAAAAAGGTAATATTCTAAATATACTTGGGCAATTTATTGATCAACTTAAAGATCCTAATGTGATTGGTAATGATTATGATCAGGCGCAAGAAGATTTCTTAGTCGGGATCGATCATTCTACCGAAAAGCTGAATTTGACCATGGGCTCACTAGGGGCCAGAGAAAATGGTTTAGATTCGCTGGAAAATGCACAGTCGGCCATTGATATAATTAATAAAAAATCAAGGGCATCACTTGGAGAAGTTGACTTTTCTAAAGCGGTGACTAATCTATCCAAGGCTGAATTGGCGTTGAATACTTCATATTCAGCCTATAGTAAAATTAGTAAAATGACGCTGTTTAACTATATTTAAAGCTTTATTGTGAAATATCTGAAAGAGGGCTTATGATAGCCCTTTTCTTTTTCCTCTGATTTAATCAGAGGCATCTGTCTCTTGCTGTTAATTATTTGTTAGCCTTTCTTGATGATATTCTCTTTTATTCCTTTTGCCATCATCTCTCATCTCTTCCTGTATTTATTTTGCTAAAACAGAGAAAAAAACTTAATGTTTTAAGCCTCACGCCGATAGTTTAACTATCTCTGATATAGAGGTATTTGCTGAGTTGTTCGGTTTCTGTAAAAGGCAAAAAAGTCCTAAAGGAATCGATATCTCAGCCGTTAAATAAGGTAAGTCAGCGAGATATAAGCTGTCCCCCATAAAAGCCGATAAAAGCGGATCAGATTGTAGATAGGAGATATAACTATGGCACTTTATGTCAACACGAACGTATCATCGTTAGATGCACAGCGGCAATTAAGTCGTTCTAGTTCGGCGCTGAATACCTCGTTTGAACGTTTAAGCTCAGGTAAGCGTATTAATTCGGCTAAAGACGATGCAGCCGGTTTACAGATTTCAAACCGAATGACTTCACAAATTCAAGGTCTCAACCGAGCAACTTTGAATGCGCAAGATGGGATTTCAATCTCGCAAACTGCTGAAGGTGCGATGGATGAAATCACCAGTTCCTTGCAACGTATTCGAACACTTGCAATTCAATCTCAAGATGGTGTGAATACCAGTGATGATCGCAATGCATTGCAAAGTGAAGTATCACAGCTAAAAACTGAGATGAGTCGTGTGGCACAAACCACACAGTTTGGTGGTGTGAATATTCTTGATGGTAAGTTCTCAGCGAAGTTTTTAGTTGGGGCCAATGCTGGTGAGCAACAAAACATCAGCGTCAATATTCAAAATTCAGGTGGTTGGGGAACAAGTGGTTTAAGTTTAGGAGCACTCAGTGTTAATAGCGTGCCATTAGCTTCTGCTGCTGTAGCGCAAGTTGATGAAGCGATTAAAAAAGTGGATTCACAGCGTGCGAAGTTAGGTGCGGTGCAGAATAGGTTTCAATCGACTATTCGTAACTTGTCAAATATTTCAACGAATGTGACAGAAGCTCGTTCTCGAATTCGGGATACAGACTATGCGAAAGAGACCGCTAATCTGACCAAAAATAAAATTATTCAGCAAACTGCGACCACTATTTTGGCTCAAGCCAATCAGCGTCCACAAGCTGCACTGTCTCTACTAGGATAAAAAAAAGGACGGTGGGGTTCAATCCACCGTCCATAGGAGGTTTTACTGCGCAGTAAGACTCTTAGGAGGCTCAATTCCTAGAATTATATATCGGCGCATTTTTGTTTCGCTCTCAATCTCCTATCGTATCGAGCGATTAGGCCAGGTGTTCACCCTGGCCTTTTTTTTTGCAGCTGTTCAGACTGCAATAAATTTAAAGCATCTATTGTGCCAACTTGTTAAATCAAAAGATTGACGCCTCTTATACTTATTAAAGTAGTCTATCCTCTTAGTGTCATGATCAATTTCACAGTTAGGCGGCAAATTAATTCCTCTTTTTAACCAAATAACTCTAAAGTTTGCCGCAACGGTGCCGTTATCCTTAACGAAGAGTAAATCTTCAGCGAAGGAATGGTTGGCTAATCAGAGCAGTTCACTCAGATTAGAGTTCACCAGCCATTCCAGATTATAGACTGTCTCGACCAGTTCAATCGAGATAGTGATATCTTAGGAGGCTCAAATTATGGCATTAGTAGTCAATACCAACGTGTCATCTCTCGATGCACAACGTTATCTGTCGCGTTCTAGCAGTCAGCTAGATACCGCCTATCAACGCTTGAGCTCAGGGAAACGAATCAACTCGGCCAAAGATGATGCAGCAGGTCTGCAGATTTCAAACCGGATGACATCGCAAATCCAAGGTCTGAATCGTGCCGTGATGAACGGACAAGATGGCATTTCTGTAGCTCAAACAGCAGAAGGTGCAATGGATGAGTTAACCACTATGATGCAACGGATGCGGACATTGGCCGTTCAGTCGCAAGATGGTGTTAACAACTCCGATGACCGAAACGCTTTGCAAGCTGAAGTTTCATCGTTGAAATCTGAAATGAGCCGTGTTTCTCAAACGACTCAGTTTGGGGGAGTTAACGTATTAAATGGTTCATTCTCTGCTAAGTTCCTTGTTGGGGCGAATGCGGGTGCTAACCAGAATATCAGCGTCAATATTAGCCGGAGTAATGGTTGGGGCGCTAAAGGATTGGGATTAACTAGTTTATCGGTTCAAACGGTCGGTCAATCCAGTGCTGCTATCGCAAGTTTGGATACAGCAATTAAATCAGTAGATAGCCAACGCGCTAAACTTGGTGCGATTCAAAACCGATTTGATTCAACAATTCGAAACTTAACTAACGTATCTGAAAACGTCACATCTGCCCGTTCTCGAATTCGCGATACTGACTTTGCAAAAGAGACTGCTCGATTAACGCAATCGAAAATTCTACAACAAACCAGTACTTCGATTTTGGCTCAAGCGAATCAACGTCCACAGGCTGCGCTAGCTCTGATCTAAGCGTGTTCTGGTGTTTTGCCAGTTCAGGAGGCTGACATATGTCAAATGATATTGACTCAGTCATGACAAGTAGCAGACCTTCACCAGCGCAGCAACGCTCGGTGGAACCTAGCAAAATCGCGAAACACCAAGATAGTTCGGCGCGGAATTTGCAAGGTCCATCGAGTCAGGCGCCGAAGGAAATGTCAGCGGAGGAGGTTGGCCAAGTTGTTGACGCCGTCAACCAAGTCCTCCAGACTCAATCAACTGCGGTGCGTTTTAAAGTGGATAAAAAAGATGGGCAGTTAGTAACGTCCATCTATAATACCGATACCCATGAAGTGATCCGTGAGATCCCTTCACGGGAACTTCGGGAAATATCCGCTAGACTTAAAGAGTATCAAAGTGCAACTGATCAGGCTGGACTACTTGTTGATCAGTTAGTTTAACGAAAGGTAGGAGCAATTATGGCTGGAATGACAGCTGCAGGTATTGGTAGCGGACTCGATCTGGAGTCACTCATGAAGGCTTCCATTAATGCTGAACGCCAGCCACAAGAGCAAAGACTACAACAGCGTAGACAGACGCTCGATGTAACTTTGTCTGCTGTTGGTAGTGTCAAATCAGCGTTGAGTGGTTTTCGCAATATCTTAGATAAAGCGCTAGATCCTCAGCGTTTTCTTCCTCGTCAAGCGTTGATCGACGGTCAGAAAGTCGGCGGTTCAGTAACACCCAGTAAAGATAGTTCGGCATCGGATAAAAGTACCGCCACAACGACGCCAGTGGATAACTTAGCACAACCTTATTCAGTTTCACTGTCGCAAAAAGCTGTTAATGGTACTTATGATATTGAAGTCCTTCAGTTGGCCAAAGGATCGCGGCTAACGTCCAATGCTGTTTACAAATCTGGTAAAGAAGTTATTACCAAACAGGCAGGGCAAATTACCCTAGAAGCTGGAAAGGGAAAAGATAAAAAATCGTTTAACGTCGATATTTCTGCCGGAATGACTATTGATCAGCTACGAAAAGCAATCAATGAGAATAGTAACAATTTTGGGGTAACGGCGAATTTAATTAACTCAGAAAGTGGCACCCATTTGGTTCTGGATAGTTCCAAATCAGGTCTAGATGATGATGGGGATCCTTCTAATGGTAACCCCAATGACTTGATTGTTACTACTGAAAATAAGCAGCTAAGCGGATTTGTGTCTCATCTACAAGACACTAAAACTGCTGCTGGGGCAAAAGTTCGAATTAATGGACTTGAAGCAACCAGTGAGACCAATCAATTTAAGGATTTGATCTCAGGGGTGAATTTAACCGTCAATCACCTCACATCTTCAGCCAGCCACCTAAAAGTGGAACCTGACATAGATGGAGCAGTGAAGAACGTCCATCAGTTTGTCGATGCTTACAATAAAGTGATCACGCAAATTGATAAATACAGTAAATCAGAGAAGGTGCAAAAAGGCGGCGATAATAGTAATCGTAAGCCGTTAAGTGGGGATGCGATGTTGCGAACCATGCGTTTTGCTCTGGGTAAAATTTCGAGTAGTGGGTTTAGAGATCCTGAGCAAACCAATCGGGTTCAAACGCTCTATGGTGTCGGTATCAAAATGGATCGTGATGGTAAATTATCCGTTGATGACGATAAACTTAAAGAGCAATTGCAGGGTGATATGAACCAAGTTGGCCGATTTTTTGCATCTAAATCCGGTGTGGCCGATCGATTTTCCCGATTTGTCAAAAGCTATGAACAAGTGGGCGGTATTTTATCTCACCGTGAACAAACGGTTCAGACTCAGCTAAAAGGCGTTCGTGAAGGACAAACTCAGTTGGATGATCGGATGGCTCAGTATGAAAAAACGTTACGAGAGAAATATACGTCATTTGATCAGTCAATGGCTGGATTGAAAGAACAGATGAATTATGTTCAAAGTCACCTTTAATTACAGTTGAGAGATGTCGTTATGTATAAGAAAGGGATTAACCAATATCGCCAAGTGGGCATCAAAGACCAAGTGGCCACAGCTGATCCTCATAAGATCACTCAGTTATTGATGCAGTCTGCATTAGAAAATTTGGCGATTGCGAAAGGTTGTATGACTCGCAAAGATCTGGCCAATAAGGCCAAACCTATTGCTAAGGCGACGGCGATTATTACTTCTTTACGTAATACGTTGAATTATGAAGCGGGTGGTGAAATTTCAGAGAGCTTAAGTGATCTGTATATATTTATGCTGGAGAAACTGTCCGAGGCCTCGATTACTAACAATCCTCAGCAGATCGCAGATGTTATTGAGATCATGCTACCGATTAAATCAGCTTGGGATCAGATACCAGAGTCGGCCAAGCAAGAAGCATATCAGCAGCAACGTAGTGTCAATGCTGTGTAGTCCTAATGACTAAGTCTGAGAGCCTTTTAGAGCAATTAGAGCAGCGCTCTGATGAACTACTGGCATTGATTGTCACTCAGTTAAACCATAGCGACGAAGCTGAGCGATTGACTCAATTATTAGATGATCATCAACTCATTTTGGAACAAATTGTTGAGGTTGGTGGTCACGACCATCGTTCCGTTTTAGCTGAACGTCTTACCCGATTACAGCAGGTGTTCGATGAGTTTGCCAAGGGTCAACAATTGATTGAACAACAGCTTGGCGCGCTAAGACAGACTAAACGCTTGGCTAAGACCTATAATCCGCAACGTTAAATCATAATAAGCAACCTATGCTGAATGCTATCGATTATCAACTCTGTTCTGATGAAGCCCGCCAACAGGCTAATGAAGCACAACTTGCCCCTGTGTTATTAAAGCGCCAGCAGCTCAATCTTGCGGCTCTTGCTCAAGTGGATGAGGCGTTGGCGGAAAAAATTAAGCAGCACCTTGCCGTGGCATTCGCGCCATTTGTGACACGTAAGAAGTATATTAACGTAATGCATGTTAGCCGAGCTCGGGCGTTATACCCTGTTGTCCCTCCTGAGTACGTTGCTCGTCAAGTCGCTGATTTTTGCCGCCATGCACTATGTATTGATAAACGCCAAGATTATAGCCAGATTACACCGCAGCGTGAAAATGCTCAGAACGTGCGTGACATATTCCCAGGTATTGAACAGCGTTATGTGTCCTTAGATGTAACACCCGGAGAGGCTCTGGTGGTGCTTGGTTGTGGGTTGGGTCATCACTTATTGGCACTGGCTCAGAGTAGCCAATGGCAATCGATAGTGATCGTGGAGCCACAGTTTGATTTATTAAAAGCATCAATGATAAGTGGGCCATGGCATACATTTTTACACTACTGCCAGTTTCATCATATTGATTTGACGATTATTGCCGGTCACGAAGGTAGCGATAATTTGCCTCAGTTACAGCAGTGGTTGATAGACCAACCTGCGCAGAGTTTTCACGTATTTCGTCACTATCAATACCCACTGTTTTGTCGGATTGAGATGGATTTGGCCTTGGGGCGAGTCCATTGGCAAAAATTGACCTCGTTAGCATCACGGGATTCGAAGCAGGATCGTTATTATGAGTTTTCATTTTCACTCAACCATTATTTAGATGTCACTAGAGCGCCTTGTAATAGTGGCTATTTTGATGCGAATTGTCGCGCTTTCCGGCAATTTTTACCGGAGATTGCCGATTCGTTTGCCTCCTATCAAGCTAAACGCTGGGTATTATTTCAAAGTGGAGAAACCAGCTGGAATGTGATTGATATAGAGCAGGGGAATAGTTTATTTTTAGATGATGCTGAGCAGGAGAGTTTGGAGTATTTACGTCATTATGGAAAACATCCAAGATTAGATGCACTGGATGCTCGAAATGGCGCGCGTAAAAGTAGCCCTTATTTGCACTATGACTATTCAGACAAGCTCAAAGCGCTGGTGCAAGAACTCCCCCAGGAAAGTTTTCAGCAACTGCCGCGCAAGCTTCCATCATTTTTGATGTATGGCTGTGCGTTAGGGTATCAACTACAAGCGCTTGTAAACGACCATGAAGTAGATAATTTAATTATCTACGAACCCAATAGTGATTATTTTTACGCGAGTTTGATACTCATCGATTGGCAACGTATTCTCACATCACTTGATGAACGCCAAGCTAATCTTTATCTGAATATTGGTGATAATGGCGAGAATATGGTGGATGATATTTTAACTCGTCTGAGCTATAGCGGTATCCATATTCTCTCGTATACATTTTTTTATGTTAGCTACTATCAAAGCGAGTTTGATCAGCATATTCGCCAGACTCGAGAGCACTTTAAAATTCTGCTCAATATTAGCGAATATTATGATCATGCTTTTTATAATTTAACCCATACACGTGAATCTTTTGCGCAAAATCGCCCTTATTTACGTACCCAACGAGATCATAGGTTTCAGCAAGAACTTGCACAGATACCTGTTTTCATTGTCGGTAATGGTCCATCTTTAGATGGTGCGGTTGAGGCATTGCGAGAATATCAAGATCGCGCCATTATTATCTCGTGTGGTACTAGTTTAAAAGCGCTGTACCAGTATGGTATTCGCCCGGATTTTCACGCTGAGGTTGAGCAAACCCGCTCTACCTATCATTGGATCTGCCAAGTGCCCGATAAGCAGTGGCTGAAACAGATTGATTTGTTAACCGTTAATGGTGTCCATCCTGATGTTTCAGACTTGTTCCGCCAGACATTATTGTGCTTTAAGCGTGGTGAAGCTGCAACGCTCGCACATCTGTTAGCTAATAGTGAAGGGAGCAGTTATCAGGATATTCTCTATTCTTATCCAACCGTCTCTAATTGTGCAGTTGCTTATACGTTAGCGCTAGGTTTTAAGCAGATTTATCTGTTCGGTGTTGATTTAGGTTTTAAAGATCCTCGCTATCACCATAGCCAACAGTCTGCTTATTTTAAAGAGCAAGATGGCTCAGAGATCTATGACTATGCGCAGCATGGCGTTGGTCTGCGAGTTCCTGGCAACTTTGATGATTATGTGTTTACTAAGTATGAATTTAGGTATTCAGCCGAAATCATCGAAAAAACGTTGGCAGAATATGTGGGGGTAGATTGTTATAACACCAGTGATGGTTCATTGATTCAGGGCACTACACCGCTACGGCTTGACCAGTTATTAATTCTCAATGAGCCTTTAGACAAGGCCCATTTTCGCCAGCAACTGTTAGCGACAGCGTATGATACCCAAACTAACCAGATCGCGACTTGTCTGAATGACTGGTTTAGTGACAGTCAGTTTGACTCATACATTGATAGCCTATTGGATATACTTGAGCAACCTTGTGCTAGCTGGCAAGCTGTGTTAGCTCAGCTTACTCAGCAGATGGCGGTATTAGGTTCAGCGGCTAGTAACTACCATTCACTATTTTTTGTACTGATGCGCGGTTCAATGAATTCTTGCTTAACTTATCTTACCCGCTTGGCTTTCTCAGGTGAAGACCAACAGTTATGCATGCATCGCTATGAGCAAGGCAAAGTTATCTGGCAAGATTATTTGCGGGCAATTCGCCAGCACTATACTGTGCATCAAGGCTCGTTTGACCAAACACCTGGGCTTGATTTTTAAGCATGCAGCGTAAATGTAAGTTCTGCATTTATGCAATGTAGGCGGCGTATTTCAGGACGCTTTAATGCGCTAATGACATTTCAGTGCAAAGGTAAAATGGCTCAGAGCGTATGGTTAGTGATGAAAAATAAGGCAGTGACATATTTTAAGATAACGATGCGACTTGCCATGAACAGGCATGGCAAGGATGACGAATGCTTAAAAAAGGATCTTATATTGCTTAACTATATTGCTGATGGATCTTCTGAAAATAGTCGACCAGTGAATATTGTTCGTTATTGATCAAATACTGATAGACAATTCCCGGAAAGGCATAGCTGTATGGATCACGGATCACAAAGGTTTGCGGTGGTTCACCGCCTTGCTCTTCTTGATGAAACCAGTGCCCACCATAATTTTGGATAAATATTTCTCCCATATAAGCACCGAACATATATGACAATGTAAACAACATTTTGTCATTGATAGAGTCGGATCGAAGGGGTATGAGTAACAACTCCACGTCAGCAAGACTTGAGATGCTATAGTCAAGCGTCGTGATCTGTTGTTCCTCGGCAAAGTGAACAGCATCTGCAGCAGATGCCCGCATTAATTCGGAAATATTGGCAGGATCCATAGTGTCCTCAATTAGTTGGTCAGTTGCAGATGGGTATCAAGCACCATACAAACTATAGTTATGATACGTTGCTGGTCGGCAGTACTCAAGGTTGGATAAATCGGTAATGACAGAGCATGTAGATAATGCTCTTCCGCGCCAGGATAATCAGCGTAATTGTTTGCATTGAGTGCTTGATAATAGGGCTGTCGATAGATAGGGATATAGTGAAATTGACAAAATATGTGTTGTGCAGCCAGCGCCTGGTAAATCGCGCTACGCACGTTTGTATTTGGGCAGCGGATCAAAGCTAAATGGTAGGCCGATTGACTGTTTGGAATGAGTGTTTGCATGGGAAGATACGAGCTAAACGCTTGCTGATATCGCGCCGCTATCTGCTGCCGAGCATCAATAAATTGGTTTAAACGCTGAAGTTGTGACAGACCTAAAGCGGCTTGCAAGTCAGATAAACGGTAATTGTAACCAAGTAGTTGTTGTTCATAATACCATGGCGCCGCTGTTTTTTGCTGCCATTGCGTATTATCTTTGGTGATCCCATGGCTTGCGAATAAGCGTATTCTTAACGCTAATTGTTGATCATTGCAGGTGAGCATCCCACCTTCCGCGGTTGTAATTGATTTAACCGGATGGAAGCTAAATACGCAGCAGTCGCTGTATTGACAACTTCCAATGGGTTGACCTTGGTAGGTGCTTCCCAGTGCATGGCAACTATCTTCGATGATGGCTATGTCATGTGGTTGGCATAACCTAGCAACTGTACGCATATCACAGCTATTGCCCCCCAAATGCACGACAATAATCGCTTTTGGGAGTTTTTGCTGTTGCTCAGCTTGAGCCAACATATTGGCAAGTGCTGAGGTAGCAATGTTACCAGTGGCAGGGTCAATATCAATAAACTTTACATCAGCACCGCAGTAGCGAGCACAGTTAGCTGTGGCAACGAAACTCACCGCAGAAACCCACACCGTATCGCCAGCCGTAATACCTAATCCTAAACAAGCTAAATGCAGCGCCGTGGTGCCATTACTGCAAGCAACGGCATATTGGGCTTGAACGCATTGGGCTAAGGCTTTCTCAAAGTTTTCAACCGCGGACCCCTGTGTTAGGCGATCGCTGTGTAAAACATCGCTAACCGCGCTAATATCCTCTGCGGTAATCGTTTGTTTGCCGTAATAAATTGCATGCTTCATGATTAGTAATTATGGATTTCATCAACTGTTAAATAATGCGGATTATCTAACGAATTATAAGAAAAGCCGATATCCACCTGACGGCCTTGTTGCTGACAGGCATTGGTTTCAAAATTATTTTGACGGCTATTAAAAGAGATACTTGGGGCAATCACAAAGTGATCATCAAACTCGTAGCTGTGATATGAATCGTCAGCGGGGACCATCACCTCATGCAGTTTTTCGCCGGGGCGAATGCCAATAATATGAGTGCTCAGTTCAGGCGCTAGGGCTTTAGCCAGATCAATGATACGTACGGAAGGAATTTTGGGCACAAAGATTTCGCCACCATGCATCCGTTTAAAATTATCAACGACAAACTGAACGCCTTGCTCAAGAGTGATCCAAAAGCGTGTCATATCAGCATGGGTGATTGGCAGTGATGTTTCACCTCGTTCGATGAGTTTCTTAAAAAACGGAACAACTGAACCACGAGAACCGACTACATTGCCATAGCGTACCACACTAAAACTCGTTTGAATTGCGCCGACCATATTGTTTGCTGCCACAAATAACTTATCGCTGGCAAGCTTGGTTGCTCCATATAAATTAATCGGATTGGCAGCTTTGTCGGTCGATAACGCGATAACTTTATGAACTTGATTGGCTAACGCGGCATGAATGACATTTTCGGCGCCGTTAATGTTGGTTTTTATGCATTCCATGGGGTTGTATTCAGCGGCAGGAACTTGTTTTAACGCCGCGGCATGGATGACATAATCGATGCCGCGCATTGCCTGTGTTAGACGCTCGCGATCACGTACATCCCCAATAAAATAACGCATGCAACTTTGTCCAAACAGCTGTTGCATCTCATATTGTTTGAGCTCGTCGCGTGAATAGATCACGACACGCTTGGGTTGATAATCGGCTAGCAGCTTCTTAACAAATTTCTGGCCAAATGAACCGGTTCCTCCGGTAATTAAAATCTGTTTTCCATTAAACATGTTAGCTGTCCTAAACTCTATAGATGGCTCGATACAGCAAAATGACAATTCTAGCATTATTTAATGCTGATAGGGGTAGCCGAATGCATCGCAGCGAGTCGTATTTGAATGGATATAATAAGCAGATATTATGCCTATTTTTGTAAATATATTAGATATTGATGTAATAATTAGATAAAAAGTGCCAGAACATCGTTTTGTCTCAGTGTTTTGTGCGTATTTTAACCACTATTTGAAAAGTGATGAGGTAACAGCAAGCAATCTTTAGCATACTTGGGCTTAGTAATCCTACTCGAAGTCCTCGTCTGCCTCTTTCCCCATGCTGCGATCAAATTTTTTGGTGGCATGATAGTTTCGTTAGTTGTGTTATATATTATATTGTTGACTCTTTACTTAATAGTGGGCGGGGTGTCAGTATTTTGTCACCATTGTCTTTAGAGGCTTGCTATATTTTGACGCATGACTAAAATTTGGTGTCCTAAAAGGACTAACAATAATTGATTAGTTATTTTCGATCAGAGGCATGGAATGGATTTAAGTTCGACCATCTTAGTTTGCGATGACAACAAACAACGAGCGGAAGCACTAGTGACTGTGCTCAATTTTATCGGAAAGCAAAGCCGTTGCTGCGAGCAACATGAATTATCTGATATCGTTTTATCGACCACCAATCCGATATTGATAGCTAATGGCCAGCTAAATCTATTAGAGCACATTGCGCAGAATTTTCCATTATTGCCATTAATGACGATTGGACACATTGATCAAGAGAATCCAGGGACTGACTATGGCAATTTTTTAGGTTCGCTCAATGAGCCATTTAGCTATGATCAGTTGACCCAATTATTGCATCGTGCGCAGACCTATTTGAGTCAACTGCATCACGATGCACAGACTATCCCGCGTCTATCAGCAGACTTGATAGGTAAATGTGTAGCGATCCAAGATATCCGTCATTTGATCGATCAGGTTGCACATACTCGTGCTAATGTATTGATCTTAGGTGAATCAGGAACAGGTAAAGAGGTGGTTGCTCGAGCCGTTCATGAACAATCTGATCGCAAAGAAGGGCCCTTTGTGCCGATTAATTGCGGCGCTATTCCCGCTGAGTTATTGGAGAGCGAACTCTTTGGCCATGAAAAGGGAGCATTTACTGGTGCTTTTGCTGCGCGTAAAGGTCGTTTCGAGTTAGCCGAAAGTGGCACCTTATTTTTAGATGAGATCGGTGATATGCCGATGCCGATGCAAGTAAAATTGTTACGGGTGATCCAAGAGCGGGTGTTCGAGCGTGTTGGAGGAAACCGTGTGTTACAGGCCAATGTGCGCATTATTGCTGCAACACATCGCAATTTAGAAACAATGATTGCTGATGGTAAATTTCGAGAAGATTTGTTCTATCGCCTGAATGTTTTTCCTATTGAAGTGCCATCATTGCGCGATCGTAGTGATGATATTCCATTGTTATTGCAAGAGTTGGTGACGCGACATCAGCAACAACATGGCGCAGTAATTCGATTCACTCAGCGTAGTGTGGAATCATTAATGTTGCATCGCTGGCCCGGTAATATTCGCGAACTGTCGAATTTGGTGGAACGATTAATCATTTTGCACCCCAATAAAATTATTGATGTGCGGGATCTTCCACCGAAATATCGACATGTTGAAGGTGATGATTTCATGCCCAACATTCAAGATTGTTTATCCGAGCGGGATGCGTTGTTGGCCATCTTTAACGATGAGATTGACGAAAAAGCTGCAGCAGCTGAGCCGCCAGCAGCAGATGCCAGTAATTTAGCCTCTAAACTACCCGATGACGGACTCAACCTTAAAGAAGTACTCAGCGAAATTGAAGTCGATTTAATTCGTCAGGCATTGGAACAGCAAGATGGCGTGGTAGCTCGCGCAGCGGAGCAACTCCACATGCGGCGAACAACTTTAGTGGAAAAAATGAAAAAGTATCAATTAAGTAAAGATTAATTATTTATTTTTCATTAAGTTATGGTTGTTTGATGGTTACAAGATAACTTGGCACACAATTTGATTGTTCTCTGTCAAAGAACAGATTTTTGACACAGGACAGCCATCGTGACCAGAGCATTGATTCGTCAGTCATTTTCAGAACATCAACTCGCACAAGTGTTTGATGTGTTGCCATCTGGGCTGATTCTGTTAGATCAGCGTGGGTTTATTGCTAAAGCAAATCCTGCTGCTGAAACACTTCTCGGCGGAGAATTAGAAGGCGTGCGTTGGTCAAATATTGCACTGGAGCGGTTTGTCCCTAAGGCCGATGATGGTCATGAGCTTTCTTTGCCTGATGGTCGTTTAGTTCAATTGACGCTAGCGACACTTGTTGAATCGGATCGCCAGTTGATTATGTTGACCGATGTGACAGCAACACGTCAACTTCAAGCCAGCCTAGCACGGCTTGAAAAGTTATCTGCGCTAGGGCGAATGGTCGCCTCATTGGCTCATCAAATTCGTACTCCATTATCTGCAGCAATGCTATATGGGTCTAATCTAGCTAATCAAAATTTACCCATTTCATCACGGCAACGTTTTCAAAGTAAAATGATGGCGCGGCTGGTTGATTTAGAAAACCAAGTCAATGATATGTTGCTATTTGCTCGTAATGGCGAACAACCTCTCGCTGAAAAAGTGTCGGTGGTCGCATTATTGAGCCAAATGCAAAGTGCTATGGATGCCAAAATTTTACAGCGACAGCTGCACTTGGAAATTGACTACTGTGAACCGGATGTCTTGATTATGGCTAATACCAACAGTTTGGTATCAGCATTATCTAACTTGCTGGATAATGCCGTACACGCCAGTTGTAAAGATGCCACTATTGGTTTGTACGCACGAACTGACGGTCAATATGTTCAAATTTCAGTCGTTGATGATGGCCCTGGGCTCGATGATGACGTGCGTGAGCATCTGTTTGAACCGTTTGTCACAACCAAGCAAAATGGCACCGGTCTTGGGCTGGCGGTGGTCAAATCAGTAGTGCAGGCGCATAACGGCTCGATTGCCGTTGATTCTCGGCCGGGACAGGGTTGCTGCTTTACAGTGAGTCTTCCTGTGTATCAAGTATGTACTCAATTTCAAGCAGTAGGAGGCTAAGTTAATGAGTCAATCACGAATTTTAGTAGTCGAAGATGATTCAGGTTTACGCGAGGCTCTCATTGATACATTAATGATGGCCGGTTATCAGTGTGAAGAAGCGCAAAGCGGTGAACAAGCGCTGCTGTTACTCGCTGAGCAAGCCATCGATTTGGTCATCAGTGATGTTCAAATGGATGGTATTAGCGGTCTGGATTTGTTGCAAAGTATTAAGGTGAAGTATCCTAAATTGCCAGTGCTATTAATGACCGCTTATGCGCGAATTGATTCAGCTGTTCAAGCCATGCGTCAAGGCGCTATCGATTATATTGCCAAGCCATTTTCCCCTGAAGTACTGCTCAATCAGGTTGGCCGCTATGCGCCTGCCCAAAAAGTGGAAACTTGCCAGCCAGTCTTTGGCGATCCCAGTACTGAAAAACTATTACGCTTGGCCGATAAAGTCGCACAAACAGAAGCCTCAGTGATGATTTGTGGGCCAAGTGGCGCGGGTAAAGAGGTACTCGCTCGTTATATCCATGATAATTCACCACGTTGTGATGAGCCCTTTGTGGCGATCAATTGTGCGGCCATTCCGGAAAATATGCTTGAAGCGACCTTGTTCGGCTATGAAAAAGGCGCATTTACTGGAGCGGTGCAAGGGTGTCCCGGCAAATTTGAACAAGCCCAAAATGGCACGATTTTACTCGATGAAATCAGTGAAATGGAGCTTGCGCTACAAGCAAAATTATTACGAGTATTGCAAGAGCGGGAAGTGGAGCGCTTGGGTAGTCGTAAAATGATTAAACTCAATGTCCGAGTCTTGGCCACCAGTAACCGCAATTTGAAGCAGTATGTTGCGAATGGTGAGTTTCGTGAAGATCTATATTATCGTTTGAATGTTTTCCCATTGACTTGGAAGCCTCTCACGCAGCGTCCCGGTGATATTTTACCATTAGCCAATCATCTATTGAGCAAACATGGGCAATTAGCCGGGCGAGCCGACGTGAGATTAACGTTGGCTGCGCAGCAAAAGCTATTAAGTTATAGTTGGCCGGGTAATGTGCGAGAGCTCGACAATGTGATCCAACGAGCGATTATTCTTGCCGTTGATGAGGTCGATGATAGTCACCTGTTGATTGAAGGTGAACTGACCAGTTCGTCTATCGACGCTGCGACATCAATAGACGTTGTTGAGTCAACTCCGCCGGTACTCGGCAGCGAACTCAAGCAACAGGAAAATCAGATCATCATTGAAATGCTCAAAAACTGTCGTGGCAAACGTAAGGAAGTCGCTGAGCGACTCGGAATTAGTCCCCGGACTCTGCGCTACAAATTAGCGCGAATGCGCGAAGATGGGATTAAATTACCCGCTTAGGTTTAGCATGCGATCAGACTGCATTGGATCAGTCATCTTTTAAAGACAGCAATGTCTGTTCTGGGACTTGAGCCAAGTTACGTGTTTTTGGGGTTTACGATCGCGTGTCAATTTGTGAGTCAGGTAAAAATAGTGATATGAGATTAGGATGACGATGAACTCACGCAAATGCTCATTTGCACTCGATAGTAAGATGATTGGTCAGGGCCACCCCGTATATATTGTCGCTGAGATGTCGACCAATCATGGGGGGGAACTTAGTCGGGCCAAAGAGATTATTCATGCAGCCGCTGAGGCCGGGGCGGATGCGGTGAAGTTGCAGACCTATACCGCTGATACTCTGACCTTTGATTGCAGCGACGAGCACTTTCAGCTTAAAGATGGGCTGTGGGCTGGACAATCCCTTTATGAATTGTATCAACAGGTTGCCATGCCTTGGCAGTGGCATGAACCGCTATTTGTCGAAGCTCAAAAGGTTGGGATTACCCTATTTTCTTCACCGTTTGATTTAAGCGCCGTTGAGCTTCTTGAATCGCTTGATTATCCAGCTTATAAAATTGCTTCTGCAGAGATCATCGATGTTGCATTACTACACGCGGTGGCTGCAACGGGAAAACCAGTCATTATCTCAACGGGAGGGGCCGCACTAGATGACATTCAGCGGGCCGTCACGATCATGGCCGAGCACCATAACTCCAATCTTTGCTTGCTTAAGTGCACGAGCGCGTATCCGGCTCCTTATGAGTCGATGAATTTAAAAACTATCACACATTTAGCCGACTGGGTGGGCTGTCCCGTTGGGTTGTCTGATCATAGCTTAGGTATCAGTGTTCCGGTTGCGGCAGTCGCACTCGGGGCTTGTTTTATCGAAAAGCACTTTATGTTAGATAAATCACTGCCAACAGCTGATCGCGCTTTTTCGCTGGACCCCAGTGAGTTTACTGCGATGGTTCAAGCGGTTCGTCAAACTGAGCAAGCGTTAGGGCAGGTGAGTTATCCACAGCAAACCCAAGCGCAGCGGGCTCTTTATGCAATCGAAGATTTAGCGCAAGGCACAGTGCTAGAGGCCAAGCACCTACGCAGTGCTCGGCCTGGCGGTGGCATTGCCCCTCGGCATCTACCTCACTTGCTTGGTCGCCCATTACGCAGTGCGCTAAGACGTGCTCACCCCCTCCAATGGTCGATGCTTTAAATCATTGGAAGATGGGGCATACTGACATTCTTTATCTTTTGACAAAGTCTTATCATAATCGTAGCGATTAGCTAAGCTCGTCTAGAGAGAGTCGCATGCTGTGTAAGAAGGTCTGAATGAAGTAATTTAACGGTGCGCGCGCTCGCTCTTGAAGCGTTTGTTCGAGTTTCGCTTTGGCCTGTATAAACTCTTGATTTCCTGCAGATAACTCTTCTAAGCATTTTATATAAGCGCACAACACATCAGCATCTTTGACAATATGTTCATAATGCGCATCTTTTTTATGGCTCAGTAGAAATGCATCAAAGTCAACTTGCAACGCTTTTGGCAACAGAGCCAGTAGCCGCTGCTCGGCTTGCGCTTCGAGATCCTTATAGGCATCACGCAGCGCAGTACTTGCATATTTGACTGGGGTTGGCAGATCGCCTGTAAACACCTCGCTGCTGTCGTGATAGAGAGCCATCAAGACAGCATGACCGCTATCGAGTGAGCCATGGAAAAGCCGATTTTCAATAGAAACCAATAAATGCGTTACCATGGCGACCATCAAGCTGTGTTCTGCAACATTTTCACGAAACTGACTGCGCATTAATGGCCAACGTTCAATCAGCTTCATGCGTGCTAGCTGAGCTAAAAAGTGGCTATTTAAAGGCAAGTCAGTCATTGTTTTTAGGCCTGACGATAGCTTGATAAAAAGTGCTCTAAGCGGTCAATCGCATCTTTTAAATCGCGTTGACGCGGCAAAAAGACGACACGGAAGTGATCCGGTTGCGGCCAGTTAAATCCAGTACCTTGGACAATTAATATTTTTTCTTTCATCAACAGATCTAAGGCAAATTGTTGATCGTCATGAATGTTGAATTTTTTTACATCTAATTTAGGGAAGAGGTACATCGCCCCTTGAGGTTTGACACAACTGACACCGGGAATATCGTTGAGCATCTGATAAGCCAGTTCTCGTTGTTCATACAAACGCCCGCCAGGAGCAACTAGATCGTCAATGGTTTGATATCCCCCAAGTGCGGTTTGAATCGCATGTTGCACCGGAACATTGGCGCATAAGCGCATGGATGCCAAAATATCTAAACCAGCAATGAAATCTTTGGCGGCTTGTTTGGCACCACTGACCATCATCCAGCCCGAGCGAAAACCACAGATCCGATAGGCTTTCGATAACCCATTGAATGTCAGTGTTAATAGATCGTCACTTAAGGTCGCCAGTGGAACATGATTCACTTCGTCATAGATGATTTTTGAGTAAATTTCATCAGCAAAAATCACCAAGTTATGTTGGCGAGCGACTTCGACGATTTGCATCAATAACTCGCGGCTGTAAACTGCCCCAGTTGGATTATTGGGGTTAATCACCACAATTCCTTTCGTGCGGGAGGATACTTTCGCTTTGATATCATCAATATCAGGAAACCAACCCGCTTGTTCGTCACAAGTATAATGCACAGCTTTGCCACCGGCTAACGTGACTGCTGCGGTCCAAAGTGGATAATCAGGAGCCGGAACCAGCATTTCATCGCCATTATTGAGGAGCCCTTGGACTGACATCACAATCATTTCACTGACGCCATTGCCAAGATAGATGTCATCGACAGTGACACTGCGTAATCCCATGGCTTGATAATGCTGCATCACTGCTTTTCGAGCTGAATACAGACCCTTTGAATCACTATAGCCTTGTGCTGTCGGAAGATTACGGATCACATCGATGAGGATCTCTTCGGGTGCTTCAAACCCAAATGGGGCTGGATTACCGATGTTTAATTTGAGGATCCGTTGCCCTTCATCTTCTAACCGCTTGGCTTGTTCAAGGACTGGACCGCGGATATCGTAGCAGACGGAATCTAGTTTTGTTGATTTTTCAATTAGCTGCATGATTGTTTCAAATGGTAATATAACTAAACAGGTGAACCCTATTAAGGCGCGATTTAAGGATGCTTGCAAGTCCTTGTCTGAGCTTTAGTAGGAAATCCTAAGTTTGCAGCATAGTTATATAATTATTCGATATATTTAGCATAAAATAATGTATCCATAAGGATTTTTGATTCAATGATAGAACTTAAGCATTTAAAGACGTTACGTTATTTAAGAGAATCTGAAACCTTAGTTGATGCTGCTACGCGGTTATGTTTAACCCAATCGGCCTTGTCTCATCAGCTGAAATCATTAGAGCAGCAGATCGGGGCTCAGCTATTTATTCGTAAAAGCAAGCCGCTGCGTTTTACGATTGCAGGCTTGCGGTTGTTGGAGCTAGCGGATTGCGTATTGCCTGAATTTGAACACGCTGAACGCGATTTAACTCGGTTGGTTTCAGGGCAATCTGGGCGGTTACATTTAGCGATTGAATGCCATAGCTGTTTTAATTGGTTGATGCCGGCAATTGATATCTATCGAGGCTTGTGGCCTGATGTGGCGCTTGATTTTTCATCGGGATTTAGTTTTGAGCCACTGCCTGAACTTGCCCAAGGAAAGCTTGATTTGGTGGTGACCTCAGATCCGCTACCTGAAGTTGGAATTTGTTATCAAGCATTGTTCGCTTATCAGCCGATGCTGGCTGTGGCACCAGAACATCCATTGGCAAGCAAAGATAAAATTGAGCCTGAAGATTTTGCGACGCAAACGCTCATAAGCTATCCGGTTGAAAGTCAGCGGTTGGATCTATTTAATTTGTTTTTGCAACCGGCAGGTGTTCAACCTAGAGCGATTCGACAGGTGGATATGACCATGATGATGATGCAACTGGTCGCGAGTGGTTTAGGTGTGGCTGTGCTGCCAAACTGGGCACTGCATGAATATGTACAAAAAGGTTATGTTGTCGCACGGCATCTTGGGGATGGTCTATTGTGGCAAAATCTTTATTTAGCCATGCGTGAAGAAGAGCAAAACGCCAGCCATTTGCGGGCGTTTATGCAAATTGCTCAGCAAAGCTGTTTTGAGTCTTTAACGGGTATCAAAGCCCCTGAGACTCAGTCCGATATTTTTCCTATGCGTCAATGATTGGCGGCGTTGATGGTATAAATCGCAGAGTCGAAGAGGTTTTTAATCAAGCTGATAAATTCATCTAAAAACTCACACTGCTGCAAAGAGGGGTGTGTGTTCCAAACGCTTGATAAGACCTCTTGTAGATCATTGACGACTGAGTCGCTTTCTCGGATGATGCAAAAGCGAGATTCACTGCTTAATTGCGGATGTTGCTGACAAACCGCCATGACGCTTTGGGCGACTTTATCGGTTGTGTATTCACCAGTAGAAATTTCAACATGGGCAGGACCAGCTTGTTCAAATACTGACAGATTTTCTGTTAGGTATTGAATAAGTTGATTATATCCTTCGCCGTTGGTAACCATGCTCATGCTCCTCATTAATGTCTTTGAGCGCTTTGTCGTTCATTATACTGAAGTAACCTTAATTTACATAATGGCCTATTGTACATCCATCGATGAAACATGATAGCCGTGTTGCAGCTAAGCGATAGTTTACGATCCCTATTCGATTCTCAGTGCTTACCACAATCATGTGTCAGTAGATTGCCCAACCCTTAATGACTAGTCTAATGGATATAGAGTGATCTACAGAACCTTTTTTATGACAAATAGTTGCTATATTTTCAAATAGATCCCTGACGTATCTTCGATCGTTTTTAGGGTCTTTGTGCGTAGTTTGGATTTCAACGCAGTGGGCTAGGCTTAATGAGATGAGTCGCAATTGTGTGAGTACGGCGTCATATGCTCTAATGATTATTAATTTAAACAAAAGCAGACGATTAGAGAATAACTGTCTAAACTCTTAACTAGAAAAAATTGTAACTAGAAAAAATTGGTCGCAGTTACTTTAATGATGGATGAACATAAGTGAGGCGGGTAGATATGGGACGTACAAGTCAAACCGTTATCGATGAAGAAGTTAGTTTCAGTGACGATGAGGAACTAGTTTCAACGACAGATTTGCGTGGTGTAATTACCTATGCCAATGACGCATTTTGCCGAGTAGCCGGTTATAGTTATGAAGAATTGGTTGGTAAAAACCATAATCTTGTTCGCCATCCAGATATGCCTAAAGCGGCATTTAAAGATCTATGGGAAAAGTTAAAAGATGGGCGGCATTGGCGAGGCGCTGTAAAAAATCGTTGCAAAGACGGTCGTTACTACTGGGTGGATGCATTTGTCACACCGATCTACGAAAATAAGCAGCTGGTGGGTTATCAGTCTGTTCGCACGCAGTTACTTCCCGAATATCGTCACCAAGCTGAAACTGTCTACGATAAACTCAATCATAATCGTTCTATTGAAAAGTGGTATGAAGGTGCAATTTTTCGACATATTCTATTTGTTTTATTCTCCATTGGTTTTCTAGTTGCCGCTGCTGAGCATTATTTATTTGCGATCGGTGAGATTGTTTTACCATTTGTAGTTTATTTCCCAGAATTGGTCACTTTACCTCGATATTTTCGTGGATTGCGAGAACGTTATGATAGCCCATCACGCTGGGTTTATTGTGGTAACACGGTTCAAAGTATTAGTGAATTTCATACGTTGATTTATAAAGGAAGATTGCGTACGGCTATTGGCCGCGTGTTAGACAGTGCTCGGCCACTTCATCAAGCAAGTCAAACTTTACTTAGAACGGTTGGGCAGGCTCGAGAGGCTGTTTCTGATCAAAATCAAGAAATGCATCAAGTGTCCACTGCAATGGAAGAGATGGTACAAACCATCCATGATATTGCTGACAATACGCAAAATACCACCGTACAGGTCGATCTCGTCAATCAATTATGTACCGATGCAAGCGAAGGGATGAGCAAAGCTTCAACGCAGATCCAAGCGTTAGCTGATGAGGTATCACGATCGGCTGAAGCGGCCGATGAACTCACCCGTGAGACAGAAAGTATCAGTCATATCATGCAAGAGATCCAAGGCATTGCTGATCAGACGAACTTGCTAGCCTTAAATGCAGCCATTGAGGCGGCGCGTGCCGGTGATCAAGGGCGTGGCTTTGCTGTGGTGGCTGATGAGGTCAGAGCGCTATCGCAACGAACCCACAAAGCCACCGAGCAAATTGAAGTGTCAATTCAGCAGATGAAACACATGGTGCAATCATGGACGCAAAAGATGCGCCAGAGTCAGTCATCGGCAACTGGTTGTGTCAGTTACACACAAGATACCGATGAAGCTGTGCGCGTTGTGGCGGAGCGAGTCCGTCAAATCTCGGATTTGGCGGCGCAAATATCGACCGCTGCAGAGCAACAAAATGTCGTTGCCAAAGAGGTGAATCGTAACATTTCCAATATTAACCAATCTGCTGAGATCAATTTGGCGCAAATTGAGCGTGTGGATCAGATTAGTAATGATGTAGATGAACGTTCTGATAAATTAGCGGCTTTAGCGATGACCTTTGGTGATTAGCGATCAAACTGGGAGGTGAAATACGGTATTGGCTTAAGGCAACTTTTCTGTCTGCTCAATTAAGCTGATGCTTGCTTCGTCGTGTTCATCAAGATAGGCACAGCATAGCAGCACTTCATTTTCATCACAGTATGCGAGTGGTGGCGTAGGGTAGTTAACTTTGCCACTCGTCAGGCGCTTGCGACAAGCGCCGCAAAAGCCGTTTCGACATTGATATTCCACATTGATTCCAACCTGTTCCGCTGCTTCCAACAATGATTGGCCGCAGCGCACAGCGATTGTTCGTTGATTAATTTTTAAAGTAGCCATTAAAGCTCGAAGTCACCTAAATCATCATTGTCGAGCGATGAGTCAATTTGACCGACTAAATAAGAGCTAATTTCGGCCTCTTGTGGAGCAACTTGCACATTATCGGAGACCAGCCAAGTATTAATCCATGGAATAGGGTTCGATTTGGTTGAAAAGATGTTTGGTAAACCTAATGCTTGCATCCGAATATTACTGATGTATTCCACATACTGACAGAGAATATCTTTGTTAAGACCGATCATCGACCCATCTTGGAATAGATATTCTGCCCAAGCTTTCTCTTGTTCCGCTGCTTTTTTAAACAGGGCAAATGAGTCATCCTGACACTCTTTGGCAATCTCTGCCATTTCGGGGTCATCTTTGCCGTCACGCATTAAATTGAGCATGTGCTGCGTACCGGTCAAATGGAGCGCTTCATCCCGCGCAATTAAGCGGATGATTTTAGCATTACCTTCCATTAATTCGCGTTCGGCAAAGGCAAAAGAGCAAGCAAAACTGACATAAAAGCGGATCGCTTCCAGCGCATTGACAGCCATTAGGCAAAGATAGAGTTTTTTCTTCAAAGCCCGTAGGCTCACAGTAACCGACTTTCCTTGCAGCACATGGGTGCCTTCACCATAGAGATTATAGCGTTGGGTGCTTTCAATCAGGTCATCATAGTAACAAGCAATGTCTTCAGCACGCTCTAAGATCCGCCTATTCACCATAATGTCATCGAAAACAACGCCCGGATCTTTAACCACATTGCGAATAATATGGGTATAAGAGCGCGAATGAATGGTTTCACTGAACGACCATGTTTCGATCCATGTTTCTAATTCTGGAATCGAGACCAGTGGTAACAAGGCTACGTTGGGTGAGCGGCCTTGGATACTATCTAGTAGCGTTTGATACTTCAGGTTGCTTAGAAAAATATGCTGTTCGTGAGCTGGCAATTTTTGAAAATCGATGCGATCTCGCGAGACATCCACCTCTTCAGGGCGCCAGAAAAATGAGAGTTGCTTCTCTATCAAACGCTCAAAAATAGGGTGACGCTGTTGATCGTAGCGAGCCACGTTGACGGGCTCGCCAAAAAACATATTTTGTTTAGTCGCATCTAACTGATGCTGTGGAAAAATAGAATAGCTCATTGGGTGTTATCCTAGCTTAAATCTTACATGCCCCACCGGCACAATCATCGTCGCTGATATCTTGTTGTTCATCGGCTGCGCCGTCACGAGTGTTGTGATAGTAAAGCGTTTTGACACCGAATTTGTATGCGGTGAGCAAGTCTTTTAATAAAACTTTCATAGGAACTCGGTTCCCCTCAAAGCGAGACGGGTCATAGTTGGTATTAGCCGAAATAGATTGATCGATAAATTTCTGCATAATGCCCACCAAATGTAAGTAACCGTCATTTGATGGGAGATCCCATAGTAACTCATACTGCCCTTTGAGATTGATTAAATCCGGAACAACTTGTTTAAGGATCCCATCTTTACTGGCTTTAACACTGACATAGCCTCGGGGGGGTTCAATGCCGTTGGTGGCATTGGAGATTTGGCTTGATGTTTCTGATGGCATCAATGCTGATAATGTTGAGTTACGAAGACCATGCGTTTTGATCTCTTCACGTAGTGTTTCCCAATCGTAGTGCAGCTGTTCTTGGCAAATGCTGTCTAAATCACGCTTATAGGTATCAATGGGTAAAATCCCTTGGGCGTAAGTGGTCTCACTAAATGCTGGGCACGCACCGCGTTCTTTCGCTAGATTAAGCGATGCTTTGAGTAACCAATATTGCATGGCTTCAAAGGTTTTGTGAGTTAATGTATTGGCACTGCCATCTGAGTAGCGGACCCCATGTTTGGCCAGGTAGTAGGCGTAGTTAATCACGCCGATGCCTAACGTACGACGATTCATACTGCCTTTTTTCGCTGCCGGTAGCGGGTAGTCTTGATAATCAAGTAAGCTATCGAGAGCTCGCACTGCCAAATCAGCTAATTCTTCAAACTCATCGAGATTTTCAATGGCCCCTAAGTTAAAAGCGGATAGCGTACACAGAGCAATCTCACCATCATCATCATTAACATGCCGCATTGGTTTGGTCGGCAGGGCAATTTCTAAACACAGGTTTGATTGACGAACCGGTGCTTGTTTGGGATCAAATGGGCTGTGTGTATTACAATGATCGACATTTTGAATATAGATCCGCCCTGTTGATGCGCGCTCTTGCATTAGCAATGAAAATAGCTCAGAGGCCTTGATCGTTTTACGACGAATCGATGTATCTTGCTCATATTGAGTATACAAACGCTCAAATTGTTCTTGATCGGCGAAAAACGCATCATACAGTCCAGGGACATCGCTCGGTGAAAACAGCGATAAGTTTTCACCTTTAATCAAACGCTGGTACATCAACTTATTGATTTGCACCCCATAGTCAATATGGCGAACACGGTTTTCTTCGACCCCTCGGTTATTTTTGAGGACCAATAATGACTCGACTTCAAGATGCCAAAATGGGTAGAACAACGTCGCCGCGCCGCCGCGCACACCGCCCTGAGAGCAACATTTGACGGCGGTTTGGAAATGTTTATAAAAAGGAATACATCCCGTATGGAATGCTTCACCATTTCGAATGGTGCTGCCCAACGCCCGAATTCGACCTGCATTGATGCCGATTCCTGCACGTTGTGATACATAGGTGACAATGCTTGATGCGGTGGCATTGATTGACTCGAGGCTATCATCACACTCAATTAATACGCATGAGCTAAACTGGCGCGTAGGCGTACGCACCCCTGACATGATAGGCGTTGGTAATGAAATTTTGAATGTCGATATCGCATCATAGAAACGTTTGATGTAACTCATCCGCTGTGTTTTGTCATAGTGCGAGAACAAGCTGGCTGCGACCAGAATATATAAAAATTGCGCACTTTCGAAAATTTCACCCGTCACTCGGTTTTGTACTAAATACTTGCCTTCTAGCTGTTTGACCGCGGCATAGGAAAAATTCATATCACGCCAGTGGTCAATTATCTCATCCATCTGTGCAAATTCTTCGGCGCTATAGTCACTCAGCAAATGGCTATCATAGTGGCCTAATTCACATTGTTTTTTCACATGATCATATAGTTTGGGTGGCTCAAACTGACCATATGCTTGTTTGCGCAGATGAAAAATAGCTAATCGTGCGGCCAGATATTGGTAGTCAGGGCTCTCTGTGCTAATTAAATCAGCTGCGGCTTTGATGATCGTTTCGTGGATATCATCAGTACGAATGCCATCATAAAACTGGATGTGTGAACGCAGCTCAACCTGTGACACCGACACGTTATCAAGGCCTTCAGCAGCCCAGGTAATAACACGATGTATTTTATCGAGGTTAATAGGCTCCTTAATACCGCTGCGTTTGGTTACCAGAAGATTGGTATTCATAGTTGTAAACCACCTTGTTGGGAATAAGAAAACGGAATGCTTGCACAAGCAATGAACACTATATGTAGTGTTCATTGATGGAAGTAATACAAGATAGTGAGTTTCTTTCAAATATGCAAGGTATGGAGTAGGGGATAGACTGTGGATAAAAGATGTGTGTTAGTGGTTACTGACTTAGTCTCCCTTGTGTGACGTTATCTCTTTTTGCAAACAGCCGTACAAGAAAAAAAATGAAAGAAATTTGTTGCCAAATTGCAATCATTTTGGATCGTTTGAGCTTTATACAAGTTCAGCAGAAATTAACCTATATTAGCTGCGCGCACGTCTCGGCCAGCATCGATATCAATGACATCAATCTATGCGATGAGCGGCTTGGTCAGATGAACCATATAGTTGACGGACACATCTGGGCTGAGGGTATAACTATCAATAAACGGCCAGACTTTTACACCGACTAGATGCTGTGTTTGTAAACCGATAACATCGCACCACCCCAGTAGTTCTGATGGTTTAATAAACTTCTCATGTTGATGGGTGCCGTTGGGTAATAATCGCAGTAACTTCTCGGCCGCGATAATCATCAGTGCATATGATTTAACCGTGCGATTAACTGTGGATAAAAATAGTTGGCCGCCTGGTTTGAGCATATGATAAAGGGCATTTAGTACTTGAGCTGGCTCAGGAACATGTTCGAGCATCTCCATACAAGTAATAACATCGAATGATTGGGCATGGTTCTGTGCAAACGATTCAGCCGACGCGACTTGATAGTTGATAGATAGTTGTGATTCAAGCGCATGTAATTTAGCAACATCAATCTGTGCTTGACCCATATCAAGCCCGGTAACCGTCGCTCCGCGCAGCGCCATACTCTCAGATAAAATCCCGCCCCCACAGCCGACATCTAATACTTGTTTTTCAAATAGCCCTTGGCTGTGGCTTTCAATAAACTCTAATCGAAGAGGGTTGATCTGATGTAATGTCTTGAAATCACCATCTTTATCCCACCACTGGGGAGCCTGAGCGGCAAATTTTTCGATTTCGCGGTGGTCAACATTCTCTTGAGTCATGATATCTCTTATGCGATGAGGAATAGCTCTAGTATAAAGTTCCATGAAACCGTTGACGAATTTTTTCTTACAATTACATCTTCGTAACAAGGTTGGTTAAATTTTATCCAGGTTAAGCTGGATTCTCGCCTTGGTGTAACAATATGCCGTGTTTTGTTTTCCGGCAGTATCGAGTTTGTGGTAAAATTCGCTCTTCGCTGCAGTGTTGCAGATAAGCGTTAAAAAATAGGGATTCTTTCTTCTATGAGCGATCTTGCCAAAGAGATTACGCCGGTAAATATCGAAGATGAGCTAAAAACCTCTTATCTCGATTATGCCATGAGCGTAATTGTCGGCCGGGCATTACCAGATGTCCGTGACGGCTTGAAGCCAGTACATCGACGCGTATTGTTCGCGATGAGCGTACTGGGTAACGATTGGAATAAATCATATAAAAAATCGGCCCGTGTCGTTGGTGATGTGATTGGTAAATATCATCCTCATGGGGACACGGCTGTATACGACACCATTGTTCGAATGGCTCAGCCTTTTTCATTGCGCTATACCTTGGTGGATGGTCAGGGGAACTTCGGATCAGTCGATGGCGACTCCGCTGCGGCGATGCGTTATACCGAGATCCGAATGGCGAAAATTGCTCATTCATTATTAGCTGATCTTGATAAAGAAACGGTCGACTTTGTTCCTAACTACGATGATACCGAGCAGATCCCTGAAGTTCTGCCGACTCGTATCCCAAACTTATTAGTCAATGGATCTTCCGGTATTGCTGTTGGGATGGCAACGAACATCCCACCACACAATTTAACTGAGGTCGTCAACGGCTGCTTGGCGATGATTGACAATCCTGATATTGATGTCGATCAGTTAATGGAGTATATCCCTGGCCCTGATTTTCCGACCTCGGGGATTATTAATGGTCGCGCGGGAATTATTCAGGCTTATCGCACCGGTCGAGGGAAGGTCTCTATCCGTGCTCGCGCGGATATTGATGTTGACTCGCATGGCCGTGAAACCATTATTGTCCATGAGATTCCCTATCAGGTGAATAAAGCGCGCTTGATTGAAAAGATCGCTGAATTAGTTAAAGACAAAAAACTTGAAGGTATTTCCGCATTACGTGATGAATCCGATAAAGATGGAATGCGCATTGTTATCGAGCTCAAACGGGATGCCGTTGGTGAAGTAGTTTTAAACAACCTGTATTCTTTGACACAGATGCAAGTGTCGTTCGGTATGAATATGGTGGCGCTGGATCATTGTCAGCCGCGTCTGTTTAACTTACGGGATATGATCGACTGTTTTATTCGTCATCGCCGTGAAGTGGTGACTCGCAGAACTGTCTATGAACTTCGTAAAGCACGTGACCGGGCCCATGTATTGGAAGGGCTGGCTATTGCGCTTGCTAATATTGACGAAATTATCACCTTGATTCGTCAGTCACCAACTGCCGCGGAAGCGAAAGCTGCATTGATTGCACAGGGTTGGGAACTTGGGGTTGTTGCCGCGATGCTTGAACGTGCCGGTGACGACGGAGCTGCGCGTCCTGAAGGGCTAGATGTTCAGTTTGGTGTGTGTGATGGACTATATCATTTAACGGATGTTCAGGCACAAGCGATTTTGGACTTGCGTCTGCATCGTTTAACGGGCCTTGAACATGACAAGATCTTAGAAGAGTACAAAAATCTGCTCGATCAGATTGCAGAATTGTTATTTATTTTAAGTAATCCAACACGGTTGATGGAAGTTATTCGTGATGAGTTTATTGAAATTCGTGAACAATTTGGGGATGAACGGAAAACTCAAATAAATGCGAATAGTGCTGATTTGAGCATCGAAGATCTGATTAATGAAGAAGATGTGGTTGTCACTTTATCCAATAGTGGTTATGTGAAATATCAACCGCTGACCGACTATGAAGCGCAGCACCGTGGTGGTAAAGGTAAAGCGGCCACGCGGATGAAAGATGAAGATTTCATTGACCAATTATTGATTGCTAATACCCATGATACAGTGTTGTGTTTCTCGAGTGTAGGCAAGGTCTATTGGCTCAAAGTTTACCAACTCCCTCAGGCGAGTCGACAAGCTCGTGGTAAACCGATTGTTAACCTGTTGCCATTGGATGGCAATGAGCGTGTAACGGCTATTTTGCCAGTGCGTGAATATGAAGAAGACAAGTTTATCTTCTTTGCTACCGCGGCAGGGACAGTGAAGAAAACGGCGCTGTCAGCCTTTAAACGCCCTCTATCTAGCGGGATTAAAGCGATCAATCTGAATGATGATGATGCCCTGATTGGTGTCGCATTAACAGATGGTAGCAACGAGATCATGCTCTTTTCTGACGCGGGTAAAGTTGTTCGCTTTAAAGAAGCTGAAGAGTTCCCAGTATTAGATGAGGATGGTCAGCCAGTATTAGATGAGGATGGCCAGGCGCAAGTGACATTCAAAGGCGTTCGCTCGATGGGACGTACCGCGGCAGGTGTGCGAGGGATTAATTTAGAGCACGGACAAAAAGTTGTCTCATTGATTATTCCTCAGGAAAATGCCGATATCTTAACGGCAACCGCGAATGGTTATGGTAAACGCACAGCTCAAAGCGAATATCCAACTAAAGGTCGCGCAACCAAAGGGGTTGTTTCGATAAAAGTCAACGAGCGAAACGGTGCAGTGGTTGGTGCAGTTCAAGTGAAAGTGGATAGCGATCAAAGTGATCCTGAAACTGGCAAACAACTGGTGGCTAAAGGTGATCAGGTGATGCTGATTACCAATGGCGGAACATTGGTGCGCATTCGCGCGAGTGATGTCTCTCGGGTGGGTCGTAATACGCAAGGCGTTCGCTTGATTCGAACCGCTGATGGTGAACAAGTTGTTGCACTACAGCGTATTGACGAAGTCGAAGAAGATGAGCAAGATAGTCCTCTAGATGACGCGATTGTTGTTCCACCTCCGGCAGATGAGCTGCCAGACGGTGAATAAACGATAAAATCGAGCGGCTTCGCGCCGCTCGATTTATTTGTAGCGCTAAGCGAACATACTCTGCAAGAGTCGCGACATTTTCTCGATTGACCATTTCTTAGGGCAAACCATTTGATGAATGGTCCTAACCGCTTCGGTGCGGTAAAGATATCTTCAATTCTAATAAGAACTTATGCGGTTAACGAAGGAACAAGACATGAAGCAAGTTTATAATTTTTGTTCAGGTCCGGCGATGCTACCAGCCGAAGTCATGGCAAAAGCACAACAGGAGTTTACTAATTGGCATGGCCTTGGTGTTTCAGTGATGGAGATTAGTCATCGTAGCAGTGACTATGTTGCAATGGCTAAAGAAGCTGAACAGGATCTTCGGGACTTACTCACTATTCCCGATAATTACAAAGTCCTGTTTTGTCATGGTGGCGGTCGGGGTCAGTTTGCTGGTGTTCCGATGAATTTACTGGGCGATAAAAAACTGGCCAGTTATGTTACCACTGGGCACTGGTCACGTTCAGCGGTAACTGAAGGTGAAAAATTTGCTTCAGCTGACATTTTTGATGCGTTACTGCGTGATGATGACGGCAACGTGTCAGTGCGCCCAGTGAATGAATGGCGTTACAGTCAAGATTCTGCTTATTTGCATTATTGTCCGAATGAAACAATTGAAGGCATTGCCGTCCATCAAATTCCGCATGTGGATATCCCTTTAGTCGGTGATTTTTCTTCGACTATTTTGTCAGAGCCTCTCGATGTAAATCGTTTTGGTGTTATTTATGCTGGGGCACAGAAAAATATTGGGCCATCTGGGTTAACGTTAGTGATCGTGCGTGATGATTTGCTCGACCGAGCTATGGCTCACACCCCGAGTATCCTCAATTATGCTGTGACGGCGAAGCATGATTCAATGTTTAATACACCGCCGACCTATGCTTGGTACCTCTCTGGTTTAGTTTTCAAATGGGCCAAAGCGCAAGGCGGGTTAAGTGCCCTGGCTAAATTAAATAGTGATAAAGCTAAATTACTTTATGAGTGTATCGACAATAGTGATTTTTATAAAAATCAAGTGGATATAGCATATCGCTCCAAAATGAATGTCCCGTTTTTCTTAGCAGATGAGACCTTAAATGAAGTCTTTTTATCTGAGGCTGCAGAACATGGCCTGATGACGCTGAAAGGGCATCGAGTGATGGGGGGAATGCGTGCCAGCATTTACAATGCGATGCCAATGAGCGGCGTGCAAACTCTTGTTGAATTTATGCGTGAATTTGAAAAACATCACGGTTAAAAATAGAGGGCTCACATCTGTGAGCCTTATCCAATTAGATAAGATGTTGAGGATTGAATGAGCGAGCAATTGACCTTGCAGCCGATTGACTCTGTAACAGGTGTTGTGCATCTACCAGGGTCAAAGAGTATTTCCAACCGTGCGTTGCTACTCGCCGCAATGGCGAAAGGGACCACGACCCTGACGAACCTACTCGACAGTGATGATATTCGGCATATGCTAGCGGCACTCCAGCAGGTAGGGGTGAGTGTGCGCTTGAGTGCGGATAAAACCTGCTGTGATATTGATGGCTTAGCTGGGCCACTTCGAGGTGGATCTGAGTGCGTGAAGTTATTTTTAGGTAACGCAGGCACCGCGATGCGACCACTATGCGCGGCGTTAACCTTAACACAAGGCATGTATCAACTGACTGGTGAACCGCGGATGGAAGAGCGTCCAATCGGTCCATTAGTGGATGCGTTGCGCCAGAGTGGCGCGCAGATTGACTACCTTAAAAATGACGGCTACCCGCCTGTTAAAATCATTGGCAGTGGTTTAAGCGGCGGCACGGTAACCATCGATGGCTCTGTATCCAGTCAATTTTTAACCGCATTTTTAATGGCCGCCCCGTTAGCCGCCCGGCCTACAACTATCGAGATCAACGGTGAGCTTGTTTCTAAGCCTTATATTGATATAACGCTTAAAATGATGGCACGTTTCGGGGTTGACGTTGAGAATCATGACTATCAACGTTTTGTTGTTCCCACGGGTATAGGATATCAAAGCCCAGGACAATTTTTGGTTGAAGGTGATGCCTCTTCAGCGTCCTATTTTTTAGCGGCTGGCGCGATGAAAGGTGATGTGACGGTGCAAGGTGTTGGTCGGTTATCGATGCAAGGTGATGTTGTCTTTGCTGATGTATTAGCCCAAATGGGAGCTGATATTGAATGGGGCGATGACTATATTCGAGCTCGTCACGTGAAACCTTTGCAAGCGGTTGATTTGGATTTGAATGCCATTCCTGATGCCGCAATGACACTTGCTACGGTAGCCTTAGTGGCTCAAGGTACAACAGCTATTCGCAATGTCTATAATTGGCGCGTCAAGGAGACTGATCGACTCGCAGCGATGGCCTGCGAACTACGTAAATTAGGGGCAGTTGTTGAAGAAGGACAGGATTATCTGCTAGTTACCCCTGTTACGAAACTACAACATGCGGCAATCAATACATATAATGATCATCGTATTGCGATGTGTTTTTCATTGGTTGCTTTAACTGGCACGGCTGTGACGATTAACGATCCTGGCTGCACTTCGAAGACTTTCCCTGACTATTTTCAGCAGTTCGCTAGAATTACTAACGATTAAATCCTATTGATAAGAATATAAATCCACTCAACTTGTATTACTTAGTGGATTTATTATTAATTTAACATTATCACAGTATGATTAACCTTGAAATTAATTGAATTATCGACTACTTAACAGAATGCTTTTTTGGTAGGATACGATCAATTCATCCAAGTAGAAATGGAATCTTTTGAATCGTTTTCGCGCGATATATTTGGCTACTTTAGGTATTATTGTGTTTGCCTTGGTCAAACCAGCATTCTCACGAGATGCTGTGACGTTGAGTCATCCTTCTGTGCGCATTGGTTTTTTAAGTAATGATCCACCAATGAGCTATCGTGACGGCCAGCAAGCGCAAGGATTTTTGATCCAACATATCAAACAAGCCCTGCAACAGAATTTTTCCCTCACTTGGATACCATTTACCTCTCGAAAACAGGGGCGGAAGGCGCTAACCAATCAGAAAATTGATTTGTGGCTTACCAACCAGACACATAAAGATTGGCAAGTGACTCGAGGGTTGTATCAAGAACGTTGGATGCTCGCTTCTGTTCCCGGACATCTTTCCAATAGCCGCGTGGTGAACGCTGGAAATTTAACGTTGGCAGCTCGGCAATTGCCACAAATTTATCGGCAATCTTCTCAACTACGCCAGCATATTGTTCCAGTCAACTCGTGGCTAAAAGCGATGAGTCTGTTGCAATCTAATCAGGTTGATGGATTATTGCTAACCAATCATCAAATCTATCAATTGCCAGAGCAAGGTGCGTCGCTAGAACTGCGGCCATTGACATTGTGGCAACGTTATTATTTGGCAGCGCGAGTGGCTTCGCCAGCGGCAAGCTTACTTCCGCTCATTAATCAGCAAATCAATAACAGCTTTCAAGAAAACTCTTTGGTGAATCAGTCTGCAGCACAAGGGCACTCATCTGTATGGCATTGGGAAATATTAACACCAGCCTTTTTATCATTAGTTCTCGCTGGCGCATTGGTGCTATTACTCACGCGCTATTATCGTTTGCGGCTGCGATTTGAACACTATCGACAATATCGGAATAGCAGTATTACTGGATTGCCTCAGGATCTTGAATTGCGTCAACAACTTGATGAATGGTTAACAAGTTTGGATCCTTTTGGGGTGTTCATGTTCGATTTTTCAAGACAATCAGAGATTTATGAAAGCTTTGGACTTGCGGTCGGCAATCATATGCGCCGTGCGTTTGCGCAGCGTTGCCGCAAAAAATTGTTAGAGGCTTTTCCAAAAGGTGAGTTGTACCATTGGCGTGATCACTATTTTGTGTTGCTATATCCTATGTTAACGCCACCGCTTCAAGGCAGTGATATCGCTCAGCGTATTGCTGCGCTTTGTCGTGGTTGGTTGAAGCTTGACGGCTTAAAAATTCGTTTGCGCAGCCATGTTGGATGGACAAATGTCCAAGAAAAAGTGGATTTACTCTATGGTGAAGCGCTACTCAGTCAAGCCTATTTAGCACTTAATCATGCGATCGATAAGCAACATCGTGTTTGCCAATATCTACCTAATCAACAAGCGGATTCAAAAGCACGTCTAAGTCTTGAAGCTCGTTTGCGCCGGGCCATTGATAGCGAACAGTTGTTCTTGTATTTTCAGCCGCAGTTTACTTTAGCCGATAGACGCTTAGTGGGCGCTGAAGTGCTGGTGCGCTGGCGTGATCAAGATGGCAATATGATTTCACCTGGTGAATTTATTCCTCTGGCTGAACAAACGGGATTAATAGCACGCCTTGATCATTGGGTCTTTGAACGAGCGATTGAAATGCTTGCAGGGTGGCAGTCGCATTTACCCAAAGATTTTCGTTTGTCCGTGAATTTTTCAGCTGTCTCTGTTTCTCGTGGTCTCTGCGAGCTGTGGGTTATGGAGTTAACAGAAAAATGGAAAGTTGATCCGCACTATATTTGTTTGGAGATCACCGAGTCTTCTATTATGAGTTCTCCAGAGCAAGCCAAACAGAGCATTGAGCGACTTCGTAGCTGTGGATTTGATATTGCTATTGATGACTTTGGTACGGGTTATAGCTCGATGGCCTATTTAAAACATCTACCCGTCACTCATATTAAAATTGATCAAGCATTTACCGCAGGATTAGAACATGGAAAGGCTGATCAACAAATTGTTCGGGCTATTGTGACCATCGGTAAGAGCTTTGGTCATCGAATATTGATTGAAGGGGTGGAAGGTGCAGGTCAAGCTAAGCTTGCTGAGGAGCTCGGGTGTCAGTATGTGCAAGGTTATCATTTTGCCAAGCCGATGGGTGGTGCTGATTTTATCGAGCAATATCTTAAGCCGGCAGCCAATGAACTGATTTACCAGCTAGCTTGATACGCGTTTAAAATTAACCTAAAACTGAATGAGATTCAGTTGATTTGCATTATCAATAAGATAATCCATGGTGACGACTCAGGGAGCGAATAGTATGGCTGATAGCAACGTTGAACAGTTGTTTGTCATCAACAATTTCAATGACATTGAACTCGATCATGTGCAGCGTGCAGCGCTTTATGAGTCAATGGGCGCATCACTAACCAGAGCAACTCAGGCTGACAAACTAGGGGCTTCGGTTGATTGTATTCCGCCTGGGAAACGAGCTGTCCCTTATCATTTTCATCATGCGCAAGAAGAGATGTTTATTATTCTAAATGGTAGCGGAACTCTGCGTATTGCAGATCAGATGCGTCCGATAAAAGAAGGCGATGTGATTTGTATTCCCGCTGGTGGGCAGTATCCCCATCAGATCATTAACACCTCTGATCAGTTACTTCGTTACATTTCCATTAGTACCACGGATAGTCCGGAAATCTGTGAGTATCCCGATTCAAATAAATATCTTGCTAAATCAACCCATAACGGCAGTTCATTTCGCGCTATCAATAGTCTGATTGAGAATGTCGATTATTGGGACAACGAACCTTAAAGACGACTAACCAACTGGTTTTTAAAACAATAAGAGCAATTCAATATCTGGAATATTCAATTTCATATAGTAACCATTTGATTATAAATGAATTTATAAATCTTAAAAGATGGCCCAACTATTGCTTTATTCTTCTTAAGAATGAAATTGTCAGGATTTTGGCAGGAAGGATAAAATGATGAAATTGGATGCAGCTCCCCTTATTCAACAAATGAATTCAATGTCTCAACAAGCCAGCGGTTTATCGCCGCAACAAGCGATTCAGGCCGATAAAATTGGCATTTCTCCCGCTCAAGGAGCGAGTCAAGGTAACGCTGCAAGTGGTAATTTCGGGCAGCTGTTATCTGATGCGATTAACCATGTGAATTCGCTACAAGGTCAGACCAATGATTTACGGACTCAATTTGATCTAGGAGATAAAAATGTCAGTTTGTCGGATGTGATGATCGCTGCTCAAAAATCCTCGATTGCATTGGATGCCACGATTGAAGTGCGCAATAAAGTGGTCGAAGCCTATAAACAGGTTATGGCAATGCCGATCTAATTGATGAGAGGAAACGTTTGTGGCTGGCGAAGGAACAGATATCCCAATGAATGATGACACCGCTCTGTTGACAGGGCCAGATAATGCATCGGTTGATCTTGATGAGAATGAACAGCAAAGCAGTTCACGATTAGGATTTTTACAAAATGGCGATGTTCTACGTCAGATTATTATGATCTTGGCGCTAGCAATCTGTTTGGCGTTAGCTGTCTTTTTGCTGGTTTGGGCTAAGCAACCAGAGATGCGGCCGATTGGGACATACACTGCACCACAGCTAGTCAAGACATTAGATTTCTTTGATCAAAATAGCATTGTTTACAAAGTTGAAGATAAAACGGTGTTTGTGCGCGCTGACCAATATCAAGCGATTCGCTTAAAAATGTTACGCGGTGGCGTCAGTCCAACAACAGCACAATCCGATGGCGATGATATCTTGCTTAAAGATATGAGCTTTGGTGTTAGCCAGAGATTAGAACAAGAACGTTTAAAATTGAGTCGGGAAAGGCAATTAGAGAGCGCTATTGAACAAATTCAAGCTATTTCTAGTGCTAAGGTATTGCTTGCCATTCCGCGTTATAGTGTGTTTGCCAGAGACTCGCAAAAACCTTCAGCAACGGTTGTCATCACCCTTAAAAATGTGAATTTGGGACTTCGACAAAACGAGGTTGATTCGATTGTTGATATGGTTGCCTCTGCCGTGCAAAATTTGACACCTTCACGAGTCACTGTAACCGATCAAAATGGTCAATTGCTGAATTCTGGCAGCGCAAGCCCTGCAGCATTGCAAAGCCGCTATGAGTTTCAGGTTGAACGAAACCGTGAACAACAATATAAAAATAAAATTGATTCGATTTTAATTCCTGTTCTTGGCGTGGGCAATTATACCGCGCAAGTCGATGTTACCATGGATTTTACCGCTGTTGAGCAAACGCAAAAAAGTTATAACCCAGATTTGCCAGCGATTCGTAGCGAAATGACTGTCCAAGATAATAGTTCAGGCCAAAATCCATTGGGTATTCCTGGGGCTTTGTCTAATCAACCGCCGGCCAAATCGAATATCCCTGAGACGGCCAAAGACGCGCAAGCAAGCCAAACTACAGTCAATGGTCGTAGCCATAAAGAAGAAACCCGTAACTATGAACTAGATACAACGGTTAGTCATACCCGTCAACAAGTTGGCGTTGTGCGACGTTTGAGTGTGTCAGTGGCAGTTGACTATACCTCCAAGACTGGCGCTGATGGCAAGGTAACTCGTGTGGCGCGCAGTCCTCAGGAAATAGCCGATATCCGTCAGTTATTACAAGGGGGAATTGGTTTTGATGTCAGTCGCGGGGATAATTTAGATGTAGTGAGTATGCCGTTTACTCGCCCAGCCGTTGTCAGTGATCAATCTCTCCCAATTTGGGAGCAAGATTGGTTTTGGCGGGCGATGCGAATTGCTGGTGCGGTGTTGGTTTTGGTCGTATTAATTCTGGCAGTCGTGCGTCCTATGCTGAATCGCCTACTTAGTAATAGTGATCAAGAGCATACTGATGATACAGATCTGGAAACAGCCATGTCGGCATACGATACAAGTGATGATGCTGAATTACTTTCTTCAGATATTAACGGTGCTGATTTCGGTATTCATAATGGTCGTCTAACATTACCAGATATGCATCGCGATGAAGATATTCTTAAAGCTGTTCGGGCGTTAGTTTCAAATGAGCCCGACTTGGCTGCGATGGTCATTAAAGATTGGGTGATTAACGATGGCAGATGAAGACAAAAAATTCGATCTGAGTAATACGAGTGGCACCGATATGGCCGCTATTTTAATGTTGAGTCTTAATGAAGAAGATGCGGCGACAATTTTCCGCCACCTTGAGCCCAAACAGGTGCAGCGATTAGGGATGGCGATGGCTTCGATGGAAGATTTTAGCCATGACCGTGTGGTCGCCGTGCATCAGCGTTTTATCGAAGATATTCAAAAATATACGAATATTGGGATTGGTAGCCAAGACTTTGTCCGTAATGCGTTAAATGCTGCATTAGGAGAAGATAAAGCGGCGAATTTGGTCGATCAGATCATTATGGGCAGTGGTTCTAAAGGACTAGACTCGCTCAAATGGATGGATGCACGTCAAGTCGCTAATATTATTCAAAACGAACATCCTCAAATTCAAACCATTGTATTGTCATACCTGGAGTCCGAGCAATCAGCGGAAATTTTATCTCAGTTTCCTGAGCGAGTGCGTTTAGACTTGATGATGCGTATTGCTAATCTGGAAGAGGTGCAACCAGCGGCATTAACTGAGCTCAATGAGATCATGGAAAAACAGTTTGCCGGTCAAGCGGGTGCTCAAGCAGCCAAGATGGGCGGCTTAAAAGCAGCGGCCAATATTATGAACTATCTGGATACCAATATGGAAGGTATGTTGATGGACTCCATTCGCGAAAGCGACGAAGAGATGGCGCAGCAGATCCAAGATTTAATGTTTGTCTTCGAAAACCTCATCGATGTCGACGACCGGGGTATTCAAACATTGCTGCGTGATATTCAGCAAGATGTTCTGCTCAAAGCAATGAAAGGAACCGACGACCAGCTTAAAGAGAAATTGCTGCGTAACATGTCCAAACGTGCCGCTGAAATGCTTCAAGACGATCTTGAAGCGATGGGGCCTGTACGGGTGAGTGAAGTTGAAGCGGCGCAAAAAGAGATTTTATCAACTGCACGGCGACTTTCTGATGCGGGTGAGTTGATGCTCAGTGGTGCTGGTGGCGGTGAGGAGTTCTTATAAGCGATGGTTGATCACATTAAAGATGACGATATTGCCAAACTGCGTGATGTGTCCGCTGAAGACTATGATCTTCCTGACTTTGGTAAGCCTATCCATAAAGCTGCAACCAATGCCTTAAATCGTCCATTTGATTGGTATCAAGATGAGAGTGAGCCACAAAATCGGATGAAAGAGGAAGAGGTTAGGCCTTTGACCATTGACGATATTGAATCTATTCGTCAGGTCGCTTATGACGAAGGTGTAACTGAAGGCCGAGCTGTGGGAACAGCCCAAGGGATTGAAGAAGGTCGAGAAAAAGGGCAGGCAGAAGGCTATGAACACGGCTTTCAGCAAGGTTTAAAAGAGGGATTATCACAAGGTCAGCAGCAGATTGACACCTTAAGTGGTTATTGGCTCAAATTACTCGATGAGCTGGTTGTCCCTGTCCAACAGGTGACCGCTCAAGTTCAATTACAGCTTGTTGATCTGATTTGTGATGTCGCCAGAGCGGTTATTCAAAGTGAATTAACCACTAATAAGCAGGTGATTATACATACCGTTAAAGAAGCGGTGCAGGCTATGCCTGTAACAAACCAAACACTATTGATCCACTTGCATCCTGATGACCTGATGATCATTGAAAGTGTTTATCCCAAACAAACCCAACAGAAAAAAAACTGGCAGTTGCTTGAAGATGGCAGTCTCCCGCGGGGAGATTGCATGATTGAAGCTGAAAACTCGACCATTGACTATTCGATGCAGAACGTGATTGAGCAAGCTCTGAAACGTTTTAAAGCCGAGAATAATGAACATGCCCGCCAAGTTGCGCCAACCGAGTTGCCTGAATTTGAATCATCAACGTCAACGTCGCAGCAAAGTGAGTCTGACAGTGTAGCAGATGACGCGGTTGAACGTGTCGAACCTAACGCCGATGAGCATGATGATGCGTCTCATCTTAATCAACAACATAACATCGGAGATGACGATGGAGTTGAGTCAGACCCTCAGTAAGTTCATTCTACCTCCTTTGCGTCTTGCGCCTACTGTTGCTGGAAAACTAACTCGAGTTGTAGGATTAACATTAGAAGCGGTCGGGTGCCGGGCTTCTGTCGGTTCGCTTTGCCGAGTGGAGACGCTGACCGGTGATTTAGAAGCTGAAGTGGTGGGCTTTTCCGGTGATAAACTATTTTTAATGCCTAGTGAACAATTGACGGGCGTGCTTCCGGGTGCGCGCGTAACGCCACTCAATGAGGAACATGGAATCCCTGTTGGGCCTGAGCTGTTGGGACGAGTGATTGATGGCTTGGGACAACCTTTGGACGGCTTAGGTGATATTATGACCCGTCACAGCGCCCAGCTTAGCAGCGAGCGCATTAATCCGATGTTGCGCCAAACCATTCGCGATCCTCTTGATGTGGGAGTGCGAGCTATCAACAGCGTACTTACGGTCGGACAAGGTCAACGTATGGGATTATTTGCCGGCTCTGGGGTGGGTAAAAGTGTGCTGATGGGAATGATGACTCGAGGCACAAGTGCTGACGTGGTCGTCGTTGGACTGATTGGGGAACGTGGCCGAGAAGTAAAAGAATTTATTGACGATATTTTAGGCGAGAAAGGCCGTGCCAGATCGGTGGTGGTGGCTGCGCCAGCCGATGCATCCCCATTGATGCGAATGAAGGGGTGTGACACGACGTTAACGATCGCTGAATATTTTCGCGATCAAGGGTTTAATGTATTGCTGTTGATGGATTCATTGACTCGTTATGCGCAAGCGCAGCGTGAGATTGCACTGGCAATCGGTGAACCACCTGCAACAAAAGGGTATCCGCCATCAGTCTTTGCCAAACTGCCACGGTTAGTGGAGCGAGCAGGTAATGGCCAAGCGGGGCAAGGGTCGATTACTGCATTTTTTACGGTATTGACTGAAGGCGACGATCTTCAGGATCCGATCGCTGATGCGGCTCGAGCAATTCTTGATGGTCATATTGTGTTATCACGAGATTTAGCTGATAGTGGTCATTATCCAGCCATTGATATTGAAAAGTCGATTAGCCGAGTAATGCCAGCAGTGACAAGCGATGAACATCAGCAATTGGCGCGGGGCATAAAAATGCTCTATGCCCAATATCAGCAAAATCGCGATTTGATTAATTTAGGGGCTTACCAGCGAGGTTCGGATCCGCGTATTGATTTGGCGATTAATTTAAAACCTAATATGGATCAATTTTTGCAACAAACAATGAAAGAGATCGTGAGCTTTGACGAAAGTTTGGCGCAATTGCAGCGATTGATGCAGATGGCCCAGTTAAATCAGTATTAACGGAGTAAATTGTCGCTATGGCAAGTCAAGCGTTAACCATATTACGTGATCAATTACATCGAAAAGAGCAACAAGCCGTCGCTGAATTTACCCAAGCGCGTCAGCAACTGCTCTCTTTTGAGCATCAACTTACGCAATTAGAGACCTATCGTCGTAGTTATATGGAGCAATCTCTCGCTCGCGGCGCAGACGGTATCCTTGCGTCTGGGTTTCATCAGTATCAGGCTTTTATACAAACCATTGAAAAGGCCGAATCTGATCAACAGCAAAGTGTTGGACGGTTGCGAACGAATGTACAACAAAAACGCCAACAGTGGCTCGAGTTACAAACTCGGCGTAAAGCAATAGAACAATTGCAACAGCGCCAGTTGCAAAAGGTGGCGCATAAGATGGCTCGAGATGAGCAAAAGCTCCTCGATGAGTACGCGACCTTACGGTTTGCTCGTCAGCATAACCCCTTATAATCTGCATAGATAATCCATTGTTTGATCGGCTATGAATGACTTCTTGGATGTTGTTATGGCGCGATTTATGGCGCTGATATCGTTTACTTGATGTGCTTTGATTTAATTGGTTTAGATCTTGCTTAACTATTCTTGAATGTTGCTGTTTGCCGTGTGGCACAGCGTAGGAATAAAGTCTTGTTAGGCAAGGAATGGATCGTCTATGGCAACGGTGAACATCGCAAATATCAGCCAGCTAGCTCCCTCAAGAAATGAAACTACTTCAGTGGGGGTCGTAACTCAGCCTTCTCATGCGCATTCCTTTAATGATGCATTCGGTCAAGCTCGTCAACAACAACATTGGCCAACGCGAAAAAGCGGCAATATTCTGCCGAGTCATGCCTCGCGAGTGAACTCGTCTCGCGCTGAGTCGACTCAAGATCGGATCTCACAGCAAACAATGAACTCAGCACCCTTGTCGCGCACAGATGCTCGTTCATCATCGTCAACTGCTCAGCAAAATGCTCGACCGACTAAGCATTCAGTGACCAAATTGGATACTGATTATGATGAAAAAAAACCAGTGAAAGATGCGCAGCAGTTACTCAACCAAGTGCAGCAGGCACAATCGGTAAGTACGCAAGTTAAGGACGGTGATCCTAAGCTATCTGCCAATATGAAACTAGCGCAACAAGTTCTTGCAACAGCGCAAAAACTGGTGGCTTCGAATAAAGATCAATCAAATTCTGAGGGACTAGATGTTACGCCACTTGAGTTGGCATTACTTGCTTTACAAAAAGTGCAGCATGACGCAGGTGTGACGGATACACAAAGTACGGATCCAACAGATGAACTACATGCAGCACTTGAGGCGCTACAACAGTTGAGTGGCAAGCTATCGCTTGCAAGCCCACCGACTGATGTCAACACGCAAATCGCAGTAGCGATTAAAGCGTTGCAAAAGAACTTAAATTCTGATGATCAAGTCGGAGGTGGCAAAGCCGCCACGGAAGTCAAAAATCTAAGCGACAAGCTTGCCGCAGTGCTTAACACATTGCAACAGAGCCAAAATTCAAAGAATCAGATGGGTGGTAAAGAGGCGGGTACGGTCAGCTTTGATGCTCATAACTTGAGTGAAAAACTGGCCGCAGCGCTTAAGGCGTTGCAACAAAGTCAAAGTTCAAGCGATCAGATGGATGGTAAAGAGGCGAGTACGGTCAGTTTTGATGCTCATAACTTGAGCGAAAAACTTGCCGCAGCGCTTAAGGCGTTGCAACAAAGCCAAAGTTCAAGCGATCAGATGGATGGTAAAGAGGCGAGTACGGTCAGTTTTGATGCTCATAACTTGAGCGAAAAACTTGCTGCAGCGCTTAACACATTGCAACAAAGCCAAAATGCAAGCGATCAGAGCAATGGTGACGAGACTGGTCGAGCAAGTTCTGAGGCTAAAAACTTGATCGATAAGCTCACCGCTGCCCTTAAAGCACTGCATCAAGATAAAGTTCACGCAGGTGATCACGAAGAGCAAGTTAGCGTAGATTCACTGGATCTGACAACTGCCGCGTTATTGGTGATGGCTCAGTTAAAACTGGATCAATCTGTTGATAAATCGCAGGCCGCTTCTGGATCAGAAACTGCCATGGCTCCATCGGCGTCAAAAATTATGCTGAGTTCTCAGATGCAAGCGGCGCTCAAACAAGTGATGCAGTCCAAGGAACAAACTGAACATGCAAAGGGTGATGCCAAAGAGGCTGCAGGAACATCGAATAATGCCAGTACCTTGCTACAACAACTACAATCTGGACATAAATTAGCGGCCTCACAGTTACCATCAAGTGATCCTCAAGATAAATCATCGCTTAGTGCCAGTCATGAAAGCGTGAAGGGCGCAACGGGTGAAGTGGCTCAAGGTACGGATGGCACGCAGGGTAAAAAGCTTACCGACCAAGGAAAAATGTTGCCGACTCAGTTAGCGCAGTCCACCTTGCAGAGCGGACAAAATGTGCAATCGAGCAAGCCACTGGATGTGACACAGGCTATGCAATCAGCTAATGACACAGCAGCGAGCAGTCAGTCTGTAAACACTGCGGCTAATTCTAGCCATTCAGCTTTACAGGCTGCCGTCCATCAAGCCGTTAAAGCAGGCTCTGCCTCTCAGCATGAGGAACCATCCCCATCGAGTGCGACAGTGACCAATCTGGCTGCTCAAGCTCATCATGCGTTGTCCAATGATGCCTCTGGTCTGGGGGGGCAAGGTCAACAGCAAGGTAGCGGACAATCAAATATGATGAATCATTCGGCTGCATCAGCGAATCAAAAAGCGGATAGCTCATTTGCCAGCCAACTGTCGATGAACAATAACACTCATCTGTCTAGTGAATTGAATGAACGCGTCAATTATATGGTTTCGAATAAATTGCAAACTGCAGAAATTCGCTTAGATCCCGGTCATCTTGGTTCAATGAATATTCGCTTGAGCTTACACCACGATCAAGCACAAGTGCAGATCCAAGTGCATAATCCACAAGCGCGCGACATGTTAGAGCAAACAATGCCTAAGCTTAAAGAGATGTTAGCTCAGCAGGGGATCCAATTGGGGCAGAGCCAAATTAGCCAACAAAACTCAGGCGGTCAAGGCCAAGCTCAGCAGCAAGCATTTGCTCAAACGGGCGGTGATGGTCGAGGTCATTTACCCGCTGGAATGCGCTCATCAACACTGGGGGGGGATTCTGAATTCGACGAAATCGCAGCGCCTGTGCGCCATCAGCGACCTTCGGCAAAAGATGGCATTGACTATTATGCGTAGTCGAATGCGGCATGCGGTAAGATGGTCAATGAGATGGGTAAATTGAATTGTCATAAGTTCGTTGAAATGTGCCATAATTGCGCGTAAACCAAAGGATTTTATTTGAGGTAGTAAAATGGCAGATGAGGGCGAATTAAAAGTTGAAGAATCCGGTGGTGGCAAGAAAAAACTAATTATTATCATTGTGATTGCATTAGTCGTGCTAGTGGGCGGTGGCGCTGCTGCTTACTTTTTGTTTATTAAAGGCGATAATGCGAAAACGGCTGATAACCCAAAGCAAGTCCAAATTGCACCGGCTCCAGCGAAAGAGCCTGCCTTGTATGTTGGGATGCCACGACCCTTTGTATTTAACGTCAACGGCAATAATCGTGACCGTCTGGTACAGATCAAAGTGCAATTGATGGTACGTGGTAGTGCGAATGAAGATCTCGCCAAGAAAAATATTCCGTTGATTGAAGGAACATTATTAAATATCTTTTCAGCGGCAACGGTTGATACACTTTCAACACCTCAGGGAAAAGAACAGTTGCGTATCTTAGCATTGAATGCAACGCGTAAAGCGCTCAAGGACTTAACGGGTAAATCGGTCGTTGAGAAGGTACTGTTTACTGGATTTGTCATGCAATAAGTAAAGAGAGATTGTGACTGATTTATTAAGCCAAGATGAGATCGACGCGCTCCTACATGGTGTCGATGACGTTGAAGATGATGATTCGCCCATTGCCGAAAGTGGTGAGGTGGTTGAGTTTGATTTTTCTTCGCAAGACCGCATTGTTCGTGGCCGAATGCCGACATTGGAGCTGGTTAATGAACGTTTTGCTCGGCATCTGCGGATCAGCTTGTTCAATATGATGCGCCGTACTGCAGAGGTGTCCATTAATGGCGTACAGATGCTTAAGTTTGGTGAGTATGTACATACTCTATTTGTCCCAACCAGCTTAAACATGGTGCGGTTTCGTCCGCTTAAGGGAACGGCGCTGATTACCATGGAAGCCCGCTTGGTGTTTATTTTGGTCGAAAACTTTTTTGGTGGAGATGGTCGTTATCACGCTAAAATTGAAGGCCGAGAATTTACCCCAACTGAACGCCGCATTATTCAAATGTTGCTTAAAATTGTTTTCGAAGATTATCGAGAGGCGTGGGCACCCGTGATGGATGTCGAGTTTGAGTATCTCGATTCTGAAGTAAACCCCGCAATGGCCAACATTGTCAGTCCCAGTGAAGTGATTGTGGTGAGTTCTTTTCATATTGAGCTCGATGGCGGCGGCGGTGATTTTCATATTTCCATGCCGTACTCGATGGTAGAGCCTATTCGTGAGCTGCTTGATGCTGGCGTACAAAGCGATAATGAGGACACTGATCAGCGTTGGAGTAGTGCGCTGCGTGAAGAGATTATGGACGTGCCGGTTGGGATATCTGCTCGATTGCTACAAGTTGAGGTGTCTTTGCGCGCATTGCTCAATATGCAAGTTGGTGATGTGATCCCTATTGACATGCCAGAGAATGCGCTGGTTTTTGTTGAGGATTTACCGAGTTATCATGCCAAGTTAGGGCGTCGAGGCGAGAATTTAGCGTTAAAAATTAGTGACAAGTTGAAACGTCCAGATTCTGTAAAAAGCGATATTGAAATGGTGGTGGCACGCAATCGGCGTCGCACCGATGAAGAAATGGGATATTAATAAGGTCAGAATTATGAGTGACGAATCACAAGATCAAAATGATATGGCTGATGAATGGGCCGCCGCGATGGCTGAGTCGATGGGGGCAGAAAAGGTTGAATTAGAAGATTTTGCTGATGATCCTAAAGCTGGTTCACCTCTCTCTGATGAGGAACAGCAAAAATTAGACGCAATTTTAGATATTCCAGTGACTATTTCAATGGAAGTCGGTCGTACCAGTATTAATATTCGCAACTTACTGCAACTTAATCAAGGCTCGGTCGTGGAGCTTGATCGCGTTGCAGGTGAACCACTTGATGTAATGGTTAATGGTACTTTGGTGGCTCATGGAGAAGTTGTCGTGGTCAACGATAAGTTTGGGATACGCCTTACTGACGTCATTAGTCAGACAGAACGAATTAAGAAACTCAAATGAAGCAGTTAGTTGTCATTATTTTGACTTTTTGGCCCGTTTTAGCGCAGGCCAAAGAGACAGTTGGTGTGACCAATCAACCTCTCGATACCGGCGATTGGCTCTCTTGGTCATTGTCGATGATTTTGGTTTTGATGGCGATTGGGATCTGTGCGTGGCTTGCTAAGAAGTCTCGTTTTAGTGGGTTTGGCCATGGTCAGATGCGTGTTGTCGCCAGCCTAACGTTAGGAACACGTGAACGTATTCTTGTTGTACAAGTGGGGTCGCAGCAGTATTTACTGGGGGTGACTCACCAACACATTGAACTTCTCGATAAACTGGCAGAACCTTTGCAAGGGACTCCCCAGACGTCAAATTTTTCCCAGCAACTGAATCGGATTCTCAAAGGAAATGCTCGTTAATCGTAAATGGTTACTGCTGATATTGTTGTTGATTGCAATACCAGTCAGTGCGAAGGATAACTTTTTACCCGCCCTTACTGTAACCACTAATCCTGACGGTAGTCAGGAGTATTCAGTGACCCTACAAATCTTGGCGATGATGACAGCACTGAGCTTTCTGCCAGCTGTGTTGATTATGATGACATCGTTTACACGAATTGTGGTGGTACTGGCGATTTTGCGCCAAGCGTTAGGGTTACAGCAAACACCATCAAATCAGGTCATTGTTGGGATTGCATTGTTTTTGACCTTTTTTATTATGTCGCCAGTATTAAATAAAATTAATGATACGGCGCTACAACCCTATATTAATAATAAATTGACGTCGATCCAGGCTTTTCATGAAGCGGAAAAGCCCATGCGTAAATTTATGTTGGGACAAACGCGTTTGACTGATCTGCAGACCTTTGTCGAGATTGCTCACCTTAAAATTAAAGATCCTCAGCAAGTTCCGATGCAGGTGTTAATTCCCTCATTTATTACATCAGAGCTCAAAACAGCCTTCCAAATCGGGTTTATGTTGTTTATTCCGTTTTTGGTGATCGATTTGGTCGTTGCATCTATTTTGATGGCAATGGGGATGATGATGTTGTCACCGATGATTGTTTCACTACCATTTAAACTGATGCTATTTGTGCTCGTTGATGGTTGGGGATTAGTGATGGGAACATTAGCTAAAAGTTTCGGTTTATAGGAGGCCATTATGCAACCTGAAGTTTTTGTGGATGTTTTCCGTCATGCACTGAGTCAGGTGGTGATTTTGGTCTCTGTGGCAATTATACCGAGTTTGATTGTGGGGTTGATTGTTTCGGTGTTTCAGGCCGCAACCTCCATTAATGAACAAACCTTAAGCTTTCTACCTCGATTGATTGTGACACTATTGGTATTGATGGCATTCGGTCATTGGTTTACTCGTATGCTGATGGATCTATTTATTAGCATGGTGAATATGATTCCACAGGTAATTAGCTGATGCAGTTTCCTGCCGATATTGTACTGAACTGGCTAAGCCTATACCTGTGGTCGTTCATGCGTATTGGGGGCTTACTGATGGTTATGATCCCTTTTGGGGGGCGAGCGGTTCCGGCGAGGGTGCGGTTATTACTGGCGTTCGCTATTTCGTTCACGGTAGTGCCGCTGCTTCCTCCAGTGCATGGCATTGAACTATTTTCATTGCGCTCTTTTTTAGTCGTTATTCAACAATTACTGATAGGGTTTGCGATTGGATTTATCACACATTTAGTGATGCAAACATTTGTGCTAGCCGGTCAAGTGATTGCGATGCAGACCAGCTTAGGGTTTGCTTCAATGGTCGATCCGACTAATGGCCAGAATAGTCCAGTGATTGGTCAGTTTTATTTATTGCTGGGGACACTGGTTTTTTTGTCATTGGATGGTCATTTACAGTTAATTCGACTGATTACCATGAGTTTTCAGACGTTACCTATCGGTGAATCGGGTTTATCTAGCCTCGACTTTGAACAAATTGCTGCTTGGTATTCACAGTTATTTTACGCGGCCTTGGCGATGACTATCTCAGCAATTGTATCCATGTTACTGATTAATATTGCCTTTGGTGTAATGACACGCGCAGCCCCACAGCTGAATATTTTTTCCATTGGATTTGCGGTGAGCATGTTATTTGGATTGTTTATTTTATGGTTGACCATCGGGAACTTTTTAACTCACTTTGAACATCAATGGTGGTCGGCTCGCTCCCTTGCCTGCGGACTGTTGAAGATCAATTGTTAGTGCTATCAGCGAGGGCCTCGCATGGCTGAGACAGATCAAGAACGCACCGAAGAACCCACAGCCAAACGGCTTAGTGATGCACGAGCGAAGGGACAGATTGCCCGTTCCAAAGAGCTCGCAACCGCATTGGTACTCATAGGATCTGCTGTAGCGCTAATGTTAGTTGGTAAGCAGTTAGGCATGGCTATTGCGACCATCATGAAAAATGCATTTTCATTGCAACGGGAACAGGTGTTTGATCCACATCTGATGTTTCATAGTATTGGCAGTATGCTGGTGGTGTTAGTCAAACCGATGGCATGGCTGATGGTTATTATTGTGGTTGCTGGGGTGCTTGGCAATACGCTGCTTGGAGGCATCGCCTTTAGTTGGGAAGCGGCCGCTCCAAAATGGAGTCGGATGTCGCCACTGGCTGGAATGAAACGGATGTTTGGCATTCAAGCGTTGGTGGAATTGGTCAAAGGCATTGCTAAAGTGACTGTGATTGGGCTAGTTGTATGGTGGCTGTTTAGTTGGAAGTTCGACGAGATGCTATCACTGTCAATGCAAACACTTCCTCAAGCCATTGCTAGCGCGTTGAGTATGTTGCAATGGTTATTTTTATTGATGACTTTAAGCCTGTTATTAATCGCCGCCATTGATGTGCCATTTCAGCGTTGGAATCATACTAAGCAGCTGAAGATGACGAAACAGGAAGTCAAAGATGAGCATAAAAATTCAGAAGGTAATCCTGAGATTAAGAGCCGTATTCGCCGTCTGCAAATGGAGATGACCAATCGACGAATGATGGCCGATGTCCCGCAAGCCGATGTAGTGATTACCAACCCAACACATTACTCGGTGGCGCTCAAATATGATACTGATAAATCTGGCGCACCGATTGTATTAGCGAAGGGGGTTGATGAAATTGCTTTCAAGATCCGCGAAATTGCCCAGTACTATGATATTCCTGTGTTAGAGTCACCAGCCGTTACGCGTTCGTTATACCATACCACCAAAATTGGCCAACAAATTCCCGATGGACTCTTTATCGCAGTTGCACAAATTCTTGCCTATGTATTTCAATTGGAACAGTTCCGTAAAGGCCGAGCCCGTCGTCCCCACCAACCAAATAATATTGATGTTCCAGATGAACTGAAATACTAATCGTTACTTTTATTGCTGTTTGCCTGCGTTTTACTCAATCGACTTGTTTATTCGGCATGGTTTTTGCGAGCATAAAGTTATCTACCCGTAGTTATGTCGGAAAACCGCCGCCTTATGGAATTGCTTAACTCAATACAACGTTTTCGCTTGCAAGATTTAAAAAAACTGCGCGCTAAAACTTTCCAAGGAATTGGCACCCCTTTACTGGTGCTTTCGGCATTGGCCATGGTGGTGTTGCCTATACCCCCCGTCCTGCTGGATATGCTGTTTTCATTTAATATCGCCTTGTCGATGGTGGTCTTGCTGGTATCCGTGTACACCAAGCGTCCCCTTGATTTTGCTGCTTTTCCAACGGTATTGCTGATAGCGACATTGCTACGCCTTGCTTTAAACGTGGCTTCGACTCGCGTCGTTTTATTGGAAGGGCATAATGGTCCTGGTGCCGCTGGACACGTTATTGAAGCATTTGGATCAGTTGTGATCGGTGGTAACTATGCGGTTGGTTTAGTGGTCTTTATGATTTTGATGATCATCAACTTTGTGGTGGTTACCAAAGGGGCTGGTCGTATCTCAGAGGTAAGCGCTCGTTTTACTTTGGATGCGATGCCCGGTAAACAGATGGCTATTGATGCTGATTTAAATGCAGGTTTAATTGACCAAGAACAAGCCAAAATACGTCGTCAGGACGTGACCTCAGAAGCTGACTTTTACGGTTCAATGGATGGTGCGAGTAAGTTTGTGAAAGGGGATGCAGTAGCCGGGATTTTGATTTTGATGATCAATGTCATCGGTGGTTTTATCATTGGCGTCGCGCAGCATAATCTGTCATTTTCTGAAGCGGCTCAAGTCTATACGTTGTTGACCATCGGGGATGGATTAGTCGCACAAATACCATCGTTGTTATTGTCAATTGCCGCTGCAATCATTGTGACTCGGCAAAATACAGAACAAGATATGGGTGAAGCGGTACAAACACAGATGCTGCAAAACCCACGTGTGTTGGTTATTGCTGCGGCTATTATGTTAATCATGGGTATTGTTCCTGGGATGCCTCACATCGCCTTTTTAAGCTTTGCTCTGTTGTGTGCTGGTGGTGGATATTGGCGCTATGGTGTCATCCGCAAGCAGGTTCAGGATGAGGATAAAGCGACCCGTGATAGTGAAAATAGACCATCAACTGAACCCAAAGAGTTAGGCTGGGATGATGTTCAACCTGTTGATGTGATTGGCTTAGAAGTCGGTTACCGGTTGATCCCTTTGGTGGATAAAAGCCAAGGGGGCGAACTATTGTCACGAATTAAAGGGGTGCGTAAAAAACTTTCGCAAGAGCTGGGCTTTTTAGTTCCTGCGGTGCATATTCGTGACAACCTTGATTTGGGCCCCAATCAGTATCGCATTTCTTTGATGGGAATTACCTTTGGCGAAGCTGAAGTGTTTCATGATAAGGAAATGGCAATCAATCCCGGCCAAGTATTTGGCGATGTAGAGGGAATACCGACCCAAGATCCGGCCTTTGGCTTGGAAGCTAAGTGGATCTCTAATGATCTTAGAGAGCATGCGCAAACGCTGGGTTATACCGTTGTCGATTCAGCGACGGTTGTTGCCACACATCTAAGTCAGCTGTTGACGAATCAATCATCGCAACTATTGGGTCATGAAGAGGTGCAAAATTTACTGGATATGTTAGCTAAATCATATCCTAAATTAGTTGAAGGGTTAATTCCTGACACCTTGACGCTTTCAGTGGTGGTCAAAGTGATGCAAAACTTACTGCAAGAAGGTGTTCCTGTGCGTGATATTCGTACGGTTATTCAGACATTAGTGGAGTATGGATCACGCAGCCAAGATCCCGAAGTACTAACTGCAGCGTGCCGTATCGCGCTTAAACGTATGATCGTTCAAGAATTGATCGGTCCTGAACAAGAGTTACCGGTAATTACCCTGTCTCCAGATTTGGAACAGATATTGCATCAGTCTATGCAGGCAGCTGGCAACGAAGGTGCTGGGATTGAACCAGGACTTGCAGAAAAACTGCAAGGGTCACTATCGGAAGCCGCTCAAAATCAGGAATTAGTCGGTCAGCCAGCTATATTACTGACATCTGGTATTTTAAGAGCTAGCTTGTCACGGTTTGTAAAAAATGCGATCCCTGGGTTGCGGGTACTTTCTTATCAGGAAGTACCTGAAGAGAAACAAATACGGATCGTCAGCTCGGTTGGGCAATAGGCGGGAGAATTAGTCAGTGAAAATGAAGCGATTTTTTGCCAAAGATATGCGCAGCGCGCTGCTTGAAGTTAAAGAGGCATTGGGCAGTGACGCGGTGATCATGTCAAATAAAAAGGTAACTGGAGGCATTGAAATCGTTGCAGCGGTTGATTATGGAACCGATAACGAATCACTTGCTAATGCTCGCGAACTAGCTGAAGATAGTGTCAATATTTCGTCTGCAGTGTCTAAGAAAGCAGCGCCACAACCTAAGGTTAAAGCTCAGAAAAATGACGTTTTACGGAATTTTGACGATTCAGCCAGTTTAAAAGATAATTTGGCTGATTTTCTCCGTCGTCAACAACGCAATTTGCAAGATGTTGGGGCTAAATCACTACCACCGACTAGCGCTTCATCACAAGGTCATCTAAATAGTACTCGGCCCAAGACAATCGCCGAACAACAGCAGTGGAAAGCTAGTCGAGCTCAAGAAAAAAAATCTGCACCATTGCGTCGTCAGCCGACGAATAACAAAGATGAACAAACACAGGCCATTGATTCGCTTCGCTCTGAAATGGCTGAGATGCGTAAGTTGCTAGAACACCAAGTTTCAGGGTTGATGTTTCAAGAAGTCGAGCGAGAAGAACCCGTTCGCGCCATGATGATTAAGGAATTACAGCGGCTAGGCTTTGCCGATATTTTGGCCGATCAGCTCGCGAGTCTAGTCCCTGAAAGTTGTTCATCGAGTGAAGCGTGGCAGCATGTCCATGAGCTGCTAGCCGCTCAATTAGAAACTGGGGACGATGATGTCCTCCTTGATGGCGGAGCTATTGCGTTATTGGGCCCAACGGGCGTTGGCAAGACCACGACGATTGCTAAACTTGCAGCCCGCTTTGCCAAACGTTATGGGGCAGAACAGGTGGCGATGATTACTACGGATACCTATCGCATTGGCGCACACGAACAGTTATCGACTTATGGTAAGATCATGGGGTGTCCGGTTCGAGTGGCCAAAGATGAGAATGAACTTTCTGAGTTACTCTACCAATTCCGTGAAAAACGATTGGTACTTATTGACACTGCGGGGATGAGCCAGCGTGATCTGCGTTTAAACGAACAACTTGATGCACTGGTTAAAAATAGCCGTGTAAATATTCGTAGTTATTTGGTGATGTCAGCGAATGCACAGCGACGAGTAATCGAGGAAACTGTTCAGCATTTCAGTCGGATCCCATTAGCAGGGGCCATTTTAACTAAGCTGGATGAGAGTTTGTCTTTGGCAGAAGTCTTAAATGTAGCATTAACCAATGCACTGCCTATTAGTTATATCACCAATGGGCAACGAGTACCGGAAGATATTGCGGTTGCCGATCCTTACGAATTAGTCGCGCAGGCGTTAGCGTCGGGACAAGATAATAGTTCCTATTATTGGCCTCTTGATAATCGGCAAGGATAGAGGACTAACAATATGCAAGGTAATAATTTAACTCAGTTTAATCAGGCTAGTGGCTTAAGAATGATGCAAAAGAACAGAAAAGTAAAAGTCATAGCGGTCACGGGTGGTAAAGGAGGCGTTGGTAAAACGAATGTCACCTTGAACCTCGCTGTCGCTATGGCGGCACAAGGTAAGCGTGTTTTAGTTCTCGATGCAGACTTAGGACTGGCTAATGTCGACATCATGTTAGGTCTGCGTGTAACCCGTAATTTATCGCATGTGTTAAGTGGTGAATGTTCGCTCGAGGATATTCTTGTTGAAGGGCCTAATGGAATTTTGATTGCACCTGCGACTTCAGGGACACAGTCGATGGTTGAATTGTCACCGGTTGAACATGCTGGACTGATTCGAGCATTTAGTGAGCTTCGAACCCCAATCGATGTGTTATTAGTTGATACCGCAGCCGGTATTTCTGATATGGTGCTAAGCTTCTCTCGTGCAGCGCAAGATATTTTGATGGTAGTGTGTGATGAACCTACATCGATTACTGATGCTTATGCATTAATAAAAATCCTTTCAACTGAGCATGGATGTTATAAATTTAAGATAGTCGCCAATATGGTGAGGAGTCTTCGAGAAGGGCAAGATCTCTATACTAAATTGACGCGTGTCACTGATCGTTTCTTGGATGCTACGTTAGAATTGGTTGCGTGTATCCCATATGACAATAATGTGCGCCAATCTGTACGTAAACAGAAAGTGATTGTGGAAGGTTTTCCGAAGTCCCCTGCAGCATTGGCCTTTCGTGCTTTGGCGAGTAAAGCTGTGACCTGGCCTATTCCTGAACAGGCTGGAGGACACTTGGAATTTTTCATTGAAAGCCTGCTGAATTCGAAAAGTAGTTAGAGAGGGTGCCGTGAACAAAGCATATGCCTATCGCAGTATGAGTATGGCCGCAGATGATACGGAAACACTGGTTACGCGCCATAGTTTATTAGTCAAGCGAATTGCCTACCATTTGATGGCTCGCCTGCCTGCCAGTGTGATCGCCGAAGATCTCATTCAGTCTGGTATGATAGGTCTTATTGAAGCTGCGCGAAACTTTGATGGTAGTAAAGGGGCGAGCTTTGAGACATATGCTGGCATTCGGATCCGTGGGGCGATGCTTGATGAAATTCGCCGGGGTGATTGGGTTCCTCGTTCAGTCCATAAAAATAGTCGCTTGATTAACGAAGCAATTACTGCTGTTGAGAAAAAATATGGCCGAGATGCCAAAGATAGCGAAGTCGCAGTATACTTAAACGTATCAATTGATGAATATCATGCCATGCTTAGTGATGTCAGCTGTGGCAAAATTATTGGAATGGATGATTTAGGGGTGAGTGAAGATGCCTTAAGCAATGAAGAATCTCGCTCTAAAAACCGTCCCTATGAAGGGTTTGCTAATGAGCGTTTTCAACAAGCTTTAAGCGAATGCATCAGCCATCTCCCTGAGAGAGAGGCTTTGGTATTGTCACTTTACTATGATGAAGAACTCAACCTTAAAGAGATTGGTGAAGTTTTGGGCGTTTCTGAGTCACGCGTGAGTCAAATTCATAGCCAAGCCTTAGCACGACTAAAAGTTCGTATGCAAGATTGGACACAATAGTGAGTTATAAGCTAATAATTATGGGTTAGGTCTACTAAGATAGTGTTGGGTAGGGCATAATTAACCCCATAGTATCAGTTCGTTAGCATCAAATGATGCCTTGTATGTCCTTGTGGGAGGGATACTTTGGATAAAAACATGAAAATTCTCATTGTTGATGATTTTTCAACGATGAGAAGGATTATCAAAAACTTGCTTCGAGACCTCGGGTTTAATAACACGCATGAAGCAGATGATGGGAATACCGCGCTACCTTTACTGAAAGGTGGCGATTTCGAATTTGTCGTCACTGACTGGAATATGCCTGGTATGCAGGGAATTGATCTACTTAGAAATATTCGAGCTGATGAAGGACTTAAGCATTTACCTGTCCTGATGGTAACAGCCGAAGCTAAGCGCGAGCAGATTATGGAAGCCGCTCATGCCGGTGTGAATGGTTATATCGTGAAGCCGTTTACTGCTGCAACTTTAAAAGAGAAACTCGACAAAATATTCGAGCGTCTCCAGTAACAGGGAAGGGTTATTGTGACGACTGAATTACCTCTTATTTCCCTTGATGAGGCTAAGCTGCTAGTTGCTTGCTTAGAGCAAGGAGATACTGCGCACGCTAATGAAATTATCACCAGAACTTGTGCGGCAAATTCAGATTTGCTGTTCAAACGGATTGGGGAGTTAACTCGGGAACTTCATGACTCACTCAACGAGTTTAAATTTAATATCCGAATCAACGAAATTGCCAGCCATGAAATCCCTGATGCTCGTGACCGGCTCAACTATGTCATTGAAATGACTGATAATGCAGCCAATAAAACGATGGATGCAGTTGAAGCTAGCCTCCCACTTGCGGACCATCTGAATGACCAAATTTCAAATGTGATGCCATCTTGGCGCAATTTGATGGAACGTAATCTAAGCTTAGGGGAGTTCAAAAAACTTTGCCATCAGATAGATGCGTTCCTCTATAGCTCTGCAGTTGATGCTGATAAGCTTAGAGAGATGCTAACAGAAATATTAATGGCGCAGGATTTTCAAGATTTGACTGGACAGATGATACGTAAAGTTATTGTTTTGGTACAGGAAGTTGAAGATCGGCTAGTGGAAATGCTAACCCTATTTGGGGATACATTTAAAGATCCTGCTAAACCAAAAAAATCGGGTATTGAAGCAGAAGGTCCGATTCATAATAAGGATGTGCGAGACGATGTGGTTCAATCCCAAGATGATGTGGATGACTTATTGTCTAGCTTAGGATTTTAACGGAGTGGTTCATGAGCTTTGAAGTCGATGAAGAGATTTTGCAGGACTTTCTGATTGAAGCATCGGAAATTCTCGAGCAATTGTCTGAGCAATTGGTTCAATTAGAAAATTCGCCAGATGATCGCGATTTGTTGAATGCAATATTCCGAGGCTTTCACACGGTTAAAGGTGGTGCAGGGTTCTTAGCACTCCATGAATTAGTCGATGCTTGTCATGGGGCTGAGAATGTTTTTGATAATTTGCGAAATGGCGGACGAGCGGTTTCTTCTGAATTAATGGATGTGATCCTGGAAGCGCTTGATGCGATTAACGCAATGTTTGCAGCTGTGCAAGCGCGTGAGCAACCGCAACCCGCTACCCCAGAGTTATTGGAACGTTTGCATAAGCTGAGTGAACCGGCTGGCGCTGAGCCTGAAGTTGACGAAGATGAACCTGTCACGCAGCAAGACGAAGAGTTTGAATCTGAGTCACTTGTTGATGAGCCTGTCGCTCATTCAAACGGGAATATTGATGATATTACCGATGATGAATTTGAACAGCTCTTGAACGAACTACATGGTGGGGCCGAGAATAGTCTGGAGTCGAAGGCGGCAACCGAGCCACCTAAAGTAACTATTCCAGCCAATAATGGTGCCAGTGGTGATGAAATTACTGATGACGAGTTTGAACGTTTGCTTGACGAGCTTCATGGTAATAAAGGATCCTCACAAAGTAAGCCATCAACATCGGCCAACGCTCCGATTGAGCCCAAGACTTCGCCGTCTTCGAGCCAATCAGGTGCAGCAGATGAAATTGGTGATGATGAGTTTGAAAAGTTACTTGATGAGCTTCATGGTGCTGGCAAAGCACCCACGTTGACAGCACCTCCTGCCGCTCCGAGTCCTGCCAAGCCTGCAGCAAAAGCTCCAGTGGCAAAAGCAGCTGCGAGCGTAAAACCCGAAGTTAAACCCGCACCAGCACATGTTGAGCCTGCTGAAGTCAAAGAGCATCAAAAAGCTGCTGTGGCTCAGGGTGAGACAACCGTTCGTGTAGATACCCGCACCCTTGATGAGATCATGAATATGGTCGGTGAGTTGGTATTAGTCCGGAATCGGTTGGTAAGCTTAGGGCTTAATAGTAATGATGAGGCAGTCTCTAAAGCAACTGCAAATTTAGATGTTGTCACGGCCGACATACAAGGCGCGGTGATGAAAACACGAATGCAGCCAATTAAAAAAGTGTTCGGTCGATTCCCTCGCGTTGTTCGCGATTTGGCGCGCAGCCTCAAAAAAGACATCAAGTTAGAAATGATCGGTGAAGAAACTGATTTGGATAAAAACTTGGTTGAAGCGTTAGCCGATCCGCTGGTTCATTTGGTTCGAAATTCTGTTGACCATGGTATCGAAATGCCAGATGTGCGTGAAGCTGCGGGTAAGCCTCGCACCGGCGCTATTACCTTATCTGCTTCCCAAGAAGGTGACCATATTCTTTTACAGATCGCAGATGATGGCGCAGGGATGGATCCTGAGAAGTTAAAGTTAATTGCGATTGATCGTGGGGTTATGGATACCGATGCGGCAGCCCGAATGAGCGATAAGGAAGCCTATAATCTGATTTTTGCTCCTGGGTTCTCCACCAAAAAAGTGATTTCTGATATCTCTGGTCGCGGTGTGGGTATGGATGTAGTGAAGACCAGTATCACCAAACTCAACGGTCAAGTTGATATTGATTCTAAACAAGGAGTTGGAACGACTTTACGAATTAAGGTTCCCTTAACCTTGGCTATTTTACCGACGTTGATGGTTTCTGTGGGCAATCAAATTTTTGCGTTCCCATTAACAAGTGTGAATGAGATTTTCCACCTAGATTTAACAAAAACCAATGTGGTTGATGGTCAAGAAACTGTAATTGTACGCAATAAGCCGATTCCCTTGTTTTATCTGCAAAATTGGTTGATCCGTAATCATCCCCAAGGTAGTCGTTCCAAAGATGGCCATGTGGTTGTCGTTCAAGTGAATACGAAGCAGGTCGGCTTTGTCGTTGATAGCCTCATTGGTCAAGAAGAAGTGGTGATCAAAGCGTTAGATCAAATGTTACATGGAACACCAGGCATGGCTGGTGCGACGATTACCAGTGATGGTCGTATTGCTTTGATTTTAGATATTCCAAGTTTATTAAAGCATTATGCTCGGCGAAGTTAATATAAACAGATAAGTGAGATTGAATGTCAGTTAAGGTTTTAGTTGTTGATGATTCGAGTTTTTTCCGGCGACGGGTTAGCGAAATTTTAAATGCTGAACCTTCGCTTGAGGTGATTGGAGCGGCGAAGGATGGCCAAGAGGCCATTGATATGGTCATTCAACTGAAACCGGATGTCGTCACGATGGATGTTGAAATGCCGGTGCTAGATGGTATTTCAGCAGTGCGTGAAATCATGCGACAGTCCCCCACGCCTATTTTAATGTTTTCTTCATTAACTCATGAAGGTGCTAAGGCGACTTTAGATGCGCTAGATGCAGGAGCGCTTGATTTTATCCCTAAGAATTTTGAGGATATTGCGCGCAATCGCGAAGAAGCGATCTCGCTATTGCAACAGCGGGTCAAAGCGATTGCTCGACATCGGTTCTTGATGCGTCGTCCTAGTAGCAGTGCTAGTTCGCCTTTTTCGAGTCGGATCTCGACAGCGCCTTCTACTCATACACATCGTACTGAATCAACGGTGCATCGTCCGCCTTCTCGTGAACCTGTCGTTGCTGAGCGTAGCATAACACCTGTTGTGGTAAAACGTTCAGGTAAAGCCTATCGGATTGTTGCAATTGGAACCTCAACAGGTGGACCCGTTGCGCTGCAAAAAATATTAACCGCACTACCGGAAAATTTCCCTCACCCGATATTATTGGTGCAGCACATGCCCTCTACGTTCACAGCAGCCTTCGCTGCCCGACTTAACTCACTTTGTCAGATTAGTGTAAAAGAAGCTGCTGATGGTGATGTTCTTAAACCCGGGTGTGCCTATCTAGCGCCAGGTGGCAAGCAGATGTTGGTCGATAGTCATGGTGGTGGGCGAATCAAAATCGTTGAATCTGATGATCCTAAGATCAACTACAAACCTTGTGTCGACATTACCTTTGCATCTGTTGCTAAGGCTTACCATGATAAGGTCTTGGCTATTGTGTTGACAGGGATGGGAGCGGATGGCCGCGATGGTGCCCGAATGCTCAGTGCACAAGGCGCGACTATATGGGCTCAAGATGAACAAAGCTGTGTTGTGTACGGCATGCCCCAGGCTATTGCTAAAGCAGGACTCGCTAAAATTCAGCTGCCTATTGAGCGATTCGCCCAAGCGATTGTCACGGAAGCTGGTAATGGATAAGCTGGCTATATCAGGCCTGCTAATTACATTTGGTTCTCTGATTATTGGGCAGTGGTTAGGTGGAGGGAGTTTAACTTTATTACTCAATGCCCATGCTCTGTTGATTGTCCTAGGGGGAACACTTGGCGCTGTGATGTTGCAGACCCCATGGCCGATTTTTAGGGGAGCGTTTCAGCATCTGCATTGGGTCTTTGTCCCTCCGCGTTATGATTATCGGTTGCTTGCTCAAAAGCTTTATCAGCTGGGAAATTTGGTTCGTAAAGAAGGTTTTTTGAGTTTAGAAGCACAAAGTAGTGATGAAGAAGACCGCTTATGTCGTCAAGGGTTGACGTTATTAATTGACGGCATTGAGCCGCAGATTCTGCGAGAAGTACTAGAACAACAAATGGATATGGAACAGGAGCAGTTAGAACGTTATGCCAGTATCTACGAGTCTATGGGCGGCTACAGCCCGACAATTGGGATTTTGGGTGCAGTACTTGGCTTGATACAAGCAATGTCTTTTTTGGCAACCCCTGATCAATTGGGCAATGGCATTGCGGTAGCATTTGTAGCGACCATCTATGGGGTGGGATTTGCGAACCTTATTTTTTTACCAATAGCCAATCGGTTACGGCAGTTGTTCTATCAATATTCAATATATCAGGAGATGATTATTGTCGGTTTGGCATCCATTGCAATCGGCGAAAGTAGTCTGACTCTTGCACGACGTCTGAATATTTTCATCCCGGAGAGTTAGTCATGCGTCGAAGACGTCGAATACGTGTCGAAAATCATAATGATACTCACCGTTGGTTGGTTTCATATGCCGATTACATGACGCTAATGTTTGCATTCTTTGTGCTGTTGTACGCTATGGCGGTGGCTAATAAATCGCACTATCCCATTTTTATAGACCGATTAAATCAGGCGGTTGAGCACCTTACCCAAAAATCACAACATATAAAAGACGATGCATTGTTGCAATACCCACGATCGAGTTTGATATCGAGTGGTTTAGGTCCAAATGCCATTGGTAAGTTGCCGCATGCTGATGGTGCGATTGTGGCACCGATGCTTCAATCACCGCCTGAGCGGGATGCTTCTGAATTGAGTGATGTTGCCAAGCGCACGTCAGGGCAGTCATTAGTTCAGATCAAAACACAACTAGATGAAGCATTACAAAGCCTTGAGCATCACAATATGGTTGAGATCGATCTGAATGACCAATGGCTAACGATTACACTGAATAATCAAATGCTGTTTGCTAGCGGCAGCGCAACATTGTTAGACCCTGCTAAACAGGTTTTAACTCGCCTTAGTCGCATATTAGACAAGTTTAATAACTACATTCGAGTTCGAGGTTATACTGATGATGAGATGGTTCGAAGTGAGCTGTTTCGTTCAAACTGGGAGTTGTCAGCGATCCGAGCGACTAATGTATTGCATCAATTGGTTGCTTTAGGTGTGGCACCGCAGCGGTTGGCTGTTGAAGGGTTTGGTCAATACTCGCCAAAGGTGGCTAATAATAATTCAGCGAATCGTCGTGAAAATCGCCGAGTTGTGATTGCATTGTCACGCTTTGCATGGCAACCGCCAGCGGCGGTGGGTTCAACTGACAAAGAGTCTCAACCAATTAAAAATACTCAAGAAAATCATCCTAAGGGCGATAGCAAGAATATATTAACGGTGCCTTTGCCTGGCGGCGGGGTACGTTTTACCACAAGGCAGGATAACCAGTGATTGTTTGGACTGTTGCAAATCAAAAAGGTGGCGTAGGGAAAACGACGACAGTCGTTACGCTTGCTGGTCTTTTAGCACAAAGTGGCAAACGAGTACTGCTGATTGATACTGATCCGCATGCGTCATTGACTAGCTATTTGGACTATGATTCTGATACTCAAGCTCTTAGCTTGTATGAACTATTTCGTAGCCGTGAGGGACGTAGCCGTGAGCAGGTAAAACAAGCGATTATTCATACTCAATTTGAACACTTAGATCTGATTAGCGCCAGTATGGCGTTAGCAACATTGGATAAAACCTTAGGGCAAAGTGAGGGAATGGGGTTGATCTTGCGGCGTATCCTTAACCAAGTTGAAGAGTTTTATGATTATGCATTGATCGATTGTCCCCCCGTACTTGGAGTGATGATGGTCAATGCATTAGCTGCTAGCGATCGAGTGTTAGTGCCAGTGCAAACTGAATTTTTAGCGTTAAAAGGCTTGGAGCGCATGATTCGTACATTCGATTTGATGCAACGCTCTTGTCCAAATCCCATCCAATATACCATAGTACCGACTATGTATGATAAACGGACTCGTGCATCATTGTCAGCTTTAAAAGAATTACAAGAAAATTACCCTAACCACGTGTGGAATTCTGTGATTCCTATTGATACAAAGTTTAGAGATGCAAGTGTTCGACGGATGCCACCTTCGTACTATATGAAAAAATGTCGTGGCGTATTTGCCTATGAAACATTACTTCGCTATCTAGTTCGATTAGCGAAGGGGGCTGTATGAGTCAATGGATAGAAAAAGCGCTTAATGACTATTTTTCATCGTTGTTAATTGATATACCGGAAGACGGTAATGATACGTTAATAATTAAAGAAAATGAATCGCCCGCCTTATCGCTGCAATCCCTGGCAAAAGCGCAAGCACCTGTCCCGCTACAATTTTCAGCTTCTAAAGTGTTGCCCGATTTATCGCGTCGGGCCAAGCCAATTGCTAAGCTGCTTGAACAGGCTAAGATTGAACATAAACCTTTCGCAGAGCCAGACTTATCCGATGTATTGCCGATATTGCCCCAGGTCATTACGCCACCACTAGAGGTATTTAGTGAGCCGGACGTTGTCGAAACGCCAATTGCATCAGAACCTGAACTCGTTGATGCGCCAGAAGAACAGGTCGATGAACTAAGTAGTACTGAAATTGAAACGGCCTCAGAGGCTGAATTGCAGGTTGAACCTGAGCATGATGAACCACAATGGCGTAATATTGAGGTAGCCGCATCGTTTCAAGCTCTTTTTTTTGAGGTGGCTGGGATCACTTATGCTGTGCCCCTAAGCGAACTCGGTGGTATTCATCAAATCACGGAGATTAATTCATTATTTGGTAAACCAAAGTGGTTTGCAGGGATGATGATGCAGCGTGAAAATAAATTTAATGCCGTCGATATGGCCAAATGGGTGATGCCAGATAAGGCTATCGAGGTAAACTATCGATACTTGGTCATTCTTGAAGATAGTGTATGGGGATTGTGCTGCGAGCGTTTAATAGGGACTGAATGGCTCAGTGAAGAGGATGTTAAATGGCGGCAGTCTCCAGGTAAACGGCCTTGGTTGGCAGGGATGATCAAAAAACGCATGTGTGCGTTGTTACATGTTGATGAATTACTCGAATTATTAAATCGAGGCGTTGATGTTGATGGTCGTTAATAAAATTATTTAAACGGATCACTGGGAATATTATCGAATTCGTTTTATAACTTATTTAATGGCATTATTTTGTATCTTAAGGCGTAGAGAAAAGGATTGAACCGATGAGCGAACAAAGAAACGTCGCTGAAACCATTGCGGGTGATGAAGTCTTACAGTGGGTTACATTTCAATTGGAAAATGAAACCTACGGTATCAACGTAATGCAAGTGCAGGAGGTACTTCGTTATAATGACATAGCACCTGTTCCTGGTGCTCCAGATTATGTCCTCGGAATTATCAATTTGCGGGGGAATGTCGTTACTGTGATCGATACGCGTTCTCGTTTCGGTTTAGCATCAGCTGAAGTAACCGATAACACGCGGATTGTGATTATTGAGGCAGAAAAGCAAGTGATTGGCATTCTCGTTGATAGCGTGGCCGAGGTGGTTTATCTGCGTGGTAGTGAGATAGATACGGCACCCAATGTCGGTACAGAAGAAAGTGCAAAATTCATCCAAGGTGTCAGTAATCGTGATGGACAGTTGTTAATTTTGGTAGATCTCAATAAACTGCTCTCAGATGATGAGTGGGATGAACTGAGTTCACTGTAACTGAATGAATTGGATTGAATGGATTGCACCAGCAGTAGCCATAATCTGCGTAGTTGCACTGTTGGTGTTGATACGCAGACATCGGCGTGGATTTGTCGAGCAGCAGCAAAAGCTAACTAGCTTTGAGTTGTTGATTAAGCAAACTGTTAAAGGGCATAAGCGTATACAAAAGCAGTTGGTAGAAATCCATGCTGCTAACCATGCTATGGTGACACGAATTGCTGAATTAGAACATTTAGTTGAGCAAACGGCGATTCGGCAAAATGAGATTGTGACTCAGGATCCCGATAGTAAGCTCTATTCGCGTGCGGTGAAAATGGTCGAACTGGGTGCGGATATTGATGAAGTGATGCGAGAGTGTGAGTTGCCTCGTGCCGAAGCTGAGTTGCTTTATACTTTGCATGGTAAGCCGATGGCGAGTCACTAAAGTGAACTAATTAGTCATTTTAGATGGTATGCTGATTTATTTTTACACGCAGTTTTCTTTAAGTTATACGTTATCATCGATTCGCTGATGGTGGTTGTCCCAGTGTTCAGGGAATTTTCCTTGTAATAGATAGGAAAAGCTGATTAATTCAGCGATGATAACGTAGAGTACTTCGGGGATTTGTTCATCTAGACTCAACTGTTCAAGTATGGCTAACAGCTGCTGATCTTCATAAATCATGATCCCAGCCTCTTTAGCCGCCGCAATGATTTCATCGGCGAGCTCATTATATCCTTTACTAACCACTTTAGGAGCATCTTTACCGTCATAACGTAGTGCAACAGCGGCTTTGCCTTTGTTCTCTTTCATACTTTGATATCCAATTGCCCTTTGTGCTTAGGTAATAAGGTCGTAGGAATGTGTCCCAATTGGCTATTTAATTGCAGTGGTGGGATCCCCAACTCGGCTAGACGCTGTTGTAGCGCTTGTGTGTGGTGTTGGACTTGGCTCAACCAGTAGTGGTCTGGGCAGTAGAACTGAATTTGTGCGGGTTGCTCAAATTCTAGTCGAATATCCGCTAAAACATGTGTGTTTTCACCAACAGGTAGTAGCATTTTTAAATGCCAACAATCACGCGATGTTTCATTATGATGAGATTCTTTACTGATGCGTGCTTCAACCCGACGTAGTTGTTGATCGATGGGTATGGGCAGATGAATAAATAGAGGCACGTTAAGCTGCTGTTTGCCATCGTGTGAGGCCAGTTGTGCGGCGAGGGTCTGACCATTGAGGTGTTTGAGAAGTTCACCGACTGCTTTGTGTTGAACAGAACCTGGTGCCAACTCTTTGATAAGTGCATCTTGCAGTTTAAACTGCGCTTTGAGCTGCTCGGCGGCTTTAGGGGAGAGCCTAGCGGCTATGAAAGCGCTCAATAGTTGGTTTAAAGGTGTGGCTAGGGGTGTTGGTTGTGTTTGATCAAGCGGTTTAAATTGCAGAAATTGATTTAGTAGCGTTTTAATTTGTGGTGCTGAGAGTTGTTTTTCCCATGTTTTAAACAAATTAAGCAATTGCTGTACGATCCCTGCGCTAAGCGGGGCTTGTTGTGTGTTAGATAGTGTCGTTAGTGAAATGGATTGATCTAAAAACGTGCTGAGTAGTGATATTATTGAGAGTGAGTTGTTTTGGCTCGATGGATTGGCTACATCAGGTAGTGTGCCCGCTTTAGTCATCGGTGGAACCGTTGCAATGGGCGGTGCTGGTGGCGTCACTGCTGGTGTGATTTTCATCCGTTAGCTCCCAAATGATGACAAGTTGCGGCTTTAATACTGTTATCCTCATTGTAGGAAGATTGTTTCAACATCTATGTTAAATAGCAAGCGTGTTGATACGATGTGTTTTGTTTCGAAGGGGTCGCTATAGGTTAGCAAAATCATATATAATGTACCCTTTGTATATATATGATTAGAGCGCGGCATATTGCTTTGACGCTATCTATTTCTCATAACATTAACAGGCAATGAGGGCGCAAGTGGTTATGGCTTAGGCGGCCAGTCGCTGCGTAGTATCTTTTTGCGAATAAGGGTAGTAATGGTGACAAGGAAAATAGAAATATATTTAGGGCTAATGATTTGCTTGGTGTTAGCTTTATCAGGTTGTGCCAGCCATTCCTCACAGATGCCTGACACAAAATCCCAGCCGGCCCCTAAGTTGACGCAGCAAACTAATCAACAACCTCAAAATAACATCGAGCCAGAATCAAAAGGCGATCCGCTTGAGTCCTTTAACCGAGCTATGTGGAATTTTGATTATAATTATCTGGATAAACCGATTTATCGTCCCATTGTGCACCGTTATGTTAAATCAATCCCTTCGGGCGGTCGCCACAGTATTAATAACTTTATGCGCAATTTAGAAGAACCTGCCAGTATGTTTGATAATTTATTGCAGTTTAAATTTCAAGCGGCTGTTCATAATTTAACGCGATTTATATTCAATACAACACTTGGGATGTTTGGTTTTATCGATGTGATGGGACGTGCTGGTGTTGATCGTAATCTCAGCGATTTTAGTGATGTCTTGGGTCACTATGGGGTGGGCGATGGACCATTTTTGATGTTGCCAGTGGCAGGACCCTCAACGCCTCGACAACTTACCGGTGATGTTGTGGACCAATTCTATTTTCCTATGGCACAAATGAATTTGATTGAAAAAGCAGTGCGTTGGACCTTAGATGGTGTTAATCGCCGAGCTTCTGTAGTTGATCAAGAAGGGTTAGTTGATAGTGCATTAGACCCCTATACTTTTGTTAAAAATGCTTATTTGCAGTATCGACGCTATCGCTATTATGATGGCCATCCGCCTGCGCAAAAAAGTCAAAATATAGACATGAGTAAGTATCTTAATGAAATTGAGCCAAATTAAGCGTTTGTTCGTGATCACTTGAGAGTATCCATTATGGCGACAGTTAAAATTAACTATGATAATGATCGATGTTAGATAGTGTTCGTGTCTTAGTCATTGATAGTGATAATGTTTTTGGACGACAGTTAGAAACATTTCTATCGCGCCAAAGTGCGTCTGTATTGTTAATAACAGACGGATATCAAGTTGATAATGCGTGTATACATTTTCACCCAGACGTCGTTTTTGCTGCGATTGGTGCAAATGGTGATGGCCTTGATATGTTAATCCGATTGGGGCAAGGGCCATGGGCTTGTATTGCCTTAGTGCCTTATGGCTCTATGGATATTATTCGCCAAGCGCTACGTTTAGGCGCCAGTGATTGCATTATTAAGACTGGCTGTGAGTTCAATTCTTTTATTGATATTATACTAAGTAATATCCAGCAGCAACCTCTTATTGAAGAGGATTGCCAGCGCGCTGAATTACGCCAGCATTTTGAATTTCTGCGCGAAAATGACATTGCAGCCAGCCAACTAATGGCTCAGATGCTTCCCGATTCTGGTACTTTGGTTGGCAATTATCTTTATATCTATCAGCTCACCGGTAAGACTATTTTGCCAATGGTGAGCGCACTCGATGATGAACATATTGCAGTTGCTGTCATTGATTTTGGTCTATTGGGGCGCGAGATATCAATTGCTGCAGTCATCTTACATTCATTGTTGCAAGAGGCTTGGCGTAGTTATACACAAGATGGAGACTCGCTATCCATAGACCCAGAACAATTGGTGGCACAGCTTAACCAAATGATTATCGATGCAGGGTTGAAGTTCCCTATTGGTATGTTTTACGGCATATTGGGCCAGCAAACCGTGCATGTGGTGAATGCAGGCTTACTGAATATTGGAGAGCCGTTTAACGATGTGGGGATTGGTTTGGGCGTGTTGACTGGAGCGGGCTACTCGCAGCGTATTTTACCATTAGAACCTCAAGGTCTTTATTTGTCCTTTTCGAATCCAACCGGCGATCGTTTGAGCTTAAAACTCCTGCCTTTGATGGTCCCATAAATATCCATTCTCTATGATAAATGACAATAAACTCATCAATTTGGTGTCGATTGCTCTATCATAAAGCAGGCGGGTGTTGACTTTGTACAGTTGGTTCTCTATAAAAGGGCGATAAGTTTTTTTTACAGGGTTATTATGAGTCAGTCTTCTCCTTGGCATCTGGTTTATTGTAAAGCGAGAAATGAGCAGCGAGCATTAACTCATTTAGCCAATCAAAATGTTGTGAGTTTTTTCCCGCTTTTTTCATATGAGAAAATAGTGCGAGGTAAACGTACTATTCTGACAGAGCCTGTTTTCCCCAATTATTTGTTTGTCGAAAAAAAGTCTCATGTGAGCTATACCACTATCCGCTCAACTCGTGGGATATCTGATTTTGTGCGGATGGGAAATCAGCCTGTTCAAGTGCCCAAAGAATTGGTCTTTGAATTAATGGCGCTCTCGGATACGCCTGAACTGAATCAGTTTGCTAGCGAAAAGGTTTGTCATCTCCCTCTTTGTGGCGATAAAGTCGCGATCACAGAAGGGCCCTATCAAGGGCTTGAAGCTATCTATCAAAAAGCGGATGGGTTAGAGCGTTCGATGTTGCTGATTACATTGATTCAAAAAGAGCCTATTGCTGTCTCTTTTGCTAATAAAGCATTCCAGTTCTGAATGTCTGTGTGCTCTTCAATATTGTTAGTAAACACCAATTAGTTGCCAGCCGAATAGGCCTTATCTGGCTACTCCTGCTTGACTTTCTTTTATCATCTTTGGATTTTGGCTCATAAGCTATTCATAGATGTCTAGTTTTCAAATATCCCTACTAAATGCTATAAAAATTCTTTTACTAAAATATGCCTAATTGTTCTAAGCATAGGCAATTAGCTAGCCGCATAGGAATAACGATTCCTGTATACTTTTTTCACACAGAGCATTAATAGGGCGATGTTGATGGTTCGTTCTCGTTGATAGAGAACGCTATCTAAGTTGTCCAATAATGAGCATATAATTATTGTATGCCGAAAACGGATGAGCATGATCCGTTGCAGGAGTGAGAGGAGCGAATATGGGCAGTCCCTTGGTGCCAGATGAACATCTGACACACTTAAAAACATTAGAAGCTGAAAGCATTCACATTATTCGAGAAGTTGCGGCTGAGTTTGATAATCCGGTTATGCTCTATTCCATTGGCAAAGATTCAGCGGTGATGTTGCATCTTGCGCGTAAAGCTTTTTATCCTGGGAAAATCCCATTTCCGTTGTTGCATGTCGATACCAACTGGAAGTTTAAAGAGATGATTGAATTTCGCGACCGGATGGCGAAAGAGCTCGGATTTAAGTTGCTGGTGTATAAAAATCCTGAAGGCATAGCAATGGGAATGAATCCCTTTACCTTTGGCAGTGCAAAGCATACAGATGTTATGAAGACACAAGCTCTTAAACAGGCACTAGATAAATATCAATTTGACGCCGCATTTGGTGGAGCTCGTCGCGATGAGGAAAAATCACGGGCCAAGGAACGCGTTTATTCATTTCGGGATAAGAATCATCGCTGGGATCCCAAAAATCAGCGTCCAGAACTTTGGAATACCTACAATGCTCGCGTTAATCGCGGCGAAAGCATTCGAGTTTTCCCATTATCTAACTGGACTGAGCTCGATATCTGGCAATACATCTATTTAGAAAATATTGAGATTGTTCCCTTATACAAAGCTGCTGTACGCCCTGTTGTCGAACGTGATGGCTCTCTTATTATGGTTGATGATGACCGAATGCCAGTTGAGCCTGATGAAATCCAATATAAGATGGTACGTTTTCGAACCCTTGGTTGTTACCCGTTAACGGGGGCTGTTGAATCATCCGCCATAACGCTACCTGACATAATTCAAGAGATGCTACTCACTAAAACATCCGAGCGTCAAGGACGAGTCATTGATCGCGATAGCACAGGTTCCATGGAAAAAAAGAAGATGGAAGGCTATTTCTAATATCTTAAATTTTGAAATCTGTGTAGTGAATGGTTTTTACAAGAGGGGATGATTATGGTGCATCAATCGGCATTGATCGACGATGATATTGAAAGCTATTTAAAACAACATGAACAAAAACAGTTATTGCGTTTTTTAACCTGTGGCAGTGTTGATGATGGTAAAAGTACCTTAATTGGTCGTCTGTTACATGATTCTAAGATGATTTTTGAGGATCAACTTGCTGCAATTAAGCAGGATTCAAAACGATTTAATACCACTGATGGCGAATTTGATTTAGCCCTATTAGTTGATGGACTACAGTCAGAGCGCGAACAGGGAATTACTATTGATGTTGCATATCGCTATTTTTCTACCGATAAGCGTAAATTTATCATTGCCGATACCCCAGGACATGAACAATATACGCGCAATATGGCAACCGGCGCTTCTAACTGTGAGCTTGCTGTAGTTATGATTGATGCCCGCTATGGGGTGCAAGTACAAACGCGTCGTCATAGTTTTATTGTCTCGGAGTTAGGCATTAAGCAAGTGATTGTCGCAGTGAACAAAATGGATCTTGTTGGCTTTGATAAGCTTCGTTATCAGGATATTGAAGCAAATTACCGCGAATTTGCCAAAAAACTAAAAATTGAAACGATTCAATTTGTGCCAATTTCAGCGTTAAATGGCGATAATGTGGTGAATGTTAGTGAGCGGATGCCTTGGTATCAAGGCCAAACGTTAATGACACTGTTAGAAAGTACGCCCATTGCAGCAACTAATGCTCGAGCTGATTTTCGCTTTCCGGTGCAATATGTGAATCGTCCTAATCTAGATTTCCGTGGATTTTCTGGCACGATTACCAGTGGTCGGATTGCGATAGGTGATCCGATTTGCGTGTTACCTTCAGGACAACAGGCAACGGTGAAGCAAATTGTAACATTTGATGGCGATCTGGCTGTCGCTTTTGCCCCGATGGCTGTGACCCTAACGCTTGATAAAGAGATTGATGTTAGTCGCGGTGATATGCTTGTGCATCCTGATGCGCTAGCTGAGATTGGTGATAGCATCGTGGCTCATGTTGTCTGGATGGATGAAACAGCGCTAGTTGCAGGAAAAGTCTACGATTTTAAACTCGCAAGCAAGACAACATCGGGACGCATCAGTGAGATTGTATCGCGTATCGATGTCAACACGCTTGAACAGCAATCTGCTGACAAGTTAGCGCTCAATGAAATAGGTCAGGTGAGTGTTCAATTTGATCAGAGCGTGGTGTTTGACCATTATGATATAGCTCGTGATACTGGCTCGTTTATTATCATTGATCGATTGAGTAATGCCACCGTTGGTGCTGGCATGATCCAAGGGAAAGGGTTATCGAAGCAACAAACATCTACAGGAGAGTTTAGTGCCTTTGAAATAGAGCTCAATGCGCTTATTCGTAAACATTTTCCGCATTGGCAAGCGGTTGACCTGTCGAGTCTAAAATAATGCACCTTTCATGGGCGGCGATAACGGTACTCGTGATTTTTGCTACTACCTTGACTGCACTTATTTGCTACCAACGCCGTCCTGCCGCTGTTTTTGCTGTTGTTCTATTAGTTCTATATGCGGCTAATTTAGTCAGCACGCAACAGTTATTGGCGAGTCTAAGTAATCCTGGTCTTATCACCTTGATGCTATTGGTATTGTGCTCATTGGCATTAGAAAAAACACGATTGCTTAGAGTCTTGGCGACGTTTATTCTACGACCTTCGTTTGGGACCAGCAGTTTCCGTCTGTATGTCCTCGTGGCCAGCGCTTCAGCATTTTTAAATAACACAGCTGTGGTTGCATCACTTTTAGCTCCTGTGCGTAACAACCCCTACCATGCGCCAAGTAAGCTACTGCTACCTTTGTCATATGCCGCCATATTAGGTGGAACCTTAACATTAGTGGGCACCTCGACCAATCTTATTGTCAGTAGTATGTATCGCAGTGTGGGCGGGGCAGGTTTACATTTTTTTGATTTCACCTTGATAGGAACGGTTTTAGTTTTCACTTGTGGTGTCACACTCTGGTTGTCGATGCGCTGGTTACCCGCGCGCGCCAGTGAGCCTGAATTGTATAAGCATTATTTAATTGATACGCAAGTCGAAACACATTCACCTTTGGTTGGTAAAACGATTGAAGCCAATGGCTTGCGACACTTAGAGTCGCTTTTTGTTGCAGAATTGGTGCGTGAGAAACGCTTGGTGAGCCCCGTGCACCCCAGTCAAATTATTGAGGCGGGTGATCGCTTAATTTTCAGTGGTGATGTGGCCAAAGTTAGCCAGCTCCAACAGTTCTCAGGGCTGAATACCTTTGCTGATAGCAATGGTTTGTTAGGTTCAAATTTGACTGAGGTAGTCATCCGCCCAGACAGTATTCTGATTGGTAAAACACTGAAATCAATTCAATTTCGTTCTCGATTTGATGCCGCTGTAGTAGCTATTCGCCGCGATGGGGCGCCTGTTTCAGGAAAACTTGGAGATGTCATTTTACAAAGCGGCGATTTTTTGGTTCTGGCTGTTGGTCCTGATTTTGCGTTGCGTGATAATCTAGCAAAAAATTTTATTCATCTCAGTGGGGTGGCTATTTCACGCCATCTCAGTGGTCGGCGCGAATGGTTAGCCGTTGGTGGTTTTGTATTAGCAATTGCGCTATCCGCGACAGGCGTATTGCCTTTATTAAAAGGGATGTTATTGCTACTGGGGTTATTAGTTTTTAGTGGCTGTTTGACCGTTAATGAATTGATTCGGCGTTTTCCACGAGAATTATGGTTGATTGTTGCCGCCGCTTTATTGTTATCGCAAGCGCTAGAAAATAGTGGATTAGCGACCCAATTGATCCATCTACTCATTCCCTTGGCAAAAGGAGGATATGGAATTTTTTTGATCGCAATGTTGTATGGTATTACGTGGCTTCTCACTGAATTAGTCACCAATAATGCTGCCGCGGCGCTAGTTTTTCCGCTGGCTTGGGGCGTCGCCCAAGCGGCTGGTGTCAATCCAATCGGGCCACTTATGGTGGTCGCTTATGCCGCTAGTGCTAGCTTTATCAGCCCCTATGGTTATCAAACTAATTTAATGGTCTACAATGCTGGGCAATATCGGTTGTCTGATTTTATGAAGGTGGGAGGGCCGTTGGCAGTTGTTTATGCTACGGTGGTGATTACGTTAGTTCCAGTGGTATTTCAGTAAAGGGGTTAGCAAGGTGCAACAAGTCAGTCAAGATGTAGTTTGGCATCAGTGCGCAGTGAGTCAACCGGAGCGTAATGAATTAAATGGCCATCAAAGCGTATTGCTCTGGTATACCGGGTTAAGCGGTTCTGGCAAATCAACTATTGCCAATGCCGTTGATCGCAAGCTTTATGAGCTTGGCATACACAGCTATGTGCTAGATGGTGATAATGTGCGCCATGGTTTAAACGGTGATCTAGAATTTAGCGATCAAGATCGCGTTGAAAATATTCGCCGGATCAGCGAAGTTGCAAAACTGATGGTTGATGCTGGGCTTGTGGTTAGCACCGCGTTTATAAGTCCTTTTATGACTGACAGGGCACAGGCCAAACAGCTGGTTGGTGAAACGCGATTTATTGAAATTTTCATCGATACGCCATTAGCTGTGTGTGAGGCTCGCGATCCAAAGGGATTATATCGTAAGGCACGGGCCGGTGAAATTAAGCATTTCACCGGGATTGATTCAACGTACCAAGCGCCAATTGATGCCGATATCCACCTAGCGACAGAGCAATTATCAGTAGAACAATGTACTAATCAAGTCATTCAGACATTGTTTAAGCGAAAAATCATAACGTCTATGAGCTGCTTATGAGGAATATTGATGTCTTCAATGGGGATGCTGATGGGATCATTGCCTTATTACAACTTCGCTTAGCTAAGCCTTGTGACAGTCAGTTAATCACTGGCGTCAAACGAGACATTCAATTGCTGGAACGAGTTTTGGTAAAGCCGGGCGATCGAGTGACAGTATTAGATATCTCGCTCCAGCGTAATCATGACGCTTTAGTTCGGATGCTTGAGCAAGGTGCCAGCGTTTTTTATGTTGATCATCACCAAAGCGGCTCAATCCCGCAACATCCTAACTTGGTGACTCGTATCGATCAAGTTGCAACGCAATGCACTAGTACGCTAATGGACAGCTATCTTGAAGGTGCTTTTCGCACTTGGGCGATTGCGGCTGCCTTTGGTGACAATCTTACTGAAACTGCATTGCAATTAGCCAGTCAGCAAGGCCTGAGTGATGCGCAAATAGGGCAGCTGCGTGAACTGGGTATTTTACTCAATTACAACGGTTATGGTCAGCATCTTGATGATCTGCATATTCATCCGGCGCTCTTATTTCGTCAGCTGCTCAATTTTCGTGATCCATTTGAGCTAATGATGCGATCAGAATCGATATTCACTCAACTGCAGCGAACTTATCATGAAGATATGAATAAAACGCAGATGATTCAGCCGCATTATCAAAGTGAATATGCGGCATTATATCAACTTCCTGCGGAGCGTTGGAGTCGGCGAGTGAGTGGTGTCTATAGTAATGAGCTGGCAAATAGCGTAGTTGGTCGGGCGCATGCGGTAGTCACTGATAATGGTGATGGTACTTGTACGATTAGCGTGCGAGCACCGGTCAATAATCGCCAAGGGGCTGATGTGATCTGTAGTCAATTCCCGAACGGAGGGGGACGTTCAGCAGCAGCTGGTATCAATCAATTGCCACTTGCCGATATTGGTCAGTTTTGGCAAAAATTGAATCAATTTTATCAATCAATGGCCCAATCACAAACTCACTAAGCGTTGAGAATGACATGAGTGACAGCTTGCAGTTACCTTAAGGTTATGAGTAAGTTGCCACTCATACTTCACTGAATCTATTTTAAAAATCTAAGTCTAGATTAAGCTATTTGACCCGAATCTGATCTTGATCATGTTCAATTAGTTTCGGTCCAATGCCTTTAACTTGAGTTAATTCAGCAACGTTTTTAAATGCGCCATGTGATTTCCGATAAGCAATAATCGCTTTCGCTTTAGCCGGGCCAACGCCTGAAAGCTGAGTCAGTTCAGTCGCATTCGCTTGGTTAATATTGATTGGCGTTGCTGCTTGTGCCGGTATTACATTTAAGCTGAATGCTAGAGCGATAGCACTAAATGTGTTAAGAATAGTTTTAAGTTTCATAACTACGAGTCCTTGTGGATAGATGTGAATAAATCGTCTTAATTTTTATTAATAAATCTATCATTAATAAAAGGCGATGACAACTTCCAAAGAGAAAGCTCTGCGAATTACTGGATATTAATCCAGTGTCCGTTTAAGCTACTCACTTCAGTTGAGTTAGAACGAGTCAAGAACGTGATAGGAAGACTGCGCGGCATCTTAGAAGAAAAACAACCTCCTTTTGTATTGGTTGATGTAGCCGGGGTGGGGTATGAACTCCAGTTACCAATGAGCTGCTTTTATCAATTGCCTGAAATTGGTCAAACAGTCACTTTGATCACCCATTTTGTGGTGCGAGAAGATGCCCAATTACTGTATGGTTTTCATGATGATGCATCGCGTCGCTTGTTTCGTGAACTGATCAAAGTGAATGGGATTGGCCCAAAAGTCGCTTTGGCAATTCTTTCTGGACTAAATACCCATGAATTTATTCAAGCGATCACTCAAGACGATATTTCACGGTTAACCAAAGTGCCGGGTGTTGGCAAAAAAACGGCAGAGCGGCTTTTGGTCGAGATGAAAGACCGACTTAAGGCATGGACGGTGAATGAACCGAACCATTTGCTTACTGAATCAGCATTACTCAATCCCGATTATGGGCAAATCCCTGAGACAACTGATCCTAAAGAAGAAGCCATTGCGGCGTTAGTTTCTCTTGGTTATAAACAGTTAATGGCTGAGAAAATCATCAGTAAACTAGCAACCGATGGCCAAAGCAGCGAAGCACTTATTCGAGCTGCGCTTAAAAGTATGGTTGCTTAAAAGGAGCGCCTGAGGATGATTGAATCAGACCGACTGATTAGTGCGACGGCCCAAAATGAAGATGAGCAAGTCGACCGAGCGATGCGCCCCAAAACACTTGCAGATTACACTGGGCAACAGGTTGTCTGCGAACAGTTGGAAATTTTTATTGAGGCAGCTCGCCGGCGCAGTGATGCACTGGATCATCTGCTGATATTTGGCCCTCCAGGACTAGGTAAAACCACGCTGGCGAATATTGTGGCCAACGAAATGGGCGTGAACATTAAAACCACTTCAGGGCCAGTGCTTGAAAAGGCAGGGGATTTGGCTGCGCTATTGACCAATCTCGAACCCGGTGATGTATTGTTTATCGATGAAATTCATCGTTTAAGTGCCGTTGTAGAAGAGATCTTGTATCCAGCGATGGAAGATTATCAGTTGGATATCATGATCGGTGAGGGGCCGGCTGCGCGTTCGATTAAACTTGATTTACCTCCCTTTACTTTGATTGGCGCAACGACCCGAGCAGGCATGTTAACATCACCGCTTCGCGATCGATTTGGTATTGTTCAGCGACTCGAATTTTATAATACCGAGGACTTAACCCAAATCGTGACACGTAGTGCTTATTATTTAAATATGTCGATGAGTGATGATGGTGCTCATGAGATCGCGCGCCGTTCGCGAGGTACACCAAGGATTGCCAATCGTTTGCTGCGCCGAGTCCGGGATTTTGCCGATGTCCGATCGGATGGCCACGTGAATAGTGACATTGCGTCGCAAGCATTAGCGATGTTAAATGTTGATGAAGCGGGGTTTGACTATATGGACAGCAAGCTGTTAATTGCTATGATAGAGCGGTTTGACGGTGGGCCGGTTGGGTTAGATAACTTAGCGGCAGCAATTGGTGAAGATAAAGAGACGATTGAGGATGTGCTTGAGCCTTTTTTGATCCAACAAGGATACTTACAACGCACCCCGCGAGGACGAATGGCGACAGATCGTGCATTTATGCATTTTGGCAAAGTGAAACCTGATTTAAAATAAGTACTTTCCCTATCCTTACAAAAAACACTGATTCAGTTATAGTATGGCCTTATGTTTGTCGTGAAAGGTATTTGTGTAATCAGATGGCACAGATTAAGGTAAGAATCTACTACGAAGATACAGATGCTGGTGGCATTGTCTACCATACTAACCATTTGAAATATATGGAGCGTGGTCGCAGCGAACTGCTCAGAGACTATGGTTTTGAACAAGATGAATTGATGCTGCAAGGGGTGTCGTTCGTCGCATCTGAGTTGACGATTAAGTATCATCACCCAGCGCGTTTTAATGAAATCTTGACGGTTACTACTGAGATTGAGTCGTTGCGACGAGTAGGATTTTCTTTTGATCAAAAAATTCATAATCAAAATGGGTGCCTCATTGCCAGTGCCCATGTCATGATTGCAGCCATTGATCCAACCACCATGAAACCTAAAGCCATTCCTAATTCAATCAAAGAGGTTTTCCAGCGTGCACTCTGAAATTTCAATCATCGCTTTATTCGTACAAGCCAGCATTTTGGTTAAGCTTGTGATGCTGATATTGTTGTCAATGTCGGTGATGTCATGGGCAATGATGCTCAATCGCAGAAAAGTGCTCAACAATTCGCAGGCATCCGCTAAACGTTTCGAAAATCGCTTTTGGTCAGGCGGTGATCTGAATAAACTCTATCAGGAATGTGGCGCGCGCTCTGAATCACTAGTGGGCATGGAACTTATTTTTCATAGCGGTTTTAAGGAATATGTGCGCATGCTGAAAGGCAATCAGCGTACTCCTGACGCCGTGATGGAGAGCACCTATCGGTCAATGCGTGTGACACTATCACGAGAGCTTGAGGTGCTTGAAAATCAATTACCCATGCTTGCGACCATTGGATCAATTAGCCCTTATATTGGATTGTTCGGTACAGTGTGGGGGATTATGAGTGCTTTTGTCGCACTAGGTGATGTACAGCAAGCCACTCTTTCGATGGTGGCTCCTGGGATCGCTGAGGCTCTTATTGCGACAGCGATGGGGTTGTTTGCCGCTATTCCCGCAGTGATTGCTTACAACCGGTTTAGTACTAAGATCACTAAGTTAGAAAACCTTTACGCTAATTTCATGGATGAGTTTTACGGCATTTTACATCGTCAAGTGTATAACCAAACTCGGAGTGAATCGTGAGAACAGCCATCCCCGATCATCGTCGTCCACGGCGCAAGCTTGTCGCTGAAATTAACGTCGTGCCCTACATTGATGTAATGCTTGTGTTACTCATCATCTTCATGGTGACAGCGCCTCTCATTACCCAAGGTGTGAAGGTTGATCTACCCCAGGCTTCATCACAACCACTACCTAAAGATAGTCTCCCGCCTTTAGTGGCGACGGTTAATGCCCAAGGACAATACTTTTTGGATGATGGTTCGGGTAACGCGAACTCGCATAGTGAGCTAAGCGCGCAGCAAATGGTTGTGCGAATTCGAGCCGAATTACAGTTGAATAAAAATCGACCTGTTGTAGTGCGTGGTGATAAACACGTCCAATACAACCAAGTAATTGCTTTGCTTCAACTTTTGAGTAAGCAAGCAGGCGTTCCATCTGTAGGGTTGATGACTCAGCCCTCTGAGAATCAGTAACAGGATCAGCAGTTTGAAATCGTCAAATCGGTTATACATTATTGTGTCGATTATTTTACATGCGCTACTTATTGCTGCGCTATCGTTGTCATTTTCATTCCAACACACGCCGCAACAAGCGGCATCTGAGCAACCAGTGATTCAAGCCCAAGCGGTTTCCGCCGAGCAAGTTGAACAGCAAGTTGCCCAGATAAAGGAACAGCGGCGCAAAACACAGCAAGCGCAAGAGCAACGTTTGGCAGCGATAAAGCAGCAACAAGAGCAAGCTCGCAGAGCACAGCTAGCGGAACAAAAACGCTTGAAGCAACTCGAGCTAAAACGTCAGCAAGAGGAAGCGGCCAACAAAAAAGCGCAGTTAGAGCGTAAATTGGCGCAAGAGCAGGCTAAAGCTGCTGAAAAAGCACGACAAAAAGCGCAAGCCGAACAAAAGGCAGCGCAAGAAGCTGCCCAAAAAGCCGAAAAACAGCGTCAGGTTCAGGAAGCTGCTACCCGCAAGGCACAAGCGGAACGAAAAGCGCAACAAGAAGCGGCGCGAAAAGCGCAGGAAAAAGCCGCTGCGCTTAAGCGTAAGCAACAAGCCGAACAGCAACTGCTCAATGATATGGAAGCAGAACAAAGTGCGCGTCGGAAAAAAGAAATTATGTCTGAGATCCAAAAATATCAAGCGATGATCACCTCAGCAATTCAGCAAAATGTGATCACAGATAGCTCGTTAAAAGGGAAAACTTGTAATTTGACCGTGACGTTGGCCAGTAATGGCTTTATTGTAAATGTCAGTCATGTTAGCGGGGCTCCTGATGCGTGTCGAGCAGCAAAATCGGCTGTGTATAAAACGCAGCAGGTCCCTGTTTCGGCGGAGCCTGATGTATTTGCCAAAATGAAAGTTTTAAATATTACTCTTAAACCCGGTGGTTAAATGATGAAATTAAGATCGTTACTGGTGTTAGGTTTATGGCTACTGATGAGTAGTCGTAGCTTCGCTGCCCTAGATATTTTGATTACTCAGGGCGTTGATTCGGCTCGCCCAGTTGCGGTGGTCCCTTTTCAATGGAAAGGGCCTGGCAAATTACCAACCGATGTTAGTCAAGTCATTGCTGATGATTTACGTCGTAGTGGTAAATTCAATCCCATCAAAGTAGCGAGTATGCCGCAAACGCCTTATCAAGCTAGTCAAGTTAAATACGAAGCTTGGGCTGCAATGGGGGTTGAAGGAGTGCTGGTGGGATCGATTAGTGAATCATCGCCAGGTCAATATCAAATTAACTATCAGTTGGTTGATGTTCTTCAAGGGAAAATGGGTGAGTCAACAACATTACAAAATGGCCAACTGGTTCAAAATGATCAACACTTACTGTTAAGTCGCACTGGGACTGTGACTACCCAACAACTGCGTCAATATGCGCATCTGATCTCTGATCATGTTTATAAAGCATTGACGGGGGAACGTGGCGCATTTTTAACACGTATTGCTTATGTCGTCTATAATCCGAAAGCGAAGTACCCTTTCCAGTTGCGTATTGCTGACTACGATGGCTTTAATGAACGTGTTCTGCTGCGCTCGCATGAGCCTATTCTATCACCGACGTGGTCGCCAGATGGTAAACAGCTTGCCTATGTCAGTATGGAAAACCGTACACCGAATATTTATATTCAGGATCTTTATTCACATAATGGTCTGCCACCGAAACGAACGCATTTGCCACATTATCCGGGACTTAATAGTGCACCATCGTGGTCACCTGATGGCAAGAACATGGCGTTAGTGCTCTCCAAAGACGGTCAACCAGAAATCTATATTGAAAATATTGCCTCAGGTCATCTGACCCGTGTCACGCATAGCCCACGCATCGATACGGAACCCACATGGTCACACGATGGTAAATATATATATTTTAGCTCTGAGCGAGGTGGTAATCCGCAGATCTATCGTTATGATTTAGCAAGCAAGCAAGTCACGCGGATTACTTGGGAAGGGGATATGAATCTCAGTGCTGAAGTGACCCCTGATGATCAATCAATTGTGCTGGTCAACCGTACCAACGGGCAGTATCGTATTGCACGACAGGATCTCAAAACTGGGTATATGCAGATTTTGACTGACACCTCGTTAGATAAGTCTCCCAGTATTGCACCTAATGGCAGTATGATCATTTACAGTACAGTGGTTCATAATCGTCAGGTATTAGCACTGGTATCGATGGATGGCCGCTTTAAAGCTACGTTACCCGCGAAAGATGGCGATGTTCGCTCACCTGCGTGGTCACCTTTTTTAAATTAATCATTAATAATATGAATCATAAAAGGAAATCTCAATGCAACTAAATACTTACTGTAAAGCTATCGTGATCGCGCTTACCTTAGGAGCGTTGACTGCATGTAGCGCCAATCATAGTGGCACATCAGCAAGTGGGAGCCAAACAGCCGGTACGGCTAACGGTGTGAATGGACAAAATGGTGATGGGCAGACTGGCGTTCAAGTGGGCGCTGCTGATCAAGTGTTGACCCCTCAGGAGCAACAACAAAAACAGTTGGCTGAGCTTCGACAGAATCAAACCATCTACTTTGATTTTGATAAAACGACCATTAAAAGTCAGTTTATTAAGTTACTCGAAGAGCATGCTGCATTTTTGCGTAACCATCCGTCAATACATGTGTTAATTGAAGGGAATACTGATGAACGTGGTACCCCAGCATACAATATTGCTTTGGGTGAGCGCCGTGCTAAAGCAGTTGCGCAGTACTTAGAAAGTTTAGGCGTGTCATCTGATCAGATTTCAACCATCAGCTATGGTGAAGAAAAACCAGTTGATAATACACATACTGCAGCGGGTATGGCTAAAAATCGCCGTGCTGTATTAGTTTATTGAGAGCATGATGAAACCGATTAAACTATCAGCGGCTGCAATTGTAGCCGCATTATTGCCGAACCTGAGCTATGCAGATGTCCCAGTGACCAATTTAAGTACTCAATCAACGGTCACCAGTATTACCGCACCCTCATCTGCAGATAATTCTTCAGCTTCTCAAGCGAAGTCGGATGCTTTGACGGTTGCAAGTTTTGAAACCAATAGTAATTTGACCCCAGAGCAACGAGTCAAACGCTTGGAACAGATGTTTATTGCTCGCGGGCAATCGCAGATCAAACTGCGTCAACAGGTCAATCAGTTGTCTGACCAGGTTGCACAACTGAATGGTACGATTGAACAGCAACAACATCAGATTGATCAAATGACCCAGCGTGAGCGCGATATTTATCAAGAGATGGACAGACGATTTGCTCAGTTAAAAGCGTCGCAAGCGAGTGATAGTAGCCAAGCGAGTAATGCTAACAGTGGGCCAGTGACAAGTGGTAAAGGGGAAGCCGATTATGAGAAAGCTGTGCAATTAGTTTTGCAAGATCGAAAATTTGATCAAGCGATTAGTGCATTTGGGCTATTTCTCAAGCAGTATCCTCAATCACCGTATGTACCTAATGCACATTATTGGTTAGGTCAGTTGCAATATACACAAGGGCAACAAGATCAAGCCATTCAAGAATTTTCAGTGGTCGTTAATCAGTACCCTAAATCGAATAAAGTGCCTGAATCATTGTTGAAATTGGGACAAATTGCATTACAGAAAAATCAAAATGCTAAAGCGACGGACTATTTTAATCAGGTGGTTAAAAATTATCCACAAAGCAGTGCGGCCGATTTAGCTAAAGCGCAACTGAAAACAGTGAAAAAATAGTTTGATAGGCCTCAATGGTGATCAGAAAGTATATTTTTCAATCAAGTTCTAAATCAAATAAATTTTAATTTTTAAAGTCTTATTTGATGTTATCTTGTTTACACTGATCACTGTTGAGGTTCTTGATTTTAGCTAATTAAGATAATAGATGGCTTATTGTGACTAAAATGTAGCCAGAAGCTAATCACTTGCTTATTTGCTAAGCAAACAATCGAAAATATTTAAATTTTTATTGCACATCATCGTGAAATCCGTATTATAGGCCGCCGTTGAGACATGAACGGGTCGTTAGCTCAGTTGGTAGAGCAGTTGACTTTTAATCAATTGGTCGCAGGTTCGAATCCCGCACGACCCACCATTGCTTAACTATCGGTTGATCCCTATGAGGGTCGTTAGCTCAGTTGGTAGAGCAGTTGACTTTTAATCAATTGGTCGCAGGTTCGAATCCCGCACGACCCACCATTACCGATATCTTAGTTAGGGCTGTTAGCTCAGTTGGTAGAGCAGTTGACTTTTAATCAATTGGTCGCAGGTTCGAATCCCGCACAGCCCACCACGACTAGGGTCGTTAGCTCAGTTGGTAGAGCAGTTGACTTTTAATCAATTGGTCGCAGGTTCGAATCCCGCACGACCCACCATTTTCTCACACGACCCACCATTTTCTCATTAGCAAGTTGCGTTTCCCAAACTTTTAGCTAAGTGAGCTCGGCTAGTTATACCTTCCTTTTTAATTTCAAAAAACTACCCGTTATTTTAGCCTAATTCTTGCTTCTCATCTCTGCTCCGAAGTTTTTATTGTATGTCTTGATGGCCTCGAATGCTTTACGCCATTGCGCTCTGTTGCTGATGCATAAGCTAGATGATCTCAGAACGTCCTTTAAGTCACAGTCCTCGAAACATGATCACGAAATAGCCGTTGAGTCACCTGATGATCAGTATTTGGCTTGTTCATCGTTTCAATTACCTACGCAGCACCTATTCACACAATGACCTTTCTTTTTGTGTATTTTTCTACGCCCACGACATCACAAGCTTATGATATAGGTGATCCTCGAAGCCACGAAAATATGCTATGTTGCCTGTTCGATGAACTTCATCTTGCTATAGGGGCCAAGCTGTGCAGCAATATACATTACAGGGAATGCAGATAAGTGACTATTACTTAGATGTACCATTAGATTGGCAACATCCTGAATTTAGCGCTCCAATCCAAGTGTTTATCCGTGAAGTGGTCGATGCCAATCGGGCCAATGAATCCCTTCCGCTACTGTTATTCTTACAGGGCGGGCCCGGTGGTAAATCGCCAAGACCGCAGCTCGGTTCTCCTTGCTGGCTTGCACAAGCGCTAAAAACACATCGGGTGATCCTACTGGATCAACGCGGTACCGGACGGAGTAGCCGAATTGATGCTAATCTGATGCGACAAATGAGTGCTGAGCAAGGGTGTGCGTATCTGTTAGAATTTCGCGCTGATAGTATCGTGGCAGATTGCGAGTGGCTACGCACCACGCGGTTCGCCGGACAGAAATTTGAAACGCTTGGACAAAGTTATGGTGGTTTTATCACCTTGACCTATTTGTCACAGGCCCCGCAAGGTTTGGCTGCTTGTTATGTCACAGGCGGTTTGGCCGGGATAAGCGCCAGTATTGATGAGATCTATACGCAGACCTATCAGAGTGTGGCCGATAAAACGCAGCAATATTATCAGCGTTATCCTGATGATATGGTGCAAATGGCACGCATTGCTGACCGACTGCAGGCTGAACCCGTTTACCTTCCGGATGGTGATACGCTCACCATCGAGCGTTTTCAATCACTCGGGATCTTATTCGGTATGGGGTCGGGGTTTGAACAACTGCATTGGTTAGTCGAAGAGGCTTTTGCAAGCAGTGATCGTGAACAGTTAAGCGATACTTTTTTGTTGCAGGTGATGATGCTTACCGGATTTTATGGCAATCCTCTGTATGCAGCGTTGCATGAAAGTATTTATGGGCAAGGGGCGAACGCTACCAATTGGGCTGCGCAGCGCGTTCGTGATGGTTTGAGGGGATTTGATAGCCATATCCGGCCGCTACCCGTGACGGGTGAGATGATCTACCCTTGGATGTTTGACGAGATCTGCTCGCTGAGAGCATTTGCACCTGCGGCACGTGCCATAGCCGCATATGGCCAGTATCGGCCTTTATATGATGTTGAGCGTTTAGCTTGCAATGAAGTACCTGTGGTGGCGGCGGTGTATGCCAATGATATGTATGTTCCTCGAGCCTTGTCTTTGCAAACGGCTCAGCAGGTGGGGCATCTTAAAACGTGGGTCACTGATGAGTTTGAACATGATGGTGTGCGCCAATCACCCGAAGTGTTTATTCACTTACAACAAATGCTAGCTGATAAAAACGAATGAGTATTCATATGATAGGGTTTTTATAGACACGGCATTAACTGGACAGTGATTGACAAGTTGTTTACGGATGCAAACTTGCTTGCCTTGTCATTTTACATTGGCGAGAATTTATTCGCATTTTAGAATGGGCATGTATAATGGTTTGTCTTATCGATATAAAAAGGACGTGACATGACTGCGACCGAGTACTTGAATGAGTTGAATCAACGTTATTTAGCGATTCACCGAACCAAAGAAGATCTGTTCTGGGAGACCTACATGGGAACCAGTGATGATCATCAAGGTGCTTCTCAAGCCTTGTCCGATTGGACATCGTTTCTCAGTGATATGACTCATTTGACTGAGGTGAAAATCCAACTTGAAGCGGCTCAATCGATTGTTGATGAAACTGAACGACAAGCCACTTGCCAAGGGTTAGTGGGCTGGCAGGCCATGTTTGAAGCCCATGCGATAGAGTCACATCGGGCCAAAACACTCAAAGATGAGCTGATTCAATTTGAAGCGCAGTTATTTGAGAAAAAACAGAACCACATCATGACCTATACTGATGCCGAAGGGCAAGCGGTTGAGGCTTCTTTGCCGCTGCTACGTAGCGTGATGAACACTAATGAAAATGAAGCGGTGCGCCAAAGTGCCCATCAGGCTTTATTAGATCTCGAGCAATGGCTCTTACACAATGGCTTTTTAGAGCTGGTTAAACATCGCAACACCTTTGCTCAGTCACTCGGATATGCGAATTATTTTGACTATTCGGTAGAGAAAACCGAACACATGAGTAGCGAGCAGCTCTTTACTATTTTAGATGATTTTCAGATACGTACCCGTCAAGCTAACCAGAGCAGCTTAGATGCATTAGCGCAACACAAAGGCTCTCAAGCATTGCTTGCGCATAACTTCATCTATTCGTATGCTGGCGATGTGATGAGTGATTTGGACCCGTATGTACCATTTTCTAAATCGTTGCGTCGCTGGGTTGAGTCGTTTGGTCGGTTAGGGATTGATTATAGCCAAGCACAATTGACCCTTGATTTGCTCGATCGAAAAGGAAAATATCAAAATGGCTTCTGCCATGGACCTGTTCCATCTTTTTATGACCAAGGCCAATGGATTGCTGGGCAAGTCAATTTCACTAGTAACGCCAAACCGGATCAAGTAGGGAGTGGCTATTCAGGGATCAATACTCTGTTTCATGAAGGCGGGCATGCCGCGCATTTCGCCAATGTTAAAATGAATGCTCCTTGTTTTTCCCAAGAATTTGCACCGACCTCGATGGCTTATGCCGAAACACAATCCATGTTTTGTGATAGCTTATTGAGTGATGCTGATTGGTTAACGTTGTATGCCAAAGATGCGCAAGGCAATGCAGTGCCTGAGCACTTGATCCAAGCAATGACCCAAGCAGTTCAACCATTTAAAGCTTATGAAGAGCGCAGTATTTTGGTGGTGCCCTATTTTGAGCGTGCCTTATACTCACTCAGTGATGACCAGCTCGTGCCTGAGCAGGTCAGTCAGTTAGCGCGTGATACCGAACAACAGATTTTAGGCCTTTCATGTAGTCCAAGACCGTTGCTGGCGATCCCTCATTTGCTTTCTGATGAGTCAGCGTGCTCCTACCAAGGGTACTTGCTAGCACATATGGCTGTTTACCAAACGCGCGATTATTTTACTCGCCGATTTGGCTATTTAACCGATAATCCTAAAATTGGCCCACTGTTAGCTAAACACTATTGGCATGCGGGCAATAGTGTCTCGTTAACGGATTGTATTCAAAGTCTATGTGGTGAAGGATTTAATGCAAAATACTTGGCCGATACGTGTAATCTTTCAGCTGAGCAAGCTTGGGAAATTGAGCTACAAAAAATCGCAGCATTGAGCTCGCGTGAGCAAGTCTCTCCGGCACCTTTAAATGCGCAAATTCGCATTGTCGATGGCTTCCGAGAGCTAGCGACTAATGATGAATCAAATGAGCAGATGTGCGCGCAGTTTGAAGCCTATATTAGTGATACTTACGGGTGTTAATCCAAATGCTAACAAGGAGACGTAATGTCTCCTTGTTGGTCACCTATCTGAACATACCCTCATTTTTTCTGATTATTGAGCACATCGTTAAATATTTTCGATAGTTTTTGGATCCCCGGTTCAATAGCCTCGGGCGCAATGGCATGAAAGCCTAAACGAAAGTAGCACTTAGGCTGATGTGTGCCAATAAAGTAGTTCGAGCCAGGTTCAATCAAAATACTATTATGGGCAGCGCGCCAAGCTAACAGCTCGGTATTGATCTGTTCTGGGGCTTGTAGCCAGAATGCCGTAGCTTTGGTGTTTGCATAGCGACATTGCGGTAGATAGCGATCGAGAGCCCCTTTGAGAAGGCTCCAGCGGTAGGCTGAATTTTCTCGATAGTGGCGTAAAAATGTTTCGTAGTAGCCTTGTGATAAAAAATAAGCCATCTGATATTGAATATACGATGGTGGATGGCGATATGTGATTCTTCGCAGTGAGCGTAACTCGTCAATGAGTTCTGTTGAAGCCACGATATAACCTAACCGAAGACCCGGCGCGAGTGCTTTAGATAAGCTACTCATGTAAATCACACGACCACAGTTATCATGTGCTTTGAGTGCTGGGCGTGGCCGCTGTTCAATATTGGTGTCTGAATCAAAGTCATCTTCTAGGATGATTTGATTATGATCAATTGCTTGCTGAAGTAGCGCTTTGCGCCGTGCATTGCTCATACTCACGCCCGTTGGCGCTTGATGACTAGGCGTCACATAAAAAAAGTCGCAATCTGCCGACGGTTCGTTAAGAATAATTCCTTGTTCATCCACCTCATGCGGAATAATCCGCTGCGTACGTAAGCGAAAAGTATTGACTGCCTCTAAATAAACGGGGGACTCAACACCCACGGTTGTTTGCTGATCAAATAAAAGTTGCGACACCAGACTTAACGCATTTTGGGTGCCGAGAGTGATTAGTATTTCACTGTCTTGCGCAATAATTCCCCGTTTAGGGAGAACATGATGGCGTAGCTGTGTTAATAGCGAGGCGGCGTCTTGGTCGACTAAATCATGTACCCAATCATGGGCATGCATATTCCCGGTAATTTTTCGTGCTGCTTCTCGCCATTTCTCCATCGGAAACAAATTGGCGTCAGGTTGACCATACAAAAATGGATATTCGAACTTGGCCCAATTGGACGGTTTATGAATGGTTGGGTATTGACTTGGACTATTTTTGAACAAATTGTCCCAATTAGGTGCATGGGCAATATCTTGGGTGAGTTCTACGGGGGCCTCTTGACTAAGGTAATCGGGGTCATATTGCGGCGCGATGTAGTACCCGCTACGCGGGCGACTGATCAGATACCCATCATCGCATAAGCTTTCATACACCAAGGATACGGTGTTGCGAGAGATCTTTAATTGCTCACTCAAAGCGCGGCATGAGGGCAATGACTCATCACGAATGAATCGTCCGGCTAAGATGGATGTGACCAACACCTCGCGCAGTTGTTCTTGTAATCCGCGGTCTTTGGCAAAACTAATTTGTAAGCAACATTCGATCATCCATTATCCCTCCGCACTCACTGATGATTAGACTAAGCAACCTTTGTGCCTAATTGCACTAGCTGGCTGTTATGTCGATCTAGTCATTTCGATTACCGAGTGTTTGGGGTGTCGTATTAGGAGCGAGCGGTGGCATCTGACTCATATTTTCACTGACGTTGGCCCTATCTAACATTGGATGAACACGTTATTAGTGAAAAGAGAGCTTATTGCGATGAGCTTAAAAATATCGTGATGAGTGAATTTGATGGACGACATACTACAGTGGAGAGGTAATAAATGGAGCTTAATATTTCACGAATGCTTAAAGGATTAACGGCAGCAACACTGTTAACTATGGGATTGAATAGTTTAAGTCAGGCCGCTGATCTTCCCGCCATTGAGAAAAGTGGGGTGCTCAAAGTTGTGACAGAAGATAACTATGCACCATTTAATTTTATCACAAATGGTAAACCCGATGGCTTTAATAAAGATGTGCTCGTTGAGCTAAAAAAATATACCCATAAATTTAAAATTAAACAAAGTATCTTACCTTGGACTGGATTATTAGCTGCTGTTTCGTCAGGACAATATGATGTTGCCATTACCGGCGCACTCATTACTGATGATCGTCTGAAGGCATTAAATTTTGTTGCACCGCTTGCCTCAGCACAAGATTTTTATGTTAAGCGAGCTGGGGATAATCGCATCAAGAGTGTTGCGGATTTAAGTGGTAAAACATTAGGGGTGCAAGCGGGTAGTGCCTTATTAGCACGCCTTCCAGAGCTTGTAGTCATGCTAGCTAAAACCGGAGGCAAGCTTGGTAAAGTCGTTCAATATCAATCGTATCCTGAAGCGTATGCAGACTTGGCCAACGGTCGACTGGACTATGTAATCAATGCAGTGATTTCAGTGAACGATGTGGTGAAAAAACATCCAAATATCTTTGCCAAAGGGCAGGCTGTCTCAGGGCACGGATTTGTGGCTTGGCCGGTTCCTAAAAGTAGTCCGAAATTACTCGCTTTTCTGGACGGATTCGTCAAACATTTAAAAGACACCGGCAAGCTAAAAGAGCTGCAACTTAAGTGGTTTGGCCAAGCGTTTGATAATTTACCTGATCAACCTATTACCAATGTTGAAGAGTTTCATCGACTAGCTGGTATTTAAATCATCATGTTAAAGGGCTAGTACAGCGTTCTAGCTAGTCCTTTATTTTGTGTGTGGTTATGTTGGGGGCACTGCATGGATCTGAATGCTTGGATTTTATTATTAGAAGGGGCTTGGACCACCCTTTGGATCTCCGGGGTGGCGATTATTATTGGTGTCAGTGCAGGGCTTCTTATTGCTCTGATTCGCCAGAAAAAAATCCCCATTATTGAGCAATTATTAACGCTATACATTAGCTTAGTTCGCTCAACTCCACTGATTACCTTAGTGTTGTTTTTATTTTTATCCCTACCTGCGCTTGGGATCCATTTAGAAAAACATATTGCGGCGATTTTATCATTAGCGATTAACACAGCAGCGTTTAACGCTGAAATATGGCGTTCAGCGATTAGAAATTTTTCCAAAGACCAACATGAAGCAGCAATGTCGGTGGGGATGACGCATTGGGTTTTCTTTCGACACATTATGCTGCCGCAAATGATTGCGGTGAGTTTACCGCCGCTAGTCAATGAGATGTCGTTTTTAATTAAAGGCAGCCCTGCGATTGCCATTATTGGTATTGTTGACTTAACCCGAGTAACTAACCGTATCTCGGCGGTGACTTATCAGCCGCTTTATCCCATTTTAGGCGCAGGATTGATCTACATGATCATTGTAGGTGTATTGGTCAAATTGCAATATGTTGCTGAGAAGAAAGCACATCGACTTGCCATGTAGGAGGATAGACTATGCAGCAGTGGTCAGCCATTTGGGGCGCGAGAGACATCTACATCGATGGTTTTTTTACCACGGTTTATTTGTTTGTTACCTCCTCAATATTAGCTTTTTTATTAGGGTGCGTGTTTTTGTATATTCATGAGGGCGGAAAACACTTAACCAATCGTTTATTGATGAGTTTTGTGAGTGTTATGCGCACATTGCCATTTTTGATTTTAGCTTATTTGATGTACTACGGTCTCCCTCAAGTAGGGATCCGCTTTGAGGCAGGAACGGCCGGATTATTGGCCTTATGGATCTACCATGGAGCCTATTTTTTCGAAATTTTTCGGGGACAACGCATTGTCATGCCCAAGGGGCTGATTGAAGCGGCCGTCGCCCATGGTTTTCGCCGGCATCAAGTTTTTATTCATATTGTATTGCCATACGTCACGATGAGTTCTCTGCCATTATTGGGTAATCAGCTGATTATCTGTCTTAAAGACACCGCCTTTTTATGCATCATTACGGTGCAAGAGATCACAGCCGCTGCTAACAGTGTGCAGGCAACCTACTTTATTCCGATGAAAGCGTTTGTCGTGGCGATTGCATTGTATTGGATCGTTGGGTTGGGATTGGAATTTGGGATCCGCAAAATGCAGTTGTTTAGCCGAAAAAGAGGATTTATGCATGTCTGATGATGCCGCAATTAGAGTTGTCAAATTATCCAAGCAGTTTGATGGTGTTGAAGTATTACGAGATATCAATTTAACGGTTGAAAAAGGTGAGGTCGTCAGCATTTTAGGTTCTTCTGGATCAGGCAAATCAACCTTGTTGCGCTGCATGAACTGGCTAGAACAACCTGAGCGAGGAAAAATTTTCTTAGGTCATGAACGTATTGGGGTAGATGAGCACACGCAACATCCCATGACCAATAAGCAATTGTCGAGGATCCGTGAACGAGTTGGCATGGTGTTTCAAAGCTTTAACTTATGGCCGCACTTGAATGTGCTACAAAATGTAATTGTGTCACTCGTATACGTAAAAAAAATGGCTAAATCTGACGCTCATCAGCTCGCTTTGCGTCAGCTCGAAAAAGTGGGCATGTTGGATAAAAAAGATAACTACCCGATCACTTTATCTGGTGGGCAAAAGCAGCGTGTGGCCATCGCTCGCTCCTTAGCGATGAGTCCAGAAGTATTACTTTTTGATGAGCCAACGTCGGCCCTCGATCCAGAACGAGTCGGTGAAGTTTTAGCGGTGATGAAGCAACTTTCCCTAGAAGGCTACACGATGGTTGTGGTGACCCATGAAATGGAATTTGCGAGGATGGTGTCAGATAAAGTGGTGTTTCTAGAGCAAGGCAAGTTGATTGAACAATCAGATCCTGAGTCGTTCTTTAATCATCCCAAATCGGAACGTGTGCAACAATTTTTGAAAACATTGGGCAGTTAAGCAATAAAATAGTGCCTATTGGGTTTCAATAGGCACTATTTTTACGATTTATTGCGCTTACAGGATTTAAGCATCTCGATCAATAGCGAATGCTGACCAGGCTTGGCGAGTCGGCATCACCTCGACCCGGTTGATACAAATATGTGCGGGGAGTGTTGCAATATAAAACATCTGCTCGGCAATATCATCCGCGCTAAGTGCCGTTGTGCCTTGGTACAACTTGTCAGAAGCGGCTTGATCGCCTTTGGTGCGCACCAACGTGAATTCCGTTTCAGCGATGCCTGGCGCAAGATCGGTGACACGAATTCCTGTCCCTAACAAATCACATCGCAAGTTATAACTAAACTGCTTCACAAAAGCTTTAGATGCACCATAGACATGGCTACCTGGGTAGGGCCACTGGCCCGCGATTGAGCCAACATTAATAATTGATGCCCCTTTATCCGCTTTCAGTAATTGCGGTAATACGTAATGGGTCACATTGACTAAACCGGTCACATTGGTATCAATCATAGTGTGCCAGTCCTCAAGGGCGACATCTTGAGCAGAAAGTGGGCTTAATGCCAGCCCTGCGTTATTGATGAGCGAGTGGATCGGTTGAAATGCTTCAGGAAGCGATTCAATGGCCTTTGCGACGGCTGTCGCATCGCGCACATCCAATTGAACGTAATGCACAGGTCCGAACTCACCGAGCTCTTGAGCAAGCTTTTGTAGCCGTTCTAAGCGCCGTCCGGTAATAATGACAGACCAACCAGCTTTGGCAAATCGATAGGCCGCCGCTTGTCCGAACCCTGATGTTGCCCCTGTGATCAATACCACATTTGTCATGTTGCGACTCCTATTAAGTAAGACTTGAAATTTGAAAAATATGCTGTGGATAATCGAGAAACTCTATGTAATCAAGTTCTACGGCGGTAGGGCCAGATAATACTGGCGTATAGGACACGTTATCTGACTCATCGCGCTCTAATGACTGGCTCTATTAGCATCATTAATTTGTTTCTACTCTGGGATCATCTGCCGCGATAGGGCAATGCATTCGATGATGAAGTTCACCTACATCGTTATATGTCATCGAGATGAATCATCAGGGGAACAAGGAGAGAATAGTGACAAATGACGAAGTCTACCAAATGGATCGTGATCATGTATTTCATTCATGGTCGGTTCAGGGGCAGCTCAACCCACTTGTAATTGAAGGTGCCAAGGGATGTAAGCTTTGGGATTATCAAGGCAAAGAATATCTCGATTTTTCCAGTCAACTGGTGAATATCAACATTGGTTATCAGCATCCCAAAGTGGTTGCCGCTATTCATCAGCAAGTGGATAAGCTGGCAATGATTGCCCCATCTACAGCTAATTTAGCCCGTGGTGAAGCAGCTCAGCGTATATTGGCGCATGCGCCAGATGTGTTCAAAAAAGTATTTTTCACGAATGCGGGTGCTGACGCTAATGAGAATGCGATGCGCTTAGCGCGTCTTTTTACCGGGCGAACAAAAATTCTTTCAGGTTACCGCTCATACCATGGCAATACGGGCAGCGCAATTGTTGCCACGGGCGATCCGCGCCGAATTCCTAACGAATACGCGCAGGGGCATGCCCATTTTTTTCAACCGTATCTGTATCGCAGTGAATTTTTTGCAGACGATGAGTCGCAAGAGTGTCAGCGTGCGCTAACCCATTTACGTCATCTGATCAGTGCTGAAGGGCCTCAGTCGATTGCGGCTATTTTGTTAGAAACCATTCCTGGAACGGCTGGTATTTTGGTGCCACCAGAGGGTTATCTGCAAGGGGTTCGACAGTTATGTGATGAATTTGGCATTGTGCTGATTTTAGATGAAGTGATGGCAGGGTTTGGTCGTACAGGGAGCTGGTTCGCGTTTGAACAATTTGGCATTGTGCCTGATTTAGTGACTTTTGCTAAAGGTGTGAACTCTGGTTATGTCCCGGCAGGCGGTGTATTGATTAGCGAAGCTATCGCTGCATACTTTAATGATCATTATTTCCCTGGTGGGTTGACCTATTCGGGGCATCCCTTAGCCATGGCGGCGATTGTGGCAACGCTCGATGCGATGGATGAAGAAAAGGTTGTTGAACATGCAGCTATGATCGGTCGCGAAATTCTAGCGCCGCAGCTTCACCAATTAGCCACTCGTCATGAGATGATTGGGGATGTTCGTGGCTGTGGTGTTTTCTGGGCTATTGAACTGGTCAGTGATAAGAACCTGCGTACTCCGTTGGCCGATGATCAGATGGCGGCGATCAAAGCGGATTTACTCAGTGCTGGCCTATTGCCATTTATAGCTGGAAACCGTATTCACATTGTGCCACCTTGTGTCATTACCCCAGATGAGGTCGAGGCTGGTTTGAGTATTCTGGATGCGGTACTCACCAAACATGCTCTTTAATCGGTTAAAGTGCTAAGTTGTCGCGTTAAAGTGGTCCGTTACACTCACCGCTCTTTAAGAGCGGGGAGTGTAACGGCTTGCATCTTTTGTGGATAAACGTAATGATCCAACGTTTAAGACAGTCACAAATGGAAGACAATGGCCACACCAACGCGGAAAAATCTATTTAAACTCATTGAACAGCGTGTCATCGCAGGCGAACGAAAAGCGGATATTTATGCTCCGTATGCAAAGCTTTCTGAAGCCAAACGTGTTGCGCGGGTCCTAGCGCAAGTACCCACGCCGCATCGGCGAGCTCAATTTAAGCGATTAAATCAATTACTGATGATGGTGGTAGCGCTGCTTGCTCTAATCAAAGCACTTAGCGTGCTTCTTATCGTGCGTAAAGCGGCGATCGCTGATGGCGCGCTATTGATTTTACTTGCCCCCGTACTGAATATCATTTTAATTTGGGTCATCGGCCAGTTTCGTGGTGTGGGTTATACGTTAACAGTGGTTCTTGGCTTCACTGCTTTATCTCACATCATGCAAGGGTTTACTCAAGGGGCCAATGGCTACATGCTCAGTATGAATGTGATCAATCTATTTGGTGTGTTGAGCTCAATGGTTTTAGCATTTATTTTGCTGAAAAATTTATTGCCATATACGAGCTTTTTTCTATCACCCAAAAAGGGCCCATCTGGTGAGCCGATTTTTGAGGATTAACTGATACGCTAAGCGCATGCTTAGTGTTAAGCTGGACCCGAGCAAGTATCAACGGATCACGATAAGCACTGTCTTTAATTGAGAGGTGTTAAAATTGATTGCAGTGATGCGAAATAGCTTTTAATATCAATAATATTATTGATATTTTTCTTAACATAAGAGTCTAACGTCATGTTTATCGATAGCACCTCGATTATTACCATCGTCATTGCTCTGCTGGTGGTCGTTACCGCTGCTAAAGCGGTGCGAATTGTTCCTCAAGCGCAATTGTGTGTGATTGAGCGACTAGGCCGTTTCCATATGGTTTTACACGGCGGACTTCACTTTATTGTCCCTTTTGTTGATCGCGTCCGGGTGACCTTTACTACCCAAGAGCAATTAATTAATCTGCGACCACAGAGCGTGATCACTAGAGATAACGTGAGTATTACTATTGATGGGCTGGTTTATCTTCGCGTGAGTGACGGAGAAAAGGCAGCCTACGAGATCACCGATATACGTGATGCGATAGCCCAACTTGCACAAACAACCTTGCGTTCTGAAATTGGTAAAATGGAGCTTGATGAAACTCTTTCTAGTCGCGAAGAGATGAATCAAGCATTGCAGATTGCCTTAGATGCTGCATCTGCGGGGTGGGGCGCGAAGGTGACCCGTGTTGAAATCAGTGATATTTCGGTACCCGACGATGTGCAATCGGCGATGGAGCTGCAACTACGAGCATCTCGTGAACGGCGAGCGATTGAAACGCAAGCAGCGGCCAATAAAAATCGCGTGATTGCAGAAGCAGAAGGCGCACGCCAACGTGCATACCTTGAGGCTGAGGCAAAAGAACGAATGGCCGAAGCAGATAAAAAAACTCAGATTTTGTTAGCTGAAGCTGAAAGTCAGCAGCGAATCCTTTCCGCTGAAGGACAACGACAGGGGATTGAATTGATTGCTCAGGCGCTAAAAGAGAATAAGTTTGCTGGTGAATACATCTTGGCACAAGAGCGTATTAAGGCATGGAATGGTATTGCGGCCAGTGATTCGAGTAATAAAATTGTGGTGCCATATGAAGCGAGTGAGCTTATTGGTAGTTTGTCGGTTCTTTCTAATATTTTAAAAAGTCCTGTGTCGACTGAGTTAAAAAATGACTAGCCTCGGGTGGTGGTTACTAGTGGTTATCGGTGTATTACTGATGATCTCTGAAGTTCTCATTACAGCTTTTGTTTTTTTGTGGTTTGGAATAGGGTTTGTAGTCGCAGGTATAGTGACCTACTTTATTCCATCGCTGAATTGGGGTGTTCAGTTACTCATTGCGGCGTTGGTTGGTTGCATCACCCTTTTTATCGGCCGGCGCTATTGTACGCAATCTGATAATGCTGAAAAGGTAACGCTTTATACCTTTGATGGTGGAGTGGGCCAGCTTGTGATCCGTGATGACCATGGAACATCCATGGTGAGTGTCTTGTGCCATGGAACCTATTGGTCTGTCGCCAATCCGCAGGTGATGGTTGAGTTTCCTCAACTGGTCAATGGAAGTTCGGTGCGGGTTAAGCAAGTGATCGACAACAAAGTGGAGATTGAACCACTGTAGTTCCTTTGCTAACAATATAGCGATGATGTTGCTCTGGTAATAGAGTAACGTCATTAAGGCATGATGATAATTTATCTGCGTTTAGTTATTCTTATTTCTTTCTGATTCATTTATATATTTAATTCTTGTGACTTTGATTTTATCAAATATGGATGACATCCATCAGAATTCAGTGTGCCAATGCGTTCAAAAGCGTTAGCCTGATTATATCTACTTAATAAAGTTAAAGTTACTAATAATGGCACTATTGGAATTCTTAATTAATCGAATGTTCCATATCGGCTCATTTTAATCGATAGTCGTGTATCATACGATGCATCGGTGCTGCCTGGTGACAGTGTTTGCCTTCAGTTGACTAATAGTAGGAAATGCGAATTATGAATCGTAATAGTGAGTTTTGCTTAGAGTCAGTTCATTCAAGCGGGCTTGCTTAATTCAATAGACATGAATAGCAAAGGTTAAAAAATTAGTAATTAAACAGGAACTATTAATCACTGATCAACAAAGGTGTATGTACTGATACAAATATATATTGTAGCCGTGGTTAATATCAGCGAAGCGTATCAAATATCATAGGATACATATCCTGATCTACAAACTTGCGACAAATGACTATCCGATTAGAAATAAATGCGATAGGATTGCAAGGTTTGTGTGTTCAAAATAGCTAAGAGGTAATATATGCGAATAGAATCAGACTTGAAATTGGGATTCAAAGACGTATTGATTCGACCAAAACGTTCAACATTAAAGAGTCGATCTCAGGTTGAAGTTATTAGAAATTATACGTTTAAGCATTCACAATGTCAATGGTCTGGCGTGCCAATTGTAGCCGCTAATATGGATACGGTTGGAACATTCAGTCTTGCCAAGGTGCTGGCGACTCATCAGATGATGACCGCAGTGCATAAGCATTACGATATCAAACAATGGCAGCAGTTTTTAAATCAATTACCGAAAGACCAACACCGATTTTTAATGGTTAGCACTGGGACCGGTGAGCAAGATTTTGTTAAAACGCGGCAAATTATGCAACTTAGCGACCAATTAAATTTTATTTGTATTGATGTTGCTAATGGCTATGCTGAGCATTTTGTTGATTATGTTGCCAAAGTTCGAGAAGAATTTCCCAATAAAGTTATTGTTGCTGGCAATGTAGTAACTGGCGAAATGGTCGAGGAACTGATTATCAGTGGCGCAGATATTATTAAAGTGGGGATCGGCCCAGGAAGCGTATGTACCACGCGGGTAAAAACTGGGGTGGGGTATCCGCAACTTTCAGCGATTATTGAATGTGCTGATGCGGCCCATGGTTTAAGCGGGCATATTATTGCCGATGGTGGGTGTACCTGCCCAGGCGATGTTGCGAAAGCATTTGGCGGTGGTGCCGATTTTGTAATGCTTGGAGGGATGCTTGCGGCCCATAATGAATGCGGGGGAGACATTATTGAACGTGATGGACAACAATATATGCGCTTTTATGGCATGAGTTCTCAGAGAGCCATGGATAAACACGCTGGTGGTGTTGCTGAATATCGCGCAGCAGAAGGAAAAACCGTCGAACTGCCGCTGCGAGGAAGTGTCGAGAATACCGTTCAAGATATTTTAGGTGGCGTGCGTTCGGCTTGCACGTATGTTGGTGCTAGTAAACTCAAAGAGCTGAGTAAACGAACCACATTTGTGCGGGTACTCGAGCAAGAAAACAACACCTATGGTAAAGAATAATCCATTAGGTGGCGACGGAATATGTAAATCCGTCTGTACATAGATTTGTAGCATTAAGTTGATATTGCCTCTTTGCCTATCCTAATTTTTGTCAGTGTACGACATAGGTGAAAGAGGCAATCATAAAAGGTTAGAATTAGAACTTATTTTTTATCTTATTGATTTAATTAATTTTATGTAATCTGAAGCTTTATAAGCGTCTAACCTAAAAATTAAATCAATACAGATTCATCATCTCATTTCAAATAACTCAGCCAAAATGTCCACACATTTTGATTAAGTGGAAGGCTGTCTACCCGTGAAATACTGTAAACGGTAGTGCAGAAAAGATATTTTATCCAGATAAATATGTTAAATTCCTTGATGTCCTAGAAGCATAAAATTTATTTTTATGTAAATAAATTGAGTTATACCTTGTCAGAAAACGTGAGTGACATCTCTTTAAAATATCACTATTAATAATAAATTTATAATTATAGGCAGTGATCACATTCTTTACCCCGTTCATCAACTAGTTTAATCAGGTAGTTGTTAATTCATTCGTATATTATTTTTTGTAACGATGTTTATTGAGAGTAATCAAGGATATTTTTTAACCTTTTTGCTGAATCGTTTCAGCAAAAAAATAGATAATAAATAGGGAGAATTTCATGAGAAAAATTCAATTAACGGTACTTGCTGCGGCAGTTGGGTTGCTGTGTACATCGGTAGGTGTGAATGCTAAAAGTTATAACATTACAAATAAAGGTCAATGGCTGCTCACAAATGCCGATTTACATATCAAAACACCATTTAAAATAAAACAGGTGGTTTTGCATGGTGGTAAACAGGATGGTACAAAATTACTGACCATCGATAATGGTGTCATGAGAATAACTCTTATCCCTACACGTGGTATGGATATCTATAAAGTCAAAACATCCCAAGTAACTTTGGGGTGGAATTCACCTGTCAAGCAGATTGTTAATCCTAAATTCATCAACTTACAAAGCCGAAATGGATTAGGCTGGCTTGAAGGATTTAATGAAATGATGGTGCGCTGTGGATATGAATGGACAGGCCATCCTGGTGTTGATAAAGGCGAGTTACTTAGTCTACATGGTAGAGCGGGAAATACCCCAGCCACTGAAGTTCTTGTTTCAGTAGATGAAAAAGCGCCGTATGCTATCCATATTCGTGGTGAATTATTAGAGCAGTTATTTAAACAAGTTAATTTTAAAACTTGGACTGAGATGACCATTATTCCAGGTCAAAAATCATTTTCTATTCATGATAAGTTAACTAACCAAGGCGATTATCCGCACGAATATCAAATTATCTATCATAGTAATTTTGCTCAACCATTGCTTGAAAAAGGTTCGAAAGTTGCGGTTCCTGTTAAACAAATTTCACCATTTAATGAGTACGCCAAAAAAGGTCTAAAAAACTGGGACACATATTTAGGGCCAACTAAAGACTATGATGAAACTGTCTATAACATCTATCCATATGCAGATAGCCAAGGTAAAACTTTAGCGGTATTACATAATGCTAAAGCAACTTTAGGGGTTGCGATCCACTATAACGTTCATCAACTACCTGTATTTGGTTTGTGGAAAAATACCGATACCTTAAAACAAGGCTATGTAACGGGGTTAGAACCGGGCACTAGTTTCTCTTTCAATCGAAAATTTCAACGTAAATTAGGATTAGTTCCCACGATTAATCCTGGTGAGACGAAGCATTTTGATGTGACTTATCAGATCTTAGACAATCATAAAGCCGTAGAAAAACAGCTAGATCAAGTGAAATCGATTCAAGGTGATCACCCAATTGACTATCGGGAAGATCCCTTAGTTGTAGGGGGGTAACCACTCGATAAGTCATTAACTAATAAAAACATGGTGATCAACTGCCAACATGATCACCATGTGATTAATGTGGTATGGTTGGTAGTGTTGTTTAAAACATTTTTTCCTATTATTTATTTTTTAGGATAGGTGTTTAATTTATTGATTCATCCATCCATATTTTTCTAGTCTTAGGCCAAGTTTCTTATGGCGTTTCTTGCTGAGCATTTTTGTGTGGCCAAAGAGATAGGTGGTCTGATTGGTGCTCTGATCCTAATGTTAGCCGCGCCAATGTTAGCTAGGTTTGCCTTGAATTTTAGTTCTTATGAATATATGTGGTTGTCGTTACTCGGGTTGACTTGTGCTACTTTGGTGTTCGGTAACCAACCGCTAAAAGGCATGGTGACTTTGTGTTTAGGTTTACTGATGTCATGTGTCGGCTATGATCAGTTCAGTGGCGTGCCACGATTTACTTTTGGCCAAGTCAGTATGTTGCAGGGAATTAACTTTATTCCTGCCATGATCGGGCTATTTGCAATATCGGGCGCGATTGAATATTACGCAGGGAAAGTCACATCGCAAAAACAAGATGTCATACCTACTCAATCCAATTTCAACTTGTTTAAGGGTCTGTCACGCACATTGTGGCGTTACAAATTTAATATTTGCCGCAGTAGTATTTTGGGGACATTAATTGGTGCTTTACCGGGTGCAGGTGCTGATATTGCGGCTTGGATTGCTTATGCAATATCACAGAAGTTTTCAAAACATCCTGAAGGTTATGGTAAAGGATCCGAAGAGGCTATTATCGATTCATCGTCGAGTAACAATGCCAGTTTAGCGGGTAGTTGGATTCCATCACTCGTGTTTGGTATTCCAGGCGATTCAGCATCAGCCATTATTATTGGTGTGTTGTATATGAAAGATATGAACCCTGGGCCGACTTTATTCCTCTTTCACCCAGACAAATTGTATGCGGTATTTATTTTGTTCTTTATTGCCAACTTGATGTTGCTTCCTTTAGCAACGTTGGTGGTCAACTTTATCAAGCGGGTCATTTTCATTGATAAAGCTATATTGTATCCAATAATTATATTATTCAGTGCGGTAGGGTCGTTTGCTATTAATAACTCATTATCATCGATCGTAGTCATGTTGGGAATGGGGGTAATCGGATACTTACTGCAGCGGGGTAACTATCCGATATCTCCAATTATTTTGGGGATGATTTTAGGGCCAATGTTGGAAAAAAATCTGCTGTCGTCATTGATTATGGCCAATGGCCATGCATTAGCATTTTTTGTTCGACCAGTCTCTATGGTGCTAGCATCCTTTTTTGCCATCGTTGTATTGTTACAAATACGGACAATTATACGGTCCTTTACAAGTAATAAAGATATAAAATTGCCACATTAATATTTTTAATGAAAAGTAAAAAACAGCGAAGATTAGAGAATAACGGGTTTGGACACCCCATCATTGCTAAGTGAAACGAAGGTCCTAGTTTATGTCTAGGATCTTTCATTTACTGGGTGATAACCATCATTATTTTGAAATTTAATGGTTGGTTACTGAACTCACATTAGTTCGAGAGGAAAGAACAGTATTACTATAAAAATGGTAGTAATTTCAGATAATCGTTGCATACTTTATTTTTAATTGGACTCGCCAACTATATCATTGATGTTATTTAATGCCATTCCTACTATAAATGTTTGTGTTTCATTTTTTAATGCAAGAATCCATTAAGTATATGCACCAGCATAATTGAATGCATTGTGAATATCGGAATACTGTCAGGTAAATGAATAGGCACTTGTCACTGCCTTGGCTTGCATCTAAAGATGTCCATGCTGGGCACCCTCACCAACGGTGTGATTGGTAAGTGTCTTTCGAGCACTTTCATACCCTTATAGACATCTATAAAATATTCTTATCTATCATTGAATTCCATTTTTCTGAGTATCTTGCTGCCTTGCGCTTGAATGGGCTCAATAAGTCGCTTTGACAGAAATATGGCAAATAGGGAAGATGAAAACATCAAAATTGCAGACGATGAGTGTTTGCATCGTAGATGAATAGGGTATTCTCTCTAATTTAGACACCTCGTCTGAGGCCGCTTAACTCACCAATTCAACAGGCTATTCACGTGTTGTGTTCTTTAAATCAAGTCGTTAGCAAGTAAGTTTAATCGCGTTAGGAGCTTTGAAGCGTAAGAGTGTTGATCATTTGTCAATGTCTTTTAGAAGGTGAATGCTAGTGAATTTTTTGCCAATTTATTTCATTTATTTAAGAAAGGTACGCACAAGCTCCTAGTTTAGATGTGGATAACTGAAAAGCGTGCGGGAAACTCAAGGTATCGTAAAAAGGTTAAAACGGATCTTGGAATGTGATGCGCAAGAGCCAGAACAAAAATTAACCGTGATTCTGGCGTAAATGAGCAGAGTAAAACGTGTGTTACTAACCGATTTTACTTTGAATTATTCTATCAGATGTTTTAAAGCATGAGCTATTCGATAGAAACCATATCAATTAATTGATAACATTATTCTTTTCATTGTGTTAAAGAATTAAAAAAAATAAATTTATCTGTTAAATAAATGATTCATTCGATATTGAAAAGTGAAAATTTTGCATAAGTTTATGCGGTTCTTCACACATTACGAATATTAACGAAAAAATTATAGCCTTTTGTTATAGGGTTTTGAACATCGGGCGATATGTATACAGAGACAACGAATTGGTTTAGGGATTAGTTAAATGAAATTATCGAAACAACTGATATTACTAGTTGTTATTGTAATATTGGGACTGACATCACTGGGTTTTTACGGTTTACACTCATTAAGAAATAGCCTGATTGATGGCCGCAAACATGAGCTTCAAACAGTATTGACTTTTGCTAAAAAGCAGGTTGTTAGTGTCATCCAAGAAGAAGATCAAGGGAAGATTGATCACGCTACTGCTGAAAAGAAAGCCATTGCAATTCTATCACAATTTCGTCAAGGGTCATCGTATATTTGGTCAAATGACAACCATGGCATAGCTCGAGTACATATTAAAAAGGAAAAGATAGGGCAATTTCAATCTTCTTATGCTGGAGATATCAAAGATCTTGCTAACAAAGACTTCATTTTTCATGTGCAACAAAATTTTAAACCCGGCTCTACCACGTCAGTGATGAAAGTCAATGCAGTGACTAAAATTCCACAGTGGAATTGGGTCATGGGAATAGGCGTTTACATGGACGACGTGGATGCAACATACTGGAATTTTGCGTTGCGTTTTGCCTTGATTGCAGGCTTGATTACTCTTGTGATTGGTGTATCAGTATTGTATATCAGCCGCTCAATATTGCGTAAACTTGGTGGCGATCCTGATTATGCCGTTGCGTTAACTAAGCGAATTGCTGCTGGGCACTTAAATGAAGAAATAGATAGTACCATTGCTGAAGAAAGCCTGTTGGGTGCAATCAGAAAAATGCAATATTCACTTAAGCAAATGGTTGAAAATATTCAGAAAGCAGCGCTGCGGCTGTCTGATTCGACGGTGAATTTAACATCAGAGTTTTCGGCAATTAGTCATTCATCAAAAAGTTCATCGGATGCTTCCATTTCTACATCTGCTGCGATTCAAGAGTTATCTCATTGCATTCAAGAGATCTCTGCTAGCGCTAAGTCGACAGAAGAAAGTTCCCGCCAATCTCATCAAATTAGTGAGACAGGAGGCGATTTAGTGAGTCAGTCGAATGTGATCATTGGTCAAATGTCGAGTAAAGTCGAGTCATCAGTTAACAACTTTAAATCGCTACAAGAAAAAACCAGTCGAATTGGCAATATTGTGAAAGTCATTAGTGATATTGCTGAACAAACTAACTTGTTGGCTTTAAATGCTGCCATTGAAGCTGCCCGTGCTGGTGAGCAGGGAAGAGGGTTTGCTGTGGTCGCCGATGAAGTGCGCACTTTAGCATCTAGAACAGCCACTGCGACAGCTGAAATTACTGATACTATCTTAATTATTCAAAAAGATACCGACAGTGTCGCTGAAGACATTTCTTCATTCCTACCCATTGTGGAAGAAAATGTGAAAATTTCTCAATCGGTTAGTGAAGTCTTTAGCCAAATTAGTGTCGGATCAAATAATACTTTGAGTATGATTGGCGAAGTCTCGCATTCAACCCACGAACAAGAGCAGGCTTCTAATGAGTTAGCACAACACGTAGAGTTAATATCACAAATGGTTAGAGAGACGGCTAATTCGGTTGTTGAATGTAATCAAACGGTGAGTGAGCTCGATATGTTGGCCAAAGATCTCAAAGAAAGTGTAAGCTTTTTCAGTACAGAGAGTTAATATATTACTTAATAGGGGGACTACTCAGCTGTTTCCCCCATAGATTATACAGTATGACTGATTCCATATGTAAATTGAGCCGTTGCTAAAATCTCGCAGCTATGGGGAATATCTATCAGTTCATGATAAGAATCGTCCTTTGGTTTGATATTTTAGCATCGAGCGGCAGCGATGCAATGATATGAGAAGCAGCTGTAAACGCTGTGCGAATACGAACTGTACAATATACAGATTGTACCAGTGGCGGTAGCGTGGCCTGAACCCACTGAATAAGCAATTTGAGTTAAGTCTTTTATACCTCGTTAGCCTTATTATCGTGGTGCAGAGGGCGAGTTGTTTATTCACTTAAAACTGTATAAATACACAGTATTATCTATTTTTGAGTAGCTGTTTGCGCATGTTCGTTATCGTGAGTGCCCATATTTTTCAGATTCTTATTTTTAAAATAGATATAAATCAATATATTAAACATTCGAGAAAGTGGGATATTGCGCAAGATAGAGTGAGAAAATGCGCATGCGCATTTATCGCGCTAACATATTTTGCCAAACAAGACTTAACTGCATGATAGTCAGGTAAAAACAGCTTGCTCACTTTGCCCCAAAAGGGGGAGAATTTGAGCATGCTCAATATAAAAATGTTAAGGAAATCATGAGCATTACATTAGTGCCAGCTGAAAGTTTTGAGTATGTACAAAATCTTTTTCAGTACTACATATACGATATGTCTGAATACACTGGTTGGCCACCTTATGGCGATGGAACATTTGAGGTACATGATTCAGTAACTGGCTTAAGTGATTATTGGACTAAACCAAATCACTTTCCTTATTTGATTAAAGTGGATGGTGAAATTGCAGGTTTTTCCTTGGTTAGAAAATACCCGGAAGACGATGAGTGCTTCGATATGGGACAATTCTTTGTGCTACGAAAGTACAAACGTAAAGGTATTGGAGAACAGGCTTTCAAACTATCTGTATCGAAGCACCCAGGAAAGTGGATTACTAGAGTGCTTCCAAGCAACACCGGTGCTAAAGAGTTTTGGTTAAAAGCTATCAAAGCTATCGCCAGTACAAAAATAGTTATCGAAACTGAACTATATAAAAATACGGAAATGGAATTTATTCGTTATGGCGTCTGAATTCCTTAACAAACGCAGGCAGTTGACGCGAAAAAGCCCGCGCAACTGCTGCAAACGTTATGTGTCCAAATAAGCCGTTGAACCAGTTAGCCAGAATAAGGAATTATCTATGAGACTTATCAAAGCAAGGGTGGCAAATTATCGCAGTATTATTGATTCTGGCGAGTTTGATATCGAGCGATTAAAAACAATCCTAGTTGGCCCGAATGAGGCCGGTAAGACGGTATTACTTAGAGCGCTTCAACAGTTGAATAAACCAGAAGACGTTGAGGGGTTTGATGCTCTTAGAGACTATCCAAGGTCTAAATATAATGAAATTACAACAGGCCAAGTAGATCCGGATAAAGTCAAAGTAGTTACAGGCTGCTTTGAATTAGAGGAAAGTGATAAAGCACTGGTTCCCTCTGAGTATCATGAGTGTCAATATCAATTTACTCGAATGTTAAACAACTCGGCGTCTCACACATTAATTAATGCACCCGATAAGAAAAAATTAGGTGATATTCGTAAGAGCCTAGCTAGAATGGCTGCGCATATGGACAAGCAGCACGCAAAATTATCAGACTCAGAGCCCGACACTTCCCCCTCTAAAAAACTTAATGGGGTTATGTCTAGTTGGCATGACGGTAGTTACATTTCAGACGAAATGGCAAACTTACTAAAAAAATGGCTCGACAATTTTTATGAATTTGTCGAGGAGAACAATGAACAAGAAGAAAAAAGACACGCAGATCTACTTGAAATAATTAAATTTAATAAAAGCAGGGACGACGTGCTAGCAGTCCTCTGTAAAAGAATCCCCGTATTTATTCTTTTTAATAATTATTTCAATGTAAAACCGTCAATCCATTTGGATCATTTAGCGCAAAGGGTTGATGGAAACCTCTTAGATGATAAATATTATGATTATGGTAATCTTTGTTTGTTGAAGTTACTAGGGTTCACCGCCAGAGAACTAGCCACTCTAGGAGCAACACCAAGTCCAAATATTAATGATCCAGCCGCTCTTAAATCTTATCGAGACAAGCTTGATACCAGGTCATATCAGCTTAATGCGGCAAGTGTAAGATTAACTAAAGAGATTAGATCTGTATGGATGCCAAATCCAGAGAGGCCTGAAGCAGATAAGCTAAAAGTCACTGCTGATGGGCAATATCTAAAAGTGGTAGTTGAGGATGATCTTGGCGTTGACGTAGAACTTGATCAAAGGTCAGAAGGATTTCAATGGCTTGTATCTTTTTTTGTCGTGTTTTTCTCCGAAGCTATGGATAAACACAAAAATGCGATTTTGTTACTAGATGAGCCGGGAATGAGTTTGCATGCTCTGAAACAGCGGGACTTTAGAGAAACTATATCTCGACTTTCTGAGGGAAACCAAACGTTGTTTTCAACTCATTCGCCTTTTCTTGTTGGTCCCGATGAGCTCGATATAGTTCGGGTTGTAGAAATGAAAAGTAGAGAGCAGGGGACAGTTGTTCACACCACGTTATCTTCAGAGGATCCTGCTGGAATGCTGCCTCTTCAAGAGGCGCTTGGTTACGATCTTGCCAGTAGTTTATTTTCTCAGCAAAGAAACTTGATTCTAGAGGGGATAACTGACTATTGGTATATCGAAGCAACCGCTGGACTGTTAAAAGAGTCTGGGAAAATAGCGATAAACGATAAGATTGCACTCGTATTTGCAAATACAGCTGGGAAAGTTGTGTACTACGCAACGATCCTACATGCCCATAAACTTAAAGTGGCCGCCTTGTTAGATTCCGACAGCGCAGGTGATCAAGCGGCACAACAGGAAAACCTTGTACATGCCGTAGGCAATAAAAATATCCTGAGAACAAAAGATTATTGTGATGTTGGTAAGGCAGAGATAGAAGATTTGTTAAGGAGTACATTGGTAAGCATCGTTAAGTCTGAATACGGAGTTGATTTATTAGAAAAATCGGAGCATCAGGCAGAAAGGCCTATTGTAGAGCTTTTCTCAAAAGAGGTTGATGGATTTTCTAAATATAAACTGGCGAAGGCATATATACGATGGACGAGAAATCACACATTAGAGGATCTTAATGCCAATGAGATTTCTCAGTGGGAAAAACTTATTGAAGCTATTAATAAGTCTTTAAAGTAATACTCCCAATGAAAGCACATAACAAAAACAGTCAAGGCGACGCCAAAAAGCGGCGCGCTTGCTGTTGGCATTAGCTTTAATTCAGGTGTCACCATTTAATAAGGATGTATATAACTTGACTCAATATCTAAAATTAGGCGATGACCAATCTCCAGTACAATTGGACGCGCATGGTGATAATGGAGCTTTTAAAGTTGTTGGCGACTGTGTTTGGGCAAAATCTGAAGATGAAATTACCCCAGATTTTTTACGCTCAAGAATAGAGCCTTGGCTAACTGCACTCTTTCAATCAGAGCACCTTAATTTGCTTGTCGGTGCAGGACTTAGTACTGCTGTTCAACAATCTGCAATAGGGGAAATTCCGCAAGGTATGGGTTGGATAGAAGACCTAAAAGTTTGTAAATTAGAAATAGATGCTTATGTAGACAAAACAGCAAAAGCGGCAGGTAGAAGCAAGGGGAATATTGAAGACCAGATTCGTTCAATTAATGAACTAATCAAGGGTTTAGAAATACTTGTCGCGTTAAATCCAGCTCCAATTGTTCCACCTCCACCACCAAACCCACCTTATAGATATTTTCCGACAGAGTTGAATCAGCTAAGAGAAGAACTTTCACGGTGTTTAAAATTGTTTGCTCAATCTGTTAGCAATGGCGAAAAATCAATCCGCGATGCAGTGCCCGAACAAAAAACTGAAACATTTAATTATTTAGTTAATTTCTTGATGAGTTTTTCAAGCCGAACGGCTACACGTGATAGGTTGCATATATTCACTACTAATTATGATCGGATAATTGAAACGGGTGCTGAATTAGCAGGTCTTAGATTAGTCGATCGATTTGTCGGTAGTATTGCGCCAATCTTCAGATCATCACGCTTAGAGGTTGATTATCATTACAATCCACCTGGTATACGTGGCGAACCAAGATATTTAGAAGGTGTAGCTCGTTTTACTAAACTTCACGGTTCATTAGACTGGTATGCAAACGAGGGGGCTATAAGGCGGTTTGGACTACCTTTTGGTGCGGCTTCTGTCGAGCCATTTTTACAAGTCGAAGGTTCTGGTACTGCTAACTACCAACAGTTGATGATTTATCCAAATTCAGTTAAAGATCGTGAAACATCAGAATACCCCTATGTAGAATTGTTTAGAGATTTAGCATCTGCAACATGCCGTCCGAATAGCACACTTGTAACCTATGGCTATAGTTTCGGTGATGAACATATAAATCGAGTTCTTACGGATATGCTAACAATACCCTCGACGCATATCGTGATTATTGCCTATGGAGATCCACTTGAAAGAATCATGAGTTTTATAAAGGATAGTGGGCGTCAGGCTCAAATATCATTATTACTTGGTGATCATTTCGGAGACCTAAAAATACTAGTCGATTATTACCTTCCTAAAGCTGCAATAGATCGAACGTCAATTCGTATGGCTGAGCTTTTGAAGTCAAGAGGCTTATATCCAGCAGCAATTCAAAGCATAATTGGTGGTGAAGAATGAGTTCGCTACCTGTTGAGCAAGGAGAGCAGTTAAGAGTTGGTACTGTAGATTTCGTGTCGCCAAATGAAATTAGAGCAGTGCTTGATATTGATTCACCCGATTCTGTTGCCTTGAATGCTGGAACACCAAGAAATTTCCCAAGAGTAAATAGTTATGTCTTGGTCGCTTGTGATAATGGTTATTTGGTTGGGCAAATTGAATGGCTTGCTGTTGAGCGTTCGCCTTATCCTAAACAAAGAGATATCCAAGACTTTGGTTTAGTTAATCTACCTTTTCCACAGAAAAAAATTAGTTTAAACCCAGTCGGGACTCTCAATCGATTCTCAAAAAAGGGTGTTGATTCTTTCAAGTTTCAACGAGGCTCAGAATCATTTCCTTCAATTGGTTCTGCTATCTTGTTGCCGACAGATTTACAGCTTAGATCTATTGTTGAATCTGGCAATAATCGTAGAGTTATCATTGGACAAAGTCCGCTTGCCAATAACGCAAACGTCGCAGTAGATCCAGATCGATTATTTGGTAGACATATTGCAGTACTTGGCAATACGGGTAGTGGTAAATCCTGTTCAGTTGCAGGGCTTATTCAATGGTCGTTAGAAGCAGCAATGGCGTCAGAAACTAGACCAAATGCTAGATTTATTGTACTTGATCCAAATGGTGAATATACACGTGCATTAGGGCCAGAGACTAAATTCAAAGGTCGAGTATTTAAAGTGGAAGCAGGGCAAGGTGAAAACCAACTACAAGTACCTTCTTGGTTTTGGAACAGTGCTGAATGGGCATCTTTCACGCAAGCAAGTCCTAAAGCACAACTACCATTGCTAAAGCGTGCTTTAAGAGCAATGCGAAATGAAGACTTTAAACTTGAAACAGATTCAAATATTGAGATAAAACGATTTCTAGGTAATGTATTAGTAACTTTAAAACATGATAAAAGCTCAGGGAAACCATTTGGTGGATATGGCCCTGCTATTGGATTTTGGGAGCTACTAAAAAAGTGGAAAGCAAGCTTAGAGCATTATCGCGACCTTACTGGTGCTACACAATTAAGTAATCCAATATTAAATATGCAGTCATATATAGATGAGAGGACTAAGACTGAGACCAAAAAAAATGTGACCATGCAAGCCAGTGTTCCAGAAATTGATTTATTAATTCAATCTATTAAATTGGCTTTCGAATTTTTCGGAGGAAATGCAGCTGATTTATTTCCCAAAAGCGAAGATATACCAGTTCCCTTTGAAGGTGAGAATTTAGTTTCCTATTTAGAAGCATTGGCGCAAGAAAATGGAAGTGAGCAATATGTTGAGTATTTGGTAGCTCGAATACGTACAATGCTATCTGATACAAGAATGAAGCCTATCACTAATGATGGAGAGCTGAGAGTCGATTTAGCTGAGTGGTTAGAAAATTATATAGGTAAGGATGGAACCGGTGAAAACTATAGTTGTGTTTCAATTATTGATCTTTCTCTAGTGCCAAATGAAATTACCCACCTTGTAACTGCTGTGATTTCAAGGATTATATTTGAATCATTACAGCGCTATAGACGACTAAATAATAAGTCCTTACCGACAGTTCTTGTGGCTGAAGAAGCACATACGTTTATTAAGCGTTATCGTGATGATTCAGAAAATCAGGATGTTGCTGCTGTTTGTTGCCAAGTATTTGAGAAGATCGCACGTGAAGGTCGAAAGTTTGGTCTTGGTATGGTGATTTCATCGCAACGTCCATCGGAGTTATCGCCCACAGTTTTATCCCAATGTAATACTTTTTTACTACATAGAATTAGTAACGATAAAGACCAAGAACAAGTCCATAAAATGGTGCCAGACAACTTACGTGGAGTACTCCGAGAGTTGCCCTCTTTGCCATCTCAACATGCAATACTCATGGGCTGGGCATCTGAGCTTCCTGTTTTGGTTAAAATGAAGAGTTTAACAAAAGAGCAGCAACCACATTCAGACGATCCTGACTTCTGGGATGTTTGGACAAGAAAAGATGAAGATGGGAAGGCAGTTGAGCGAAATTCTGATTGGGATGAAGTTGTTAAGAAGTGGCAGCAGAGCTAACAAAGCGCTGCACGCCGACGCCCAAAGTGAAGCTGTTTTTGTGTGTTTCGCTGCGCTTCACTTTAACACAAAAACAGCTTCACTTTGGGCGCGGGTGAGCCCGGCGTTAGATTAGAAAATTACACGGAGACGTTGGTGAACCTTTTTCAGGAATATGAAAAACAACAGAAATGGAGAGAATGGGAACGTTATCTTCAGGTTATACCGATGAATCAGAATGACTCGGTTGTTGAACTTGGCTGCTCAGTTGGTAATGTGTCCCGACTTTTTTCGCTCCGTGTTAAAGACGTCTTAGGATTAGATACCAATCAGGAATTCATTGATTTCTGTGAGTCGAACAAAAGTTGCAATGAAACGTTCATATGCACTGATTTTCTAAATCTTAGCAGCCTGCCAGTGAAATCGGTAAATGGAATTTGGAGTAGTTTTTCTCTTTCATATCTTCGCAACCCACTCGATTTTTTAATCACTGCAAGTTCGTTGATGGATCAAGCTGGTTGGATTGCATTGCTTGATGTTTCCTGCTTTATCTCCGGAAATCTTGAAAAGAATAGTAAGTACTACGAAAGAGTAAGGCGCTTTGAACTTGAATCATATAAATCGGGCATTTATGACTTCAATTTTGGTGCAAAAATGCCAGGCTTGTTGCAAAGTGCTGGATTCGAAATAGTCCATGTAGATAATGATGTTACTGACCCTGAGCTAAATTTTTCTGGCGCAGCACCTAAGGAAATTATCGAAGGTTGGTCGGCAAGACTCAGCAGAATGCAAAGATTAAAAGAAGAGTTAGGAGCAGAATACGCTGAATTTTGCCAAGAGCTACTTTCTGACCTTGGCTCTGAGCAACACGAAAAGCGAGGGAATGTAAGATTCGTCGTAGCTAAAAAATCTAACAAATAAATTCAGCCGACCGCTAACGCGTCGGCTGATTGAAGCGTTAAGAGGCCAGGCTGCATAAGCTAAGTGGTGCGCCTAAACTCAGATCACAGTTCAATGTGACGAGACGTAATCCGACTTGGCAAAAGCTGGCGGTAAAGCGAAATTCTCCCGCATCCGCTTCGTTTCGGAAGCTGGCGTCAAGCCGAAAAGCCGTTTGAATTCCCGATTGAATTGCGAAGGACTTTGGTATCCTACAGCATGGCAGGCGGCCTCTGTCGTCATGCCCTGACGAGCCATCAGCAGTCGCGCTTGATGCAGTCGCGTGGATTTAACGTACTGCATTGGTGAGGTGTGCGTAATGGCTTTGAAGTGATTAAGGAACGTCGGAACGCTCATGCCGGCCTCGCTGGCCAGTTGCGATAGGTTAAGGGGTTGAGCATAGGTCGCGTGGATGTGTCGTAAAGCCTTACTGATTTTCCCGAACTGCCCCTGCATTGCCAGCGCTGCACGCATGGCATTACCCTGCGCACCTGTCAGCACGCGAAAGTACAGTTCTCTAACCAACGCAGGGCCTAGAATCTCCGCCTCAAGCGGCTGACTCATTGCTTCGAGAAAACGTGTCACGGACACCCGAAAAGTAGCATCCATAGGGCTGGACATTAGACTCTGAGCCGCACTTTTCTGGGCAGGAAACTGATGGTGGTCGATTTGGATCATCAGTTCCGCGGCGAGCTGAAAATTCAGATGCAAGTAAATGGCTAAAAGTGGGTGTTGTGGCGTCGCCTCGGTTTCCATCGTGAAGGGCACCGGTACCGCGACTGCCAAATAGTGCTGCTCATCGTAAAGATAAACCTGATCGCCGAAATAACCCCGCTTTCGCCCCTGGCAAACTATCACGATACCGGGGTCGTATAGAACTGGGGTACGCGACAAGGGACGATCCGAACGCAGAATGCGTACGTCAGGCAGAGCCGTGAGGTTGTATCCTTCTTCCGGCGCCAGCACCTGGAGCAACGTCACCATGTCCCGCTGTTTAGCAGTCTGCGAAGAGGGAAAAGCCTTTTCCATGCGATACCAACTGAAATTATTAGAATAGGCAATAATATAAGAATATTGCGCCTAAAATAAGGCAGTACAACAGCGTAATGTGCATTTTCTACTAATACACAGGAGCTATATGTAATGTCTAACAACAAACTCTTACTTATCACCGGCGTGAGCAGCGGATTTGGCCGTGTGCTGGCTCACGAAGCAATTGCTAGCGGCTATCACGTGGTCGGCACGGTCCGCAGCGAACGGGCTAGGCAAGCGTTCGAAGAACTTGATCCCGCGAAGGCAGTGGGACGTTTACTTGATGTGACCGACTTTGATGCCATTGATGGTGTCGTAGCCGAAATTGAGGCGAACATTGGAGCGATCGACGTTCTCGTTAACAATGCTGGTTACGGCCACGAAGGTATTATTGAAGAATCCCCGCTAGCCGAGATGCGTCGTCAGTTCGATGTGAATGTATTCGGCGCGGTCGCCGTGACGAAAGCTGTGTTGCCATATATGCGCACACGTCGGAGTGGCCACATCCTTAACATCACGTCGATGGGTGGTTTCATCACGATGCCGGGCATTGCCTATTACTGTGGCAGTAAATTTGCGCTGGAAGGTATTTCAGAGGTGCTTGGCAAAGAAGTTAAACCCTTCAACGTTTACGTCACCGCGGTAGCGCCCGGCTCGTTTCGCACTGACTGGGCTGGCCGTTCGATGGCCCGAACGCCACGCTCAATCTCTGACTACGACGCGCAGTTCGATCCAATCCGCAACGCCCGCGAGGAGAAAAGCGGTCAGCAATTGGGTGATCCTCAAAAAGCCGCACGCGCGATGCTGGCTGCAATAGCCAGCGACACGCCACCGGAGCATCTGTTGCTGGGAAGTGATGCGCTGGAGTTGGTGCGCAGAAAATTGTCGGCGCTTACCGACGAAATCAGTGAATGGGAAGCGCTAACACGCTCAACCGATGGCTGAAGGTTCAGCACAAATGTGCTCCCCGCACATAGACTCGCATGGATCGTGATGTTGAACTTGATTCAGGCTTGGTAGTTCACAACCCGATGCGGGTCGTACTGAACGGTGATGGAGGCTAATTCATATTCACTTTATTACGGCAACCTGGGATGTCCGAAGATCAATTCGCGGACGATGAGCAAGCCGTTAACAAAGACCTCCGAACGTTAAAATAGCTTCTAGAAGGAGAAGTTCCTGAATGAAGCTCAGTGCTTTACTCAAAGAGCTCCTAACAATGCCAAGCAAGGCGACAGATTTTTCGTTGTGGCTTCGCCTTCACTACAAAGCTGCGCGTGTTGGCGGTGTTATGCAACCGAGTTGCCCACGAACAGTAGACACCGTCTATGTTAGGGAATCCCCTAGCATGGAGGTGCTCGGATGAGTCGCAAGAAGACCCAGGTGTATACCGAAGAGTTTCGTCGGGAAGCCGTCCACAGAGCCGATGAACCTGGTAATACAGCCGCGTCTGTTGCCCTTGAGCTGGGCATACATCCCGGCCAGATTTATAGCTGGCGTCGTCAGTTTACTCGCCTCTCTGACAAGCAGTTCAATAGCGTTGATGGCGTCGATTACTCCAAGGCTGGGTGCGAAGCCATGCGCAAGCTCAAGCGAGAGATGGAGACCTTGAAGAAAGAGAACGAGTTCCTTAAAAAGGTGTCTGTGTACTTCGCGAAGTTCCAAGCGTGAAGTCCGTGCTGATGGGTGCGTTTCGTCAGTCGTATGCCGTTCGGTTGATGTGTCGGGTGCTAGAGGTTTCCGCCAGTGGTTACTACCGCTGGAGGCAGCGCCCAGTCAGTCCGAGAGCGCAGAGCGGTCACGGAAGCGGCCGGGGGAAGACCTAGGCCAGTTTTAAAGCTCACTATGGCGCTCTCCAGATAGCCCAGAAGCTGAGCGCAACCGGTGTTCGATGCTCCGTGAACTATGTGGCCGGGATCATGCGGGAGAAGGCTACTCAAGCCCGCAACGGCAAGGCCTTTAAATACAGTCGCACTTCAGCGACGGTATAGCCTTGCTTCAGTACTTGCTGAACCGCTTCGTCTTTGAATTCTGCTGGATAATGTTGGCTGCTCATGACAATTCCTCCTATGCTCTAATCCTAAGCTAAGATTGTCTATTTCACCGGGGTAAGTTTAATGCGCATAACCGAGTGTCTATTTTTCGTGTGTAGGGCTAGAGAACAATATGTTAGCTTGGTCCGGGTCATGTTGCCTCGCCATGAGTAGACGATTCCTGTCGCGCCTGTGGGGGGGCCTGCGCCACCGTTGGATCAACGTGCACCATGTTCGTTTCTGGGTGCTGGTGGCCGTCGCGTTCTACACGCTCGCGGGTTTTTTCCTGGTGCCGTGGCTCGCCGGTTGGATCGCGGAAGACAAGGTGCGAGAGGATCTTGGTCGCGAGCTTCGCATCGGCGATATCGATTTCAATCCCTACACGTTCACCCTTCAGGTGACCGATTTCGCCCTCGTGGATCCCGACGGCCACGAGCTCGCCGCTTTCGACCGGCTATCCGTCAACTTTGCGCTGCTCAGCGTTATCAACCAGGCGTGGACCTTCCAGCAGGTACGCCTCGAAGGCCCAGTGGTTCAGGAGGAACGCTTCGCCTCGGGCGAGACGCGCTTCGCCCGGCTGAAGGATGACGCCGCAGGCGAGCCGGAAGCGACTGGCGAAGGCGGGATGCCGGCGATGGTGATCCGTCATCTGGATGTTGTGGGAGGAACGATCCGCTTCACGAATCACCTGACCACCGCGTCCGCCCCGTCAGGCACGACCGCCACTGTCGTGGTGCAAGAATTTTCCCTGTCGCTGGATGATGCCGCCCTGCACGAGAACACCTGGTTTCCAGTCCAATTCGCTGGGCAGCTCAAGGCGGGCGGTGCCTTCTCGTTCGATGGCGAAATGCGGGTGTCGCCGGCATTCGAGATCAACGGTAGACTGCGCGCGGAGGCGCTGGCCCTGAGTCCGGCCGAGCCTTACCTGCAACAACTCGCGAGGCTGGCGATCGAGGGCGGGAACCTGAGCCTCAACGGACGACTGTCCGTCAGCGACGATGAGCCCCTGGCCTATCGCGGCAGTGCCGGCGTGGACGGGCTCAGTCTCGCGCTCCTGGTCCCCGGCGACACCGAGCCGGTGGTGGGCTGGCAAGCCATGGCGATCGAGCAGCTCGACCTGAGCCTGGCGCAGCGTAGCATTGAAGCCTCTCGCGTGTCCATCGAGGGCGGCTCCGGCCGGGTCATCATCCACGAGGATAGGACCACGAATTTCAATCGCCTGCTCGTGGCGCACGCTGAGGGAGATGACCCCGCTCCCGAAGGGGACGACGGCGAAGACGCCGCCCCATTTCGCGTCAGCATCGCCGGCATCATCCTGGCCGACAGTCGTCTCCACTTCACGGATCAGTCGTTGCCGCTGCCCTTCTCGACGCGCATCCGCAAGCTGAACGGCGAGGTCTCCACACTGGCGTCGGACACAGAGACTCCGGCCGACGTACAGCTCGAAGGTCAGGTGGGTGAGAATGGCATGGCGCGCATCGAGGGCTCGATTCACGCCTGGCAGCCGACACGTGACACGAACGTCACGCTGACGTTCCGTAACCTGATGGTGCCGGACTACTCGCCGTACACAGTCGCCTTCGCCGGTCGCCGGATCGCGGAAGGCCGTATGGACCTCGATCTCGGCTATCGCCTTGCGGACGGCAAGCTCAAGGGCAGTAATGCGATAGTGTTGCACGATCTGGAACTGGGTGAGAGGGTCGAGAGCCCGGGCGCGATGGACCTGCCGCTCAGCCTCGCCGTCGCGCTGCTGAAGGACAGAGAAGGCGTGATCCAGATGGATATCCCGGTCACGGGAGATCTCGGCGATCCGCACTTCGAGCTAGGCGGCGCGGTTCGCAGCGCCATCGGTGACGCGATCAGCAACATCGTCACCGCGCCGTTCCGCTTCCTGGCGGGGCTGATCGGGGCTGGCGATGAGGACCTGCAACGGATCGCGTACCCGGCGGGCCGCAGCGACCTGACACCGCCGCAGCGCCAGCGCGTCGGGCTGCTCCGCAAGGCTCTCGTAAAGCGTCCGGAACTGACGCTGGAGCTCGCCGGTCCCTTCGATCCGGATGTGGACGGCCCGGCACTGAAGCGCCAACGCGCCGTCGAGCTGCTCGCCGAGTGGTTGCGCGAGCAGGGACGCAAGGTTTCGTCCCCGGACCTGACCGCGGAATCGACGCAAGACGCGATGGAGGCGATTTTCTCAAGCGCCTACCCGGAAACCAGCCTGGACGAGGTCCGTGCGCGGTTTACGCGCAAGCCGGATGAGAACCCGGAGGGCCGCTCGGCGTTCGACGCTGTCGCCTACCGAGCCCATCTCGCCGAGGCGGTGATCGCGGCGCAACCCGTCGCCGATGCCGATCTCGTGGCACTCGGCCAGGCACGGGCTGCCGCCGTGCGGGAGCGCCTGCTGGCGGATTCATCCGACGGCCCGGAAGAAGGCGGCGCGGTCGAGCCCGAGCAGGTTATCCTGGCGGAGCCCAGGAAAGTCCAGTCCGAGAACCATGAGCAGGTCGTGATGGAAGTCGGTCTAGCCGTGGACTAAAAAATACTGCGTATTGATCCTGGTTTTCAGCCGTCTTGTTTGGCGGCTGAACAAATAAGGTCAAACTGATGATTTCCAAGAAAGTCTGCATTTGCATGAGTGGAGAAAGATTCTTCCCAATGTAGTTGAATACATGGGTAGTCGAGTGGGTTTCTTTTCAATTGAGCAAGAGGATGAAAAGCACTTTTTTAGACGATTCTTCGTCTCAAGTGAATATCGTAATTTAGGAATAGGAAGTGCCGTCATTTGTAAACTAATCAAAGGATATCAGAGTGTTAATAAGCAACTTTGGTTATCGGTATTTATAGGAAACCCGGCTAAGAATCTTTATCTCAGACACGGATTCGAAGTTATGCGAACTACAGAACAATATGAATATATGCGTTGGTCGCCAGAACATATGTAACAAGGTAATGTTTGGGAAGTCCAGTTGGCCTGTCCCTGCAACCGCTTTGCGGCGGGCCATAGACTCGCTTACGCTTGTCCCAAATTGTGGTGTTATATTCAGCAATTGGTGTGGTAATTGGTGTTATTTTTGACATATCACCCTTCAGTTTAACTTTATTAATGTATCAAGCTTAAAATGGCAAAAATATGAATGGTAACAATATAGCTCGCCTTTCAAGGTTGACGGCTATTATCACACTGCTACAGACAAAACGGATTCTCACAGCGACAAACCTTGCAGAGAAATTTAACGTAAGTATCAGAACAATTTACCGAGATATTAAATCCTTGGAACAATCAGGAATTCCACTTTTCACCGAAGAGGGGAAGGGTTACTCCTTAGTTGAGGGATACACAGTGCCTCCGGTCATGTTTACCGAACATGAGGCAAATGCCTTGATCACCGTGGAACAATTGATGTTAAAGAGTCAGGACTCTTCATTAAGTAGAGAGTTCGTATCAGCTATAAACAAAGTAAAAGCGGTTTTACAATGTTCAGCAAAAAATAGAGCAGAGTTGTTATCTAAACGTATTGCCATGAGCCCAATGATCCGGACTTCAAATCCAAGTGAATCGCTCATGGTAATCCAGAGTGCTCTTATTTCTTTCCATGTTTTAGAAATAGTTTATCGCTCGCAGAGCGGTGATGAAGAAACCATGAGACAAGTTGAACCATTTGCCTTGTATTACAGCCATGAGGAAAACTGGTTGCTGATCGCATACTGTCGATTAAGAAAAGATTTTAGGATGTTCAGACTCGATAGAATCCTAACAATTAAATTACTCCAACTCAGTTTTGCACCGCACGATCTTAATCTTACAAGTTATTTAGCAAGTAAAGAAAAAAACTTCACTACCCCTGACATACCCTTGTCCTAGGCTTCTTATATATTCATAGCAGATAAGAGGTTTCACATAAAAAGCTAAAATTTAAGGGGATACTATGAATCTAATCTCAATCAGGTTTATTACAGATGATGTGCAAAAACTGACCGAATTTTATGAAAAAGTTATCGGAATAAAAGCGACATTTTATACTAAAGACTTTGCTGAATTGAAATTTGAAACAGCAACTTTAGCGATTGGTAGCTCAAGAACATTAGCATTTTTTGGCGGTAATGAAATACTAACAGCGGCTCAAAACCGTTCAGCTATTATCGAATTTCAAGTGGCTGATGTTGACAAAAGTTACGCAGATCTGGCTGTTTTTTTGAAAGAAATCATCATACAGAAGCCAACGACTATGCCATGGGGGAACCGTTCACTTTTGTTTTGTGACCCTGATGGTAATTTAATTAATTTTTTCACACCTGTAACGTCAGAGGCAATGCAAAAATTTGCGAGGTAAAATAATAAAAAAACCGAAGTTAAAAAGTACTTCTGTCATAACTATCAGCATCATTATAAAAATGGCTGTTTATTTAAGTCACATCATCATTTTAGCTTCTTTTATCCAACGACTAAGGATCTGAGCACTCACTTCTAAGTTTCTAGCCGATTCAGAAATGCTGTAATTCTGATCTCTTACTAGTGCAATGGCATCAGGTTTGAATTCTTTTGAATAGATTTTACGTTTTGTCATTTCAATCTCCAGTTAAATCAATTATGTCTTAACTGGGTTAGTGGAATCAATTAGACCACGTCAATGGACACACTTTGGTTATCCAATGTCCTTAGCAATAAACAACGTGTCGATGGTAACTACGCTTGGCAACAGTGCATTATTAAGCTTGCTCATCGCATTATTGATATTGAAGTTCGAGTAGGGAAATTGGCACAAACTAAAGGTAAGGATGCTGAAGTCGAGTAGGCTGTTCCTGCAACAGATGAAGAAATGACTGAAGAAGACTCAGACAATCCCGCCAACTAGCCGAATTGGCTCCCATCCCTCAGCCTCTATCAAGGGGGGTATAATATCCTTATTTAGTTACTTTAAAGCCATTAAAGCAGTTTAATGTAACTATTTTAGCATATTAATAGCATTAATTGACAAATTACCTATAAGGTTCTAAATTAAGGATATTAAGCCATTAAATTGGCTTTAGTGTAACTGTTTTAGGACTTTAAAAATGAAAAGAATGACCTCCACAGCATTAGCAGAAGAGATCGGTGAGAGATTGAAGCAAGCTCGCCTGAATCGGGACTTCACTCAATCAGAAGTTGCAGCACTTGCTGGCGTAGCACGTAAAACGGTTCTAAATGCTGAAAAAGGCAAAGTGCAACTCGATATAATGATCGCAATTATGATGGCATTAGACTTAACAGAACAGCTAGACCTATTTCTTCCTAAACAAGAAATTTCTCCGTTACAACTGGCGAAATTGCAAGGTAAGAAAAGGCAGAGAGCCTCAGGCCAACGCAGCGACAAAAATGAGGAAACCCCCGAATGGTAATGGAAGTCATTAAAATCGTTTATCAAGGCGATGAGGTTGGTGCAGTTAGCTTTGACACAGAAAAAGGCATAGGCGCATTTGAGTATGACCCTAGCTTCGTAAAAAAGGGTGTCGAACTGTCTCCAATCAAAATGCCACTATCTCAGCGGATTTATAGCTTTCCTGAACTAGATTTCAATACGTTCAAGGGGCTACCTGGATTAATTGCAGATTCATTGCCTGATGATTTTGGTAATGCTGTTCTCAATGCATGGGTTGCAGGACAGGGGCGCTCACCGAATGACATCACACCACTCCAACGTCTTCAATATACGGGAAAACGAGGCATGGGAGCACTGGAATATGCGCCAGCAACACAATTACGAAGCCTAAATGCTTCACAACAAGTAGAAATCCAGTCGCTAGTTTCAATCGCGCAAGAAATACTAGACTCACGAGGTCATTTTGAAGTTGAATTAAAACAAAATGGTCAAGAAGACCGACAAGCAATGATGTCTTTATTGTCTGTAGGTATGAGCGCTGGAGGAGCAAGACCTAAAGCTGTCTTAGCATTCAATGGGGATTTTACCCAAGTTCGTTCTGGCCAAGCCACCGTTCCTACAGGTTTTACTCATTACCTGATGAAATTTGATGGCGTAAGTGAATATAACAAAAACCAAGAGACCTTTGGTGATCCTCTTGGCTATGGCGCTATGGAGTTTGTCTATCACCTGATAGCTAAAAAGTGCGATGTCGATATGATGCCCAGTCGTTTACTTCAAGAAGGCAATCGAAGACACTTTATAACCAAGCGATTTGACCGGATAAAAAACAAAAAGGTACACGTACAAACGCTTAATGGTCTAGCACACGTTGACTATAAAAAGCCTGGTTCATTCTCTTATGCCGAATTATTTGGCATAGCCAGAGAGTTGAAGCTTTCAGCGCTTGAAGCTGAACAGCTTCTCAAACGCATGACATTCAACATTATTGCGCGAAATCATGACGACCATTCAAAGAACTTTGCCTTTATCCTGAAGAATGACAAATGGTCTCTCGCTCCGGCTTATGATTTAGCCTACAGCTACAAGCCAGGCAGTAAATGGGTTAATAGTCATTGGATGAGTCTAAACGGTAAAAGAGACAATTTTACGCGTAATGATTTCTATAGCTTAGAAAAACTAAGTCCGATCTTTAGCAAAAGAAAGATTGACGACATCATTGATGAAACAATCGAGCATGTATCCAGCTGGCGTCAACTTGCAGAAGAATGGGATGTGCCAAAAACACTAATAGATGAAATACACGCAAATTTATGTCTCAATATTTGATTTATCATTTCAATATTTCAACACAATCGCTAAGCAGATGGCCTTACGCATCAAAGCCATCTGAAATGGTAAGTACAAATAAGATTATTTAACCTGAATTTTGTTTAACTTGTTCCAAGATCTGATCTTCCTCTAAATCAGTAGACACTTTTTACTTAGAAACCGAAGTAAGGTAAAACGTGCTAAGGATAAAAAAATATCCCGAAGAATTTAAACAAGAAGCCATTCGTCAAGTGGCTGAAAAAGGTTACTCAGTACCTGATGTGTCTAAGTGATTGGGTATCTCGGATTATTGGGTAAGCAAAGCTAACGTGCCCACTAGTCAATCGGCAGCACAAGACGAAATCCGCCAAATTAAGGCTGAAGTTAAATGCCTGTTCGAAGAGCGAACCCTTCTAAAGGTTTGTTGGCCGGATTCGCCGCATATTTATGATAAGAAAAGGAGAACACTGTGGACCAAAAGGTAGCTGAATATATAAATATATTAGGTAATTATCTTGGAAAAAGAGATATAAAAGAGATTACGAGTGCCGCAATTACAAAAAAAATTGGAATAGAGAAAGCTGATATAATGGTTTTATTTGGAGGTTCAATACTTGCAGGTGGTGATGTTCTTGCTGAAGGAATGAAAAATAAAGTTGCAAAAAAATATATTATAGTTGGCGGAGCCGGACATACAACAGAGACACTTCGTCAAAAAATGAAAATTGAGTTCCCTGATATGGAAACAGATGAAAAATCGGAAGCTGAATTATTTTCAAAATATATAGAAAAGAAATATAGGTTACAACCTGATTATATAGAGAAAGAATCAACGAATTGTGGAAATAACATTACGTATATGTTGAATCTAATTAGAAAGAATAGAATAGATTCGAACACTATGATATTTACACAGGATGCCACAATGCAACGAAGAATGGAGGCTACAATAAATAAAGAATCACCAGATAAGAAGATAATAAATTATGCCTCTTACCATGCGACTGTTGTTGTAAATAATGGTAAGTTGGAATATAAAGATGTTATCTCAGGAATGTGGACTATGGAAAGATACATTACACTGCTTATGGGAGAAATACCTCGCTTGACAGATAATAAAGATGGTTATGGACCAAATGGGAAGAATTATCTGCCTCATATAGATATTCCAGAAAATGTAATGAAAGCATTTGACGAAATGAAAAAGAAATATGGTTCATTGATTCGTGTAGCAAATCCTTTGTATGCATCGAAAAAATAGAAGACAACCAACAAAAGTTAAACGCCGATAACTTTTTCGTCACACTTTCTGCTAGTCGCTGTGCTTCTTACATAGAAAATTCGCCAATCGGCTGTGCCGGATAGCATTGTAGTTTAACTTAATGTTGTATTAAGGGATAAAAATGTTACAAAATGGAGAAGATGGCTCACATGCAGAACTTTCAAAAAAATCCTGACTATTTAATACGTTTGTATATTCCTGGACTAGAAGCTTTAATTGAAAGAACAATATAATTGAAAAGCGTTAATGTATTTGAAAATATAAAAATATTTGGAGAGGAATATTAGGGTTGCAAAATGAATATTCGAGTTATATCTGTATTTCTGCTTTTTTTAACACTTACAGTGAATGCGAGAAGTGTGAGTACGCATACTACGAGAAGGGCCGATGGTTCTGATATATCTTATTACCTTTTCCCCCAATTGCGTCACTCTCTAAATGATACGTTATTGCTGATCCTTCAAGGCTCTGATTGCAACAGTGTTTTACAAATAGCATCAATATTTACCGATTATAAAAATATCTGGCCGGAAGCCGATATCCTTCTAGTTGAAAAATACGGTATTGACAAAAGACTAAGTTTTAGTCCAGATGTAGAACGTGTAGACTGCCCCATTCAATATCTTCAAAATGATAGCCCTGAGCAGCGTGTAGCTGATATTCAAGCTGTTCTTGATATTTTAAGAAAAGACGATAAATACCAAAAATTTATAATACTTGGCGGAAGTGAGGGTGCTGTTATCGCTAACTTAGTTACAGAAAAAGTTGACTATAAAAATGCGACTATTTCGTTCAATGGTGGTGGACGCAAGTTCATTGATGATGTTTTACATAGTATTGTGTCAGGCTATGCAAATAGCGATGAAGCAGAAGAAAGCGTTAAGAGCTTTAGAAGTTTTTCAAATCATATTCTTAATAGTAAACCAGCTGAGTTTAAAGTAAGCGGGCATGGTTACAATTGGTGGCATCAAATGCTATCTATTGATCAACTTGAAGTCCTTAAAAAAATTAATACGCCTTTGCTTATTATACAGGGAGGCAGAGATTTATTTGTATCGCCTCAAAAAGTAGATGAAATGGTGCTGGCTCTTAAGAGATCTGGAAAAGAAAATATTGAATATCGACGATACAAAGAACTTGATCATAGGCTGAATAATATAGAGGGAGAAAGTAAGCGTAAAGAGGTCGTCAGTGATATAAACGGATGGCTAAAGTCGAAGCTTGGTAACCCTAACAAATCAATGCAGCCCACTGCTGATGGGGCGGCTGATTGAGGTAAGGACTCAATTATGCGAATTGATTATCTTGAAGATGTTCCGAAGTTTATCCCGTTACTTGCGCGTGAAATGGCGGAGCACTGGAGAAGTATCATTCCTGGAGAAAGCTATGGGCCGCGGTATGAGAAGCTAATTTCTCACCAGAATCGCGATCAGCTTTCACTCGCATGGGTAGCGCATGAAAATGGCGTTCCGGTGGGTACGAGTGCTTTGCGAGTTTGTGATTTGGAGGGGCGAGATGACTTACCCCCTTGGCTTGCAGAAATTTTTGTCATGCCCGATTACACAGAGCGTGGAATCGCAGCTAGGCTTTGCGAAGTGGCAGAAAGGAAGGCATGGGAATGGGAAATCACGAGTTTATATTTGCACACTCTTGATCAGCAAGGGCTCTATCGAAAACTGGAGTAGCATAGTTTAGAGCTTGAAAATTGAAATGGTGTTCAGACAGAAATTATGTTCAAAGACCGCGAAGCCTAGCAAGTCGAATCAGTTTGTGGCCTTCGGCTACTCGCGCCGCTTAACTCTGTGTTAGCCCTTTTATTAGGAAATTCTCAATGAAATATTTTCAAAAAGGTAGTGGGGAATATTTAGTATTAGTGCATGGAGCCCTAACTGACTGTTCTATGTGGTTCCCTCATCTAAAGCAACTAGAAGTGTATTTTGACGTAATCGCTGTCACCTTAAGTCACTTTGAAAAAACTGAAGATTGTAATTTTGGTTTAAATTCCCATGCCGAAGAACTAGCTGAACTTGTGAAAAAGTTAGGTTCGGATAAACCTATGAATATTGTTGGTTGGTCTTACGGTGCTGATGTGGTGCTCAACATGCTGGCAAAAGAAGCGCTATCTGTATCCAACGTTTTTCTTTATGAGCCTGGATATCCGGGTTGTATCCAAGAGAAGGACATGAATGCTTGGGTTGCTGATGCAAAATCGATGTTTGGACAAGTAGTTGAGCATGTAAAACAGGGAAATTTAGACTTAGCGGTTGAGTCGCTGATTGACGGTTCTGGAAACAGTCAGGGCTATTTTGAAACGCAGAGAGAAGAGGTTAGACGCTTGCAGTTAGCAAAAGCGTACACATTACCTTTACAACTGAATCAGCAAGAACATCCGTCGATTAATGCTCTCAACGTATCAAAGATCAAAGCGCCGCTAGTTTTTGGGTACGGTGAAAAATCCAGAGACTTGTTTAGGTTGGCAACGTTGAGTGGAGCTGGTTCATCAAAGCTTTCGACTTTGATTACTGTTGAAAATGAAACGCATATGCTCCCTCAAGAGAATCCAGAGAAATTTGGCGGGCTTATCATTGATTTGTTTGGCCAAAAGGGCTAACACAAATACTTCAAAAGGGATTGTCAACACGTGGTACTTTCAGTTCAAATAGATAGACTACGACTGTTGTGCTTGAGTTCAGTGGTTTACATTGTCTGTCCTTTAAGCGGGTGTTATGTGATAGGGATACTATGAAGCTAGTCATTTTCGATTGTGACGGGACGCTAGTAGATAGCGAGTTTTTATGTAATTTAGCGCTGGAACACCAACTTGCTGAACTCGGTGTCAAATGTGATGCAAAAGAGCTGCTTTCAAAATATCGAGGTGGGAAGTTAACTACAATAATTGCGAGCCTAGAAACTGATTATTCAATTTCTTTACCTGAGTCGTTTGAATCTGAATACCGCCTTAAGGTGGACAACTTGTTTGATGAACATCTTGAGGCAATCGATGGCGTAAAGGAAGTATTGGAGTCATTAACTATTCGGTTTTGTATCGCTTCATCTGCTCCTAGGTCAAAAATTGAACGTGCATTGAATATTACTGGCTTGGCTAAATTCTTCGATAATAATATTTTCAGTTCATATGAGGTTGGTTCTTGGAAACCTGAACCTGAGTTATTTCTACATGCGGCGAAGACCATGAATGTGGAACCTCGAAATTGTTATGTTGTGGAAGACAGCTTGCTTGGATTGCAGGCTGCGAATTGCGCTCAAATGAAAAGTATCTACTATGCGCCAGGAGTGAGTGAACGGAATCATCTTGGCTCCGTTCAAATCGAGCATATGTCAGAGTTGGTCGAATTTATCACATAGCAAACATTCAAGAGGAGCTGCCAACGCGTGGCGGTTTTTGTTCAAATCAGCATTTGTGATGACGGTCATTATATTCGAGTTCAGTGGTTTTGCGTTGTCAGCCCCTTAACCGAGCGTCTAGGCAAGTAGCCTTTCACTTCAAATGATTGAGATATAGTTGACATCACAACTATGTTGATTATATATTTGTTAGCTCAAATACTTCGCAAATGAATCAAACATGTCAAAAAATATAGAAAGTGGGTTAGTGGTCAATGTCATCAGTATCCATAACAAAATCCAGAAACGGATTGGTGGTGCACTATCTGCACATGGGATTGGTTTAACTGAATATCTCGTTCTAAATCAATTATATGCTACCCCAACGCAGAAAATGCGTCGCAGCGATCTTGCCGAGCGGATCGGCTTGAGTCCGTCAGGCGTAACCCGTCTTATAAACCCTATGGAAAAAATTGGTCTAGTCGCAAAGGAAGATAATCCACGCGACGCCAGAGTCAGTCTGGTGACGCTTTCTGCTGCCGGCAAGCAGGTTTATGAAGAAGCGAAGGTTACATTTGCGCATGCTTCAGTAGCACTATTTGAACCCTTTGAGACTAACCAGCTAAGCGTATTTTCTGAATTGTTAAAAATCGTTTCGTAAACTTTCTAGAGAAATAAACATGAACACCTATAGAGAAGCTCTAATAGAAAGTACCAAGGTTCCTGTCACACAATCCAATGTATTGGTCGACTCAATTAATACAGCTTACTTATCTGCCGGCTCTGGTTATCCTGTAGTTATTCTACATGGGGGTGGAGCAGGTGCTGTTACATGGTATCCATCCATTGGTCCACTAGCAAAAAAATTCCACGTTATAGCTCCAGATATTGTCGGTTATGGGGAGTCTGATAAACCTGATGCCGCATATGATAAAAATTACTTCGTTGCCTGGCTTAAAAAGTTTTTACTGAAGCTGGAAATTTCTAAAGTACATATTCTTGGATTATCTCAAGGCGGAGCAATAGCTCTTCAATTCACCCTTGATTATCCAAAAATGGTAGACAAATTCGTCCTTGTCGATTCAGGAGGGCTGGGTTCAACGTCCCCTTGTTATCCATTATCGGAATGGTTTGGTTGAATCTCTTCCCATCGGCTCTGGCGAATAGATTTTTTTCTAATTATTTATTGTTCAAACCTCAAAACAGGGATCCCAATCACGGCTTATATTCCATTGAGGTGCTGAAGCGCAAAGGCGGAAGAAATGCGTTTATGCGAGGTCAGGGTTCAGTTGTTTCAGCTGTACCTGAATCTGCGCTTCGCAAAATATCAAATAAGACATTGGTCATTTGGGGAGAAAACGATCGATTATTCCCGGTTGCATATGGCGTCAATGCAGCTGCAATAATCCCCAACGCTGTATTATGTAAAATTAAAGACGCGGGGCATCTACCATTAATGGATCAGCCGGAAATTTTCAATAAGGCTGTTATCGATTTTCTTAATGATATTGAGGTTGTATGTTAAGGCTTAAAAATAAAACTGTATTAATAACCGGTGCAGCTAGAGGGATAGGGGAAGCCATTGCCAAACTATTTTCTGAAGAAGGTGCGAATGTTGTCGTTACTGATATCAACGATGAATCAGGTAAAGAAGTGGCTGTTGGAATGGGTGAACCATCTTGTTACCTTCACCTTGATGTGAGAAAAGAGGGCGATTGGATCGCAGCGAGCAAGTTTGTTAAAAAGAAATATGGCGGCCTGGATATTGTGGTGAATAATGCGGGGATAGCTGGTATTCTTGAAACGTCTGGCCCACATGACCCTGAAAATCTGGACATTGAAAGTTGGCACAAAGTTCATGAGACGAATCTTGATGGTGTTGCTCTTGGATGTAAATACGGTATTCAGCTTATAAAGGACTCTTTGTCCGGAAGTATTGTAAACATATCTTCAAGATCAGGAATTATTGGAATTCCTTTTGCTGCTGCATACGCTTCTAGCAAAGCAGCTGTTCGCAATCATACGAAATCCGTTGCTCTTTACTGTGCTGAAAAGAAATACCCCATTAGATGCAACTCTATTCACCCAGGTGCCATATACACACCTATATGGGATGTGATGCTTGGAGAAGGAGATCAAAGAGATAATGCGATTAAAGCAATCTCTTCTGATATTCCTCTTGGAGTTATGGGGGAGCCTAAAGACGTTGCATATGCCGCTTTATTCCTTGCATCTGATGAGTCTAAATATATAACGGGCATTGAGATTAATGTTGATGGCGGAATTCTAGCTGGTAGTACCGCATCACCACCAAGCAAATAATTATTAACAAGTGCAGGCAGGGCGTTGCTCCTTCGTCACAATGCCAAAACTGCGCCTGCTGCGGGCGTTATAACCTTTGGAGGAAAATATGGGGCTTCGAGCATTTGAAAAGTCAGACTATGGGACACTGATTCATTGGATTGACTCGGATAAATTGAATTATCAATGGGGTGGTCCTAACTTTGAGTTCCCTTTAGATTGTACTCAAATCAGTAAGCATTGTGCTCAATCAGAGGTATTTCCCTTCATTTTTGTCATCAATGAGGAAAACGCGGGATACGTGGAATTGTTTAAAGTATCTGAGTCGCATTTCCGTATTTGCCGTGTTTTTGTATCAAACGATTTTCGTGGCAAGGGTGTTGCCAAGCAAATGTTAAACCAATTAATCGAGTTATCAGAAACACAATTCAATGTTCGTGAGCTGTCTTTAGCTGTTTTTGAACGAAATAAAATTGCAAAAAACTGCTATGAATCGCTAGGTTTTGTTGTAACAGCGTTTGAACAGGGTACACGGTCGTTTGACGATGCCGCATGGGACCTTTTGCGTATGGAAAAACGGTTATAACAAGCTGTTAACAGGGTGTTATATATCCGTAATGCGCAGCCAGGGAAAGCGAAAATGAATGAAAATATAAAATCGAATATAGTTAACCAATTTAAGACTACAGAACTGGGATTTTTACGAATAAATAAAAATCTTAATATTGTTGATTTTTCAGATAAAGAGACGGAAGAGTATTTAAGGAAAATTCTACTTAGCACACCACTAGAAAATATAGAAACTAGAGGAAAAAACCATTATTTTGAATGTTTCGAATACAATGCAATATTGACTGTAAATATATACTCATTAACTGTAATTACAGCAAAATTAATAAATAATTGGCGCTAGTAAAATGTATTTCATAATAATGTGTTGCACTTAGATTCGATACGGTTTCCGAGGTTTTTCCTAAAATAAAAAACAGTAGCCACATATTTACTGGTAAATATAGCGCGGGTATGATCCCCTTCGTCAAACAGAAATTAATAACCCCAGCCTAACTATTTAAACCTGTTTTTACGCTTCTTTCTCAAGTAAATTGAGTTAATGTAATAGATAAAGCAAGTCAATTTTTTGGTTGTCATACTGATATCTGTGGACCGCTTATAGTGGCTAATTTTTATTGACAAATACACCGAGTGTTATACTAATGATTGAATGGACAATAGAGCGTTAAAAAAATGGAATCAGTGGAATGAAAAAAGTTGAGCAAGGTCTTTATGACGCAGTAATTCAACTTATTGAAACGCGTTATCCAGCTGGTTGGGGTGGTGTTGCAGTCAGAGCGGTTTTCGGAAAAATTTTAACGAGTGTTGCCCCATACGTAAAAAATGATGCATTATCACTATGTATGGAAGTTGGGACATATTTGTAGGCACACAAATTATATGACATCGTTATGCACTCATTGTGCCTCTGCCGAAAAGGTGAAAATAGTGAATTTTTGATTTTATCACCGTGTAATAGTTGCTAAGAGCGTTTAGTTCACTGGGGCGGCCTCAAAGCAGCGATAACAACTAAATGAATTAGTTTTTAAAACTAGAGCTGATACCCATCATTGGTCTTTGGAAAATGGAGACGCGCTATAACAAAAAGCCCAATTGGGACAGCTAGTGAGTCAGTAATTATTCACGTCGCCTGGCATCAGGCAGCCGTTTAACGCGAATGATGCTATCACTAAAGATCGGATACTGCCATCCCGCACGTTTTGATCTGTGTGGGTCTAAGTCATGGGGAACTTTAGAATGCTTAAAGTGGGTGTCTAGTTAAGGCTCATCTGGTCGCCTTGTTTTTATAGCGGTGACTTTCATTATTACTACTAAGTTGATATATGAAAACATGCCTCCTGTATGGTTTATATAACAGTGAGATGCTCAACTTATCAACGATGACTCAAATTGACAGACTTTATGGAAGCGATGTGAGCAGCTTAAGCTGAGTTTATACTTGAGCTGCACACATAACATTAGTGCCGATGACCAAGATCTTGATCGCTATCGGTGCCTTGTATCACACGCGTCAATTCCTCACAGCGAACTATCTTACTATTCGATACGGTAAAATTGGCAAGCACTTCAAATAAGGTTAACTCGCCATCTTCTTTCTCTACCACCACGTTGTGATGGGTAAAAACCGTATCGCCTTCGGCCGCCGAAGCAATCACAGTAAGTGTCATATTTTTAGTTTCTGTTTTTAGTCGTTCTACATGCTTTATAAATCCATCGAAATCCAGCAGGTTCCCATTCACGACCTGTTTATAATCTGAAGAAAAATAATGCGTTAGCTTATTTTTATCATATAAAGGACTTTCTATTATTTCTTTAAATGCATTGAGAACGAGTGTGTTTGTATTCATCTGTCTTCACCTTTTCAATAATCGATAGTGAGAATATACACAAACATATCTGAGTAGTATTATTGATATTTGGACTGTTAATACGGTTAATCGGCCATTTTATGTATATGGAAACCTTGGACCATGATTCCAACCATGAAACACCTTGGCATGTTCACCTATCAGGCCAGTTATATTGGTTGAAGCGCGGGATAATTTTAATTGAAACCGAAAATGCCCAGTGGCCGATAACTCCTGGTTCTGTCGGATGGATTCCAGCGAAACTGGCTCACAAGGCGAAAGTTTTAGCGGCAGTACACGGACATATCCTTCATTTTGACAGCTCTGATAATATGGTCTTGCCAGAAGCGCCGAAAATTTTCCGGATGGATTCTTTGGTGCAATCCCTTTTACAAAGAGCCACTTGCTTAGATGGTAACCATTACCCTGCCAGTTATGTCACACAATTGATCGGGATACTGGGTTATGAAATACAAAGCATGGAAGAATTGCCTGTTAGTTTGCCTTTACCTGTTGATAGACGCGCCCGTCACATCGCGGATGAATTGCTCAGATGCCCTTCAACGGGGATGACTCAGGCGCAATTAGCAAATCGTTGGGGAGTTAGTGTGCGAACTCTGAGCCGAATTTTTATCAATCAGACGGGCCTAACCTTTAGTCAATGGCGACAACAGTCTAAAATTCTTATCTCGCTCCAGTGGGTTTTAGATGGATTCACGATCAGCGAAGTTGCTGAGCGGAGTGGTTACAGTAATGTTAGTGCCTACATTGAGGCTTTTCGTCAGCGTTTTGGTGAATCCCCGGGTAAATTTCAAGCTAAAATGAGTGGAATAGACAGAACGCATAATAGTCAAGAATGAGTATAGCGAGAGCTGATCATAGGATATTCTGTCTAAAATCGATTTTCGCTTCATCTCAATCTTTCCTTTTTAAGCAGGAAAAACGCTAATTACATTTTATCGGCAGTATTCATTGGAGATGATTTGGGAGAAGTTGTGAGATGGTATTAATTGCTTAATAAATGAATAAAATTTGCATTTTTATTCATTTATTAAGCAATTAGGTGATTATCATTCTTGGAATGCTACTCTGTTAGTTAGTATACGTGGCTATTGAAAATTACGGGTGAATCTTGTTGTGAGTTACAAAGTAGCGTGGCTAACTGAACTAATGGCTTATGAATTTGGACAAGTCGAAGGGGACATCGATAAATTAGATGAACGCGCGTTAGGGACAGCCATTCTAAAGGTTGACTGACCTGAAAATTACTGGTTGAATAACCAGTGAATATTCAGACAAGGTTCTTACTCATTCCTAAGCTAAGGAATGCTCAGGTCTCCATAGCCGCAACCCCTTATTATCACTGTGTTTCGCGCTGTGTGCGACGCGCTTTTTATGCGGAAAAGATGCGCAAATCGGCATCGATTACGAGCATCGGCGAGGTTGGATCGAAAAACGCATTCTCAAACTCGGGCAAGTCTTCTGTATTGACGTGTGTGCATACGCGGTTATGTCCAATCATTATCATATTGTTTTGCACCTGAATGTTTTAGAACAAAAATCACTTTCCATGAATGAAGTCCTTACCCGTTGGCAGTCGCTATATGGCGGTAATCAGCTCGTTACTCGGCATTTACGTGAAGAACCGATGTGTGATGCCGAGTTGTAAACCGTTAAAGAAATGAGCGACCAATGGCGGGAACGATTAGCCGATTTAAGTTGGTTTATGCGTGCATTAAATGAAAGTATTGCGCGTGAAGCGAATTTTGAAGACCGCTGTACAGGCCGATTCTGGGAAGAAAGGTTCAAGTCGCAAGCCTTGCTTGATGAACAAGCACTAGCCGACTGTATGGCTTATGTTGACCTAAATCCTATCCGAGCCAGCATGGCCCAAACCCCGGAACAGTCAGAGCATACATCCGCTAAAAAACGGATAAAGGATGTTCAGAAAACACCAACTGAATCCACAACACCTTACCAACCAACAACACTATTCCCATTTGTTGGTAACCCTCGTGAACCCATGCCACAAGGCTTACCTTTTAAACTCAGTGATTATTTGGAGTTGCTCGACTGGACAGGGCGAATCATTCGCATTGATAATGCGTGAATCGCTACCTGACAACACACCTAAAATACTAAGCTGCCTGAATATCGAAACTAAGAACTGGCTTCACAGCGCTCAACACTTCGAGCGTTCCTTTAAACAATTTGCTGGAAAAATAGATTCCGTCAAAACAGCCTGCCAAAACTTAGGCTACCAACGGATTCCGAACGTCGGCGCACTTCTTACTTAAATTACTTCCAAAAAGCAAAAATTGACCATTCAGCAAGACTGAAAAAACGTCGTGTAATGATAAGCAAAATCATCGAGTTAAAGACGATTTTAGTTCTGCCAGCGAATAATTGAGAGAGAATAGTGACATTCAAACTCGGTATTGTTTAGTTTTGTCAGGTTCACTAAACTGGGTGTCTAATTAATCCGTCATCTCGCACGTTTTGATCTGTGTGGGTTTAAGTCATGGGGAACTTTAGCGCGATTATGCAAGGGACGGAGGTCAATTGAGTATTCCTACTTTATACATATTTTCAGGTTTACCTGCATCTGGAAAATCAACACTGGCTAAGCTACTTGCACTTCAAACTGGCTCAATATATGTCCGAATCGACACGGTAGAGCAGGGACTTCGAGACCTATGCAACTTTAAAGTTGAAAGTGAAGGGTACAGGTTAAGCTATCGGATTATACGAGATAATTTAGCACTTGGTGTGAGCTCAATTTCTGATTCTTGTAATCCAATCAAGCTTACACGACACGAATGGCAGGAAGTTGCTGAAAGTGTCGGTGCCAAATTCGTAAATATTGAGGTCAGGTGCTCAGATTGTAAAGAATATGAATACAGGGTTAATCGCCGAGAGTGTGACGTGTTAAATTTAGACCTCCCTAATTGGCAACAGGTGCAGAATCGCCACTATGAACCGTGGGAATCCGATGTCATTGAAATCGACACAGCGGGTCAAACTATTGAAGCATCATTTGCAGAATTAGTAGAAAAGCTCGGTGTGTAAAATTGCACATAGCAATCGACTGCAACCAACTGTTAAGGATTTTGTATGAAAATATATATCGCCTTTCTAGTCGAAGGGTTAACTGAAATTGAAGCTGCTAGAAGAAAGTACGATTACTTAAGTGGTAAAGTCCCCCTTCATCTAACTCTCGTATTCCCTCTTGATGTTGATAACTACGAAGAAGATGCTTTGACCGAGTTTTTTTCTAGGTATACAGCCGAAAAGGTATCACTTTCGGGCGTGACGGGTTCTTTAGATAATCTAGTGTTTTTAACGTTAACTCGCGGAAATGACTTTGTCATTGAAATCCACAATAGGCTTTATAATGAATTTTTCAGCCGTTCATTTGATACGAGTCACACCTTCTTTCCACATCTTACGGTCGGTCGGTGTAATAATAGGCGTGAGATGTTAGACGCAATTAACGATATCGGCCAAATAACTTTAGACTCAATTAATCTTAATACTCTGGCTGTTATTCAAATTTGCGAAGGTGGTGAAAGGAAAATCCTAAGTAAATTTAAACTATGTACAGTAGCCAATGCTTAATCAGCCCGTATTGGTTATACCCGCATACGATAGTGCGGCGGCTATTGGACGCGTTTTCTCTGGTGCTCATTCATTCTGAACCAGACGGATTCGGTTTGATATGGGTTCGACGTGATTGAGGGAGTGAATATGAAGTACGATTTTTCCGAATTGGCGACAACTGACTATGGTAATGTATTAGGCCGCGAACAGTTCTTTGATCTTTCAATTAATGCACTCTGGCACAAAACACCACAGATTTCTGGTCCTGCATATACGGTTCAATTAGCATCAGGGGACAACTTGATGCTGCACTCGGCAATCTACAATGCACCACAAGGCTCTATTGTGGTCGTGGATGGTGTTGATTGTGATTATGCGGTTGCTGGCGGTAATGTCTGTGCGGTTGCTAAAAAACACGGTATTAAAGGCTTTATTATTGATGGAGTCATTCGTGATTTAGGTGAAATAATCGACATGAACTTCCCCGTTTATGCAAAGGGTGTATTCCCTGTTCCTGGTCAGAAGAAGCAATTTTTTGAATTAGGCACGCCGATAGTTTGTGGTGGCGTACATGTTTGTACAGGTGACATTATAGTTGCTGATAGGGAAGGGATCGTTTCAATTCCTCAAGCCACGGCTGTGGATGTGTATCAAAAGGCGAAAGCGAGGTGGCAAGACGAAAGCGAGATGCAGTTATCTGACTGGGAAGCGAATCATCAAATGAAAATTCGTCATGCCATTGACGCGGCTAAAAAATCTTAACAAAACACCCAGTAAGATAGTCAAAGCTGCACACTTTATGCGGTGGATTCGCCATGATAGCGCAACGCTGCCGTACGTTATTTGGCCATTAGTTCGATGGAGAATTGAGTGGAAGAAATCGAAAAAGTCCTCAGTTTCATTATTGAGATAGAGAAGCTCAAAGATGTTCACCGCAAGACAAAGCCTGTTGGTTTGGAACGCTTTGAAAATTCGGCGGAACATAGTTGGCATGTGTGTCTGTCTGCAATGATGTTAAAAGACTTTGCCAACGAACCGATAAACATTGATCGTGTTATCAAAATGCTGTTAATTCATGATCTTGGCGAAATTGACGTTGGAGATACAATTATATACGCGAGTGAAACCGAGCAACTGAAATCAGCAGAGGCTGAAGGGATCGCGCGCATCCTTTCTATTCTACCTTCCGGAAAAAGTGATGAGTTTGTGGAACTTTGGTGTGAATTTGAAGCGGGTGAAACGTCGGATGCACGTTATGCCAAGGCTATAGACCGTGTCCCACCGCTACTTCACAATTTACATGGTAATGGCCACAGTTGGCGTACTCATGGTGTCACTCAGGAACAAGTATTGGGCCTTAATTCTCGGATTGAGCAGGGAAGTAGCGAGCTATGGCAAGTCATCCGAAAACAACTGGAAGCTGCATTCGAACAAGGTATTCTCAACAAAGATCTTTAATAAAAGCGCCAATCACAACTGTTGACAGTTTACGCTCCAAACCAGTTTATTATGTGGGCTATAATTTTGAGGACTAGATGGAATTTCGAGACGCAAATCAAGCAGATATAGAACAATTATCAACGTTGTTTCATTCTTATAGACAGCTTTCGGTGAGCTTAGATAATTCAGCGCCAGAAAGCGATTCAGTGAAGTGGATAAAGTCTAGATTAGCCGATGGGAGCGCTGTATTTTTAGTTGCACATAAAAATGGGAAACTGTTTGGGTTTGTCACGTTGTATCAAGGTTTTAGTTCTGTGTCTTTGAGTAAGTATTGGGTTCTTAACGATTTATATGTTACACATGAAGCCCGCGGTCTAGGGGTTGGTCGCTCTTTGATGGAACAAGCAGAGCTTTACGCTAAAGCATCCAAATCAAAAGGAATCGAACTAGAAACGTCATTGGATAACCATGTTGCACAATCTTTGTATGAGGATCTAGGTTACGTAGAGAATACGCAATATAAGCATTACTTCAAAAAAATCATATAGCTATCAAAAATAGATCAATTGGACAGTCAACGCTGTTCGATTTATGCACGGGTTACGTCATTTTTACGTAATGCTCGCACTTTGTCTGCCTATTCGCTTTATGCGCACGATATGATCGATACCACGGTATGGCAAATACTAAATGGGCATATCGAGCTGATGACAAATTAGCGAGCCATGAAAGGGTGTTGATGCTCTGTTAGAGGATGAACCTGTGGCAACATGTCTGCGAATGGTGCTTTCATCATTTCTGGTATCTGGGCCTAGAATCGCCGATATGTGGAACAACATATGAACGACGCGGCGAGGGGCAGAGCGCATGTTATTTACGAGTTTCATGCGTGCTAACACTCTGCTACAACTGATTGTTATTTGGCGTGGCCGAAAGAATATTCTGTGCCTTTTCTCATTGCTTTGTCAGCGTTAAGGAGGACGACTGCGGTTGAGCAAGGGGCATTATAGGGCGATTCAGAGCCCTAGCGACGCTGACAAGTTGTACATCCACGGCACGCCTGCCTAGTTTTTTGGGTCAATCGTGAACGTTGCACTCTACAGTATGCATTTTTTAGAGCTTTACGTGCACAGAACCAGTCGTCCGGTTTTTCTAAAATTAGGTAGCCGTTAAACCGCTTAACTAGTTCAAGGCGATACTCTTGGATAAACTGATTGTCATAATCAATTTCAAAGAAATCAAGAGCTTGTTCAATTGATGTGAAGCTATCGATTATTTCGCTAATTGTCGGTTTACTCATTTGATATTATGGATAAGCATTGAATTTATGTAAGCTAACATAAACGTTTGAAGTGAAGTTTGATGTGCGTTCAAAAGTAGTTCTAATATAAATATTTATACCAAAACGCGAGTTTGGGGCAGCCAGCTTGGATATATGCGCTAGCTTTGCCAGAGTGGCGTAACATTGGCACTCCATGTTATGTTTGCCAGCAAATGCAAATATATGCAAGGGAAAGGTTATGAGTAGTTATTTTGATAGAATGGCTAATGATTGGGATAAAAATAGACTAAAAGTTGAACGCGCCAAGATAACAGCCCATAAAATCAAAGAAATTGATTTTAATTCATACAACAGTTGTATTGATTTTGGTAGTGGCACGGGTTTACTTGGTGTCCAGCTAAAAGATACTTTTACAAAAATTCACCTTGCTGATTCATCAACTGAAATGCTCAATGTGGCTCGTCGCAAATTAGCTGAGTCTAAGATAGCGAACGTTGAAACTCATCACGTGAATCGGCTCTCTGATCTAACTTCGAAGCACTCAGCGATCGTTACCCTTATGGCACTGCATCATATTGACAATGTGAAAGACTTTTTTGTTGAAGCGTATGGTCTATTGGAGCAAAAAGGGACTTTGATCATCGCTGACTTATATGAAGAAGATGGGTCTTTTCATAAACATGATCTTTCATTCAAAGGTCACAATGGCTTTGATGTACAGGTATTATCGAATGTCGCTGAAAGTGCGGGGTTTAAGGTGGAAAAATTAGAGCAATATTATGAAATATGGAAGGAAAACTTTGATGGTAAAAAAGTGTCTTATCCATTATTTATGTTTGTAGCAAAACGGTTTGAATAAACACGTCACTAAACACGAAAAGCCGCCCTATTCGCCCTCATACAGTCACTCATTGACGCAGAGATCGCTTGATATGCGGATAGACAGATAAACAGATATATCGATCACTTCTTTGCCTCGAGTCACTGTTGATATGCATTGAATTGACGATGCAACATTACTCGGACTTTATTTAAGCCGCCCCAGATAGAAGCCTGATGGCTCAGCCGCGTTACGAGAAATTTGGTTTTGTCGTTGTTGAACGGCACTATTTCGCGCGTCTCGGAGTTATTATTCCAAACGCTCTTATGAGGCGCATTGAGCCTGATACCTAACCTGTCGCCTGACGCTTGATACATGAAGCTGTTTTTCAAAACCACGCCAGTTGGTTTGCCAGTGGTTAGCTGCTTATTGGATCTACTTTTGAGCTGTCATTAAAAGCGGGGGATATTGCTGTCATGCCACCCCCGCAGCTTGCATTCACTATAAAATGTCACAAATTTCGTGGGTCATTTCATACCGTCATCATACCAGTGAACGTTGTTTGGTATTCTTGTTGTCACTTAGCTTCAATAAAATAATATTATCTTTGACTTCAACCTTACTTGAGGTTTTAGGCTTTACTTTAACTGAGGATAAGTAGAGTTGATTATGCAAAATAATTATGTCAGAGAACTATCGATCAAAAGCTATCAAGAAGAACCGACAAAAAATGTTAACCGCCCGAAGAGAAGGGTGTTTCACCTACCTAGTTTTATAGTCGGTATAGTGCTGTCGGTGGCACTAATGAGCCTTTTTTAAGTAGACTGATTTATTGCTGAGCCGCGAAAAGCAATGATGCGGATAAATCGCATAAAAATATAGTGCCTTGAAGGAGACGTAAATTATGTTCATAGCTGTATATGAATTTGAAATTAAAGAGGGAACAGAAATGGTGTTTCGTGAGGCTTGGTTAAACGTTATAAAAGCGATTTATCAGTTTTGTGGCAGTTTTGGTTCTCGTCTTCATGTTTCTGACAAACCCACTATCTGGGTTGGATATGCATAATGGCCAAGCCGTGGGCAGTGGGAAAAGACCACGAACTAACCGATACTTTGTATCTCGTTTCTCGTTTGATGCTGGCGATCGTTGAGCGGGCAAGCCCTGTGACTGGTATGCCAACCTGTATGGCTTGCCCACCTTAATTGGCATTGAGGTGGTCTTAATAAGGCAAATCACAGGAGGCCAAACACGGATACGGACATTATCTCAAGCAATGACGCACCCGTTGTACAAATCATCAATGACCAAATCAGCACCACTTCGATTGATATTACCAAGAGCTTTGGTAAGCATCATAGAAACGTTTTACGCAAAATAGAAAGCCTTGAATGCAGTGCAGAATTCCATGCGCTCAATTTTGAGGTTATGGAGAATGAAGTAGAAATAGGGTTAGGCAAAACACGTCAAGAAAAAGCGTATCGCATCATCCGCGACGGCTTCGTCTTCTTGGCCATGGGCTTCACCGACACCAAAGCCGCCCAATTCAAAGAAGCCTACATCAACGCGTTTAACCAGATGGAAAAGCAACTCAACGAGCAAAAACAACTTATCGGCACCTCGATACTGGAAATCGAGAGCTATTCCCTTTAAGGAAAGTAGCTGATCAACAGCATCGTCACCTCCATGAAACTCACCAGCAACCCCGTCGTCCTCCCCGCCAGCGACCTAAACGACATGGTACAAGCCATCCGCACTTTCCCAGAAAAATAAGCAAACCCAAATCGCACAGCTACGCACACCGGACTGGGTAAACGACAACGGCGACCACATCAAGGAATACGCCAACCGCACCTTCCTAGACGACTGGCCAATGCCCAAGCATAAGTCACAAAAATAAAAAGCCCACCGAGCGTGGGCTTTCGTTGTTACATCGAAATCTTCCTGAAAAATGCCGAAAAAGTCACAATTTATACCTAGTCGTATCAAGTAAGAATGACTACTATCAAAATTAACGATATAAAACTGGCCAACCCCACAGTGAACGAAACAGCGCTAACCTGAATTGTGACTCTTTAACGGCATAAAAGGATTGAGTTATGTATGAACAAGTTGAGAAACCGAAAGAGAATAAAAGTAGCGCTGTTGCAAATTCTGTTGCCCAGAAAAAGGGTAGTGTGAAGCAAGGTTTTGGGCTTGTGGATAATCGGCCTGAATCCGTTATTCAAAGAAGAGTGCAGACACTTGCAATCGACTCTATCTCTCAATCCTTTCAGAAAAGGGTAAATAATGAAGCTTTGGATTCATCTACAACCGAAAAAGAGGTGTTTCAAAGGAAGGTTATAGTAAATGATACTGAAAAAGATATAGATGCGATCCTTGATGATGTGGTGGCGAAGACCCAAGGACGCATACAAGGATGGCTGGTGAGTTATATGACTGCTGTTAAGGCGACCAAGTATCTAAATGATAACCTTCGCGGTCATATATCTTCTTTACTTGTGAAATACGATACTGAAAACAGATCTTTCGAAGATGGTAGTCATCTTGATTCTCAGGTGATTCAGGATGTTAAATTGGTGATTTTAAGGTTGGATAACATAGTTGGGATAGATCATCACGACGGTCAATTTTCTCGGACAAATACAAGTGGCGGTGGAAAGGCCTTAAGAATCTATCGAACCACAACACGAACCGATTGGAACACGTACTTGCAGACTGGTAGCGTTGCGGGGCTCCTTCACGGGCATGGAGGGGCATTGGGGCAAGCACTTGATTATTTCTATAAGTCTAAGAATAAGGGTGTTAATGGCCCCTTATATGATAACGTGATCTTTGAAATTAAATTTACAAAGCAAGCTTTGAATGCAATTGATTATAATGAAATCTCTTCAGGTGGTGAGGGTGGAGGGCCAAAAGGAGGGAAGTTAACGGGCAAAAGAGAGCAGAACGATATCCTTGGAGAGGAAAATAGTTTTAGTGTGAATTTAAGAGCATGTAGTGATCTTATTATGTCAATGAATCCGACAATTAGACGGGTTGATGAAATGAAAGGTGAGGATTCTCAGTATAGTAAACGTTTGTTGGAGCTTGCACTGAAGCATGGTGAATACCCTCCTCAGAGCCTCACTGATGAAGAACGTGTTGAATTGGAAGGGTTAAGAGATCTTTAAGTAAAAAAACAGCAGCTGAGACTAAGCTTAGATAAGATTATTGAAATCCCATAACAAAACCTAAAAGCCATTGAAAACGTCTTTTAGCCCGATTGTTATAGGCAATGAAGAAGGCCTATAACAATCGCTAAAGTCCAAAATTAAATGAATTTGGGGTCAGATAAAAAAACACCGATAAAAAACACCGATAAAAAACACCCCTTAACCTCGTTAATCCCAAACCAACACCCCCAAGCCCATCCTTCCGATGGGCTTTTTCGTTTCTGTTTTTCCATTTTTATCTAAGGAGTAATCATGCGTCAGATGATGTCGCTCGGTGGTTTTGTGTTTTCGCTGAGCGAAGGCACGCCATACGAGGGTTTGCAGCGCACTAGCGACGGCGGTTGGGTCGCGGTGGCGCGATACGGTCAAAAGCCGATGAGCCAAAACACCGGCCAACAGTTGGAAAACATCACCGTCACAGGCACGTGGTTTTAAGGCGATAGCATGGCGAATCTCAACGCCTTACGCGCCTTACAAAACCAGCGAGCGCCGTTGGTGCTGGCCGATGGCTACGGCAATAACTTAGGCCAATGGACGATCAAACGCTTGCAAGAGAAGCAAGACAAGATCATCGACAAAGGCCAGTTCAAAATCACCCGTATCGTCCCGAAATTGTTTCCGCCCAGCGTCACCATCGTTGCCACCGCCGCGCCGTTTCAGGTAGAATACGAGGCGCTGGTGTTACGTCGACCCAAAGTCAAAACAGTCTAATAAGGTGTTAATTTGTGGATGATTTTTACTTAGAACAAAAAATGTTAGCTGCTTACTTTGAAATGCAATGGCTCGATAAGTTGCGTGATGATGGCATAGATGAACGGCTAAAAAGCGAATCCAAGTTTGTTCCTGACTCATTTATCACATCTGATTATCCTCAGAATATCGCTGAGTTTATTAAGCGCGCCGCTGCGGATGGGTCTATTGCACCGCGCACTGTTCTTGAAGTGGGCGCAGCCCTTGGCAGAAATTGCTATGAGTTAGCTAAAAATTTCTCAGCGATAGAAGCGATAACGGTGGTTGAACCATCACATCGATTATTGTCAAATTTTAAGCGCATCCTTATTGATGGTAAGGATTGTGAATTCCCCTATATTAAGGGCCTCACAGAGCGAGAGAGTTTTCATTTTCAAACGGCGGCTATCACACAAGTATGTAGTCATATTAATTTTTCGTTGATCGAAGCGCCTTTTGTGCAAGGTGTTGTCGATGGGCAATTTGATCTATCGATTTGCCTAAATGTGTTAGATCAATGTGATTCGCCTCAGGCTATCGTTGATGCGCTCAAAGCGGCAACGGCTCTCAATGGTATTTTGGTTTTATCCTGCTCCTATCAGTGGCAAAAAAAGCATCTTAAAAATATGGATGAAGCGGTCGACGATATCAATACGTATTTTGGTGATGGTTGGCTGGCACTTGCTGAGGATGACCATGAATATAAAATCAGAATGAATGAAAGATTTAGTTTGATGTTTCTCACGCATGTGGTTGCCTATAAAAAGGTTGCGATATAATTTTAGCCTTGCGGTGTATCATAAAACGCTTAATTGGGGGAGCCAAAGCTGCGGGGGCATTACGCTGGTTTCGCGCAGTATAGCGCGATGTGACCTCACTTTGCCTGACCATTGGCCCCGTGTTATATGTAAAGTCAGCTTTGTGTCTAAAATTGACGACTGGACGACTGGACGACTGGACGACTGATTGTGCTTATAACTCTTATTACAGTTCTTGAGCGTAAAGTTCGCATTGTCTACAATGGCTTACTTTTTATATACATCAGGTCATAAATATGAGCGACATTAACTCAAAGCCAACTTTACCCGATCATCTTTCGGGTAATCCCCGTAACCCTCATCATGTGGCAGAATGTTTTGAACACGAAATTGGCATTCGACTTAATGGCAAAGAGCGTACTGATGTTGAGGAATATTGCATTAGTGAAGGTTGGGTCAAAATCCCATCACCTAAAGCGTTAGACCGTCGTGGTCAGCCTATTTTGATTAAGCTAAAAGGCACTGTTGAGGCCTACTATATCTAAGCCCATTTTTATCAACACATAGAGCCATATAGACTTTATGTGTTGTGTGCAGCGTATTTATTCACTGATATACAAACGCAGCAAAAGCCATGCGGGTCTTTCGCACGATTTATGTGGGTACATGTTCTAAGTGGAACGAGGAAGTTGCAATTGGATTTTATTTTTCTTGCAGATAAACAAGAAATGAAGCCTGTCGTGGCAAAGTGGTATTTCGACAAGTGGGGCCATCTGAATGAAGGTGCTTCGGTTGCCTCATTTGATAATAAGTTAAATGATTATCTTAACCGAGATAGTCTTCCACTCATGATTATGGCAGTGGAGGATGATTATATCTTGGGCGTTGCGCAGTTACGCTATCACGAGATGTCGATCTATCCTGAAAAAGAACATTGGCTGGGAGGCGTTTACGTTGATGCGAAGCACCGTGGTAAACATGTTGCCTCTGCAATCGTTAACAAAATTGAGCAGATCGCCCTTACTTTAGGGGTAAGTGAGATACACTTGCAGACAGAAAGCTTGAATGGTGGGTTATATGCGCGTTTAGGTTGGCAGCCTGTAGAGCAAGTTAACTATCATGGTGTTGACGTTCAGGTAATGTCTAAAATCATAACGGCATGACGAAGCTATCCAAACGATGCCACGACGGCCTATTTTGGGTGAAAGCATCTGCAAAACGGAGTATCTAGCTCTGTAATTGATGATGGCGTTATATATTTTGGGACATGAATGGTTGTGGAAAAAGTTCTTATAAGTGCCTGCCTGTTAGGTAAACAAGTTCGATATGACGGTAATGCGCTATCTGTATCGACAAATATTCTTGATCAGTGGATAGCTTCAGGGCGAGTTATTTCAATTTGCCCCGAAGTTGATGTAGGGATGCGTATACCTAGGCCACCTGCAGAAATTTCACAAGGAGACGGTTATGGTGTTTGGGCGGGTACTGCGTCAGTTGTTGAGAGTGCTGGTTTGGATGTGACTGCATATTTCAAAAACGGCGCCCGTATGGCTTTGGCATTATGCAGAAAGTACGCTATTAATGTGGCGGTATTGACCGATTATAGTCCTTCATGCGCAAGTTCCGCGATATACGATGGCAGTTTTACGGGCAGCAAAATTGATGGGGTTGGAGTGACGGCGGCGCTACTTAAAAAGAGTGGTGTCGAAGTTTTTAACCAGCACAACATTGAAGAGGCTAACCAAGTATTGCAACGGATGAGTCGTTAGATGTTGCAGGAGACTATATGAAACGAGTGGTCTATCAGATTGATGCATTCACAAGCACTCGGTTTACCGGAAACCCAGCAGGTGTGGTTATAAACGCGGAAGCGCTGTCAAAGCATCAGATGCAAGCTTTGGCCAGAGAACTTAATAATTCAGAAACAGCTTTTATCAGTCGGGCCCAAAGTTTAGACCATGATGTTTGGATCCGTTACTTTACACCCACGGCAGAAGTTCCAGTCTGTGGCCACGCGACGATTGCTTCTGGATACGCAATATGGCGAGAACAATTGAATTACCCGAACCCGCTGCGAATAAAAACAGGGGCCGGTATTTTGTCTTTGTCTTTAGAAGTAGATGAGAAATCTGACTCCTGTAAAGTCAGTATGATCCAGGGAAAAATTCAGATTAGTGCCCCCGTTAGTGTTGATCTTCGAACTCAGATACTTGAAGCTCTAGGCATTGCTAATTGCGACCTAGAAGAAAGCTGCCCCATTGAGATGGCATCAACAGGTCACTCAAAAATTATGATAGGGATTCATTCAAAATCAAAACTTGATTCACTGGCACCCAATATGGATTTACTCAGATCCATAAGCAAAAAAATCGAATGTAACGGATTTTATGTGTTTACGTTTGATTCTGGTGAAAGTGGTGTACTTGTGTCCGGTCGAATGTTTGCGCCGGCGATAGGGATAAATGAAGATCCGGTGACCGGGAATGCGAATGGCCCTTTAGGTGCTTACCTCATATCAAATCGAATTTTTGCGGCCTCTGAAAATGGGACATTCAGTTTTGTAGGCAAGCAGGGAGAGGCTATAGGGCGAACAGGGTATGTTGGTGTTGTCGTTGATACCGACGAGAATGGGATGCCTACTGAAGTTACCATTTCCGGTGAGGCAGTGGTGGTATTTCGCTGCGAAATTGATATATAAATTAATTGCCAGCTAAGAATATGTGACGCAAATTATGGCTAAACTTGGCGTGATGTATTGGGTCGATTTAGGGCGTAAATTGAATCAATTAACTGAGAAATTTATAGCATGTCTTTGCTGTAGTGAGATGATGAACGTTCTAATTGATCCGGTTGACTTGGAACAGTCGTGTTCAGGTCAACCCAAATGGGATACTTTCATTTGAGAATTTTCAGATTCTGTTGATGACTGGTCACAATTGGTAGCATGAAGCCACTCTAAGTTGTATCAGTCGTATTAGTTCAGTCTCAAAAAAGAGAATTTTTTCATTTCAATTACCTTTTTTGTTATTATAAATTTTGGATGTATATCTAAAACTAACTGTAGTATTTCTACTAATGAGAAAATTTAACTAGTACTCATCTGGTTATTTTAGAAACAATCTATAAGATTTAAGAAGGAACATAGCTCGGTAGTGTTTCCGCCATATAAGCTAAATTTTTTGGTGTTATCTCCGCGACAATATATCGATCAGGTCTTAACAAAAATATAGACGATGATGAGCGATTAAAAATCCATTTTTGCGCTTCGTCTTTGTAATCTCGAACAACCGTTGTATCTTGAGCTGCTACAGGGTTCCATGTTCGAGGTGTAATACAGACGCGATGAATTTTGTTGTTATAAATCGCACTATAAGGTTTAAGCATCTCGAATGCGGATCCCGGACAATCTGAATAGGCAAGCAAACAAAACCCTCGCTGCAGAACATCATCTAATAATACGTGCTCTCGCTCATGCGTTTCTAAACAGGGTTGTGCAACCATCAAACCAGCAGGTGAGTTTTTATCAGATGCATCTTTAACAAACCAACCACTTGGAAAGCGAGGTTTCGGTTTGTAGCGCATTTGAGTCACATAATCACGGGCAGGTTTATAAAGACTAAGTAAACGAAGAAAACCTTGAATCAAGGTTGCTCTAAGCATCGTTTTAGGCATCATTATCCGACCGAGCATTTCTGCCATTTCGATCAACTGCCAAGAGTGGGGCATACGCTCTTCTTGATAAGTATCTAAAATGTGTTTTGGCATACCGTGTTTAATCACCCATGCGAGTTTCCAAGCTAAATTGGCCGAGTCCCGCAATCCACTATTCATACCTTGACCAGCAAAAGGTGGTGTTAAATGCGCAGCGTCACCTAATAAGAAGATGCGTCCTACTTTCCATTGCACAGATTTACGGGCATGAAATGCATAGACCTGTTTTCTAACAATAAAAGCATCTCGGTCTGGACCATATTGACCCATTAGTTCTCTAACAAATTGTTCTTCTACAACCTTCTCATCGGTTTCACCAGGCAGAAGCATAAATTCAAATCGACGAGTGCCATTTGGACCCGGCAAATTAATACCTGGCCTTTTGGTATTGCAATACACTCGAGTTTGGCGGAACGTGTCTTTCGTATCTTTAATATCAATTATTAGCCACTTTTGAGAATAAGTTAAACCCTCCAAAGGAATCTTTAACGATGTTCTCGTGAAGCTTCTTCCGCCATCGGCAGCCGCAAGATAATCAGCCCTAACTTCATAAATTTTCCCTTCAGCCAGAACGGTAATAAACACTTCATTGTCGTCTTGTGTAAAATGAGTAACGGCATGACCAAAACGAACATCAACATGTGCATATCTCGTTGCTCCTTTTCGCAGAGTTGCCTCTAAATCAGGTTGGGAAAAGGCATTACGACGAGGGTAACCATACTCGCTTGCATTAGGTTCAATTTTAGCAAAAGGCTTCGAATCCACACCGTAATAAACAGACCCATAGTCCAATGCACAGAAAGAAACAACCTCTTTATGCAGTCCAATAGCCTGCATCGTTCTTAATGATTCATCATCAATTGATACTGCTCTTGGTTCCAATACTGTGTGTTTATTTTGCTCAAGAACAAGCGTTTTAATACCATATTTCCCAAGTAGATTAGCAAGCGTCATCCCACTAGGCCCACCGCCAATCACAATGACTTCAAACTTTTCGCTTGAGACCTTTTCACTTATATTCATTCATTGCTCCAGCCGCACGACTAAATTTCCATCATGCCTATTATTATTTTATTGATATGCCAGATTAAAAAACCGCTTTTAATTTCTTAAAAACGCTTGTCCCCAATAATTCAAAGTTTTAGATTCGTGAATCCATTCTCCTGTTGGAGCATCAGCTGAAATAGTTTGTAGTTCTGCTGATATTTCTAACCAATTACCATCAGGATCATGAATAAAAATAAACAAGTTATTACCTGGACCATGACGCCCAGGCCCCCATTGAAGTGGAATATCAAAAGTTGACAAATGGTCAGCCCAATCGCGAATCGCATTCCAGTTAGATGACTCATAACAATGATGGTCAAACCATTTTTCTTTGGCTTGAAAGATGGCTAACGCGTGATGTTCGTGATCACTTCTCAAGAACGTGGTTGTTAATTTTTGATGTTCATCAAATACATTATCACTGACCAAATAACCAATCGTGTTTTGATAGAAATCAAGCATTCTCTCAATGTTGGTTGTGGCAAAGGCACAGTGTTGTATACGAGCAGGCAGATCAGTTTGAGGATTATTTTTTTCTTCAACACCAAATGTTAACCAGTTACCATCGGGGTCTTGAAGCGCAAATGCTTTATCATCAAAAAGAGGGGATGGAGAAGGACTTAATGGAATGTGTTTTATCAACAAGGCTTCTCGCAAAGCGTCTAGATCTTTCTGCGACATTCCCATGGCAAAATATTTCAGCTCTTTCGCACCACCAGAAGTGAATAACAGTTTTCTGCCCGGCCCAGAAGAAATGAAACCTTGATCAATTTCTTCAGTGGTATTTCCCATGGTATTTTCGTAAAACGTTGCCATTGCTAATGGGGCAGGACTGCCAAGCGCCAAATGGCTTAAATGGGCATTAAGTGTCATATCAACTCTCCTTTTGAAAAGTGAGAATAAAAACGCTTTATTATTGTTAAGGAGCCAAAGTGACCTTCTGATCGTTCTTTAATGCAAATCAGAAAGATCAATAAAAAGGCACAAGGCTATTTTTGTTCTTCGTCTGCAATGGTATTTCTTAGGACGCCTATTTCAGAGATTTCCACTTCAACCACATCGCCTGGTTTCATCCAAACAGGTGGCTGACGAAATGCCCCAACACCACCAGTTGTACCCGAAACAATCACATCGCCAGGAGCGAGTTCGGTAAAGGTAGAGCAGTATTCAATCAACTTCTCAACAGAAAAAATCATGTCGTCTGTATCGGTATCCTGCATAACCTCACCATTTAAACGAGTCGTTAGATGAAGTTTCTGTGGATCAGCAATGTCAGTAACAAGGAAAGGTCCAAAACCGCCGGTGCTAGGAAAGTTTTTCCCCGGAATAAACTGAATGGTATGTTTTTGCCAATCACGAACACTGCCATCGTTATAGCAAGAGTAACCAGCCACATAATTTAGGGCGTCTTTCGCCTCGACATGACGCGCTGTTTTACCGATAACCACAGCAAGCTCACCTTCAAAATCTAGCTTGTGAGAGACGTGTGGTCGGATGATGGCTTGCTCATGTGCCACTTGTGTATCTGCAAAACGTGTAAAAATCATCGGATATACAGGTATATCACGACCCGTCTCTTTGACATGAGTGGCGTAGTTAATGCCAATACAAAGTGTTTTGCTTGGGTTGGCAATAACAGGTAAATAACGAATGTTATCCAATGCAATTTCCGGCATCTTCGATAAATCGAGTTGCTCTATTTTTGTCAAATTACCATTTTGCAAAACCTGCTGAAGATCCTCCCCTAACTGAGACTTCATTGACTCGAGGTCTTTCACTTTGTGATCGACAACCACACCATAAGAACTACGATTCTGGAACTCAAAAGACACTAATTTCATTTTTCCTCCTCAGGACACCCTCACGACGGTGCGGTATGCCAGATATTTCTGACTGTCAGCTGTTTGTGATGATTAAACTATAATTTCAAATTAAAGAAAAATCAACAAATCCTATAATATGAGATTATTTAATTATTTTAAAAAGAGTAAGGATCGACTACATTACTCAGAAGAGGGCAAATCCTAGAAGGCTGATTTCATTGCAGTACAATTCAGCTAGAAATGGATGCACCAAGGTATTGCACTTAGCGGGTGGATCAGTATCGTTAAATATGACTAAATTAAATGGGTTTACAAAATTGGAAGATACGAAAGCAGAAAATCATAATAAAGAAGTAAAACGTAGTAGTTTGGAGCGTATGCTGCGCATTTTAGACTTGTTTACCCAAGAAAAACCGAATTGGTCTGTGGATGATATCTGTACTGAATTTGACTACACTCGCTCTACCGGATACCGATACACCAAAGAACTAGCGGATGCCGGATTGCTATTCCAAACAGGAAAAAGCAATTACAGTCTTGGCTCGCGCATTATTCAATGGGATCGTCAGTTACGTTTATCGGATCCTCTCGTGAAATTGTCTAAAGAAATTGAAGAGCTGCCGTACGAGCTGGAAGGTAAACAAGCTTGGTTGGTTTGCCGGCTATTTAAAGATCAGGTCGTCTGTGTTTATCATTTTGGAAATCTAGAAACCAGCCTGAGTTATTCACGAGGTATCCCAAGACCCTTGTTTAGTGGAGCAACGTCTAAAGCCATTTTAGCGTTTTTGCCAAATACTCAACATATGCGTCTATTTGTTGAAAATCCGAATGAAATAGAAAAATCCCATTTAGGTACAAACTGGAAAGATTTTAGAGCGAATCTGCAAAAGATCAGGAATGATGGCTATGCGTTATCGATATCAGAAGTAGACAAAACAGTATTCGGTTTAGCTGTGCCTATTTTCAGCCAAGATGGAAAAATTCAAGCAAGCATAAGTTGTGTACGTTCTGTCAAAAACTACGAACCAAACAAAATCGAGGCCGATGTTAATCTGTTAAAAAGACATGCCATGAAACTGAGCAATGGCCTGATTTAATCATAAAATATGGGTTTCATTCTGAAGAATGATGACGCTTATCACCCGTTACCAGCTGATATCTCATCTCGATGTATCCATGCATACTTAAGACCTTTGCTCGCGACATCGTGCAAAGGCCTCTACCTAAAAAATCATAGCCACTGAAGCATACAAACAGCTAATAGCCGTATGACCAAAGACAGATTAAGACATAAAGACCTTAGTCACATCACCTAAAGCCGACCACGACTTTTCAAAAGCTAACTCCAGCTCAACCGATTCATTCAGCCAAAGCAAAACGCTAGTCCACGAACTATAGAGCAGAATTTCCGCCAAAATATTCAAGGCCAAAGGCGAACTGTCTGGATACTTCTGAGCTAGTACCTGACCAAGCTCTTCACGCATTTTGGCCATCCCTACTAGCTGTAATTGACTTACTTTTGGGTGATCATTAATGATCTCCTGCATCGTCAATAGCACCGTACGATGAGGTTCAATATCCAAGGTGTTTTCAAGCATGAGTTGTTTCAAACTTTGATTTGATTGATCTGAGTTGGCTAAAAAACGTGCTATTGCTTCTTCCGGAATTTTAGGTCCCAGGCCAATTAATGCCGATTCTTTATTTGCATAATAGTTAAAGAAGGTCCTATGGCTAATCCCCAAATGGCGGCTAATTGCTCCTGTTGTCACTTGATCAAATCCATGTTTTTGGATTAATTCTATGGTTGTCTGCTGAATTTCTCGAGCTGTTTCAAGACGTCTTCGCTCTCTAAGATTAGACACACTACCCTCTCTTTTAATAGATGTAATTTTTAAAAAGCGTTCACAATAAATTATTTTTGTCAATAGTAAATATGCTCATTTTCAAAGATAACAATCTAAGAAAAGGAATAAATCTAAATTTTATAATATTTGTATTTTTTACAATATGTTACATAATATGTAAAAATTGCACATTGTGCAATCTTGTTTACTTGAGTACTATCATCAAAATTCAAGACGACATTTTTAATCTAGAATTTAAACAATTACAGCTGCGTTAACAAAGGAAAGTTTATGAAACCGATTATACGTCTATGGATTTGGATAAGCGTATCGGCACTATTAGCCCTTACATCAAATGTTATGGCTCAAGATGCCCCCCTCAAAAATAAACCACCTAGTCAAAGGGTGGGTGTTGTCACCATGAAGCTCCAGAGCGTTCCAATTACAGCCGAGTTACCTGGCAGAGCAGTTGCCTATGAGAAAGCCGATATTCGACCTCGAGTAAACGGCATTATTATGGAAAAACTATATCAAGCGGGTGCAGAACTGAAAAAAGGCGACCCTCTGTTTAGATTGGATGATTCAAGTTATCAGGCAACAGTGGCATCTGATGAGGCGACATTAGTAGAGGCTCAAGCTAATCTACCCGTTAAACAGTCTGCTTATAATCGAGCAAAAAAACTCGAGGGCTCAGGTTATACCACTGCCGATGTCGATTCGGCAAAATATAATCTAGCTTCAGCAAAAGCCACGCTACTTTCAGCCGAAGCGGCTTTAAAATATGCAAAAATTCAATTGGGCTGGACGACGATTGTGTCGCCAATTGAGGGAGTTGCTGATGTTTCCAGTGTCTCTATTGGCGATCTAGTTTCTTCAGGGCAGAGTGATTCCCTGACCACCGTCACAACGCTAGATCCTATTTTTATTGATATGGTCGCTCCAATAGAAGATATGCTGAACTTTCGTAACCAAATAAAACAAGGTTCTATTCAACCGGGCAAAAAAGTTTCCGCTCAACTGCAGCTTGATGATGGAGATACATTCGAAGGCTCTGGGGCGCTTGTTACCTATTCCCCAACTGTTTCCACTTCTACTGGATCGGTAACTGTTCGTTTTAAATTTGATAATCCAGACCACATCATTTTACCTGGGATGTTTGTGCGCGGTACGCTAATGCTCGGTAGCCAACAAGCCTTTCTTATCCCACAGCGAGCAGGCTCTCATGAAGCGGATGGCTCCTTATCGATTTTCGTTATCGGCAGTGACGGTAAATCCAAAAAAGTGAGTCTAAAAACCTATGGTAGTTATCAGAACAACTGGATTGTACGTTCAGGAGTTTCTGCTAATGAACAGGTAATTGTAGATGGGCAAAAAAACTTATCAGAAGGTGTTCCAGTAACCCCTGTAGAAGTGACCATTAATAGCAATGGGACAACTCAAGATACTGCGCCATCGCAGCCGAACGGCATGACAAAAATCTCTAACGATCCACAAACTTCCCTGTCGGAGTAATACCCTATGACACAGTTTTTTATACATCGTCCGGTGTTTGCTTGGGTGCTTGCGATTGCTCTGATGATTGGCGGTGCTTATGGTCTAAAAAGCTTGGCAATTTCGCAGTACCCTGAAATTGCCCCTACTACGATTCGTATTAGTGCTACATACACAGGCGCATCAGCACAAATTGTTGCCAATTCTGTTACGTCCGTTATTGAAGATGGCATGACCGATTTGGACGGATTTCTTTATATGACGTCCACATCAAGTGAAGGTAGCTCTAGTATCTCCCTTACTTTTGACAGCAGTATTGATCCGAATACAGCTCAAGTACAGGTACAAAACAAACTAAAAGTCGTAGAAAGTTCTTTGCCTTCCGTTGTTACTCAAACAGGCGTCACCGTCTCCCGCTCTACCAGCTCAATCCTATTAGTCGGTAGCTTAGTCTCTGAAAATGGAAAGTATTCAGGCGTCGAATTAGGCGATTTATTTTCTCAGCAAATGAAAAAGAAACTTCAACGCATCGATGGCGTTGGCCAAATCAATATGTTTGGCTCAGAATACGCGATGCGCATTTGGCTTGACCCTAAAAAACTCTATAAATACTCATTAACACCCAGTGATGTAACAAGTGCAATCTCTGCACAAAACACCAATGTCACCGTTGGATCACTCGGTGCAGTTCCAAATGCAAAGGGTCAACAAATAAAAATTCTTCTAAAGGCACAGTCGCAGCTTGCTTCCGTTGACGATTTTCGCAAGATAGTGATCTCCACCAATAGCGATGGTTCATCTGTGTTTCTTGCAGATGTCGCGCGCATAGAGTTAAACAGTGACGACTACTCAGTATTCTCAAAGTATAATGGAAAAAATGCAGTTGGCTTTAGTGTTAACCTAGCCACTGGTGCCAATGCCATACAAACATCCACTCTAATCCATGCCGCCCTTGACGCTCAGGCTAAATTACTTCCAAAAGGGGTAAAAGTTGTCTATCCCTATGACACGACGCCCTTTATTCAGGAGTCGATAACACAAATTTTCCACACGTTACTTGAAGCCATTGCGCTGGTTTTTATTGTTATATTGGTCTTTCTACAAAGCTGGCGAGCTACTCTTATACCAACGATCGTCGTACCTATTGTACTTCTTGGTACCTTTGGCGTTTTAGCCATAACGGGGTTTTCATTAAACACACTCACCATGTTTGCCTTAGTCCTTGCCATTGGTTTACTCGTGGACGATGCAATTGTCGTTGTTGAGAACGTAGAAAGGGTCATGGAAGAAGAAGGCCTCAGCCCAATGGAAGCCACAGAGAAAAGCATGAAGGAAATATCTTCTGCTTTGATTGGTATTGTCGTTGTCTTGACATCCGTTTTCTTACCCATGGCATTCATGAGCGGTTCAACTGGGATCATCTATAGGCAGTTCTCCATCACGATTGTTTCTGCGATGGTATTGTCCCTTTTTGTTGCCTTGATATTAACCCCCGCCATGTGTGCGTCACTATTGAAACCCTCCAAAGGTCAATCCAATGCTTGGCCTGCTCGCAAGTTTAACGAAGGCTTGGATAAGTTAAACTCGGGCTACATTGGCACAGTTAGCAGGCTGGTACGTCGGCCTTTTCGAATGATTATCGTGGTCGTGGCGGTTTGTGTCGCTATTGTCTTTGTATATGAACGCCTCCCTTCGAGCTTTGTACCAACAGAAGATCAAGGCATATTAATGGCATCGATTTCTCTTCCTGATAATGCTACACGCGTTCAGACAGAAAAATCCGTCACCGCAATAGATAATTATCTGCTTAAAGACCAAGGCAAGTATGTTAACAGTGCCTTTGCTGCTATTGGCTATGGTTTTGGCGGATCAGGCCAAAATACGGCCATGATGTTTATCAGTTTAAAAAACCTAGCCGAACGAAAAGGGGTGTCTGCAGAACAGATTGCAACCCAAGCCAGTATGCACTTCTTCGGCGGGCGATATGGTCAGATATTCTTCCTACAGCCCCCTGCTATACAAGGTTTGGGGACATCGAACGGCTTTGATATGTATTTAACAGATTCTAGTGGGAAGGGACTCTCCGAGCTACAAAAGCAAGCTCAAAAACTGGCCATGTCCGCCCAACAGACTGGCAAGGTTACCTCCGTTCGGGGTTATGAAGCCAATACCCAAACTCAGCTTTCTATCAATATCGACTCACAAAAAGCGCAGGCAACCGGACTCACGTTATCAGACATTAACAGTAATCTATCGACCATCTTCGCAGGTGACTATGTCAATGATTTCATACTGAATGGTAAATTACATGACGTTCGCGTAATGGGCGACGAGCCTTATCGTATGCAACCATCAGATATTAACGATTGGTACATGCGCAATAACAAAGGTGACATGGTGCCGATGGCCGCATTTAGCACACAAGTATGGGAGAAAGCATTCACCTCTATTACCCATTATGACGGTGAAAATGCCATTGAGCTACAAGGCGCTGCAGCAGAAGGTGTAAGCTCAGGGGATGCCATGAGTGTGATGGAAAACCAAGTTAAATCACTTGGCGGAAATTACGGTCTCGCTTGGACAGGACTTTCCTACCAGGAAAAGCTTTCTGGAAACCAAGAGCTGATGATGTATCTCCTATCTGCCGTTGTGGTCTTCCTTGCACTTGCCGCACTTTATGAGAGCTGGACTGTGCCCTTTGCCGTTATGCTAGCGGTCCCCATTAGTTTACTCGGTGCGCTGTTAACTGCATGGGTATTCGGCCAATCAAATGATGTGTATTTTAAAGTCGGCATGCTAACGACCATTGGTCTTGCCGCTCGAAACGCCATACTGATTGTAGAATTTGCAGAAAGCTTAAGAAAGCAAGGAAAAGACCTGATCGAATCAGTTGTTGCTGCAGCCAAAATGCGTCTTCGCCCTATTCTGATGACAACCTTTGCCTTTGCGTTAGGTGTGCTGCCATTAGCCATAGCCAGTGGAACCGGCGCTAATGCGCAAAACTCGATCGGCACAGGCATGCTTGGCGGTATCGCTTTCTCAGCTATATTTGGAATATTAATGGTACCGGTTTTATATGTTGCTGTATTAAAAGCTGTTCAGCTGATTAAAAAACTGAGCCGCAAGGAGATCTCTGAATGATAAAATTATTAAAGATGGTACCTTTTTTATTATTAACAGGGTGCGCAGCCGTAGGACCTGATTGGAAAGCTCCAACGACGCCTCTTTCGGTTAAATTTACGGATGGCGGTTCTACTAGCATTAACAATGTCGCTTATCGAGCTTGGTGGCGAGACTTTAACGACCCTCTTTTAACTAAACTCGTGGAACAAGGCTTTGATCAAAGTCTCGACATTCTTAAAGCAAAAGAACAAATTCGGGAAGCCGAGGCAAAGCTTAGACAAACAGGTGTTAACTCTGCATTAAGTGGCTCAGCGAGTTTTGACCGACTACGTTCTGGCACTGAAGGACAAGGCGTGTCCATGAGTTCAGAAAGCAGCTTGAACGCGAATTTCGTTATTGATTTATTCGGTGGCATTCGACGCGAACGTGAGGCGGCCGCTTCATACCTTGCAGCTGCGCAAGCGAACGTTGGAACAGAACGGCTAGCCTGGCTCGCGGAATTAATTGCAGACTACTCTAATGCTCGTTATTACCAACAAGCCTTAGCGTTAACCCGCAATACCATTGCAACACGTAAAGAAACACTTGCCATTACCCAAAGGGAACTGGCTGTGGGCTCCGCTACCCAGTATGAGTTAGCGGAAGCGGAAGCGGCATTACAATCAGCACAGGCTGAGCTACCAAGCTATTTGGCTCAATTCAGAGCTTCTGTCTTCTCTATTGCCACTTTAATTGATAAACCAGCCGGTCCATTAATGGTTGAAATGCAGCAAACTTCCAATCAATTACTTATTCCTAACAGCTTTAATACTGGTTTACCTGCCGATTTGTTACGAAACCGTCCTGATATTCGTTATTATGAAGCCATTCTCCATCAACAGGTTGCGACTGTAGGCGAAGATGAATCTTCACTTTACCCATCAATCACCCTTACCGGTTCCATTTCAAACACCGACTCAGTCAACAGCTGGAGTTTTGGCCCATCAATCTCCTTAGGGATATTTAATCGCGGCGCACTTCATGCAAAACGGGATGCTCAAATATCGGCAGCGAAGCAAGCTGAAATAGACTGGCGTTCTACCGTTAAAAGCGCGGTTGAGGATGTGCAAGTTGCTCAGTCAAATTTATCTTTATATCAAGAACAGGCTAAGCTACTAAACAAAGCTGCGGCTTCTTACGGGAAGGCCTTAAAGCTGGGTCGTAATAACTACCGTAACGGCGCCATGACACTTCTCGACTTGCTAGACACGGTGCGCTCGGAAGCGTCAGCACAAATCAGTGCCGCATCAGCTCATAATTCAGAGGTTAAAGAATGGGCTACTCTACAAATTTCCATTGGGGCGGGTGCGGGTTATTCGGATACAAAAGCATCTGAAAACGCCGACCAAAAAGAGTACAAAACAGTCTCAATGGAATAATGTGCTCAGAATAGAAGCGGCTGTCTTGCTCTAAAAATACCTGATCGGCGCATAAGAAAATGAACTAAATGCTCAAGTCGCGATCTGATCGTTTGACTAAAACCATCAATCGTATAATGGCTTGGGCATGAATAACTTAGACGCTGTTTTCGTGGAGCGACTTGTGTCAGGCTTTCCTGTCTGAATGGGAAAAGCATCACCTTGGTATTAGCTCATGGATATAGGTAGGTCGATGAATGAGTTGAATGAACCTATTCCCGACAAGTGGTTTATGTTGATCTAATTACAGTATAATGTGAGAGGGCGAACGTGGAGGGATAGATATCTCGTTGTTGACGATATTGTAATCATGAACTGCCACATACTGCATACAGTGATTTTACATTTACACCAATCAGCTATAAAAATTGCAAAGTCAGGTGTCTGGTTGTGCTGACCCAAGTACTGTTTGAAGGTATTGGTAAACCAGTGTTATAAAGGAGACTTAGCAGGCCTCTGGTTTTGTCGTAGCAGTCATTTTATCAATACGATAGAGATCCTACTGTTACGACATTGCGTATTGGTATCATGACTCACTAAGCCGCCGTAAGTGACTATTAACGTGTGTGAGCTGCACAGCCCTTTGTTGTGTGGGTCCCCCAGATTTTTTGTTGCTGCAGGTGGGCGTTCCTAAGGAGGCGTCTATACATGGATTTAGTATTACAAATTTGGGGTGGTTTATTTTACCTTACCAATAAAATATTGTTTGCACTTGCCGAGGGAAAACCCAAACAGACAAAAAAGCATATTAAAATTAAGGGTTGGGTTATCTATATCCTAGGTGTGCCGGCATGGGTCGTAATATTAATTAGCCATCAGGATTGGATTGCAGCGTCCGTTGAAGCCGGTGGCATTCCAGCAATGTTATTAGGGCTATACAATACGTATCATGAGCATCAAAAAGATAATAAGTGGTTTAACAAGATTGTTGCCTTGTGCACTTATTCATCGCTGATAGTTGGACTTCTATATAGCGTGATCGAACACCGCGGCATTGTCTCTATATCGCAAGTCTTAGAAATAGGCGTGATGTTAGGATTTTTATTAGGTAGTTATGCCATTGCTAAAAATAACCCCGCCGGTTGGTTCTTTTTCATGCTCATGAATTTGAGTATGGCGGCATTGATGCTGTTGCAAGATAAGTTAGTGCTTATGACACAGCAATTCGTTTCACTATATTTTGTCGTCTACGGACTCAGAAGATCTCGGACTCCTTCATGTCAAGAGCCTTAACAAGTGAGTTTATTACAAAGATAACGGCGGCACTGAGACCCTGTTTTGTCACAGATATCGCTTTAGAGAGTCTCTGTAATCGGTTAGATGTCATCGCGTCGGGTATACGGGGATCAGGCGTCAATGCTTTATGCGGACAACCATACAGCAAGATGGAACTGAGTCATTCAACGGAGGCTGCAAGATGTTTCCAATTGTGCTTTTTGCCGTTTGCAGGGGCCTGTTACGCAATGCTTCGGACAGATTAGCAGCGCCCGATTGCACGGTGATTGAGGTACGCTAAATTAAGCTACTTTGTTAGATATGATTAGCTATTGCGCAAATTTAAGTTAAATAAGCAAGGTGCTGCAAAAGTTGCTGTTTTAACATATCGTATAGCGGCTGCTGTACTTCGTTTAGCGCATATTGACTGCGGTTCAGGCACACTCTTAGGCGACCGAGTTTTGGCAACTCAGTCAGTGAAGTAACGCTACTCGGTTGACCAAAAGAAGAGCGAACCGTAACACCTAAACCCGCTTCAACCGCTCGCCATAAGCTACTAAGGCTGCGCCCTACAAAGCTGATTTTCCAAGGAATACCTGCGCGATCTAATGCTTCAGTGGCTTGCTGGCGAATTAAGCAAGTACTATCGAACATGACTAAAGGTAAAGGATAAGCACGCAGAATGGCTTCTCTCAGATGTGTATCAGTAGGGGCATACCAATGAAGAGGTAATTCAGCCAAAGATTCACTATAACTTGCTGCTTCTGGCCCTTCCCACCCAAGAGAGAAATCCAACTCGGCAGATTGAATGCCATTGAACAGTTCCTTATGACGGCCAACCAGTGATTGTAATTGCAGTTGTGGATGGGCGCGGGAAAACATTCCCAAAATATGCGGTAGTAACACCTCACTAAAATCTTCCTGTAAACCGAACGCCACTTGTCCCGATAGCGTATTGTTCGTCAATGTTAACTGAGCTTCATCATTTAATTGCAGCATGCGACGGGCGTAGCCAAGCACGATTTCTCCCGCATCAGTCGCTTGTAGATGTCTTCCTACCTTGGTAACGAGTGGCGTTTGACACTGCTGTTCGAGCTTCTTTAACTGCGCACTAGCGGCAGAGGGCGATCGGTTAAGCCGTTCGGCGGCAAGGGCAAAACTGCCTAGTTCAATACCTAAGACAAAACATCGTAACGCATCTAGGTCGAAGCTTCTCATCATTATTAATCCTGAAAATCAAAACTATTCATTCCAATAGTTTTGATTTTTTTAACTAAAAGATCAACCTATCATCATGATGTAAGTTAAATGATCGAAGGAAGAACCATGACCCCTCAAGAAGAAAACCTATTAGCCTTGCTTGCCAACATCGCGCCGCATTTTCATCAATTAACCCAAGAGGTGCTGTTTGGACAAGTGTGGACTGAACAAAGTTTAAGCCCACGAGATCGCAGTTTAATTACCGTGGCCACCCTTATTGCCTTAAATCGTATGGAACAATTGCCAGGACATTTAGAACGCGCCTTCGATAACGGCCTAAGTGTAGAAGAGCTGAGTGCAGTCATGACGCACCTTGCATTTTATTCGGGCTGGCCAACCACCGCATCGGCATTAGAGCGCTTGGATGATGTAAACAAAAGGAGGAACTGCTAATGCCGTTTACTCGAATATCCATCTCTCGTGAATCTTTTGATGATCAACGACAGGCCGTTTCCGAGATTTTACAGCAATGTTTGGAAACACATTTTGACGTTCCACCCGGAGATTGTTTCCAAATGTTTGAGGCCTATAGCCCACAACAAAAAGTATTTGATAACGACTACCCCAACCTGAGTAAAGCGCGTAGCAATGCAGGCTTACTGTTCCATATTTTCGCGGGAAAACCACGTAACCACAGCCAAAAACGGGCATTTTTTCAGGCACTTTGCCAGAATCTGGAGCAGAAAATCGCCGTTCGCCCAGAAGATGTCATGGTGATTATTCAATTTAACGACGCAGAAGATTGGTCTTTTTCCTCTGGCCTTTCTATGAAAGATATGATGATAGGAGATATGCAATGATTGCGATGCAATATTCTTTTGAGTTTCCAGCCGACTACGATATGGACATTATTCGCCGTCGAATTAGTGACAATGGGCATTTGTTGAATGGCTTCCCAGACTTATTAGCCAAGCTGTATTTATTTGCTAGGCGTGATGACCCTGAGTGTCAAAGCGCCAAAAACATCTATGCTCCCTTTTATATTTGGCGACAAACCCAAGGCATGCAAGACTTTCTAGCGAGTAAGGGTTTTGAAGCGTTGTGTGAACATTTCGGTCGACCACACGTGAACTTGTGGTTACCGAACAATACGGTGAATCTTGAGTTATTGACACAACAAAAAACACTGAGCATCAGCCAACAAACTCTACATCATGGTTTGCCTACTCAAGTATCCAGTGATGAAATATTGCTGAGTGGTTATTCACCATTTGCTGGCGAAAACTGGGAGACTTTGAAAATTAGTGCTCATAAAAAAACGGACATGATGTGGCAAAATTATAGAGTGGGTTACGTCGCAACGAATGAAAAATAAACCAGAGTGTTGATACCACGATTAGACAGGCTGCGGGGTTAGGATATTCAGTAGACCTTGTGGCCGATACGCACACCACTCACGATAAACTGCATCTATCAGGTGAACAAATTCGAGCACACCATAATGCGACATTACCCAATATCTCAAGTTTTGGCGTAAAAATAACGTCTGTTTCTACGCAAGCATTAATCTCATAGAGCTAATTTTTGCCAGCAATGGGCACAATTTCACATCAACCTAATGGTAGGGGCGTTGTATTCGATTCGATCAGTACCGTATAAAGTAAGTGAGAAATAGGGTGGTGGCTGCGACCACTGAATACACAAACTCAAGAACTCACGTATTGATAATCGCTCTTGAATGATTAATGGTCGATGAAATTAATGGGGGACTGAACATTGAGCGAGCGCCTTAGTGACTGCTAAATTTTGATACCAATTATTAAATACCAGCTCAAAACTATGGAACTCAATGTGGCCAAAATCGTAGTCTCGATATTGTTGGCAAAGTGCGAGAAGCTGATGGCGGTTTTGTAACGGTGAACTGAAACGAATGACCGAACTATGCGCTGTCACCAACTTATAACGAGCATCGATACTTGATTGAAGCCCGGAGCGTTTAAAGCGATGCCTTAAGTTATTACGGAGCCTCTCCAAATTTGAATCGATAGGAAAACCTTGAATCACAATGCAATTGGGTGAGGCTGTCACACCGCGATAGTGAATAGTTATGGGGTCACTCTCAGCCATCACTTGATTAAAAATATCAATGTATTGACCTATATTAATATCCGTTAGTTTAAACCCATCAAAACAGGAAATAATTGACAATACAGTCAAGTGAAGTTCATCAGCTGGATGGTAATACTGGTGGGGCTCGAGATGGCGGACGTGTTTTTGAAAACATGAAATTTCATGGCAAACTTTTTGATTATTGAGACCTAGGTATGCCAAAGCGGTTATCCCGCGACGATCATCATTATTGCCATCAAGAAGATAGGGATCAAGTGCATATTGATTTTGAGTCATCGCAACACTGAATTTGTCCCACATTTCATCATAAATACTTTGAATCATTTTACCTCCAAGTTAGAGCACCTCACCCAACGGACACATTGAGCTCCCGCATTACTAGTTTCTGATATATAGCTTTATTGTTATACCTTATTTGATTAGAGATGCGATATTGTTCGTATTTTTACTCGGTTCGTGACGACAGAGGTGAAAACATCTGTGGCTATTCATAAGCTTGTTCCCATGAAAACTATGAATGTCACCTAGATTATGCAACGCTATGCCGATTGTCTATAACTTGAAGCATTCTTCCATGATCTAGCGATCATGGTATCGTCTACAGTACACTCGCATGCGCTTAACGAAGTCATTGTATTTGTTTTTTTATCGTGATGGTTGCGGAAGTATTCATAGAGTTCACAGAGTTATGGCTAACCAAGTTCGTGGTTTGCTCACGACAGGTGAACATGATTAGAACCGCGCTCTCTAAATTTGGTTGTGGGATAGGAAACCATCGAAGAGAACAACAATAGGTGTGAATACCAATGCCTGACATATTATTTAGCCGTCGCTAAATGATGAGGTTTACACAGTTCAGTTCATCAACAATGTTTTACCAAAAGATAAGGGAGTTTAGGTTATGCCTCAATTATTAAAAATTGATCATGTTCATATTTATGCTCCAAATCGCTTGGTCGCGGAGCAGTGGTACAAAAAAGTATTGGGTTTTAAACGTGTTAAGACACTCGAGTGTTGGTTCGATGTCGGCGGCCCATTAACCATTGAAAATGGGGGTGTTCACATCGCGTTATTTGAGTCGAATGAATTGACAAGTACAACGGTTGCTTTTGCAGTAGATGCTTCAAACTACATAGATTGGAAGGCACATTTGAGCACCTTTGGTGTTATCTTTAGCGAGAGCGATCATGAGCTGTCGTGGTCAATCTACTTTCGAGATCCATATGGTAATCCTTTTGAGATCACCAGTTATGATTATGAACTCATTAAGCAATCTCAACCTCTGGCATAACGGAGTGTGAGGCTGCTTTAAAGTATTTCATTTCACATTTGTTTCTAGCAAGGCGTGAACGGGCTCGATGCGAATAAGAAGAGATGATGGACAATGAGATAGGTTATGCAATTGTTGGATTGCTTGCGTTCTCGGCTATGTTACTTGGAAAATAAAGTGGAACTGCTAAGCGGTGAAACCTGAGCGAGTTGATGACAAGCGTGCGTAAGCTAAATCGTTCCTATTTGTTGTTATCAGCCGCACAGAACCTTAACGCTGAAAATAAAATCGAAAAGCGCCCATTGCCAGCTTTATTTCTTCGTCTAATTAACATGGTGGGTATGGTTGTTATAACAGCTTAAGATGTCTTCGGCTAAGCTATACAAATAGCTTTGATACGACGATTTTGGGCAACAGGACAGCCCAAAGTGCACGGTTCACAATGTAGTTCATTGGGTCACTCTAAAGGAGAAAGATATGGCGACCATTGACAAAAGTAGTTCAATTATTCTGGGTGTTTGTTTGATTATTGGACTGTCATCCCTTGGCTATCTGCTTGGCAATGCAGCGCTTAAGTATAAGGCATTTGAGCGTACAGTGACGGTAAAAGGGCTTTCTGAACGCGAGTTCAAGGCAGATATCGTGATCTGGCCGATTCAATTCAGTGTTGCTAGTAATGATCTGACCCAAATGTATCAATCCATGGATCGTAGTACTCAGAAAATTAAGTCGTTTCTTGAACATGCGGGAATTGGGGCTGATGAAATATCGTACTCATCACCTGCTATTACGGATAAATCAGCACAACAATATGGCAATCAAGCCAAACCTGAATTTCGCTATACCGCTTCGCAAACTGTCACCGTGTATTCTAAAAAAATTCAAGTCGTACGCAATGCGATGGGAAACCTGTCCGAGCTAGGAAAACAAGGGATTGTTTTTACGGGCAACAATTATCAATCACAAACGGACTATATTTTTACTCGTCTTAATGAGGTCAAACCTGGAATGATTGAGGAGGCAACTCGGCAAGCTCGCGAAGTTGCTGAAAAGTTTGCATCTGATTCAAAGAGCTTATTAGGAAAGATAAAAACAGCGTCGCAAGGACAATTTAGTATCCGAGAAAGGGATAAAAACCATCCATATATCAAGAAAGTGAGAGTGGTTTCAACGGTGACTTATTATCTTTCAGACTAATAAGAGATTCCACAAAAGCCCCGACAAGAGGCTTGAACAAGGGTGTGTTGACGTGCGCCTTAGCTGAATGGTAATGGATAGACCAAAATATTGGTTGCCATGGAACATTGTGGAGAGTGACTCTTCTTTTGTGCTGGGCGTAATGTCTAACGGTGATCCTGATATATTTGTGGGTGTGGCCCTGCTTTATTTGAACAACCTGCCTGTGAAGTACAGCTATTGGGGGTTCGTGAGAAATCAAATACGTTGCGAACGCTAAAACTTTGTATGTTTGAATTAGGGTATGTGATTGTTGCAACTGGGTCAAAGTTTAAGGATTTGTGAGTTTCCCGAAATAAGCTGGGTAAGGGATAGCGCGTTGCAGGTTCAATATATACACTCAAGCAATCCTGTGCAGGGGCAGGGGTATCCCATCATGTATATCGTGATGCTAAATCCAAGTTTATAGTGTATGTTTTTCAACAGGAATAACGCATGTAAGCAGCCATATTATTGTCTGTTGCTGCTCAAATTGCTTACTGCTTTGGATGCGATAGCAGTAAGCCTATCGAGGTAATATATGTCTCACCATGAGATACATCGATCACATCGCGTAGGTTGGCTGCGTGCCGCTGTTTTAGGCGCAAATGATGGGATTGTGTCTACAGCCAGTCTTATTATCGGGGTTGCGGCTGCAAGTACCACATCGGCGAACATTTTTCTTGCTGGCAGTGCGGGGTTGGTCGCTGGGGCAATGTCTATGGCAGCGGGTGAGTATGTATCTGTCAGTTCTCAGTCTGATACAGAGAATGCGGATATTGCGCTTGAAAAAATATCGTTAGAAAACGACATAGAATTTGAAAAAGATGAGCTCGCCAAAATATATCAAGATAGGGGGCTGGATCCTAGTTTAGCCTTGCAAGTTGCTGAGCAACTTATGGCTCATGACGCGTTAGGGGCGCATGCTCGCGATGAAATCGGTATATCAGAGAGTGGTAATGCACGGCCAGTTCAAGCGGCTTTTTCTTCAAGCGTTACATTTACAATCGGTGCTGCACTTCCTTTAATCGTGGCATGGCTGACACCATATAATTATTTAATGCCAGCAGTCGCTATTTCGTCGCTACTATTTTTGGCGTTACTAGGAGGGGTTGCTGCACATGCTGGTGGCGCATCAAGAATGATAGGTGCGCTGAGAGTGACGTTTTGGGGAGCGCTGGCTATGGGGTTAACTGCCGTTGTTGGGCATCTATTTGGGGTCGCCGCATGATGCTATCCTTGTTCATCATGTAAAAGTATTAATTTACTAACAAACTAAAATCAGTCGATATACAAAGACTTTTGGCTGATTTGCAAGGTTGATGACCTTTTTAAGTACGCTGTATCAGGCTTTTACTTTTCACTCTTTTGGATATCTGTTACGGCGTATAAGCGTTATTTTGTTAATTCTTTTGTATCACGAAAAGTTGTTCCCTCGCTGGGCTATTTAAAAGTCCAAATGTGGCAAAGTCAATTCCACTGATTTGTGAGGTATTCATGGACTTTGGTAACCTAACTATACTTGTTGTGAAAACAACTGTATTAATGCGCGGCTTTGACCCAGCAGGGCGAAATTGTCCATTTTCGTCGACGCGGCGGTGCACAATCAAAATTTTATCAAAAGGCGCAGGTTATGAATGATAAAGAACTATACCAGCAGAAGAAGCTGGCTCTGTTGAATCAGTGGCAGGCAGAGGTGGATAAACTCAAAGCGCAAGCTTCAAGGAAGAGTGCCGATACCCAACTGGAAATGAATAAGCAAATCAAAATGATGGAAAGTGAGATCGAAGTCGGCAAGGCGAAGCTATCGCAGCTTGCTGAGGCGGGTGAAGATACTTGGGCATTGAGTCAGGACCACATTGAGTCTACTTGGAATTCTTTAAAATCGCAGGTTAGCGATGCGGTCGCAAAATACAAATAATGGCGAAGCCTTAGTAATCGATAAACTGGGTGGATCACCGCGGATGAGAATGCGTGAGTCTATGCATGCAATGGCCTGCGACACTATAAGGAAAAGAGATGAGTCACAACCACAGCCATGAGATAACAAGTCATAATCGTTCTTTTGCTATTGGTATTGCACTCAATGTTATTTTCGTTGTTATTGAATTTGGCTATGGGATATTGGCTGACTCACTCGCGCTCATGGCCGATGCTGGGCATAATTTAAGTGATGTGGTCGGTTTATTGCTGGCTTGGGGGGCTGCGGTGCTTGCCACAAAAGCGGCGACAGAAAAACGAACCTATGGTTTTCGAAAAGCGACTATCATCGCTTCTTTAGCAAGTGCAATACTGTTATTTGTTGCACTTGGCGGCATTGCATGGGAAGCCATCGGGCGTTTTGCTCATCCCAAACCTGTTGAAGGAATGACGGTTATTGTCGTTGCGGCTATTGGCGTTGTGATTAATACCCTGACGGCATTGCTATTTGCTAAAGGACAAAAAGATGATTTAAATATTCGAGGGGCTTTCTTGCATATGAGCGCTGATGCAGGCATCTCTTTAGGTGTGGTTGTCGCTGGTATATTGATGATGGTTAATGGTTGGTTATGGATTGATCCGATTGTCAGTCTGGCTATTGTTGCTATTATTTTTATTGGGACATGGGGGTTACTCCAGGATTCCTTTAATTATGCCATTGATGCTGTCCCTAAGCGCATCGATATTGGTGAAATCAGCCAATACATGCTGAGCTTTGATTGTGTGGATCACATTCATGATTTGCATGTATGGCCGTTGAGCACAACCGAAGTCGCACTGACGGTTCATTTAGTCGTGAATAGCCATTCGTTAGACAACCGTTTTCTTTGGACACTTCAACACCATTTACACGATCAGTTTGGGATAGAACATGCGACCATTCAGGTAGAAAATTCAATGGGTGAGAACAACTGTATGCTCGACCAATATAAATGCAGTTAAAATAGGTTTCTCCGATTAGGTATTGAATCATGGCGATTCGGTTATCAAAAGTTATTAAATAGGGAATAATTAGAGACACCTACCTAGTTAATCGCTACAGAAGACTTGTTTGACATTCCGTCTGTTTATTATTGATATGAGTATCTTATTTGTTTTTGCTGGCGGTTATTTGCTCTGTAACGGGGGATCGTTTTAAAATTGGTAGCGAGACGTCGTGGCCTTGTTATGTCCTTAGTGCTGGGATATTGGATGGGAACAGAAGAACTATTTAATGCGCATGATTAAAAAGGATCCGCATCGTATGACAATTTTTCCACTCGCGCTGCGCTTTAATCAATGCATCATCCCTGACTCGATTAGGGTTCATTTACTGCTGTATTGAGAATTCATTGTCATGCATTTCGCTGAGCTAATTCATTGGTTAACCCATCCTGATGGTTTATATACGCTTCTTGAACAAAACTGGTTGTTAGGATTGGCAATTGTCGCTGTTATTTTGTTTTTTGAAACAGGTGTTGTCATTTTTCCATTTCTACCGGGTGATTCACTACTATTTGCTACGGGGGCTTTTTTTGGCGCGTCAGGGCATAGTATTGTTCTGGCTATTAGCTTTGCCACTGCCGGGGCATTTTTGGGCGATATGGCGAATTATTCGATTGGCCGCTCACGCATAGGTCAAAGCTTGTTGCATTCGCGATGGGTGAAGCCACACCATATTCAGCTTACGCATGAGTGGTTTGCTAGATATGGCGGAATGACTATTGTGATTGGGCGGTTTATCCCGATTGTTCGTACCTTTGCACCTTTTGTTGCGGGGATGTCCGAGATGAATAAACGTCGATTTGTGGCATTTAATCTGCTAGGGGCCGTGCTATGGAGCAGCCTGATATTGATGGTTGGATATTTATTGGGAGCGAACACCTGGGTGAAAGGGCATTTTGAGTGGGTTTCGCTGATTATTATTGTGATCTCTTTAATTCCAGTGATAGCGAATCTACCCAAGTTATGGTGTAAGCGTCCTTAAGTCGACTTATCTGCATCATATAACTATAGGGTTATATAACATCGAACATGTTTGGTTTTTTTGATCAATCAATCAGGGCTTTGTTCTGTCGCCGTGTTTCCCTTGATATGGGAAATGCGAACAGAATCATCAAGGCATTTCTTATCATTAAATAACTGATGGTAATCCGCGATGTATTTATTGGTGCATACATGCTAGAAAGTCAATTTGGTAAACAATGGTTAGTTGAATGCCACTTATTATGCAATGGTAGCTCCTAATTTTGGAAAATTTGTGCGTGTGATGCTATTCATGCTCAGTTGGTCTTCATCGGTTGATCATTCAATTATTATTTATAGATGCATCCAAAGTAGGGTAATTACACGCATGTTCATTTTTTGAGCGTAATCTTTGGTTTACTAGGAGCAACAATTCAGATCGCCTAGAGATGATTGCTTTTACGTCAACCGATATTTGCCTAATGCGCATAAATTGATTGAAAAATGTTCATATATTTTTTGGCGTCCAAAGGCTTTATCCGTTCAAATGCTCTAAGGTTTCTTGCTCAATGTTGTGCTCTAGGTCGTTTTAAAGCGATCCCCCTTATTATTACACGTTATTAGTCAGGTAAGATTTCATCTTTATTAGTGAACAATGGGGCCCTTTAATAAGCAAGGTGGCTTGTTTACTGCTGACGGTCTAATTGGGCACGTAAGCATAATAGGTACGTGTTTATTCGTACAAAAGTTAATCACTCTCGGGCTCATATATTCTATTTAGCACCATTCTAAAATTACTTCGAATGATATAAATGTATAGATTACAATTAACAATGATTGCTGTCAGATGGGTAGATTTACGGCAGATTTATAAATAGAGAGTCAATTGACTGGCTGGTGAATCATTGCCGACAAAAATATTAACTGTCAATTGCGGCTTGATTTATCAATCTAATATGGATGCTGTATTCGTTTTGGTTTGAAAATTTGCGCTTTACCCGGCTAGCTATTGAACAGTCGTATTGACTGGCTAATGACGCTAGCTGGTTTTTGTACTTAACATGAATATGATGGCTATATAAATTAATTTTATTATTATTTTCAATGAGTTATATAATTTTTATGAATACTGTGAATGAACGTATATCTTTTTCGCAATTTACCGAATAGTCTTTTTTAATTGACTCAATATACGATTACTGTTTTATTGTCTGCCTTTCTTCATGCTGCGCGGACTTGCAGCAATGAAGTATAAGTAACCTAATAAGTAGCTCTGATGAATAATAATCAATTTTCACAACAAAAATATCTCTGGTGGATCACATTTGTCGCAATTAATGGTGGTTTACTTTTTGGGCTGAATATGGCGGGAATCTCTGGTGCTGTTGAGATGCTTAAAAGTGAATTTTCACTGACAGATAGTGGATTGGGCACCGTTGCTGCATTATTGACTTTTGGCTGCTTACTGGGTGCTTGGTTTACGGGCGGTTTGACTGAAAAATATGGCCGTAAAAAAGTCATGTTAATGACAGCATTATTGTATGTCGTCTCGTCATTAGGGTGTGCTTTTTCTCATAATGAAGACGTTTTGATCCTTTTTCGCGTGATGTCTGGTCTTGCCGTGGGAACCACTTCGGTGATAGGCCCCATGTATGTCTCTGAAATTTCTCCTGCACACAACCGTGGCCGTTTGGTCTCTATGAATCAATTTGCGATCACTATTGGCATTGTTTTGGCTTATATCTTCGATTATTTTCTGATCGACTTGGGGAGTGACAGTTGGCGGTATATGTTGGCTGTGCCAGCTATATTTGGCGCTTTGTATTTTCTATTTTTAATGAGTGGCTTCCCAGAGAGCCCTCGCTGGTTATTGGCTAATGGGCGCCGTGAGGAGGCGATGGCTGTGATGTTGAAAATCGGTGGCCATCAATTAGTCGATAGTGAGTTACCACAAATGGAGAAATTAATCTCTGTTGAAGAAAATCGCGATAAAGTAGCATTTGCTGAATTATTTCAAGGCGTTAATAAAAAGATTGTCATGATCGGTACGACGATTGCCATTTTGCAGCAAATTACGGGTATCAATGCAGTGATTATGTTTGCGCCTGATATATTTCAAGCAGCTGGGTCTGCGAAGAGCGATGCGATGCTACTGTCCATGATTGTCGGCTTGGTAAACTTTTTGATGACAATAGTTGCTTTATGGTTAGTTGACAAAAAAGGCCGTAAAACATTATTGCTGTGGGGCTCGGTAGGGATGTCCATAGGGCTTGCTTATTTAACTTGGGCTTATGCACAACCGGTTCAAAATGGATTAGGGGTTCTGATTGCACTGCTGGTGTATATTTCCTTTTTTGCAGCCTCTTTCGCGCCCGTCATGTGGGTGATTATCTCTGAAATATATCCTAACCATATCAAAGGTATGGCGATGTCATTTTCTACCGCCGTGAGTTGGTTGTTTACTTTTATTACTATTTATTTCTCCCCTATCATCAAGGGTTCTCTAGGACTTAGCTATCTGTTCGCTATCTTTGGCTTCTTCTCTGTCGTAGCATTTGTATTTGTGAAGACATGTATTCCAGAAACCAAAGGCAAATCTCTGGAACAAATTGAACGAGAAATGGGACTGCGTTAAGGGGTATTGAGGTAATGAAAACGAAAGCATTAGTGATTGGTATCGGTGAAGTGTTATGGGATGTCTTTGCTGACCATAAATCGATGGGTGGCGCGCCGGTCAATTTCGCCTATCATGTGGCTCGATTAGGTGTGGACAGCTTAGCTATTAGTGCTGTCGGTCATGATCCCTTAGGTGATGAGCTGTGTCAGATCCTCGAAGAACGAGGCCTTGATTTTGAACTGCAACGTGTTGATGAACCGACCGGTACAGTTGAAGTTAGTCTTAATGGCGAAGGGGTTCCTCAATATCTTTTCTCTCAGCCTGTCGCTTGGGATCGGTTAGTCATGAAAGACAGTTATCGTGATATAGCGCGGCATGCAAAGGCGGTAAGTTTTGGCTCGCTAGCACAACGTGACCTGATTACGCACGATACTATTCATACCTTTTTGTCGTTAGTCCCCGATAGTGCTTATAAGCTATTTGATGTGAATCTTCGACAAGATTTCTATACGAAAACTATTATTGAATCCTCGCTAGAGCGTTGTAATCTTCTCAAGATTAATGATGAAGAAATTGTGGTTGTGGCTGACATGTTTGGCCTTGATGGTTCTGATGTTGAGAACTGTCAGAGACTAATGGAGCGCTTTGATCTTAGCTTAGTGGCACTTACCTGTGGGACGGAGGGCAGTTATTTGATTACTGCCGATGATGTTAACTTTATGGCTACCCCGAAGGTTGTTGTAGCCGATACAGTGGGTGCTGGTGATTCGTTTTCAGCGGCAATGCTGGTGGGGTTACTGGAAGGGAAAGCACTTCAAGAGATCCATCATGATGCGGTGACATTATCAGCCTTTGTTTGTACGCAACAAGGCGCTATGCCCGCTGCTCTGAACTAACGCACAGAACAGTGAGTCGCCATAGAATTTGATCATATAATCTGCTGTAAATCGATATGTAGCCAGAAGATTGACGACAATGACTCGTTTATTGATGGCTACATGGTTGCTCTAATTTAAGTTTTTTCTCTTTATTGCTATTGCTACTGCTACTGCCAGTATGATGGTGCCACTTTGGCAGATTCGTATTCCTTCATGTGTTTTCTAAGTTGCCTCTGATATAAGGTGACCCTCAATCAGATTGAGATGATAATGGCCTTCAAAAGCGTTTTTGTATGAATAGAAAGTCTTTTTCCTTTTGTTTAAAATAGTTTGAATCGATGCGTTCTATGCTATGTTTTTGCTAGATGGTTTGCTTGCCAAATAGGGCAGTTATTAGTTGCTATGCCATGATGAAAGCCGCAAAATATCGCCCTTTCGCTGACAAAGTGTTTAGCGAATCATTTATATCAATATTGATTGAGAGTCCACTATGGGTTTTACCTCGTTAGGCCTTAGCGCGCCAATTCTTAAAGCGATCCAAGAGAAGGGGTATAAAGAGCCTTCGGCGATTCAGTTGCAGGCGATCCCCGCGGTACTCGCTGGGCGCGATGTCATGGCTGCTGCGCAAACGGGAACAGGTAAAACCGCCAGCTTTGCCTTACCTATTTTAGAGCGACTTATTCATGGGCCCCGCGTGCAAGCGAATCAAGTTCGCGCTTTGATCTTAACGCCAACGCGTGAGTTAGCCGCTCAGATCCAAGAAAACATCGTCACATATGGCCGTTATCTGCCGTTAAGAAGCGCGGTGGTTTTCGGTGGGGTAAAAATTAATCCGCAGATGCTTAACATGCGCAAAGGTGCGGATATTTTAGTCGCGACTCCAGGGCGGGTACTCGACCTTTATCGACAAAATGCGCTTCGATTTAATCAGTTGGAAATATTGGTATTCGATGAAGCGGATCGTATGCTGGATATGGGCTTTATCGATGAAATTCGCCACATTCTTAATCGCTTGCCCGTTAAACGTCAAAACTTGCTATTTTCAGCCACGTTTTCTGATGAGATCCGTGCACTGGCACAAACGATCGTAAGCAATCCGGTTGAAATATCGGTGAGTCCAGCTAATTCGGCTGCAATCACCATTGAACAGTGTATTTATCCGGCGGATGTCAAACAGAAAGCGCCGATGCTGGTTAAGCTCATCAATGATGGGAATTGGCAGCAGGTGCTGGTTTTTACGCGCACTAAGCAAAGTGCCAATCGGTTAGTAACCTATCTCACTCAGCAAGGTTTCAGTGCAAGTGCAATTCATGGTGATAAAAGCCAAGGGGCTCGCACTCAAGCTTTAGCCGATTTTAAATCTGGGACGGTTCGGCTGTTAGTGGCCACTGATCTGGCCGCGCGGGGCTTGGATATTCCTCAATTGCCGCAAGTGGTGAACTTTGAGCTACCTAAAGTCGCGCAAGATTATATTCACCGCATTGGTCGAACAGGGCGCGCAGGGGAGGCAGGACATGCAATTTCATTAGTCAGTGCCATCGAAGCGCCAGAGCTGTTTGCCATTGAACGTTTGATTCAACAATTGCTACCTCGTTTACAGCTCCCCAGTTACCTGCCCACCAATGAATTAGCAGAATCGAAGCTTGATACGCGTCCGATTAAACCGAAAAAGCCAAAAAAGCCCAAAAAAGCTAAGGTGCCAAACAGCTCACCACTTTGCTGAATCATTGCTCACATCAAATATCGCGAGGGTGTCCATTTAACGGATGGGTATCCACTCGTGGCATTTATACCACCCGTTACACATTGTAGACAATCCGGCTCGTTCATAACATATCGTTAATGGACTGTTCTGTCTGTTTAACCGTTAGTCGTTTGCGTTATTTTAGGGCGATAAATCACTTTATTCGTGCAACTTGTTTGTTATGCATTCAAAGTGGTAGGCATTATGTATATATGTAAATTTAGTCTGTGTACCAAATGGTACATATGGTTGATACGGTCTGTTGGCACAATACTTGTTTAATCATTGCTTAACTCATCTTCAAAGGAATGGCGCGATGCAAGAAAACAATGATTATCCATTAAGCGAAGTACCCCCCAATAGCCGCAAAGGCTTCATTTCGATGGTAGCGGTTTTACTGGGATTTACCTTCTTTACCTCAACCATGTGGGCTGGTGGGCAATTAGGAAGCGCCTTCGCGATCGATCAATTGCTGACGGTTCTTTTCGTCGGAAATCTCATTTTAGGCGTGTACGCGGCTGCATTGGCTTATATTGCCTACAAAACTGGGCTCAATACGGTATTACTAGGGCGTTACTGTTTTGGTGAATATGGCAGTAAGTTATCTGATTTTGTTTTAGGGTTCACCCAGATTGGTTGGTATGCCTGGGGCGTGGCGACCATTGCCATCGTCTTGATCAAACTGTGTCATATCAGTGAAGCGTGGCAAGTCCCGCTGGTGATTATTTTTGGTTTTGGTTTTTGTATCTCGGCATCGATTGGTTATCGCGCTATGGAGCTTCTATCTAAAATATCGGTCCCCGCGATGTTGGTTTTTATTGGGATCTGTTTTTATCAAGGATTGGTTCATATTGGTGGTGTAACAGAGCTATTGCATATCGAACCTAAGCAAACGATGGGGTTTAGTGCGGCCATTACGGTAGTGATTGGGACATTTATTAGTGGGGGAACTCAGGCAACGAACTGGAGCCGTTTTTCAAAAACGGGCAAGATTGCAGTCATTTCGACATTGTTGGCATTTTTTATCGGCAATGGCTTAATGGTTTTTGTGGGGGCTTTCGGGGCGATGATCTATCAACAGGCTGATATTGTTGATGTACTGGCCGCACAAGGGTTCATCTTGCTTGCCGTATTGATGCTGTTCGCAAATATTTGGACCACGCAAGATAACACGATTTATAACTTTGCTGCAGCTGGTTGTAACTTATTTCGTACTGATAAACGCCGCACAATTACAGTGATTGGTGCGGCAATTGGAACAGTTCTAGCGCTATTTGGCATGTATAACTACTTGATCCCGTTCTTGGTTTTATTAGGCACCTTTATCCCGCCCATTGGCGCTATTATTATGGCGAACTTTTGGGTGATCCACCGTGCTAATCCCCCCCAATTATCGGATATTGAGCTGCCAGATTTTGATTTTCAAGGATTGGCAGCCTATGGCCTTGGTTCACTTGCTGCTTACTTATCGCCTTGGATGCCACCTGTCGTGGGCATGCTGGTCGCGAGTATTAGTTATGTCCTGCTGGTCATGCTTTTCTCGCTGCGCCAACGCGTTGTCAAAATAGGGTAATCGATGCTGACTGTGCGAGATATTCCCAGCATTCAAGGGTTGCAATCCATTCAAATCCGAGCTGGTATGGTAGGAATCGATAAGGCCATTCGTTGGCCTTATATTGCAGAAGATCATGAATTAGCCCCATGGCTGGTCGGTGGCGAAGTGATCTTTATTACCGGCATCAATCGTAGCTGGTCCAATAGTAGTTTTCAGCGGTTGCTTCAAGTCACCCAAGCGAAGAATGTTGCAGCCATTGTGGTTTTAACCGGCTCTCGTCATATTCCAAGCTTAAGCCCTGAGTGGATGGCGTTGGCCAATCAATTTCAAATCCCATTGTTGGAGCAGCCTTACTCTTTGGCGATGGTAACCGTCACTGAACGATTATCCAATGCCATTGTTCAAGAGTCATTTGCTCAGCGTTCCAAGCAATGGTTTTTGTTGCAGCTTATCGAAAATCCATCTCTGCCAGAAGCGATAACCTTAGAACAAGCTAAAGGAATTGGCTTGCCAATCAACAGTTTGTTGAGTGTAGCGATGGTCTTACCAAATGCGAGTGTAAGCGATCATATTGATTTTTGGTCATTTACCTTGCGTGAATTTTTAGTCGCCGAACATAGCCCATTTCCATTAATTGAATATCGAACCGGCTGGCTCCTTATCTTGCCTCTAGTTGATGAGTGCCATACGCAAGATGTGATGCCGATTTGGCAACAACTCCATCACACGCTAAAGAGGCGACAGCTTCCCTCAACGATTGGAGTCAGCCATGGTCAATCGCTAAAACAGCTGAATTTACTGATCCGACAAGCGAGGCAGTGTAGTGAATTTATTTATCGCCACCATCGTGGCCAGCTTTTTCATCACAAGACATTTGCGTTGCAGCAACTCTTTACTGCCGTTGATGATGTACCACTTTTGCAGCATTTCTGTCGTCGTATGCTCGGAGCGCTTTATCAGACAAGTGATCGCGAGCTATTATTCATCAAACAGACACTTGCTAACTATTTTGCCTCTTTATGTTCAGTGCGACGTACGGCTCAGCAGATGGGCATTCATCGCAATACCGTTAGCGCCAGATTACAAAAATTTGAACAATTGACTCATCTTTCTTTAGCCGATGCGGGCCATCGCCTCGCGGTGCAAAATGCACTGCAAATCGACGCCTTTATTTTGCCGCCCGATGAATCTTAGGGACTTTTATGAAAATTATTAATGCTCGATTACGCCATCAAGACGCTCTTTTTAGTATTGATTGCCAAAATGGCCGTTTCAGTGAGATCACCGCGCAAGCAGGGCTGATTGATGCACCTTGTGATATCAATGCTAACGCGCAGCTTCTCTGTGCGCCTTTTGTTGAACCGCATATTCATCTCGATGCTGTGCTGACCGCTGGTGAGCCACATTGGAATAACAGCGGAACATTATTTGAGGGTATTGAGTGCTGGGCAAAGCGCAAAGAACTGCTCACTCTCAGCGATGTTCAAAAGCGGGTATATAAAACAGCTGAGTTGTTAATCAGCCACGGAGTGCAATATATCCGTACCCATATTGATGTTACCGATCCAGCGCTGACGGCGCTTCAAGCGATTATTCCCTTAAAAGAAAAACTTGCGCCGTATCTTGATCTGCAAATTGTTGCTTTCCCTCAAGAAGGGATCTTGTCGTTTCCCAACGGTAAGGCGTTGATGACAAAGGCATTAGAGTTAGGGGCCGATGTGGTCGGTGGTATTCCGCATTTTGAATTTACCCGAGAATATGGGGTTGAGTCGATGCGTTGGGTGATCGATTTAGCCAAACAACATAACGCCTTAGTCGACGTTCATTGCGATGAGATTGACGATGAAAATTCACGTTTCTTAGAAGTGCTGGCAACGGCAGCCCTAGAAAGTGGTATGGCGGATAGGGTGACGGCAAGCCACACCGTTGCGATGCACTCGTACAATAATGCCTACTGCTCAAAATTGTTCCGATTATTGAAAAAGTCTGGGATCAATTTTGTTTCCTGCCCCACCGAAAATACCCATCTGCAGGGGCGCTTTGATACTTTCCCTAAACGTCGCGGGATCACGCGGGTCAAAGAGCTGCGTGACGCCGGAATGACCGTCGCCCTTGCGCAAGATTCGATTCAAGATCCTTGGTACAGCTTAGGCAATGGTAAGTTACTGCGACAGGTTGATTTTGCGCTGCATGCTTGTCATATGATGGGATATGACGACTTTAAAAATGCCCTCGATTTTATTACCGATAATGGCGCTAAAGTGATGCATATTGGTGATCGCTACGGGATTGAAGTTGGCAAACCCGCCAATTTTATTATTCTTGAAGGTTGTGATGATGTGTCGGTGATCCGTCAACAAGGCGATGTTTTGTGGTCTGTTCGAGAGTCGAAGGTATTGGTGGAGCGCCAACCCTCAGTATTAAAACAGTCCCCGGCATTGCTGCGCGAATAAACGGGTCAATCACTTTTATCCGTTGCATGACAGGTCACTGCGAGGCTTGTTATGCATTGATTAAAAACTATATCAGACAATATAGGGTAATTTATTTTTACAGATATGCTCTAACCTGTTCATTGTTGGTTTGTCCATCCATCAGTAATTTCAACCCACATTATTTCGGACACCGTCTAAATTTGATGATTCGCCATCCTAGCGTGTGCCATTTGGCGATAAAACATCGTAATAACCGATTGCGAGCACAAATTTTAGATCATGCACTGATTATGCAGCTGATTAGCGTTTCTCTACATAGCGATGTTATTTCTCGGTTCTTTATAATGCTTGTCTAAGCAATGGCCCATCCTAGTTGGTCTATGGGGGATCGGATTCATTTGATATTTCACCTCTCATATTTCATTTCAAGATGAAGCCAACGGGTTGATGCGTTTTCTAAAAGGGGCCGATAGATGAAACAAGCCAAATGTATTGTGAATAAGCATTTTAAAATTGCCGATATTGATCGCCGAATTTATGGTTCGTTTATCGAGCATATGGGGCGAGCTGTTTATACTGGAATTTATGAACCTGAGCATGCAATGGCTGATGAACAGGGGTTTCGTCAGGATGTGCTCAAGGCGGTCAGGGATTTAAACGTTCCCATCGTTCGCTATCCTGGCGGAAATTTTGTGTCCGGTTATGATTGGAAAGATGGCATTGGCCCTAAGACTGACAGACCTAAGCGACTTGATTATGCGTGGCTTGCGATAGAAACCAATCAGTTTGGTATCAATGAGTTTGCTGATTGGGTAAAAAAAGCTCATAGCGAAGGGATGATTGCCGTTAATCTTGGCACTGGGACACCTCAAGAAGCGGGCTACCTTGCGGAATATTGCAATGTTCCAAGTGGGACATACTGGAGTGATAAACGTCGTGAACATGGCTATGAACAACCGCATTGTTTTCAAGTTTGGTGCTTGGGTAATGAGATGGATGGGTCATGGCAAACGGGGGGCTTGTCAGCCGAAGATTACGCGAAAAAGGCACGAGAAACAGCGAAGATCTTAAAATGGGTTGATCCCAGTGTTGAACTGGTGGCATGCGGTAGTTCCTCGAAAGAGATGGCTACATTTCCTGATTGGGATCGCACCGTGTTAGAAACTTGCTACCCTTATATCGATTATATATCGCTGCATCGCTATTACGAATATGAAGGGAATACAGCTAATTTTTTAGCGGCATTTTATGATTTAGACAATTTGATCCATACCCTTAAAGCGACCGCAGATTATGTCAAAGCAAAGCATCGTAGTGACAAGGTGATGATGTTAAGCCTTGATGAGTGGAATGTTTGGTATATCAAGCACATGGATATAAAGCGTTGGCAATGGGCCCCAGCGATTGCTGAAGATGTCTATTCGCTGATGGATGCGCTGGTTGTTGGCGGATTGCTGACCACGATTGTTAATAATGCAGATCGAGTAAAAATGGCCTGTCTAGCACAATTAGTCAATGCACTTGCCCCCATTCATACGGCAGTAGATGGCGGTGTATTAAAACATACAACCTATTATCCGTTTCAGCAGGTCAGTCGTTATGCGCGAGGCGGTGTGTTTAAAAGCATGTTGCTGTGTGATGACATTGATACGCCAAAATACGGTCGCGTTCCAGGATTAGCCACACTTAGCACGTTTGATGAAGTGAATCGGACGTTCGCTTTTTTTGTTCTGAATACGAATTTAGATGATGAAGTAGAACTTGTATTGCAACTTGAGCAGTTTGGCGATTTACAGATGTTAGAGCAGCAAGTGCTGATGGGGGATGAGTTGTTGGCGGTGAATAGCTTCGACGCTCCTGAACAAGTGATACCAAGGGCTAAAATGGTTAGTGGGGAAATCGGGCAGGAGTTTACCATCACTTTAGCAAAAGCCTCGTGGACGATGATTCGTTTTGAGCAAGTATAGCGGCGACATCGATTCGGATCTTTGTTGATTAGGTGTGCTCAAGTCTAAAGAAGTTTCTGTTTAGTCGTGAAATGGTGGTGCCCAGAATTATATGTGATTGGCTAAGCGGCTCGTTGATAATACAAGGTGGGAGGCATGGCGGCGCAATAAGGCTAACAAACAAACCTAGTTGAATGTTTCAATCAATGACGCGGTGGAGCATTTTAGCCCAATGGGTTAATTTTGCCTGCGACGATGATGAGTGTCTAACGTTGCCGAGGTAGATGATAAAAAACCGCCACAACTGGCGGTTTAGATGCATTATTAATCGTCAATATTACACGTTGAATAGGAAATGGACGACATCTCCGTCGACAACTTTGTAAGTCTTGCCTTCTTGGCGCCATTTACCTGCTTCTTTAGCACCGTTCTCACCATTATATTGAATAAAATCATCATAGGCGATCACTTCAGCGCGAATAAAGCCTCGTTCAAAGTCGGTATGGATCACCGCTGCGGCTTGCGGCGCAGTGGCGCCAACGCGAACGGTCCAAGCCCGCACTTCTTTTACCCCAGCAGTAAAGTAAGTTTGCAGGTTAAGCAATTTGTAGCCAGCTCGAATAACGCGGTTTAAGCCTGGCTCTGTCAGACCCATTTCAGCCATGAATTCAGCTTTTTCATCAGCTTCTAACTCGGCAATTTCACTTTCAATTTCGGCGCAAACGGGTACAACTACAGCATTTTCTTTTTCGGCGATTGCGCGCACGATATTCAAATACGCATTATCTTCAAAACCGTCGTCATTGACATTAGCGATGTACATCGTTGGCTTAAGTGTTAAAAAGTTCATGTAACCAATCGCTTTAAGCTCATCGTCATCCAGACCAAGGCTGCGGATCATCTCGCCTTCTTCAAGATGAGCTAAGGCTTTTTGTAACACGGGCAGTTCAAATTTTGCGTCTTTATCACCGCCTTTGGCCTTTTTAGTAACTCGGAAAATAGCTTTTTCACAGCTTTCTAAGTCGGACAGCGCCAATTCAGTATTAATGGTGTCGATATCGGCAGCGGGGTCGACTTTTCCTGAGACATGGATAATGTTGTCATTTTCAAAACAACGTACAACATGACCAATCGCATCTGTTTCGCGAATGTTGGCTAGGAATTTATTGCCGAGACCTTCCCCTTTAGATGCTCCCGCAACAAGACCCGCAATATCAACAAACTCCATTGTTGTTGGCAAGATACGTTGTGGGTTGACAATTTTAGCCAACGCATCTAAACGTGGGTCCGGCATAGGAACCACACCGGTATTGGGTTCAATGGTACAAAATGGAAAGTTAGCCGCTTCAATACCGGCTTGAGTCAACGCATTGAATAGTGTCGATTTGCCCACATTAGGTAAGCCGACAATCCCACATTTAAATCCCATGACAATAATACCTTTTATGGATTTGCTTGGAAATTGTGTAGGCGATTTTGCGCCTTAACCAAGCCATCTTTAAATAAAATGTCCAGACAGCGCACTGCTTCATCAATGGCATCTTCGATTTGCTGTTGTTGTGTTTTGGGCGGTTTGCCTAAAACGTAACCTGTTACTTGAGATTTGTCACCTGGATGACCAATCCCGATACGCAAACGATAGAAATCACGATTATTCCCCAATTTAGCTATCGTGTCTTTGAGGCCATTATGCCCGCCATGACCACCGCCTTTTTTTAACCGAGCAACACCAGGGCTAAGATCCATTTCATCGTGAGCAACGAGTATTTGCTCAGGCTCAATGCGATAAAAATTAGCGATAGCAGCAATGGCTTGACCACTGAGGTTCATAAAGGTGGTGGGAACGATTAGCCTGACGTCCTCATTGACAATGTTCAGCCGAGTTGAGTAGCCAAAAAATTTGGGCGTTGCTTGTAGCGTAGCTTGGTAATGTCGAGTTAGTTCATCGATGAACCAAACGCCGGCATTGTGTCGTGTCTGGGTATATTCGGGGCCTGGATTTCCCAGGCCCACGATTAAGCGAATAGAATTCGCCATAATTACTCTGCTTTTGGTGTTTCTGCGCTGTCATCGCTTGCAGCAGCTGCTGCCGCTGCATCTGCAGCTTCATCATCAGCAATTAAGCTACCGCGTTCTGTCGCAGCAGATACCAAGACGAGGTCATGGTCAGTCCCTTTATGGGAACCTGACGCAGTAACCCCTGCAGGTAATGCAACTTCAGACAAGTGAATAGAAGCGCCGTTTTCCAATTTCGCCACGTCAACTTCGATGTGTGAAGGCAAATCTTTTGGTAAACAAGTGATTTCAATTTCGTTGGCATGATGGTGGATAATCGCACCTTCAGAAACCGCAACACTGTTTTCTTCGTTGATATAGTGAACTGGTACAGTCGTTGTAACTGTTTCAGTTGCGCTAACACGCAGAAAGTCAACATGGTTGATTTTTGGTTTGAATGGGTGGCGCTGCATGTCTTTTACCAAAACATCAACACTTTCGTTGCCGATTTTCAGCTCTAAAACTTGTGAATAGAAGCTTTCTACTTGTTGTGCACGTAATAGTTTGTCATGAACTAAAGCGATTGATACGGCTTCTTTGTTGGCACCATAAACAATGGCAGGGACTTTGTCTTCACGGCGTAGGCGGCGGCTCGCACCTTTCCCCAGATCACTGCGAAGTTCTGCATTCAGTACAATTTTAGACATTGATAGTTTCTCCAAAAATTAAATGTGGCACCCGTTCGCGACCAAACGATCTGCCCGTACCCTACATAAAAGGGCGCGCTATGTTACCACTGGCATGATTATATTGCTAATAAAAAACGCCCCAATTGGGGCGTTTTTTATCAGACAACGACGCACTAGAACATGGCTGAAATTGATTCTTCATTACTGACACGGCGAATTGCCTCAGCCAATAATGGTGCTAAAGAAAGCTGGCGAACTTTCCCAAGTTTTTTAATTTCAGGACTCAATGGGATAGAGTCGGTGATGACAAATTCATCGATGACTGAGTTAGCAATATTTTCAGCAGCTTTGCCTGAAAAGACTGGGTGAGTGGCATAGGCGAAAACACGCTTAGCCCCTTTTTCTTTAAGCGCTAACGCACCTTGGCATAATGTGCCACCCGTATCGATCATATCATCGACTAAAATACAGTCACGACCATTAACATCTCCAATGATGTTCATCACCTGCGCCACATTGGCGCGAGGACGACGTTTATCGATAATGGCTAAATCGGCGTCATTCACCATTTTAGCAATTGCCCGAGCTCGAACAACACCACCAATATCAGGTGATACAACCACAGGTTGTTGAAGTTTACGTTCAAGGATATCGTCCAACAGGACTGGGCTACCAAAGACGTTATCGACCGGAACGTCAAAGAAGCCTTGGATCTGTTCAGCATGTAGATCGACTGTTAAAACACGGTCAACGCCAACACTGGATAGAAAGTCTGCAACAACTTTGGCCGTAATAGGTACGCGTGCGCTGCGCGGTCGGCGGTCTTGTCTTGCATAGCCAAAGTAAGGCATCACGGCTGTAATTCGGCCCGCAGATGCACGGCGCATGGCATCAACCATGACGATTAATTCCATCAAATTGTCATTGGTTGGGGCGCAAGTTGATTGAATGATGAAAATATCCCCGCCACGTACGTTTTCTTTGATCTCCACGCTAATCTCACCATCGCTAAAGCGACCTACTGAGACATCTCCAGGTTTAGTGTAAAGACGATCAGCGATACTGTGAGCAAGTTCAGGAATGGCGTTACCTGCAAAAATTTTCATATCGGGCACGGTAAAAATACCTCGGTTGTGTTGCCGTTGATGGGTTGAAGGGTCGATATTGCTTGAATGATAAATCATATTCCAAGCCTTGCGATCTGTTCGTGCAGTGGTGATTGGTTGAGTCCACGGCAGACGAGCGGCGCAAATTCTGGTGGGCAGCGCATAGCGACAGTGCGCGCTTGGCGTTCAGTTGTAAATGGTGCAAAGACACAGCTACCGGTCCCAGTCATTCTTGCTGGCGCGTATTCTACCAACCAGTCTAAAGCCTGTGCAACCTCGGGATAGTGTTGTGTCACAATTGTTTGGCAATCATTGCGTGTTTTTTTAAAGTTGTATTGCGCTGGCGCAAATTTTGGTGTGTTTCTTGGCAGGTCGGGTGAGGCGAAAATACGCGCCGTTGACACACTCACTGGTGGCGTTAGTAATACATACCAGCAGCACTCGGGCTCAGCAGGAGTGAACTGTTCACCTATGCCTTCAGCAAAGGCTGCATGGCCGTGGGTAAAAATAGGGACATCGGCCCCTAACGCGCATCCTAGCGTTGCCAGTTCAGTGGTTGTTAGGTGGAGCTGCCATAAGCGGTTCAGAACCACCAGAGTAGTGGCTGCATCCGATGAGCCCCCGCCAATTCCAGCTCCCATAGGCAGGCGCTTATTTAATTCAATGATAGCCCCTTGCTTGGTTTGGCCATGTGCTTGGAGTAATTTGGCTGCGCGAACAATGAGATTATCTTCGCTGTTGACACCTGCAAGGACCGCTCGCAATTCAATCTGAGGTTCTTTGGTGGGCAAAATAGTAAGTTCATCGGCTAAGTCGATAAATTGAAACAGAGTTTGTAGTTCATGATAGCCGTCATCACGGCGGCCATTAATGTGTAAAAAAAGGTTTAATTTTGCTGGCGCTAAGTAGCGGATATCGTTATTCATGAGGGGGATCCACATGCCATTGGTCAATAATAATTTTTATTCGGGCCGTACCATGTTTAGCTTCTAACTGCTGAGGTAGTACGTATTGACCAACTTGTTGATAATTTTTATAGGTGATCTGCCAGCCATCGAGACTTTTAATTGATCCAATACGCTGGTGTGTATTTAGTTGGTAAGGTGCGCCATCTGCGAGCCCAACCAACCAAAAGGGTAGGCGATTCAGAGGAAGATGCCATCCTGTCAGCTGCGAAATTAATTGGTTTGAATCAGGGCCTTGATATGTTTTGTCATTAACGACGACGACTGTTCGCTGCGGCGTAATCGTCGCGCTGAGCAGTTGCTTACCAAATGGACCATTCAACAATAGGTTATCACTGCTGCGCTGGTGTTGCCAATAGAGGCTAGCACTATGGCGCTCTTTAGGCGTTATCAGCGCTATTTGCCCGTTGATTTGCCAACTCTTTATTTTGGCCAATTGTGCTTGTTGCGTTTGCCAAGGCACTTGAGCCTTTGGCGGCTGAACGCTCGCGCAACCTGCTAGAACTATCAGTGCAGCAGCAATGAATAGATATCGAAACAAAGTAACCTCTATTGGGCGAATGGATTGTTGGCGATCACGGATGACCGAGCGTCTTCCTTTCTTTTAGTCAGGCTTTCCCGTACAATCTAAGCTCCATATCATATCGTGTGTTAGAGCTAGAAACCATAGTCAATGAGCTTGTTGGCATTAGGAATGAATCATAAGACAGCTTCCGTTGAGTTTCGCGAGAAAGCTGCGATTAGTGCTGAGCATATAAGCCGAGCGCTGACTGAGTTACAAGACAATTGCCAGAGTCATTCAGTGATTGTATCAACCTGCAATCGAACTGAGTTGTACGTTAGTTCAAATGACGAGAATCCTGAACCGATCATCCAGTGGTTGGCCAAGTTTCAGCATCTGGACGAACAGCAATTGCGTGATTCGCTGTATATTCATCGTGGGCCTGAAGCGATCCGGCATTTAATTCGGGTCTCTGCGGGACTCGATTCCATGATTTTAGGCGAACCTCAAATTCTTGGTCAGGTTAAGCAAGCCTATGCTGAGGCCCGTGAAGTCGGGGTTATCGGTCCAATATTAGAGCGTTGTTTTCAACGAGGCTTTGCTGCGGCCAAACAAGTGCGAACGCAAACTGAAATCGGTCAAAATGCGGTTTCGGTAGCATTTGCCGCAGTCAGTTTAGCAAAACGCATTTTTGCTGATATAAGTCGTGCTCAGGTGATGCTGATCGGTGCCGGTGAAACGATAGAGTTAGTTGCCAAACATTTGCTCGACCAAGGTGTCGCAAATATTATGGTTGCTAACCGTACTGTTGCGCGCGCGCAAAATCTAGCTGGGCAATTTAACGGTAAAGCGATTACCCTCAATGAGCTGCCTGATTATCTTCCCATGGCGGATATTGTCATCGGTTCTACTGCTAGTCCTTTACCGATTATTGGCAAAGGAATGATGGAAGAGGTCATGCGCAAGCGCCGTCATCAGCCTGTGTTTATGGTTGATATTGCAGTGCCTCGTGACATTGAAGCGCAAGTGGGCGATCTGCGTGATGTCTATCTATATAGCGTTGATGATCTGCAAGGAATTATCGAACAGAACATGGCCCATCGACGTGAAGCCGCCACCGTTGCCGAAGATATTATCGATGAGCAAGTCGATGAGTTTATGGCTTGGTTGCGCTCGCTGGAAACGGTCGATAGTATTCGACATTTTCGCCAGCACTGTTTTCATATGCGAGATGAGCAAGTTCACAAAGCGCTTGAAGCGCTCGAGCATGGCGAATCAGCGGAAGATGTTCTCAGTGAACTTGCATTTAAATTAACCAATAAATTAATCCATGCCCCGACACAAGCCTTGAATAAGGCTGGTCGAGAAGGGCGATTTGATCAGTTGGAAGTGATTCGCCAAGCACTAGGTTGCCCAGCTAAATCGCGTTTTTAGCAAGCAAAGTTGAGCCCTGTGTAATGGGTTATCCCAATTGAGCATTGTTTAGAGAACTACATGAAACCATCGATATTGTCGAAATTAGAAACGCTTAAAGAGCGTTATGAAGAAGTGCAAGCGCTCTTAGGTGAGCCGGATGTGATTAGTGATCAGGATCGCTTTCGGGGACTGACCAAAGAATATTCACAACTGGAAGGTGTGGTGCAATGTTTTGATCGATATCAGCAAGCTGAAGCCGATTTAGCTGCTGGTGAAGAGATGCAGAATGACAGCGACCCGATGATGCGGGAGATGGCGGCCGAAGAGATTACCGACGCTAAGCACACCCTCGAGCACCTTGAAAGTGAATTACAGATTTTATTACTGCCTAAAGACCCCAACGATGAGCGTAATGTCTTTTTAGAAATACGCGCTGGCGCTGGTGGTGATGAAGCCGCGATTTTTGCGGGCGATCTGTTTCGTATGTACAGCCGCTATTCAGAAAATCGTGGATGGAAAGTTGAAGTTATTTCATGTAATGACGGGGAACATGGTGGTTATAAAGAGCTTATCGCTAAAATTAGTGGTGACCATGTCTATGGCGTGATGAAATTTGAATCAGGGGGGCATCGTGTTCAGCGCGTCCCTGAAACTGAATCGCAAGGGCGTATTCATACCTCTGCGTGTACAGTTGTGATTATGCCAGAAGTCCCAGAAGCTGAAGCGGTTTCAATTAACTCGGCCGATTTGCGCGTCGATACCTTCCGCGCGTCAGGGGCAGGGGGGCAGCATATTAACAAAACCGATTCGGCGGTACGTATCACCCATATCCCAACGGGTGTGGTTGTTGAATGTCAAGATGAGCGTTCGCAGCATAAAAACCGAGCTAAAGCCATGTCTGTTTTGGCAGCACGCTTGCAAGCTGCTGAAGATGAAAAACACCGTGCTCAAGAAACGAGTATGCGCCGCGAGCTGGTTGCCAGTGGTGATCGTAGTGAACGGATCCGCACCTATAATTATCCGCAAGGGCGAGTGAGCGATCATCGTATCAACTTGACTTTGTATCGTCTGAATGAAGTGATTGCAGGGGATTTGGCAGCATTGATTGACCCCATCATGCAAGAGTATCACGCCGATCAACTGGCTGCATTGGCTGACAATGACTGAGCCACTGCCATCGATAGCCCAAGCACTTACGCAAGGCTATCAGCAGTTAACAATGAGCGATTCAGCCAAATTGGACGCTCGAGTATTGCTCAGTTTCGCCTTGGGTCAGTCTCTCACTTATTTATTGACTTGGCCGCAGCGACGACTCAATGCTGAGCAGTTTGACTGCTATGCCCAGTTATTGGCACGGCGCGTTCAAGGTGAGCCGGTTGCTTATTTGGTTGGTGAGCGAGAGTTTTGGTCGTTACCGTTTAAGGTATCGGCATCGACTTTAATCCCCCGTCCGGATACCGAAGTATTAGTCGAGCACGCATTAACGCACTTAAGCGACAATGCGTCGCTGCTTGATTTAGGTACCGGCACTGGGGCAATTGCTATTGCGATCGCTCATGAACGGCCTTCTGTTAACGTGAGCGCGGTTGATATTCGTGAAGATGCGCTGCAATTAGCCAAGCATAATGCTGAGTTGAATCAGGTGAACGTTAACTTTCGTTTGTCATCATGGTTTAATGAGCTCGCTGGCGAAAAATTTGATGTGATTGTTAGTAATCCGCCATACATTGATGCTGAGGACCCTCATCTTCAGCAAGGTGATGTTCGCTTTGAGCCTAGTTCTGCTTTGATCGCCGAGCAGCATGGTTTAGCTGATATCATTGAAATTATTAAAAATGCTCCCCAATATTTACATGCTCAGGGTTGGTTACTTATAGAACATGGTTACCAGCAAGGAGATGCGCTCGCCCGGTTATTGCACGAGGCAGGCTTTAGTCAGATCGCTACGCATTGTGATTACGGCGGTCAGCCGCGGGTGACGCAGGGACAATATCGGAGTCATGATCATGACTAATTTATTGAACGGTTTGCAGGTTGCCTGTTTGGTGCTATTGATGGCGCAGTGGTGGCTGAGGATCCTCAAGCCTACCTTGACGCTGCCTTTTGCAAGCTGGAAGAAAATTGAAGCGGCGTTTATTTTAGCCATTATTATCTTTAGTGCTTGGAGCGCGTTGTTAGCGGGTATGCGCCCTTGGTTCGAATTGTGGTACGCTGAGCAAATAGCCTCGGTGATGGTGGGTGCTGCATTAATTCGGATCTGTTTTGAACATTTTCGCCGCATGTTATTGCGGATTGTTATAGGGTTGGGTATCTGTGGTTGGCTCGCAATGGCGGCCCAAGCAGGTATTCATCATCAGCCTATTTGGTTTTAATCAGGAGAATCTACGTTGTTATTTGAAGCCCTTGCGTTAAATGAAGAGTTATCTGGCCGTGAGTCTCAACGTAGCCGTCATCAATTATTTAATTGGTGGCGTAATTGGTTGTTGCAGCACACCCCCGCGACTGATGCGAACGAGCGATTACTGCAGCTTATCGATCTGGTTTATCACGAGTTAGCTTTTTCTGGCAATTGGAAAGATTTTTTTAACAGCCAGAATGTTTATCTTGATACGATGATTGAACAGCGCTTAGGCACGTCGGCATCGCTGGCATTATTGGTGAGCTATTTTGCTCATAAGCTGGATCTACCGTGTGACGTGATTAATCTCCCCGGTTGCTTTGTACTGCGTTTTATTCTAGATGATGATTGTTACTTTGACCCGTTTACTGGCGAGCAATTGACGCTGCGTGAAGTTGAACTCAAACTCCGTGGTTATAAAGGCGATTTAGCGCGCTTAACTGGGGACCACTTACGTGCACTGGAACAACCAGAGGTAATGGTTCGTTGGTTGTCTGCTTTGAAAAGTGCGTTGATCCGCGAAGATCAATTTGAAGGCGCGCTGCGAGTATCTGAGACATTATTACAGTTTAATCCCGATGACCCACATGAGATGCGTGATCGTGGTTTTTTGTTTCAGCAACTTGATTGTGCCAATGTTGCCATCCATGATTATGAGTATTTTATTGAAAAATGCCCGCGTGATCCGGTGGCCGATCTATTAAAAATTCAGATCCGTAGCCTAGAACAAGAGCCATCGACGCTCCACTAGCTGATCCTAAGATCATGCAAAAAATAGTTACGGTTGCATTTTATTTAATTATTTAGAGTAGTGTTTATGACATCACAACATGTAGAAGTAGCTGGATTAACGATTGCCAATGATCGCCCTTTTACCTTATTGGCTGGAATGAACGTATTAGAGTCACGGGACATGGCATTGCGTGTTGCCGAACACTATGTCACCGTCACTGAGAAATTGGGTATCCCATACGTATTTAAAGCCTCATTTGATAAAGCTAATCGTTCATCGATTCATTCATATCGAGGCCCCGGTTTAGAAGAGGGGCTGAAAATATTTGAAGCAATTAAAGCACAGTTCAACGTTCCGGTGATCACCGATGTCCATGAAATACATCAAGCCGCTCCGGTTGCCGAAGTGGTTGATATCTTGCAATTGCCAGCATTTTTAGCTCGACAAACTGACTTAGTTGAAGCGATGGCACGAACTGGTGCGGCCATTAATATTAAAAAGCCACAATTTTTAAGCCCTTCACAAATGAAAAATGTAGTCGATAAATTTGTTGAGTGCGGTAACGAGCGGCTGATTTTATGTGATCGAGGGACTAATTTTGGCTACGATAACTTGGTTGTCGATATGTTGGGCTTTGGGGTGATGAAACAAAGCTGCCATGAACGTCCGGTGATTTTTGATGTAACACATGCATTGCAATGCCGTAGTGCCTTTGGTGAAGCATCTGGTGGGCGCCGTGAACAGGTGCTTGAATTGGCTCGCGCGGGGATGGCAACCGGTATCGCAGGACTCTTTTTAGAAGCGCATCCCGATCCTGAACATGCACCTTGTGATGGCCCAAGTGCCTTACCACTGACGAAATTAGAACCCTTTTTGGCGCAGATTAAGGCGCTTGACGATTTAGTTAAATCATTTGCACCAGTGGATACATCGCGTGCGTAGTTGCTATCCTGATAAAGACTTGCGTGCGAATAGCTGGAACTGATGGAAGACAACCGAAAGGATTTTTATGACTAAACCATTATGGTTGGTGCTTGTCACAGCATTGTTATTGGGAGGCTGTGCTAATCATAAGGATACCCAGCCTCTGTCGATGGTGTTAGCTCAGCCATTGCAAGTTGATTATCTCAGCGAGGCACAGTTCGTGCGCTTGGGACAGCTGATTGATTCAGGTAAATTCCAAGATGATAAACTCTCTCAATTATATTACGAGCGAGGCTTGGTATTAAGCAAAATGGGTTTAGGTGCGATGGCTCGGCTCGATTTTAGTCGTGCCATTCACGTTACTCCTGATTATGCGCCTGCTTATAACTTCCTTGGGTTATATTATCTGCAAAATCAAGATTTAGATAATGCCTATGAAGCGTTTGATTCGGTTATTGAACTGGACCCTAATTATGACTATGCTTATTTTTCGCGAGCATTAGCGCTTTATTATGGGCATAAGTATCAACTTTCTGAGAAAGATATTCAGCGCTATCAAATACAAACCCCTAATGACCCTTATCGAGTACTGTGGCAATATTTAATAAGCGTTAAAATTAACCCTAAAGCGGCGCACACAGCCTTGATCAAAGCATACCATCGCTCACAGAATAGTTATGAATGGGGGTGGCAGTTAGTTGCGCTATTCGCTGATGAATTAACGCCTTCGCAGTTGCTCGCAAAAGTGCAACCTACTCAAGATAATAAGTTGAAGGCTGAACAGTTATGTGAAGCTTATTTCTATTTGGGTAAGCAGGCGCAGTTAACCCATCAATCAGAGCTGGCACAAAATGATTTTAAACTATCATTGGCTAACAACGTTTATGATTATGTTGAACATGGTTTAGCACTGTTAGAGCTTAAAATTTATCGTCAGAAACTACATATGCAAGAGCGTGAGCTGTAAGTTCACGCTCTAAAGCCTGAGTTAGTTAACGACTTCAAGCCCAGCTAACTGGTGCCAATATCCGTTCACATCCTCTCCAAGCGGTTGGCGTTGTCCTAGCGCCGCTTGGTTAAATTGCTCCAGCACCGCATTGGTGCGTTGATAACTAGGGCTGATGCGCAGAATGTCGACTAACCCTGTCATACTTTCTTGATCATTACATAAGTTATAGCATTGCCCCGATTGAGTTTGGATGCCGTTTAATACAAAAACAGACTGGCCTTCTTGGCTAAAAACTTTTCGACCACTAGGGTAATCTTGGCAACACTCTTGACAGTCATCTTTACTGCGATTGAGCGAGCGTGCGGTAAAGCAGCGCGCCGAGTAGGCCAGTGGCAAATGCCCATAGCCAAAGACTTCTACTTCAAATTGACTGCGACTATCACTTGGTAGTTCAGCTAACAATTGACTTAACCAATCACGAGAGAGTTCAACAGGCATCACCCAGCGCACCATACCTTGACGCAGTAGCAGCTTCAAAGATGCAGCATTATAGATATTAATGGCACTGCCACAGACGAATGGAAGCTTGCGTTCATGTAAAAGATCAATCGCGCCAATGTCATTTGCTTCGACTAAAAACTCGCCATTGTCGCAATATTGCTTAAGCACTTTAATTTCCGATGGCGCTTGCAATAGTGCTTGTGTTGACAACACCACTTGTTTACCGCAAGCGGCTAACGTTTGGGCAATATCAAGCCAGTCATTTGGTTTCATATCACGGCGCTTGTTGCAGACCGTTTCACCCAAATAGACAATGGGGGCGGAGCTTTGTTGGATCTGCTGATAAAACTGCTCTAGTTCAGTTTTTGGCCAATAGTAGAGGACAGGGCCAATCGCATATTGCATTATAGTTATCCTTACTGCCAAGCGCGATGATAAGCGCCAAGGGTTGTTTGACGACCTTCACTTAAATGATTGAGCACGGCCTCACCAGCGGGTTGATAGCGGGAAGGATCGGCTAAATAGCTGTCGATGGCTTGTCGCCAAACCCGAGTAACTTGCTCCACATAGGCTGGACTGCGTTGACGACCTTCAATTTTAACCGATGCAATGCCGGCATCGAAAAGCTCTGGCAACACGGAAAGAGTATTGAGACTAGTTGGCTCTTCTAATACGTGGTAGCAGTGTTCATCAACGTTAAAGCGGCCTTTACAAAGCGTTGGATATCCAGCTGATTCGCCTTCTTTATAGTTGTCGATCAGAACTTCGTTGAGTCTTGATTCCAGCCCGTTGTCGGTTTGCTGCCAGCGTACATAATTAGCTGGTGAACAGGCGCCCACTGTATTTGGGGACTCACCCGTTAGGTAGGACGAGAGGTAACAGCGTCCCTCAGCCATAATACATAGACTACCGAATGCGAATACTTCAAATTCAACTTCAGGGCGCAGTTTTGCTAACTGTTTAACTTGATGAATAGACAATACTCGCGGTAAAACGACACGCTGAATTGCAAAATTCTTTTTATAAAAATCGATAGCGGCCGTATTGGTTGCCGAAGCTTGGACCGAAAGATGGATCTCTAAATTAGGATGGCGGTTGGCTGTGTATTCGAGTAGGCCAATATCTGCCATGATCACTGCATCTGCGCCAAGCTCAGCGGCTTGGTCGATCGCTTTTTCCCACACCTGTTGTTGGCCCGGATGAGCGAAGGTATTAATCGCAATATGCAGTTTGCGGTGATGGTCTTTAATGTATTGAACGGCTTGTTCGAGCCGCTTTCCGGAAAAGTTAAGCCCTGCAAAATGGCGGGCATTGGTTGCATCTTTAAAACCAATATAGACGGCATCCGCCCCTTCATTAATCGCTGCTTTTACGGCGGGTAGACTCCCAGCCGGACAAAGTAGTTCCATAGTTGATTTTATCCTTATAAATAATAGATGTAGTTTACCCAAGGATATTTATCGAGGTTTTGACTCAGCACAGTTTTTTGCCAAGCGTGCCACGCTAGACTAGTACCGAGATCTATTTAGCCAAATTAGAGCGTTATCAAAGGAGAGTACAGTGGCTTTGCTTCAAACACTGAAACACCATGTTGTTAGTCAAGGTCCGCGGCTGGCGAGTATTCCAATTAAGTGGGTGCCGTTTGTACTGCAACGACCAGTGTTAGAATTAGCGCTGAATCAATTATTTAGTGAAGCGATACACGAAGGTGAACTCGACTTTTTGCAGGAGCGCAGGGTCACTCTACAAGTGCAAGATATTGCCGGGAACTGGATGATTACCTATCGAAATGGCAAGCTGTGTGTCGCTGAAAAAGGCCAAGCGAGCGATGTATGTTTTTCGGGTCACTTGAACGACTTTATTGTGATGATGGGGCGGCGTGAAGACCCAGATACCTTATTTTTTCAGCGGCGCTTGGTGATTGAAGGCGATACCCAACTCGGATTAGAAATAAAAAATCTGTTGGATAATATCGATTATGATGAACTGCCCAAACCTGTCCATCAACTGATAGCGCTAGCATCGGGTTGGGTGATGCAGCAGCAAGCAGCGCTTATCTAACTTGGGTTTGGATCCGGTTTTTGTTTTAACTCGCCGCGTTGATAGATCCAGTTCGCTGTCAATATATTGCCTTGTTGTTTAATTAAGCCATTGGCAATAGCTCGCTCGGTAAATGCCAACCAAGCGTCGGGGAGTAGATTATCAATAAACTGCGTGTTAGTTTTGGCATGCAGTTCAAGACTGGCGTTTTGTAATAAGAGTGAGCCATCTAGTGACGAATGGCTGAGCGTCGTCGGGGCAATGGCTAACGATGCAGTCAGTTCCATTTTTCCTTGGTGGCTATGCATGACCAGGGGATTAAAGCGAATATGCAACCCATTGGCTATTAATGGCGCTAGCTGTTCTTGCCAACGAGTGCTCAGTTGCAAGGTGTTGAGGTTTGCAATCGCTTGCCTAGACGCTTGCATCGTAATCTGTGTGTTCACGTGTTCCAAATCAATGGGTAGCGCGCCTCTGCGCCAATGCAACAGGGCAAATTGTAAGTCGCTTTTATAATGACTAAGCGGATTAGCTGGGTCAATTTGGGTTTGCATCTGCAATCCCTTGAGTTGAAACTGCAACGCTTGAGAGTCAATCGATAAATTGTCAAGTTTCAGCTGGTAGTGCCATGTTGTGTGTTGTGCTGATAAGATCTTAAAGCGAGGATAACTTGCTTGCGTGTCGAATTGAAATTGTGAGACTTTCAATGCACCATCTTGTTGAGCAAAGTGCTGTTGATAATGTGCAAGCCTGACTTTATGGGTTAGTCGAGTCGGCGAGATTTGAGTTGTTATCGTCAATTGGCGAAATAGAGGATTGCTCCCCACATAGTGATGTTGCCCTGTGATTGACAACGAACCAAGATGCCAGCGCCATTGACTGGTCAATAATTCACGCTGATTGATAAAGATCACCGCTTTAGGGCCCAATCCCCAATACTGACAGTTGATCCGTACCTGTTCACGGTGGTGGTTATTGGCTAGCTGATATGTTTCTTGCCCGGTTAAATAGCCCCAGCGATATTGATGGCTTAGAACCTTCATCCCTAATTGGGGGACTAATTGTGTGGCAAGTCGGTGGGCAACCCAACCGTTAACTAATGGCATGCTGGCAACAAAGACCAGCGCAACGGCCAAAGGCCAAATAAGACGTCGTAACATAGACCTATTTCCCTACGGTCAGCTGCTTTATTGGGACAGAATGTCCCCATGCAATATGACAAATTTTTCTAGTAATTGTTCTTCACTTTCTTGATGATCAGGATCGATGATAATGCAATCAATTGGACACACTTTCATACAAGTTGGCTCGGGGTAATGCCCCTGACATTCGGTGCAGCGGTTTGGATCAATGCGTGTTTTACCGCTTGTATAGCTAATTGCCTGGTTAGGGCATTCGGGTTCACACATGTCGCAGTCGATGCAGTTATCTTTAATAAGTAGTGCCATATCAATTAGCTATCTCAAATAACTTATAAAATTCAATAAATTATAAAATTCCTTTTGATTACCTTCTATTCTTTTAGATCGTCAAAATAACCAGAAATTTCGTCTATTTTCGCGTATTCATACCACAACCCCAAAGTTGTGGTACTGTTGCTAAAGTTGCTCTCGATCATACAGGGCAACGTCGCTTAGAGAAATATGAAACAAGTAGTTTTTTGTGAATAGTTTTTAGCCCCACTGGATTAATCATCTTCTATATCCGTCACTGTGTATGCACCATCGAAGCAAAGACCGCGATCCAATGTTCAAACACTTAATTTTTATGATGGGATCACAGATGAAAGGAGAGAACTGAAACGCACCGCGTTTGATGCGTATTGCCAATGAACAAGCGAAATACGGCCAGTTTGTGACTGATTTGCTTTATCAGCAATTGGATGATGATATGGACGCTGCGTTCTACGAACTTAACCCACAAATTCGTGTGGCCATCTTTCCCCAATCAATGACCGTCACATTACCCGATGTGGCCAGTGTGCAGAAACAGACTACGGTGACGAGGAATTGATATAAGTATAATACTAAATTGACTACTGTCTAACTGAGGGCAAAAATAGCCCTCAGTTAGCTAATGATTAATTTAGAATAGAACATCGATATTTCATCAGTATTAGATTAAATTCTATTATTGATTGGAGTCTAATTGTTATTTTTGAACCTAATTTCCGCCATTAGTTAGGGTGAATGTGACCGTCGCATTATCACCGCCACCTGTACCTGATTCTTGATGGATAGTATAGGTATTATCTGAACTAGAACATGAATATGAGTTATCACCAACAAATGGATTGTCCCAATTTATTGTAATAGTAATATTCGACTCGTTATAACTGGCTGTTCCTTCAGTACCTGTCATAAACCCATCTGATTCAGATTCCCACGTTACAGTTGAATTTGCTTCCACGGTCTCAGGAGGGTACATATTGCTTGACCATACTCCATGAGGTAACTCTGCATTTGACCGTGTGAGAGTTAAGTCAGTCTCATTTTGAAATTTAACAACAGTGCTTCGAGATGCCATTTTAGCTTCCTTATTACAATTTAAAAATTAGCGGTACTATCGATACATTACATATTAAATGTATATCAAAAAAAAATATTTTCAATAAATATTATCATTTTGATATTTTAATTTAACATAAAAAATATTATTGATATTTATAGTAATAATAAATAATTAGTCATTTAATATAAATTCAATTGAATCAATAATGTAGATTTAAATTTTATTAAATATGGTTTTTATATTAAATAATATTTCTCTTTGTCTACCAAAATATAGCTTTTTCATTTCTGAGATCCCACCATGTTGTTCAAACTAACCGGAAAAAATGCCGATCTAATGATGGATCGGCTTCAGTCGTGGCACCTAAAAGATGGCAACGGCACCGAGGGCGATTCGCTCTCACTCACGATTGGCTCATCGGATATCGATGGTATTCCACCGAAAGGCGAGCAATACACCGTGTATCTGGATGATATCAAGCGCGATGTCTTTCAAATCACCCAATGCACGGCAACCACGCAGCCGCGAACCGTACAATTGGTGTTAACGGTCGCGCCGTTCCTTGCTGACCAAAGCGAGTTTTTAAAGCGATAATCGGCCAGCTGCTTCCCTGGCACAGATATTCTCGGACGTTGTCACCCCGTTTGGCTACGATATTTTTGTCCATCTTCGATTACAAAAAATTGAAATCGAGCACGATAATCGCACCGATGAAAGCGCGCCGGCTTTTCTCAAGCGGCTCGCCAAGCAGTTCGATGCGGTGGCCAAACCTGCCGAGCGGTTATACATCTTTGTGCCCATTGGCGAGTCACAAAGTGCCAGCGGCAAACAGATTGAAACCATTACGCTTACCAAACCCGCAATCAATCGCTGTTTAAACAGTTGGGCAAAGATAAAGTGACAGTGAAGCGAAACAAGCGGTTGCCACAGAACTGCGTCGGCTAAAACGTCAAGGGTGAAAGGTGACGATCGAAGCCATCTAAAAGTTAGGCGAGTAATCTGATGCGTCAGTTATATGAAAAAAGATACCTAAATAGGATTGGCAATTGTCGAGGATGTGGGGGAATTGAATACGATTACTATTCGTCTATTTCTAGTCAATGACAAAAGCATAGATTATTAAAATCTACCTCAAATGGGTGATTGATTACTAATGATATAACTATTAATATAGCTCCTGCTTGTTACACTTTTGCTTGTCGTCTGATGATGACCCACCCGGTATCTTTACCGGGTTTTTTTTGCGTTTAGATTTTAACTAATTGATAAAAATACATAAATTTTGAATGAATGCTTATCTGGTACGGGTCCTTCTGAGGCCTAAAAAACGTCATACGCGGCATCCATGGAGCGGCTCACATCGGTCATCCATGACCTCATTTCCTCAGCCTGCGAAACGATGTTTCGGTCCGTCGTCACCTAAGCTGCCTGCTGTAGCCCGGTAGTAGCGTAGCGGATGCCGGGAGATGAAATAAGTATGTGCTAACAATCCTTCCCTGGAGCGGCTCACATCGGTCATCCATGACCTCATTTCCTCAGCCTGCGAAACCATGTTTCGGTCCTTCGTCACCTAAGCTGCCTGTTGTAGCCCGGTAGTAGCGCAGCGAATGCCGGGAGATAAAATAAGTGTGTGCTAACAATCCGTCCATGGAGCGGCTCACATCGGTCATCCATGACCTCACTTCCTCAGCCTGCGAAACGATGTTTCGGTCCTTCGTCACCTAAGCTGCCTGTGCGGCAGTGAACGGTGGTTTAGTGAAGTGTGTGCTAACAATCCATCCATGGAGCGGCTCACATCGGTCATCCATGACCTCACTTCCTCAGCCTGCGAAACGATGTTTCGGTCCTTCGTCACCTAAGCTGCCTGTGCGGCAGTGAACGGTGGTTTAGTGAAGTGTGTGCTAACAATCCATCCATGGAGCGGCTCACATCGGTCATCCATGACCTCACTTCCTCAGCCTGCGAAACGATGTTTCGGTCCTTCGTCACCTAAGCTGCCTGTGCGGCAGTGAACATTTGGGCTGAACTCGGCGTGGATTACATCGTTTTCTAAGCTGCCTGTGCGGCAGTGAACTAGCCTGCATCACCGCGTGATCTGGCGTGTTCTTTCTAAGCTGCCTGTGCGGCAGTGAACTGAACTGATGATCCGAATTAAAGATACTTATCTTTCTAAGCTGCCTGTGCGGCAGTGAACCAGCTACAATCTCAGTATCCACGCCTAATGTTTTTCTAAGCTGCCTGTGCGGCAGTGAACTTAACATTCGCAGATAAGAAAGGTGATCAAATTTTCTAAGCTGCCTGTGCGGCAGTGAACTGAAGGAAATGAAGACTAAATATGTTGCCGTTTTTCTAAGCTGCCTGTGCGGCAGTGAACTTTTTGATGGAATGGACGTTTCAAAAGGTCTATTTCTAAGCTGCCTGTGCGGCAGTGAACTTACTTATCATTTATTTTAGATTAAATTGATATTTCTAAGCTGCCTGTGCGGCAGTGAACAAGATTATATTAGCGGTAATTCCTTGTCTATGAAAGGAATTCGGGCAAATTTCTTAAAATACCCTTTATTTTTCGTCTTATTTTTTACATATAAAAATCAATATGTTATAAATCATAGAAAAAAAAGGGTATAAAAGGGTATAAAGGTTAATGAATCCGCATGACCTATTGAAAATCACTGACCTGATTAGAATCTTCAAGCAATCGTTGATTCCGGATCATCAATCAGCTACCGTTTTCAGTAACGCGGCGTAGAAACTTCCCCAAAGCGGCTTACACAACCAGTCCCGTCAGTGTTGGCTTTTTTGTGCCTATTTTTTGTGATCGAGTTGTTTGATCACACCCGATTTATGTTGGGAGGGCGACGAATACAATACCTATATGGGGAATAAGTCCGCGGTCTTGTTTGTACAGTTTCGCACTTATGGCCTATCGCTAGCACTTAGAAATGAAAGAGCAGAAACTAGAGAACCTGGCCAAACTTACCCGAGACTACACCCGTCAAGCCCTGCATTACCCCGGCCGGCACTAAACCGGCCGTAGAACGCGTTGTATCCATCCCAGAGTGGCCGCCAGTTAGCGTAGTCTTGGCGAGTAATGGAGCAGATATTGAACGATGGTTTCATGACGTACTGGTTCCCAATGGTCTATGTCTTGCTCACCGGCGAGTAAGTTGGTGCCTTTCTGCTACTTTGCTTTTAGTAAAAACCAAGATAATTGTATTGAATCCAAGTGCAAGGTAGTGTTCAAATGAATACCTTTTATCAGGCTTCTAATACGGTTTGATTTCGCTCCATTTGGCTGAATACTTCAAGGGCTTCTTCTTCAGAAGGGGTATTTAATACATTATTCATAACAAATTCTTCTGCTTGAGGGTAGTTGGTTTTTCGGATCAGCTCAGCAGCTTTGCTTATGTCATAATCTGTATGCATAAAATGTATTTCATCATCGAGAAGTAACCACTCGGCGCCTGTTCGACTATATGGCATGCCCACACTGCCGGCATTTATTATGCTAATACTTCCAGATGTTATCTTAAATTGCATATGAGTGTGTCCACATACAACCATTGACGTCGATATATGACCAAATATAGAAGCCAATTTTTTTCCCGGCGTTAGGCGAGTGAATATTTCAGTATTACTACGGGGGGATCCATGGCAAAAAAGCACTTGGCCCCACGTATCGGTCTGAATTTCTAATGTAGGTATCCAGCTGGATAGAAACTGTTTGTGTTCGGTTGTCATCTGTTTTGCTAGCCAATGAGTCACTTCATCAGCTGTTTCGGTGAGCTCCTCGACGTCTTTTCCCGCAATGTGTTTTAATAGCTCGGATTCAGCATTACCAAGAATAAAATCTATCGGAATGGTTATATTTCGCAAAAGCGTTAATGTTTCTAATGGTGAAGGGCCCGCGACAACATCGCCACCCACAACGATTCGATCTACCTTGCGTTTTTTAATCTCATCAATGACGGCTTCAAGAGCTGTTGAATTTGCATGAATGTCATAAATAGCGGCAATCCGCATAATGCAATCTCCATTCGGAATTTTATTTTCACCAAGCTAATGTTAGTTAGACTATCTCAAATCTCGACCAATATTATTATTGGACCCAAACTCAGGGCGAGAGCTTGAACGTTTTTTGAATAGTCAAATTTGATATTATTGATCAAAAAATAGACAAGAAGATGAGTTTTTAACTGATACAGAATAGGTGTATTCAGACTTGAGATGTAATTTTCGTCATAAAACATCTAGTTAGATTAAAATTCAAGCAGTATAGCTGGTTATAAAGTATTCACGCTCTTGCCCTGGACCCAAACTATTCCGTAGTGCAAGCTGTTCAGACGATGAATGTGGGCAAGTCACTATGAACAAGTGGTGGCGACAATTAAAAGAGGAACGTCAAGGTAACACGCTGCCCCTATGATGGCTGAGAAAATTGAAATTCGTGAATTGAAAAGGAAACTAGTTCACCTTGAATCGTACAACGAAATCCTCAAAAGGCCAACAGCGCTGTTGATTTCAGATTCACTGGCCAATCTTCGAACAATGAGAAACTCTTAGCCGCGCTATAGCTCGAAATCTTGCATGGTGTGTTGAGGTGCAAGGTTACAAATCTGGATGTAAATTTCTTATCGAGACAAATTCATCGATATTGTCTAGAAATAACGTCACTAAAGTAGGGTCAAATTGTGTGCCTTTATTTTTTTGAAAATACTCTATGACTTTGTCGAGAGGCCAAGCTTCTTTATAACAGCGCTTACTTTTCAAGGCATCGAACACATCAGTAACGGTGGTAATGCGAGCATAAATGTGGATATTTTCACCCATTTTTTTATATGGATAACCTTGCCCATTCCAATATTCATGATGTTCTAGAGCGACAATGCCGGCTAAGGCGATCATGTCGCCATCATCGTTATGGAGTAACTGGTGGCCTATTTGTGTATGGGTTTCCATTAATTCTCTTTCGGCATCAGTCAGTCGCCCAGGTTTATTTAAAATGGCTTCTGGAATACCGATTTTCCCTACATCATGCATCGGACTGATAATTTCTAGAACTTCACACTCTCTGGCGGATAGTCCAGCTAGTTTTCCCAAATAGGCCGAAAGTTGAGCGACTCGCTTCACATGGTTTCCGGTTTCGCCTGAGCGGGTTTCAATCGAGTTACCCAGTACATGGATGAGTTTCTTTTGGATCTGTAGGGTTTGACTTTGTAAGCTAACAATTTTCTTGTCTTTCTCACTCATTTCTTGTTTTCGTTTTAACCGATAAAATTGGAAAACAATGATGATGATAAGCATAGAAATGATACTACCAAAGATGGACAACAGCAGATAATGGTTCGCCAAGAATGAGACGGGTTGACCCATTATTACGGCGTTTGCTGGTAACAACGATTCATCAATATGGTATTTTTTTAAGCTATGGTATTGAAAAACAGGTTCGCGAAAGGGTTTTACTTCAAGATTAATTTGCACAGGGTCAGAGAGTTGGCGGCCTAAAAGATCGACCATCTGTACGCCTTGTCGATAAGAGCCATTAACATAGCCACCCAGCACATCGCCTTTTAGATAAAAATTCCAAAGTACAACTATGGGGGCTTTGCTTACTGTCGATAGATCAATCGCAGTTTTGCTATAGCCATAATAGATATTCTGGTTCACCTCAGTATTAAAGTGGGTTAATAACACGGCGTCATCGGAAGATATATGGGCTAAGATCTGGCGGGTTTGTTGAAGGGTTTTATGCCTAATTTCTACCAGTTTTATGTTGGGGTAGTTTTTCATGGCGGCTAAGATCTGGGGTCTTAATAGTTCCGAGGAAATTCCAGTATCCGAAAGGTAATAAAGTTGTTTTAAGTGCGGCCTTATTTTTTTTATTAGATCTAAATTTTCTTTGATGCTATCAATCTCAAAAAGGATGATCCCTTTGTTGGTTATAGGTCTTAGCGTCGCATTTAAATCACTGATACCTGCGGCAACTGTGGGGAGATTTTGTAAATTGGGCATATCTAAGCGCTTGAAAAAGCGTAGCGCATTATCATCGGTGAGAAGAACGCCATCGAAGTGGTAATTTCGGTACTTTATTGCCAGATATTCTTTGAGTTTTTGATAATACTCTGGCGTGTTGTATAGGCGTTTACTGTCAATATACTCGATTGACAACTTAATGGGGTGTGACGCTGAGTCGGTAGCGTCTCTGATACCTTTTTGAAATTCTCGGGTCCATTCATAATCTGGGTCATATGAATGCAATACTAAAACGTTTTGCTGCCCATCTGCGGCACAGCAGATTTGGCTGGTTAGAGCGATGAAAAATAGTAAGTAGTAGCGCAGAAGTCCTTTCACTTAACTTTTCCTTATTGCCTCATGCTTCAAATGAAAGACGCAATAACTCCTTATACAAGATCGATATTCGTTACACTTTACTTTCCTAACGCTCGAACGTCATCAAAATAAGGAGGTTAACCGTTCACAAACATCGCTGACAAAGCTACTTTATAATGTCACTCGAATAAGTGTCCTGAGTTCTCTTTGAATATGATTGAAAGTCGACAAAAGATCAACTCTCTGTTGGTTAGGACAACCGCATGGATGCCTAAATTTCAATCGCGTCGTTAAAAACTGCCGATAATACACTCACTAACACGAATGCATAGATAAGTACTTTAGTGTTCCAATACTGCTTATTGTTCGTCAACTCCGAGCTTACCATGCTTCATCCCATATGATACAAACAAGAAAATGCTCGTCCCATGAACAGATGTCTTTGTTCATCCTGATATTCGGCCTTCAGTACAGATTGTAAGCCACTGTTTTCGTAGCGCAGCAGGCGCTTAGGCAACGTTTGGAACTTAAGGCTTACTGATGCTCTTTCGAGCGAACTCATCCAGACCTTTCTTTCGAAAGGACGTTGCCATCTAACGCCTTGTCGCGAGTATTCACATTATCTAGATTCGATATGACCTTAGCTTTTAAATATCATCTTTGCAGTCGCGCTCGCTTGCTGGCCGCTGATGTTATTATTTGTCCAAGAGCGTATTGCGAAATATGTCATCACGCACTATGCTCGATAATGATTGTATATCCATGATTCAGACAGTGTGCTGAGTCTGTTGGGTTTTGTCTGTTTTTGGCAAAGCGTTTATTTCTTATAATGAGATCCAGCACAAATGACAATGAGCAATCCACCTCATCCTGGAGAGTTTATCGAGTCGGTGTATATGACTCCCCATAATATTAGCTGCCGAATGTTAGCTACTCATTTGGGTGTGTCGCCATCAACATTGAACCGAGTGATCAATGGCAAAAGTGGTATTTCTCCAAGAATGGCGTTACGACTATCCAAAACGTTAGGTCGCAGCCCTGAAAGTTGGATGACAATACAAGATAATTATGACCTTTGGTGTGCCAAACAAGCTTTGAATTTAAATCACGTGCAACCCATTGCATTAGACTTAGTATAATGAAAGTGGTCCATAAAAAGAGCGTAGCGACCATCAATTAAGCATTCTGCCTAGGCCTGTTTGTATCTGTGTGCCATGAACTAAGGGTTAAAAAAAGGTGCGAACAATTCGTCCTTTCATCAATCAATGAAGTGTTTTACATCAGTCGTCCATGACCTGATTTTCTCAAACTTCAGATTTTAAGTGAGTTGGATGAGGTAGCTTTCCCAGATTCCACGTTCGTTACATCCGAGGGACGGCTGGTTTCATTTCAACCTAAAACGCCTAATGTAGCCCGACAGTAGCGCAGCGAGTGCCGTGGAATGTAGGCCGTTCATCCGCAATGGCACAGATTTCCAGAGATTTTATGAGGTGGTGGATCTCCCCGATTTCACGTTTGCTACGGCTGGTTTCAATTTCAACCTAAAGCACCTGATGTCGCTCGGCAGCAGCACAGCGGATGCCGGGAATGGTTTCATTTAAATCTAAGATTTTAGGTGGGAGTTTAACGTATTGTTTTATAGCTATTTTTTAAAAGAGCGAAATCAAAATCTCCTATCAAAGGGGAATTGAGTATTTTGGCGCTCGAATGTGGATTGTTCCTTATCCGACGTCCAAGTCAATATATCGGTCTGTAAGTATACTATCGGATAGTGGCATGAATACCGATCAATGAACAAGCCTTTGATCGGGGTACTAGTGCAAATGAGAAGCTGTGGTAAAATCCCCTCACGATTAATGTTTGTTTAGAGTTAGAATCAATGGGAAGAGCCTACGAAGTCCGTAAAATGTCGATGGCTAAAACTGCGGGCGCTAAAACAAAAGTATATTCAAAATATGGCAAAGAGATCTATGTGAGCGCTAAAAAAGGCGGCGCTGATCCAGATACTAATTTGTCATTGCGGCGGTTGCTGGAAAAAGCTAAAAAAGATCAGGTGCCATCGCATGTGCTTGATCGCGCAATAGAGCGAGCCACTGGTGGTGCGACTGAAGATTATGAAGCAACCCGATATGAAGGCTTCGGTCCTGGTGGTTGCATGGTTATCGTCGATTGTTTGACCGATAACAATAGCCGAACTTTCGCAGCTGTTCGCCAAGCTTTTATCAAAAACGATGCGAAAATTGGTAGTCCAGGTGCAGTTGGGCATATGTTTGAGCATCAGGCGATTTTTGGTTTTGCCCATGATGATGAAGATGTCATTTTAGAACTTTTGATGGAAGCTGATGTTGATGTCAGTGAGATTGAAAGTGATGAGGGGATGATCACAGTATTTGCCCCTTATACTGAATATGACAAAGCGCGTAGTGCATTGTTAGCCGCGATGCCTGATGTGAACTTTGATGTTGAAGAGATCTCATTTGTGCCGCAAACCAGCACTGAACTTGGTGGTGATGATGTCGCTACATTCCAGCGTTTCTTAGATGTGTTGAATGATGATGATGACGTTCAAAACGTTTATCACAATGCGATATTGCCTGATGAAGGTTAGCTCTGCGAGGCGCCGATTGGCGCCTTATCATGTGCTTTTTTAGTCAGGTGATTAAAATTGGTATCCTTTGGGGACCACAACAATGCCATTGTCAGAGAGGGTAAAACGCTGTTGGTCAAGGTGCCGGTTTAGGCCAATCTCTGTATTGGGCGGTAGTTTGACGCCTTTATCGATAATGCAATGGTGTAGTTGGCAACGCGGACCGACTTCGACATCATCAAATAAAATACTACTTTCGACCACAGCTTCATCAAGGACATGGACGTTTTGAAAGAGAATGGAGTTTTGTACACACCCGCCTGAAACAATGGTCCCGCCACTGACAATTGAGTTAATAGCAATTCCCTCTGTTCCTGAAGCCCCTGAAACCATTTTAGCGGGCGCGACTTGTTTTTGGTAACTGCGAATAGACCAGTCTTGTTGATACAAGTTAATCGGCGGCATGGGTTGGAGCAGATCCATATTAGCTTGATAATAGGAATCTAACGTGCCGACATCGCGCCAGTATTGGTCGCGACTCACGCGGCCACTTGCCCCGCCAAATAAGTAGGCGAAAACCTTAGCGGACGGGATCAATTGTGGAATGATATCACCACCAAAATCATGTCCTGTGTCAGTCATATTATGGTTTTCACTCAAGCCTTGTCCCAGATAATCCACTGAGAAAATATAGACTCCCATTGAGGCGAGTGCGCGACCGGGTTGTTCGGGGAGTGTTTGCGGATGGGTCGGTTTTTCTTCAAAGCCAGTGACTTGCAGTTCGTTGTCAATGCTGACAATGCCAAATTGATCAGATTGTCGGGCATCAATTTCCATGCAAGCTATAGTGAGCCCCGCGCCCTTTTCAATATGTTGGCGGAGCATGGGTTCATAGTCCATTCGGTAAATATGGTCACCCGAAAGTACCACCACGTATTTCGCTTGACTACGCTCGATCAGATGTAAATTTTGATACACCGCATTGGCCGTCCCTTGATAGCCACCGATCTCTTGAGTCATTTGTGGCGGAATCGCAGTGATAAATTCGCCTAATTCTGGATTGAATATTGACCATCCATCACGCAGATGCTTATGCAATGAATGGGATTGGTATTGGGTCAGTACGAGTATTTGCCGAAGACCTGAATGTAAGCAGTTGGCGAGGGTAAAATCGATAATTCGATATTTGCCTCCAAAGGGAACAGCTGGCTTAGCGCGATCGATGGTTAGAGGATGTAGTCGAGAGCCTTTGCCTCCGGCTAAAATCACCGTGATTGCTTGCTCTAACATAGTTTAACTCCTTATGGCATTTAGATCGGCGAATATATTGGTAAGGATTGCGAACTGATCATACTGACCTTGACATTCTAGTGGATACTACAAATTGTATGCCAATAATCGCTATTGATTTATCCAGTCTGTGGTTTTTTCATAAAACTGCGTGAAGAGGATATTATCAATTACAGATTTGTCGATTTTATCTAAGAAAGGCTGTGTATCGAGCAGGCTTACCTAGTCAGGCAAGCCTGGGTTTATGTTGATTAAGCGCTTTTTTGGTGCGGATTGCGGGTATCGGTGCCCTGTTTTAAGTTGCGCATAATGAGTGCATGCTCAAGAGCAATATTGTCAGGTACTGGCAGATAAACTGTATGACCACTGCCAAGTGCCGCTTCAAGTGCTTCGCCTTTAGCGTTTTCGAGTTGCTCAAGGGTGAAGGTGATATTTCCTTGCGGGGTCATCAGTTCCAGTGAATCACCGAGTAAAAATTTATTTTTAACGGCAACTTCAGCCAGACCATTACTGGCGCGGCCGGTGATTTCGCCGACAAATTGCTGGCTGTCACTGACTGAGTAACCATACTCATAATTTTGGTGCTCATCGTGAGTATGACGACGCAAAAAACCTTCGGTATAACCGCGATGAGCAAGACCTTCTAAAGTCGATAGTAGACTTGGATCAAATGGACGGCCTGCCGCCGCATCATCAATCGCTTTGCGATAAACTTGAGCAGTGCGTGCACAATAATAGAACGATTTGGTACGTCCTTCGATTTTCAGTGAATGCACACCTATTTTAGTTAAGCGTTCAACATGCTGGACAGCGCGCAGATCTTTAGAATTCATGATATATGTCCCATGCTCATCTTCAAAAGCGGGCATATACTCGTTGGGGCGGCCTTTTTCCTGTAACAGCACGACGTCGTCAATCGGTTGGCCAATACCAAGCGCTGGCTCAACGGCAACTACTTCGCCTGTTTCGTTTTCTTTGGCTTGGTGAACATTGTACTGCCAGCGGCAGGAATTGGTGCAAGTGCCCTGATTCGGATCGCGTTTGTTAATATAGCCGGACAGCAGACAACGGCCTGAGTAAGCCATACATAAGGCGCCGTGAACAAATACTTCAAGTTCGATATCCGGCACGCGAAATCGGATCTCTTCAATCTCATCAAGTGATAGTTCGCGAGATAAAATGACGCGTTCAACCCCTTGTTGATGCCAAAATTTAACCGTTGCCCAGTTGATGGCATTGGCTTGTACTGATAGATGAATGGTCTGCTCTGGGAAGGCTTCTCGTACCATCATGATTAATCCTGGATCTGACATAATCAGAGCATCCGGATTCATATCAATGACAGGTTTAATATCATCAATATAGGACTTTAATTTGCCATTATGGGGCGAGATGTTGGACACCACGTAGATTTTTTTGTCTTGCGCATGCGCTTCGTCGATGCCGATTTTAAGGTTTTCTAAATTAAATTCGTTATTGCGCACTCGCAATGAATAACGAGGTTGACCAGCATAAACTGCATCAGCGCCATAGGCGAATGCATAGCGCATATTTTTGAGCGTCCCTGCGGGGGACAATAACTCAGGTGTAAACATATCTGACTCCTACCTAGAGAGTACCAATTTGGTCGCGAATATTACCCGCTGTTGAGATATGTTGCAATTGTTAACAGCTCATCAAGTGGGAGGCGTGCGGTAGTGCACAGAGTACCACCGCAGTGAACAGGGTTATTCGGTGACTTGCTCACCGCCCAATGCTTCGATAAGGGCTGGGATAAATTGGCGTAATTCTGCGCATAACAGCGTAAAGTCAGCGTCAAAGCGCGCCAGTGGATCATCACTGGTGATATCATCATTTTCTTCGAGTAATTCATCGGCAAATTTGAGGCGCTTGAGAGCGAGATCATCCCCTAGGACGAAGGATAGGTTATCTGCATAATTTAGGGCTAGTTTAGTCACCATTTTGTCGGCGGCAAGATGGGCGGCAATTTCGTCGCTGAGTAAGTCTTGTTCTTTACAACGAATAATCCCCCCATGTTCTAGCGCACTTCGCAGCTCGGCTTCATCGCCTAATTCAAACCCTTTAGGAAGATCGCCTTGGTTTAACCAGTCGGTCATGGTGACATCAGCTGGGGTACTTAAGTTTAATGGGACAACGGGCAGTGACCCTAACGATTTGCGCAGTAGTCCTAATAGTTCTTCAGCTTTACGGCTACTGGCCGCATCCACTGCGATAAAATTGCCATCAGGGCTGACCCAAGCGAAGGTAAATGCGTGACGAGTAAAGGCGCGGGGCAGCAGTTGTTGCACGATATCGTCTTTGAGCGCTTGTTTTTCCGCTTTTTTTAATGCCCGTTGTTGTTCGCTTTCTTGATGTTCAACTTTTTCTTGCAAAGCGTCACGAACAACCGTTGCTGGGAGAATTTTTTCCTCTTTTTTTACACAGATCAACAGCTCGTTGTTCGCACTATGTGATAGGGTCTGCCCTTGCTTGCCCAATGGTGAAACCCAACCTAGTTGACTTAAATCTTGGCTACCACAAGGTTTAAAGGAAAAAGCTTGTAGAGCATTTTCAAGTTGCTCTTGAGTATGAGAGAAAGGCTTGGTGAGTCGATAGACCAAAAGGTTTTTAAACCACATGAAGGATCCTATGATGCGTTTAAACGAAAAAAGCATTCTACCAGAGCCATCCAATGCGGCGATAGCCTATTTAGGATGATTTATAGTTTGCCTGTTTCTCCAGTTTATTCTGAACAAAGGGGGTTGAGCAAATTTCCAAGCGGTTACGACCTTGCTGCTTGGCGTGATATAAGGCCTGATCAGCACCACTTAAACAGGCATCAACTAACGCGCCTCCACCATCTACAGAACACATACCTATGCTACAGGTGATCGCAATCGATAGCCCTTGATAACTAATGGGTGTGCTGGTAGTGCTGCTTCTAATTCGTTCACAGATAGCCTTTAGCTCATCGTAGTCAGAGGCCTCAGCAATAACAACAAATTCATCACCGCCATAGCGATACAGGCGGTCATGATGACGTAAGCAATTTTGAATCCTGCGGGTAAATGATTGCAGAATGACGTCACCGGCTCGATGACCATACTGATCATTGATCGACTTAAAATGGTCAACATCGATCATTGCTATGGCAAATGGCTGCCCCTGATTGAGGCCAAATCCACGCAAGGTTTGTAGTTCTTGCTCTAATGCTCGACGATTATGAGCGTGCGTCAATGAGTCTATATTGATGTCGCGATTGAGCCGCTGAATGTGGTCAATGAGTCGCTGAGCATCTAATACCAGAGCACCATAAACCCATTGTTGATTGAATGTGTGTCGGGTGACCGAGACTAACACCGCCAGCTCATCACCATTTTCACATTTGGCAAATAACCATAGCGATGAGTTATCTCGGTCCGGTGTTTCATGGCGACGAAAATGAACAATGGCTCTTAAAACGGTCCACTTAAAGCGATTGGGAATTAACTCCCAAACCGTCATCTTTTCCAATTCCGACTGGCTCCATCCAAGTATATTCGATGCGCCTCGGGTCACCGACAGTATTCGTCCAAAGTCAGAAAACAGAATGAGGGCTCCAGCCGCAGAGTCAAGAAATACGGTTAACTTGAGTTGTTTTTGTAAATTATCTTCACTGATGGCATTTAGATCAGCGAATAATTTATTGTAACGAAATGCATTGTAAATAAGAGCTGCGAGGTTAATCGCAATAAAACTGGCCGCAAATAAGGCTAATGCAAAATCAACCTGTAAGATGTTTCCAACCACGAGCGATTTATAGATTAAGCCAATGAGTAATGGCAGGGCAAAAGTTGGTATGAGCAACCTGCGAAACTGCCTTGAGCCGGGCATTTGGGAGAAGAGTAAATAATTGATGCGGCTGCGTCGATTCGCAATGGGTAGAGTGATAAAAAACAATATAAACCCTAATGAAGTATGCAGTGCCATTGAAGAAAAAACAGGAACTTTGAATATTCCAACAGGGTTATAAATATACCCGAGTAATCCGACCAAAGGGCAGAGCAGCCCCACAATTCCTAATATATCTAGACGAGTCGGATGGTTCAACCACGGCCTGTAGAGTAAGAGCAATAAGCCTGCGACAATAAAGCAAAATGTTGTCACAATGGAAGGACGACCAGGATACGTACTGCTCCATGGGTCCTTAAAGAGCCACTCATCAATTTTAAACTGACTATCGAGCCAGTATTCAAGTAACGTTAAGGTGAAAAATATAACTAATATGAAGCCGAAGAACATCATCATCTTGTGATGCGAATGCTTGGAGATGGGGAGCAATGCTAACCCACAGATTAAAAATCCCAATGCAGTGTTTGGTTTCATGGAAGGAAATGAAATGGAGAGTTGTGTCAATGCTTGATTCTGCATTGTCCATCCCCATAAAACAGTGAGACCTCCTAAGATCAATACCATTGAGGTAAGTAAAGTGATCGATCTGCGTATTGATTCTGGAATCGTGGCCTTATTATCCATCTTTTGTTCTACCAGCCTTGTTAACCCGAAAGTTATCTAATGTTTTGTTTAAATATAGTGGCTAATACATTGTCATGATGTTTTTTCGTAACAGATTATGCTGTTAATTTAGCCAACAATTGACTTTTCGCCTTATTAGCGGTTGCATGGTGGTGGTGTACATGCCTAGGGTTTTTGAAAAACTATCGATTCACCATTAGGTTAGGTTCATTATTCATTCTATTAAGCAAAGGAGTTAGGGTTATGCAATGTATTCCGTTAGGTCAGAGTGGGTTGTCTATTCCACCGATTGTTTTTGGAGGGAATGTGTTTGGGTGGACACTAGACAAAGCGCAATCGTTTCGCATGTTAGATCAACTTTATGAGGCGGGACTGCGCAGCATTGATACTGCTGACGTTTACTCTAGCTGGGTAGATGGCAATCAAGGCGGCGAGTCAGAAACAATTATAGGGGAATGGCTGCATGCTCGCCCTGGTTATCGTGATAATATCGTGTTGATGACCAAAGTGGGCGCCGACTTAGGCAATGACCACGGTGGGTTGAGTGAGCAATGGGTGTCGCAGGCATTAGAGGATTCGTTAAAGCGGCTGCAAACGGATTATATTGACTTATATCAATCGCATTGGCCTGATGAACATACACCACATGAAGAAACTTTGGGGACGTATCAGCGGCTGCTTGATGCTGGTAAAATTCGTGCAATTGGTGCCTCAAATTACAATTTATCGCAAATGGAACAAGCAGCTAGTGCTGCAAAAAATCACGGATTAACAGCGTATCAAAGTTTACAGCCTGAGTTTAATCTTTATGATCGTGAGGGCTTTGCTAAGCCATTGCAACAGTGGGTGCAAGCGCATTCAGTGGGAGTGATCCCCTATTTTAGTTTGGCCAGTGGATTTTTATCGGGTAAATACCGCAATCGAGCTGATTTGGAAGGACAGCCTCGGGCTAATAGGGTGGAAAAATATGCGAATGAAAAAGGCTTTAAGCTGATTGGTCAACTCATTCATATGGCCCAAGATTATCAAGCCGAGCCTGCTGAAGTGGCACTCGCGTGGTTGATTGCTCACCCCGCTGTCACTGCTCCGATCGCTAGTGCGACCAAATCAAGTCATATTAATAGCCTATTAAAGGCGATGGAACTTACATTATCTGATAGTGATTGGCAGCAGCTTGATCACATGATGGACTAACTGATTGCAGCGCTACGTTGAAGGGCGTCGTTAATATAGCGGCCGAGCTAGGTTTGACTAACTACGTGGCTTATCTTTGCCTGCTGTTGATGCATTGTTTTTAAAGCGTTGATGGATGATTTGATTGATATCAATCACTGATTTTTTGGGTGTTTTGGCTGATTTTTAAATGGGCCTAGGATGATTCAAACATTCTGTCTGAGCAAGTAAGAGGTGGGCGAACCTCTACAAATGCATTAGGTCTGCTTGATGACACGCGTATCGAGGCCTGTGTGATTCAGACCTCTTTATTCGTTGATAGCAAACCAGCTTTCAGTTTCTGTTTCAGCTAATGTAGTCATGTCGTGATATGCTAAGAGGTAATAAAGAGTTTTATTCCGCCATACCATGGTATCGATGAGGTATATGTATGGATCGTTGCAACTGGCTGTGCGCTGCGGCTATTTCTTTTTTAATTGCGCCATTAGGGCACGCCGGAGAAGTGCTGCCTCAGGTAAATGTTACGTTGACTCAGCATTGTTTGTTGCAAGCATTACAAACGTCTGCTGGCAAAGTGCAATTTGTCATCACTAATCAAAGTCATCATCCCATGGGATGGGCAATTTTTGATAATAAGCAACTTGTTGATCTGCAAGATGATATTGCAAGTGGTCAAACTCAGAGCATGATTGTCGATTTAGAGCCTGGGCATTATACTACCCGCTGCCTGCTTCCCACTGAAAAACAGGGACAACTGACCGCGCAAGCTGTTGCTAAAGTGACGCAATATCAGTTGAGTGTTCATGACATTGAAAAAATGGTAACAGATTATCAAGCCTATTTGGTTTCTCAGGGGCAACAAGCGGAACAGCTTGCTAGCCAATGGCAAGGCGGTGATGTGGCGCTTAACTTTGCTGTTAGTTATTACTCGCTATTGCCTTTTGCCACAGCATTTAACGCATTGCCAAGTGAGGATCGGTTAGGCGGCAAAGCGGATGATATTGGTGCACTACGTGCCCAGATCAACCAGTTCAAAACGGTGACGACGACGCAACAACTCCCTTTATCGGTGTTGATTATGCAGTTACAGAAAAATTTAACGCAGCCCGCACAAGGTGGCGCTCGTTGGTTGGGATTGATGCAAGACACACGCAAATTAGTCGATATTGTCACCCCTGTTGTTGCAAAGCTTAGTCAAAGCACAGTGGCGGCTGCAGAGTCAAATTTAGCGACTTGGAAAAAAGGTGACAATCCCGATATTCGCCAACAAATTCGCGCCGATCTCGCGCACATTGCTAATCAACTGAAGTTGGCTGATACCAATTAGCTTGATAGTCGCTCTAAGCGTTGAGACAAAATATCAGGGGGCATCCCCCCTGATATGTTTCGTTGTTAGGCCCATTTAGCGGCCAATTCATTGATACGCTTACCAAAGGCTTCGGCCGTTTTTAGATCGCCTGTTGGAATAGCCTCCGCATCTGCATCGCTAGGTGCTTGAACCAATAAACCCGCTGATCCCCCTAGATTGTTCAGGTCATCACGGGTAGCAGCTAGTGTGTTTGCAGGGAGAATATCGAGACTTATCCATAACCCGCCGTGTTGCGCAGCCAAGGTTTGTAGGTAAGATAATGTCATTTGTTTGTCACCGTTAAGGCTGCCACTGACACTAAATCCGGCAAATAATTTGTTTGACCATCCACGGTTAAACCAAACTTTAGATGAGGTATCCGCAAATTTTTTGAACTGCCAGCTTGGCCCACCCATGTAAGTTGGTGTACCAAAGACAATGGCGTCAGACTCAGCTAAGGTTTGCCAATCAGTATCGCTGATATCGCCTTCGCTGTTAATTTCAATTAATTTTGCGTGTGCACTTTGAGCAACAATTTCTGCAATCTTTTTGGTATGACCATAGCCTGAATGAAAAATGACACTTACTTGACTCATTATTTAGTCCTTTTCTCGTCAATTAATAAATTTAAATGCGATATTGAGCTGATGGCATATTACTATCCATTGACTCAATTATAGAGTACAGATGATAAGTTATTTTTGATAGTACCCACCAAAAGGTGAGTGTCTATGGTAAGCGGTGAGTTGCCCAATACGTATGACGAAGGGCGGCGTTTCATCAAGCTTGCTTCTTTCCGACGGTGCCAAGCCTGTCACCAAAGTTACGCAGCGTTGGCCGATAGTTTTAGCACAAAAGCACTACCGTTTTAACAAATTGCGGCGTAAAATAATCGGTATTAGTAAAAAGATGTTGCCTCAAACGCTCAAAACGCTTGGGCACAAGATGGTTTCGTTCAATACTTCGTTCAGTCTGCTAGACCTTATTATGTTGACTATAGCTTGACACCACTCGATCGTTAGATTGAGCTGCAGTTGTTGCCTTAGCCCTATGGATTGAAGACCACTTTGCAATGAAGTCACCACACGAATGATCATCATTAACTTTGCTATTGCCCAAAGTACGTGTTATCGCGCCAACTACTTATTTTAGTGCAAAACTATACCTGAGGACTGCCATCTGCTGGAGGTCTTCATTCGTCTCAATTCTGTAAGCTGGCTTATAGTTGGCTATCAGTTGTTATAGGTTACTCAATGGACCGTTCTTGGAAACTTAATCTATTGGCTTTATGGCTAGGCTGCTTTTTAGTCGGGCTGGGCATGAGCCAAATTTTGCCATTTTTACCCCTTTATCTGCAACAACTTGGGGTCACAGGGCAGGCTGATTTGAGTTTATGGTCGGGGTTGGTTTTTAGTGGTTCATTTATTGTATCTGCTATGGTTTCACCGTTCTGGGGAAAACTTGCCGACCAACGAGGCCGCAAACTGATGCTGCTGCGGGCCTCATTGGGAATGGCTATTTTGATGGCGGCCCAAGGGTTTGTGTCGGCCCCATGGCAATTAATGGGGCTACGCATGTTGATGGGCTTAACCTCCGGCTATATTCCTAATGCGATGGCGTTAGCTGCTGCTGAAATGCCGCGTGAGCGCACAGGTTGGGCGCTTGGAACACTCACCACTGGGCAAGTGAGTGGCGTGATCCTCGGGCCATTGATTGGTGGGATGATGGCCGATCAGATGGGGTTTAGAATTGTATTTTTAGTCACTGGTGGGCTGCTTTTCTGCTGTTTTCTTTGTACGTGGTATTTGGTGCACGAACAATTTGAGCGTCCCGCTCGTGATGAAAAACCACTCACGCGCCAGCAGGTCTTTGCATCGTTATCTTCTCCCGGCTTGGTATTGGGGTTATTTATCGCCACGATGATGATTCAGTTAGCGAATGGTTCGATTAATCCTATTTTGACCTTGTTTGTGTCGCAACTTTCAGAAAACACCCATAATTTGGCATTTATCAGTGGGGTGATTGCGGCTGTTCCTGGTGTGTCTGCATTGTTTTCTGCATCTTGGCTGGGCAAGCTGGGTGATCGCATCGGAAGTGGTCGTATTTTGCTGGTGGCGTTAACCATGACCGCTGCGTTATTACTGATGGTTTCATTGGTGCAAAATACTTTTGAGCTGGGATTAATACGCTTTTTAATGGGATTTTGTGATGGTGCTATGATGCCGGCTGTGCAAGCACTACTAGCGCAGCAAGTGAGTGGCAAAGTGCTTGGGCGAATTTTCGGCTATAACCAATCCTTTTTGTATTTAGGTAGTGTCGTCGGACCGATGCTGGGCGCTGGGGTTTCAGCGTACATGGGGTATCGCTGGGTCTTTGTGATTTCAGCGGTGTTAGTATTAGTGAATTTATTTCAAATGCACTATTACCTAAACCAACCTGACATGGCACGCACTAAGTCAGCATAGGCTCGTCAGCAACGAGCCTATAGTCATCTGCCTTGATTTATTCGTAGTGATAACGCTGCTCAAAACGTTGACTGAAATATTCAATCAGCTCCCATTCCAGGCCACTGTGATCAAAGAAATACAAACGCCTACGATAAGTTTCATTCGGGGTTGCCATTGAGCGTCTGTAACCGGCCGCAATTAATTCTGTTTCAATTTCATCTAAGTTTTCAACCTGTAATCCCCAATGGTTAACGCCAAGTTGGTGATAGGGTATTCGCTTGGAATTCACGCGTGATTGATCACGAGGCTCTTGCAGGGCTAAATAATGCTGGTTATTACCAACATGAACCCAATGATGCTGAGGGGTTTCGCCGCGATGGCGAAGCCGAAAATCGGGGGCGACAATCGCTAAAAATTGTAGGGTTTGTTCAATGCTGCGCACCGTGATATTGGCATGTTCTAAAATAGTCATAATGGCTCCTGATCGATGAATTAGATTCATTCTAAAAGCTCAAGTTAACTTGAGATCAAGAAGTTATTTAGTTATTTTTAAAGCTAAATTTTCGATCTATTTTTTAAATGCAGGGCATGTGATGGAACAATTACTCAATATAGGCAAAGTCGTGAAGCGCAGTGGGGTTGCCGCCTCGACATTGCATTACTATGAAACGCGCGGCTTAATTCAAAGTGTCCGTAGTCCGGGCAATCAACGTCGTTACCATCGTGATGTATTGCGCCGAGTTGCGCTGATTAAAGTGGCACAAAACTTAGGGGTGAGTCTGAGTGAAATTGAACAAGCGTTTAAGCAATTACCTGAAGGCCGTATTGCCAAGCAGCGAGATTGGCAAAATTTAGCCAAGGTTTGGCAATTACAATTAGATCAGCGAATCAGCCAGTTAACCCAATTGCGAGGGCAATTAAGTCATTGTATCGGTTGTGGTTGCCTGTCTGTAGAGGATTGTCCGCTACGCAATCCTGCCGATCAATTAGCCACTAAAGGTAGTGGGGCTCAACTTTTAGATGGGGGAATGTCGGTTACATCATAAATAAATAGATGCTGTGATTTTTGCCAACTAAAGCCATGTTGCTGATAAAACTGATGCGCTCGTTCTCGTTTGACTTGGCTTCGTACGCGCAGCTCAATGCTTTGTTGGCAAGCGAGCTGTTTCACCCAATCAAGCAGTTGCTGACCAATACCTTGACCTCGGTAAGCTTCGTCGACTACAAATGCAAGGATCTCTAAATGTTCGCCACTCGTTAACTGATATTGGCGATCAAGTTGCAGCCAAGCGAGTACTTGCGCATTTTGTTCATATACCCAAATCTGCTGATGGGCGCCTAACTTGTTGATGCGTTGCTGCACTTGCTCAATCGTTACTGGATAACCTAATTGGCCACTTAATAAGGCGATGCGAGCATGGTCTGAGGGAATGGCTTGACGAATGGACATAAGATCTCTAGGTCGATGATAACGATTAATATTAGCATGCGATTATGACAATTCGCTATGTATATAGGCAGTTAACCCAATTGTTCGATTGTCTTGCTTGAGTGATGATAAGTCTCACAAGTTAACACGAAAGGTATTCATCATGAAAAAGACGGTTGTTGCTTTATGTTTAACGATGGTTATGTCTCCGTTGGTGTTTGCTGATGCGCCTGTGACAGACATGAGTACTCCGGAGCAGTCGAGTACTGAGCCGACGCTGCAACAAAAAGCGCAGACAATGGAGAAAGATGTTAAGCAAAAAGCTGAGGTTGCGGGTCAAGATGTGACACAAAAAACGCATCAGGTAATCACTCAAACTGAAAAGTCAGTGAAAAAATGGAAAGCAGAGTCAGCCACTAAAAGTCATAAGATGATAAAAGCTGTACAAGCTGATCTTAAAGAGCTTGGTTATAAAGTGGGGCAGATCGATGGGATGATTGGGGCAAAAACTAAAGCAGCCATTCGTAAATTCCAAGCAGATCATCATCAAACCAGCGATGGCCAAATTACTCAGAAGCTTAAAAATACACTGCAAAAAGTCAAAGCAACATTGAGTGGTCAATCGTCTAACGAGCAATCATCTCAATAAATGGCAGTGAAAGGGGCCAAGGCCCCCTTCACTATTCATCCGTTAGCTATATTGCTATTCTGAGCCGCTTTGGTCGACAGGCGATTGGCAATAATGGCACAGACAAAAATCTGAATTGGATGATAGAGCATAATTGGCAGAAGTAACATTCCCAAGATTGGACTTGCGCCAAAGATAACTTTAGCCATCGGTACTCCCGCTGCGAGCGTCTTTTTAGTTCCGCAGAATAGGCCAGCAGCGAAATCTTCATCATTAAATTTAATCCATTTGGCGACAAAAAATAGGATCAGCATCACCACTGTTAAAATAATGCAGCACAAGACAATGGCGAGTAATAAAGTGCTTAGCTCAAAATCATGCCAAATTCCTCGAATGACTGAGTCAGAAAATGCATTGAATATAATGAGCAAGATGACAAATTTATCGAGTTTGCCGGTAATGCTTTTATAGCGGCGCATCCATTCTCCGATGAGAGGGCGCAGCAGTTGGCCTAACACCATAGGGAGTAGTAACATATAGGCAATATGCAGCACAGTTTGTTCGATATCCATATGCCCATTACTCAATCCAATAAATAATTTAACGTACAACGGCGTTAAAAATATCCCCAGTACACTTGATAGTGAAGCGTTAAAGATAGCACCTGGAATGTTTCCTTTAGCAATGGCTGTCATCGCCACCGATGATGAAATTGTACTGGGTAATACCAATAGATAACAAAAGCCGTAGGCTAATGGTTGCGGCATCAGAGTTTGAAAATAGTGGCCAAAAAGTAACCAAATAAGGGGGTAGAGAACAAATGTTGCCGCTTGGGTATAGATGTGTAATCCCCAGTTACTCATGCCTTGACGAATATCTTTGGGAGATAATGCAATGCCGTGTAATAAAAAGACCAAAGCAATCCCATACTGCGTGACAATATTTAGATGAAGTGGTCCGACACTCGATCCCCAGTGTGGGATAAGAATTGCCAATCCAATGGCGATCAGCATGCCAAATAAAAACCATTCTTTTTTTAATTTTTGCCAAATTATCACGTTGCTCTTCCCATTGTCACATCCGATAAAATAGCGTAAAAGATCTACTCATTGTTATCTGTCGATATAATGCAAAAAAATGTCGAGAATAAGCCATCATCGCACTATCCCAGATTTTGACTCGCTGCCAAGACCGGTTTATGCCCGTCCTGAACAGTGGGATGATCAAGGGAGCCAAACCAGTTGGCATCAACACCCGTGGGGGCAATTTTCCTATGCAGCATCTGGTATTTTAACCGTGTTAACGCCAGATGCGCGTTATGTCGCACCGCCTCAATATGCCATTTGGGTCCCCGCTGGCGTTGAACATCAAGTCGTGTCAAAGACAGCTACGCAGATGCAAAGCCTTTATATAGAGGCATCAGCGTTGACTCAGTCGCGCTGGCGTGATGCGCAAGTGTTAGATGTCTCATTGTTGGTGCGGGAATTAATTAAGCAGTTTTGCCAGCAGGAGCCTTTGTGGCAAGAGAGTAGTTCTGAAAAGCGTCTCGCTCAGGTGTTACTTGATCAAATTGCACAGCTTCCTTGCGCGCGAACGCAACTGCCACTACCGTCGGATCGACGCTTACAAGCATTATGTCAAATCTTGCAGAATCAACCAGATAGCTGCGCTACAATGGTTCAACTGGCCACACAAGTAGGTATTTCTAGTCGCAATGTGAGTCGCTTATTTGTGCAGCAGACCGGCATGAATTTTAGGCAATGGCGACAACGCCTGCGCTTGTTATATGCCTTGGATTATTTAGAGCAAAATCAGCGTGTGACGGATGTGGCATTGGCCTGTGGGTATGATTCGCTTTCTGCATTTGTGGCGGCTTTTCGGGAGCAATTTGGGGTTACACCCGGACAATATACTTAAGTAATTTTACCATAATAACAAGGGGTTATATGCAATCAGCGCTTAAGATCCTGCATACAGCTGACTGGCACTTAGGGCATCAGTTGCACGGCTATAGCCGATATCACGAACACCAAGTTTTTCTTGACTGGCTTTCTGAACAAATTGAGACGTATGACGTTGATATATTGTGTGTTAGCGGTGATCTCTTTGATACCGCTAATCCGTCGGCGACGAGCTGGCAGCAGTTATATCAATTTTTGGCTTATATCACCCATCGATGCCCTGGATTGCAAGTTATCATGGTGGCAGGAAATCATGATTCGCCCAGTAAAATCAGTGCACCGGGTGAATTATTGGCTCATTTTGACTTGCATTTGGTGGGGCAGGTTCATAAAAGTGAAAACGGTCAGCCGGAATTAAACAGATTGCTGATCCCTATGAAAAATCGTCAAGGTGAATTGCAAGGGTGGGCATTAGCCGTTCCATTTTTACGAGCCAGTGATCTGGTTTTAGATAGTCAGATCGGTGATGGTCAACAGCGCTGGCAGCAGGCCATTACGACGCTTTATCAGCAGTTAGGGGAATTGGCTGAATCGGTGCGTCAGCCAGGGCAAATGCTGATGGCGATTGGACATGGCCATATTCGTGGCGGTCAAGTTTCAGAACTGTCAGAGCGCCAGATTCTTATGGGGGGAGAACATGCCCTTCCAGCGAATATATTTCCGGCGAGTTGTGATTATGTTGCGTTGGGGCATTTGCATTTAGGTCAGAAAATTAGTGCACCGATCCCAATTCACTATAGCGGTTCGCCCTTGCCGCTGTCGCTCAGTGAACGGCGTTATCATCACCATGTGCAATTAGTCACGTGGCAACATCAGCAGGTGTCTATACACCCCCTAAATGTGCCACGGCATTGTCAAATGTTGCAAATCCCCAGTGAGCCCAAACCGTTACCAGAAGTATTGACTGAATTAGCTCAGCTACCCGTTTATCAAGGTGCATTGGATGGGGCACCCTATTTAGAGGTACAGGTGCGATTGGAAACCCCTGTTGCACATTTGCGTGAGCAGGTGATGCAAGCTATTAGCGATAAAGGGATGCGTTTAACACGTATTCGTAGCGTCTATCCAGATAGTAATTCGCAAGGCTATAGCCACTACAACGGCCGTGATTTAGATGAGCTCACACCGGTGCAGGTGTTTGAGTTGTGTTACCAGAAACAATATCAGCAAATGCCGGGTGACGAGTTAATGCAGGCATTTGCTCAAGTTGTCCGTGAAGTTGAGGAACAGCAATGAAAATTATCGCTATTCGCGGAGAAAATATCGCCAGCTTAGCGGGTTCATTTGCCGTTGAGTTCGGTTCTGAGCCATTAGCAGAGCAGGGGCTTATTGCCATCACCGGTAAAACCGGCAGCGGCAAAAGTACGTTGCTTGATTGTTTGTGCTTGGCTCTTTATGAACAGGTGCCGCGTTTTGAAGATCAATCTCGCACGGTTGAAATAGGCGAAGAGCAAAATGATAAGCTTAAAGCCAACGATGTGCGACATTTGGTGAGCCGCGGGATGGCACATGCCAGCGCAGAGGTTGAATTTATCGTCAATGACGGCAAACGCTATCTAGCGCGTTGGCAAGTACGACGAGCACGTAACCAGATCAGCGGACGTTGGCAGGCCAGTAGCCGTGAACTACTTGATTGCCAAACTGATCAACCCTTCAGCGCCAATAAACGTGAATTTCAACAGATCATTAATGATCTGGTTGGGCTTGATTATGAGCAATTTCGCCGTTCGGTTATGCTCGCTCAAGGCGATTTTGCCGCATTTTTAAAAGCGCCAGAAGATCAACGTTCTGCTTTGCTCGAGCGGATGACGGGCACGTCGTTGTATAGCCAAATTTCTCAGCAAGTGTATGAAAACTATAAGCAGCAATCACAAGCTTTGACAAATCTACGTGCCCGGATGCAAGAGGTTGAACTACTCGATGAAGAAACGGTCACCCAGCTGCAAGGGCAATTAACACAGGCGCAAACACGTCAAACGCAGTTGCAACAGGTCAAACAAGTCAACCAAAAGCTCAGCCAGCAGTTACTTGATTTAGACAGTGCAAATGCGGCGGTGCAATCTGTTGCCAATACGATTAACACCCATCAACAAGAGCACGTTTTGATTGAATCGCAGCGTCAACAATTAACCCAGTTGGGTCAAGTTGAACCACTGCGAGAAAATTATCAAGCGCGAGCGCGGCTGGCGCAAGCCTTAGCTCGGCAAGATGAACAGCAACGTCATTTGGACAAGATTTATCAAGAGCAGGTTGTCGCAACGGAACAGACGCAGCAGCAAACTCAACAGGCGCGTGAAGCACTGACGTTATTTTCAAAAGAGCAAGATGATCGAGCCCAAGAGTTAGAAACGGCTCGAATGTTAGAAGAACAGCACAAATTGCTATATCAACAGCAGCTCAATCGCCAGCCAGAATTGGCGGACACGCACCAGCAACTCGCCAAGCAGCGGCTATTGTCTCAAGATTTAGACGCGCAACTTCAAAGCTTGGAGGCTGAAGTGCAAACGCTAAATCGCTGGCTTGATGCGCATCAGGTCGAGGCTTTGTGGACACAGCACTATGCACAGATAGAGCATCTGCTACATGATTATCAACGCATACAACAGCAGCAAATCCGTCGCCAAACTCAATTGCAGGATTATCAGCACAATCACGATGAGGCAAAGCTATTTGAACAACGTTTGAACGAGTTAAATCAAGCGTTGGCATTGGTTGACGCAAAACGCCAACCTTTTGCCGAGATAAACCAACATGAAAATCAGCTACGAGAAGCGTATCAGCAACTGACGACGTTATTAGATAGTACCCAGCATCAGCAATCGGCGCTGACTCAAGCGTTGCAGTTCGCTGAACAATACCATGCAGCTCAGCAAAAAATAGTGAGTTGTCAGCCTGCTCTTGATGACATCTACGCGTCACAATATGGCGATAACCAGCAGTTAGAGCAACTCAATGCCCAGGTGAGCGAGTTGCAAAACCAATATAATTTGGCCCGTCAAGTCGTTGAGTTGGATGATTATCGCCAGCAGTTGCAAGTTGATGTACCTTGTCCGCTCTGTGGCAGTAAGCATCATCCCTATCTGGATGAACGTGCCAACGCTCCGGTACAGTCCATTTTGACGCAATTGTCGCAGCGCATTGATGTATTAAACCAGCAACGCCAACACTACCAAGCGCGCCTCTTTAGTGCACCGCAACAAATAGACATGCTTGTTCAGCAGCGTATTGAGGCGGAAGAGATCCGAACTTACAGTCAAGAGCATTTAGCCACACTGGCACAAGATCTCGGTGAATCTCTCTCGACTCTGTTGGAGCTGGCCCATGTAACTTCGCGTTATCAACAAATAGCGGCTCAAGTCAATGAATTGCTAGAGCGGCGCCAAGCGCTTGAGATGAAATGGCAACGATTGAGCGAAGCGAAAGTGCTTCGAGATGATCTCGACAATGAGTTTCAGCATCTCAGTCAATTACGCGATCAACAAGCAACACAGCAGCAATTGTGTCAGCAACGTCTAGAACAGCTGAGCACAGCTCTAGAACATGACGCTGATCAAAGTGAACAATTGGTGCAAATGGGCGCGCAGCTTAGTGAGCGGTTGGGGGATATCGAATGGCAATCTCAGCTGCATCATTATGGTCTCGTCGCGCTGTTAAGCTGGTTGCATGAACAGGTTAGCGAGTACCAAGCAAATGCGCAACGCCACGCCGTGCTTATCACGCAGTGTCAGCAACAACAAGCGCAGTGTCAGCAGCAGAGGCTTAGATGCGAGCACGCTGAGCGAGTGTATCAACAATGCCAGAGCCAAGTTGATGAACTCGTTGAGCAAATAAGCGGTATTGAGCAGCAAGCGAAGCAGCTTTTAGATGGATTCGGCGTGATACAATGGCAACAACAAATGCAGCAGCGTCAGCACCAGTTAGACGGTGTGATTGAGCAGACTCAGCTTAGATTCAGTGAACAAGAACGCGTAAAAAACGACACCCATAGCCGCTTGCAAGCGTTAGCCGAGCAGCAACGACGTGATCGCAGCGAACTAGGCACGTTGCAGCAAGATTGGCAGCATGCATTAGAACGCTTGGATGCAACAGCCGAACGGGTGGAACAGCTATTATCGCTGCCAAGTACATCGGTCGAATCGATGCGTCATCAAGTGCAACATTATGAACAAACGATGGTTGCACTGAAAACCGAACTACAGCAGAAGCGTCAGCACGCCGATACTTTACTTGAAGCGCTACAACATCAGCAACAGATCTTGACTGAGCAGCTCCAAGCACTTGATTTGGATAATATGGATGTACTGATTGAGGTTATGAACCAGTTGGCCGAAGATATCTATCAGATACGTTCAAAACTCGATCAAAATGCTCAATCACACCAGCGCTATCACGCTCTTGATACTGATTATCAGCAGCGGCTAAACGCTTGTAGTGTTTGGGAGCAACTCAATGCGCTGATTGGTTCCGCCAGTGGGGCGAAATTTAGAACCTTTGCCCAGCAACTGACATTAGATAAATTACTATTTGAAGCCAATCATCAATTGACTGAATTAGCGCCTCGCTATCGATTGCAACGCATCCCCGGACAGTCGCTGGCTTTGCAGGTGGTTGACCTTGATATGGGTGATGAAGTGCGTACATTGGCGAGTCTCTCTGGTGGTGAAACCTTCTTGGTGTCACTCGCTCTGGCGCTGGCTTTGTCAGCGGTGTCATCACGTAATTTGCAGATCCAATCGCTGTTTATCGATGAAGGATTCGGTTCACTTGATCCTGAAAGTTTGGATGTGGTGTTAAGTTGTTTAGATAAGCTGCAGGCTAGTGGCCGCCAAGTGACGGCTATTTCGCATGTGCAACCGATGGTTGAGCGTATCAGTGCGAAAATCCAATTGCGAGCCCTAGGCGGTGGGCGGAGCCGTTTGGATACGGTGATTAGTTAATGGCTAGAGACGTCGCGTAACACGCGTTCAAAGGGAAGTCGGCGTGTGGGTTGGCGACTTCCCTTGATTCAAACGTAACTATAGGGGGCTATTTGTTGGTTTGTTCTTTAAGGTAGATATTCTCAAAGCAGTAGTTGGTCGCTTTGACAAAGCCTTCAACGCTGCCACAATCAAAGCGTTGACCCCTAAATTTATATGCCATGACACAACCGTTTTTAGCTTGTTCGAGCAAGGCATCAGTGAGTTGGATCTCACCATTTTTACCCGGTTTAGTGTTGCGCAAAATGTCAAATATATCAGGGGTTAGAATATAACGACCGATTACCGCTAAATTAGATGGCGCTTCATCAGCATTTGGTTTTTCAACCATATTGGTGACTCGATAAAGATCGTCTCGCAATGCTTCGCCTTCAATCACCCCATATTTGTTGATCTGATCTTCAGGCACTTCCATAATCGCAACAATGCTACAACGAAATTGATTATAGAGTTTAACCATCTGCGTTAAAACGCCATCATCGCCCTCATTGAGGCATAAGTCATCGGCTAGGACTACCGCAAAAGGATCATTGCCGATGAGTGACTCACCACATAAAATAGCATGACCTAATCCCATCATCTGTTTTTGTCGGGTATAGGTAAACGTGGTTTTATTCATCAGCTCACGAATACCGGTTAAATAGGCTTCTTTTGAAGTACCCGCAATTTCGTTTTCCAGCTCATAGCTGATATCAAAATGGTCGGTAATCGCCCGTTTACCACGGCCGGTAATAAATGCCATATCCGTTAGGCCTGCTTCTACCGCTTCTTCGACACCATATTGCACAATGGGTTTATTCACGACAGGGAGCATTTCTTTTGGCATCGACTTAGTCGCTGGTAGGAAGCGTGTTCCATAACCTGCGACAGGGAATAAACATTTTTTTATTTTCATCAATTAGATCTCTTATAGCTAAAATCAAAAAGTGTTTTCAGGGATGATTTCCCTAACCGTTATGTTGTACAACGTGCTTACATGTTATTTAACACAACAAAAAATGATCGAAATGTCAAAAAATACTTGGCATAACATCTGCTTGATAAGCTTCAATTATTATAATTTATCATAGCACGACGCTAGATAAATGCGGCCTAGGGAAAACCTTTATTTTACAATGTAGAGGTTGATACTTGATAAGGTTAGCTTATCAGTGACGTGAATTTGAACCGAAGGGGGCTTGATGACGCATCCGCAAACGTTAGCCGAACTGTTACAGTTTGTATATGGTGATGATACCTTAGATACCCTTCTAGAGGCAGTTGAAGAACGTATCGAGCGTATGCGGCATCACCTTGACCGCCATGCACAACCATGGAGCAATGATGATGTGGTTTTGATCACCTATGGGGATTCGGTGACCCATGATGGTGAGCCACCACTACAAGTGCTGACGAAGTTTATTGAGCGCTATTTGGATAAAGCGATCAGTGCGGTTCATTTACTCCCATTCTTTCCTTATAGTTCTGATGATGGGTTTTCAGTTATTGATTATTATCAGGTGAATTATCGCTTAGGAGATTGGCAAGATGTCCGTCAATTGGCTAAGAAAAAAGAGCTGATGGTCGATCTGGTGATGAATCATACTTCGCGGCAAAGTCTGCTGTTTATCGATTTTATTAATGGCGAGGGGACTGGCGCTGAGTTTTTTATTGAAGCCGATCCCGCGCTTGATTACTCTCTGGTGACTCGTCCTCGTACCTCGCCGCTAGTTGTCGACGTGTATACTCGCCAAGGGGTTAAACACGTGTGGGCGACATTCAGTGCGGATCAAATTGATGTGAATTTTCGTCATCCGAAAGTGTTTTTAGCCTATCTTGATATTTTGTTGTTCTATATACAAAACGGCGCGCGTTATATCCGCTTGGATGCGGTGGCCTTTATTTGGAAAGAATTGGGCACTAAATGTATTCATCTGCCACAAACGCATGCACTGGTGAAGGTGATTCGGGCGGTCATGGAGCGGATCGATTCGAATTTGATTCTCATTACCGAAACCAATGTACCGCATCATGAAAATGTGAGTTATTTTGGTCAAGGCAATGAGGCGCATATGGTCTATCAATTTGCGTTGCCGCCGTTATTGCTGCATGCGCTCAATCGAGGCAATGCATCTTATCTCAATGATTGGGCGCGTCATTTAGAGGTTTTGCCCAGCGGCTGTAGCTATTTTAACTTCGTCGCTTCCCATGATGGTATTGGGGTGCGTCCTGTCGAGAGCTTGATCCCTGCTCATGAAATGGATGATCTGCTGAAGAGCGTTCGTGATTTTGGTGGTTTTGTGAGTATGAAAACCAACCCCGATGGTTCTAAAAGCCCTTATGAGCTGAATATTTCATTATATGAAGCGATGCAAGGGACGCGTTCTGGGCCGGATCTGTATCAACTCAGCCGTTATCTATGCTGCCAACTTGTCATGTTGGCGATGCCGGGGATTCCGGGAATTTATATGCATTCGTTGACGGCGACCCCGAATGATCTGCAATTGGTTGAACAGACGGGCAGAACCCGATCAATTAACCGTCATAGTTGGGATTTGGATGAGTTTGAAGCGCAGTTAGAGATTCCATCAAGTGGGCCTGCACAAGTGTTTCATCGTTTGATCGAGCTCATTTCGCTCAGGCGTAAACAAATTGCATTTCATCCTCAAGCAGCGTTTAAAATACTGTCGGTGCAAGATGAAGCGTTGTTTGTGTTAGAGCGTACTAGTATGGATGGGAGTCAGCGTATTTTGGCGATGTATAATATGACGCGCCACCCTCAAGAGGTTGCAGAAAATGCCTACAACTATCCAGCTAAACGGATTTGGGATCTGATCAGTGAAGAGTGGGTGGATGTGAGTGCGCTTACTTTGGCACCCTATCAAGTGTTGTGGTTGCTCATTAAACATCCTTCAAGCCAGTCACTGCCCAATGATTAGGGCAGTTGACATTTTTTCTGGGGCCTTTTGCTCAGCAAGTGAGCCAATTTTATAGTGGGTGGTGCTCTTATTTTTTGTTACCAGCTATGAATTACTCATTAGACGAACGCAGCTTCGTTTCGCGAGAAAAAATTTGTCCGAATTCATACAATTTAATCTCCAAACGCCAACACTCGAGCCATTGAAGACGGTTACAGATCAGTTTGTGACAAAAAACAGGTAACATCCGGTTTTTAGCCGGATGGATCGTATTGAATTAGCTATTATCCGCTTCGACAGCATCATAAATTTTTTCAAGCATTTCAGGGATGGCGCTGGTCACACGGTTCCAACTGGGAATAAAGGGTGTTTCTGACGGACGTTCTAAGAAAATATCACCTGCGCGCATAATTGCTTGAGCAAAGACTTCGACAGCTTCTTCCTCGGCATGACGGGCTACAGTCAAACCGTTAATTATTGCATCATTTTGATAGTTATCAATATAATCAAGCGCCATCCGATAATAGGTGGCTTTGAGCGTGCGTAGTTTACCTGGACTGAAAACATGCCCTTGGGTTGCGAGCTTACGCATGACGGCTTTACTAATATCTGTCGCCATTTTTGCCAAACCATTATCAAAATTATCAATACTTAAGTCTTGATGCTTATGATCATAGACATCCGCTAAGTCAACCTGACAGATCCGGTTGACTGAATAGTTGCGGAAAACTTCCGAGAGTACTCCAATTTCAAGTCCCCAATCCGAAGGAATGCGAAGGTCGCGTAATACGTTGGTCTGCATCGAGAACTCACCTGCTAATGGATAGCGAAAGCTATCTAAATACTCGAGGTATTCATCATATCCTTCGATCCTTTTTAAAGCTTTAATCAGTGGTGCAACCAGAAGTCTGGCGACTCGGCCATTTAATTTACCATCGGCGTAACGTGCATAATAACCTTTACAAAATTGGTAGCTAAAGTGAGGGTTAGCGACAGGATAAAAGAGCCGAGCCAACATATCGCGCGAGTAGGTGGTGATGTCACAATCATGCAGTGCGACGGCCTTACCCTGGCCGGAAGCAAGCACATAACCAATGCAATACCAAACGTTCCGTCCTTTGCCAGCTTCTTGTGGGGCCAAGTGAGCGGTTGCTAACTGGCTGTCTAGTTCACGTAAACGCGGGCCATCATTCCATAGAATACGGACTCGTTGAGGCAGAACACTAAAAAATTCTTGGGCAAAGAGAAACTCATCACGAGTTGCGTTATCCAGACCTATGACGATCTCAGATAAATAAGGGACGTGTTTGAGTTCTTCAACAATTTGTGTCAGTGCGGGTCGTTTCAGTTCAGCAAATAGCGATGGAAGGACCAGCGTCATCGGTCGAATCCGTGAAAAGCTAATTAACTCTTGTTCCAGTTGGTTAATTGGGCGGCGAGTCAAGTTGTGCAATGTAGTGATGAGGCCACTTTGATAAAAATCAGCCATAGTATCTCTCCTTAGGTACATAGTGCTCGATGACACGTAGCAATGCGGCTTGCCAACCAGCAGGGCCAATGCGTTGAGTGTAGATTCGATTTGGCCGACAATTGCCAAGATTGAGTCGATGTTGACCATTATGCGAGCGAATAGCGATAGCCACATCGGCTTCATCAAGCATGGTCTGGTCATTGGGGCCATCGCCAAGAGCAACTTGGATAAATGTCTGAGTCGGCGATTGCTGCTGATAGCAGCGGGTGAGCCAGTGCATGGCAGCCGCTTTATCACTCTCACTTTTTACATGCCCAAATCGTCCGCCTTGGATCACGATGAGCTGCTGCAATTTAAGCTTTTGTTTAAACAGTTCAAGATCGCCCGATTCCCAAACAATCGGTTCAGATGCGAGCCGTTTACGGCTCATTTGGGCTTGTTCTAACGATAAACCTGTAATATTGGCTACTTCTTGGGCAGACATGTCTTGAAAGCCACGAAATTCAAATTCGCCAGTGCGGCGCAGTTGTTGTAAGAGCCGACAAATACTGGCATACGAACGGCCAAAGCGCTTGATGAAATAACGATGTCCACTCGCATCTTCTGCAATTTCGTCATGCTCGGGTAATTGATTGAAATAATTTTCAGGGATAGCAATAGCCGCCCCATTTTCAGTAACAAACGGGTGAAACCCCCCCATTTGTGAGACCAGTTCTGCTGTTTCAGTAAAGGTTTTACTGGTGTTCAGAATAAGGGGAATATTGTAGCGAAATAGCTGAAGTAAGGCCGGTTTAGCAGCTTCATAGCTGTAGTCATGATGATCCAATAAAGTGCCGTCTAAATCACTAAATACGAGCAATTTAGGTGGGTTAACTTTAGTCCTAGCTAATGCTGAGTTTTGATAATGTGGGTATGCTGTTTTATGCTGCGCGTCCACGGCGTTGGTACGGTTAGCCATGCAATACTCCGATTATTAGCTGCGTAAAAGAAACGAGTTCGTTTGAACTAGCACAAACGAACCTGATTAAGAAACTATTGCAGTATCAATGCCAAAATATAGTTTTAGTGGTGAAAGAATCGATGAGCACTGTAATAACTGATGTTATTGAGGCGATCATGATTAAATTTTAGTCGATGATTATGAGATTTGCGTGACGCAATCGCGCTAGTTTTGCACTTTTTTGGTGCATTTCTCGTGATTTCGGCTGTTGCACGCATAGTCAAGCCAGTTAAAATAGGTTTATGATTGGCTTTGCAAGGGTTGTCATAAAAATGTCACTGAAAATCCGCATAATTGTCAAACTATCTTAGATTAGGGTATTGGAATGCCTAGAAGAATTTTAATTGTTGAAGATGAAGCGCCTATTCGCGAAATGCTGTGTTTTGTGCTCGAACAACATGGTTATGAGCCGCTTGAAGCTGGTGATCTGGAACAGGCACAGCAATTATTGGTCGAACCTTATCCTGAATTAGTGATGCTGGATTGGATGTTGCCTGGTGGAAGTGGATTATCGTTATTAAAATCGATGAAACGCAACGATGCTACACGTCAAATCCCAGTGATTATGCTTACAGCTAAAGGTGAAGAAGAAGATAAAGTTCAGGGGTTAGAAGCGGGTGCCGATGATTACCTAACTAAACCTTTTGCGCCTAAAGAGTTAATGGCGCGTGTAAAAGCGGTGATTCGGCGTGTTTCACCCACATCCTTGGATGACGTGATTCAAGTTCAAGGGCTCTATCTTGACCCAGTTTCTCATCGTGTACTTGCCGACAATGAGCCATTAGATATGGGGCCAACAGAGTTTAATTTGTTGCACTTCTTTATGACTCATCCTGAGCGGGTTTATAGCCGTGAACAATTGCTCAACCAAGTGTGGGGGACCAATGTTTACGTTGAAGACCGTACTGTTGATGTGCATATTCGCCGTTTACGAAAAGCGATAGCTTTGCATGAGTATGATAAACTAATTCAAACTGTTCGCGGTTCTGGGTACCGCTTTTCAACTAGGATTAAGTAATCGATGCTTATGCCTGATACTTTGGGCCAACTGCTATGGCGGTTGGTTTGTATCTATACGCCTTTTTTGTTAGTAGGGTGGTTTTTTAACCATATTTTTCTCGCCTTATTCCTTGCCAGTGTTAGCCATATTTCTTGGTTTTATTATCAACAACGTAAGTTGCTCAACTGGCTTTATGTCGATAAACGATTGACACCGCCACAAGGCAGTGGCAGTTGGCAACCTGTTTTTTATGGTATTTATCAACTGGTCAAACGCCGACTTAATCGCGAGCGCGAGTTAGCACATTTAATGAAGTCGTTTCGTTTAGGCGCTGAATCGCTCCCTGATGCGATTGTGGTGTTTAGCGCACATGATGAAATAGTTTGGTGCAATCGTCTAGCGTCAGAATTTCTTGGATTTAAGTGGCCTATCGACTCAGGCCAACATGTCTCCAACTTGATTCGCCATCCCGTCTTTGTTCATTACATCCAGCAACGCCAATTTGATAATGGCATTGAAATTGTTAGCCCCAACCGTACCGACTTAACCCTTGAGTGCCGTGTGATGCCCTACGGCACACAATTTTTGATGATTGTGCGAGATGTCACGCAGCAACGAAAACTGGAAAAAATGCGTAAGCATTTTATCTCTAACGTCTCCCATGAGCTGCGTACACCATTAACGGTGCTGCGCGGGTATTTAGAGATGCTTGATGATGAATTGCCCGATCCTGCTATTTGGATACGGGCGCATCAAATGATGAGTGAACAAGCTATTCGCATGGATAATTTGGTTAATCAGTTGTTGGTGTTAGCGCGCATTGAGGCCGCCCCCGTGATTAGTGCCCAAGAAGAAATTGATGTACCCAAGTTAATGGATATTTTAGAACATGAAGTCCGGCAATTGGCATCGAATAAAGAACTCACGTTCTGTTTTAAAGTGGATGAATGCTTGTGGATGCGAGGAAGTATTGAGCAGATGCGCAGCGCGTTTACGAACTTGGTCCACAATGCTGTTAAATATTGTAATCAACCTGGGCATATTGAAGTCAGTTGGCAATGTGACTCACAATGTGGGCGTTTTGCGGTGACAGATAGTGGGCCAGGGATCTTGCCTAAACATTTGCTACGATTAACCGAACGTTTTTATCGGGTGGATAAAGATCGATCGCGAGATACAGGCGGAGCTGGTCTAGGGTTGTCGATTGTCAAACATGCTTTGCAACACCATCGCAGTGAGTTATCCATCGATAGTGAATTTGGTAAAGGCAGTTGTTTTAGCTTTATTATTCCAGATGACTTGATGTTGCACAAAGACCACGAGTAGCGGTTCATCAATGATTGATCATGGGTAGATAACAAAAAGCCATCGTTATTCACGATGGCTTTTTGCTTCGTGTCGATTGGGTTTATTCGTTCAGCTTCTTCAGTCTCAACTGTTGTTCATGCAGTTTAATGTATTCATAGGTAGCAATTTGTGAGCGGATTTTACGCCGATTCCCCCGCTGGACATACTGGTTAGACTGGTTCTTATCCATAATCCGAGCCTTGGTGGTATCAATGAATTGCAACTCGATGAGCTCATGAATATAACGTTTTAATTCTGGGTCATAGATAGGGCAACCCACTTCGATACGCTGATCGATATTACGCGTCATCCAATCGGCCGATGAGATATATGTTTTATTTTCGCCACTACTGTGAAATATGAATACGCGCGGATGCTCGAGAAAACGGTCCACAATACTAATGATTGAAATGTTGTCACTAAGCCCTGGGATCTCAGGAATCAGACTGCACATGCCACGAACAATCATGCGTATTTGTACGCCTGCTTTACTGGCTGCATAAAGTCGATTGATTAATCCTACATCAACAAGGTTGTTTACTTTCACGGTAATGGCTGCGGGTTGATTCGCATTCGCCTGGCGAATTTCATTATCAATCAGGCTATAGAGTCGCCGCCGCGATTCAATTGGTGAGATAATCAAATGATTAAATTTATAACGCCGGTAGGGACGCTCAATAAACTTGAAGACGTTGTTGACCTCTTCACTGATCTCTTGATTTTTAGTAAACAGCGCAAAGTCAGTGTATATCTTGGCTGTTTTTTCATGAAAGTTTCCCGTACCGATATGTGCGTAATAACGGAGTTGCCCCTCTTCGATACGTTGGACCAAAAGCAATTTGGAGTGAATTTTTAAGCTCGGTAAGCCAAACACAACACGAACGCCAGCCTCTGTTAACTGCTGTGCCCATTCAATATTGGCTTGCTCATCAAACCGTGCCCGCAGCTCAACGACAACAGTGACACGTTTGCCATTGTGAGCTGCTTCAATAAGAGAGTGCATAATCCGCGAATTAGTTGCAACTCGGTAGATATTGATTTTAATCCCTTGAACGGCGGGATCAAAACTGGCTTGTCGGACCAACTCACTTAAGTAACTAAATTTTTGATACGGATAATACAAGAGTACATCTTGCTGGCTAATAGCCTCAAACGCGGTGTTGTAGCGATCAAATTGGTTACTATTCAGTGCCGGTAACTTAGGGTGTTCTAAATACTTACGTCCAAGGTTTGGAAAGCTCATTAAGTCTCTGAAACTATGGTAACGACCGCCGCCACGAATATGATCATAGGAGGATATATGGAGCTTCTCTTTGAGCAGCTCAAGTAGGTCTTGCGGCATCTGTTCATCGTATACAAAGCGCACTGGTTCAGCGGTTAAACGCTGCTTTAGGCCTTCTGACATGGCTTCTAATAGACTTAAATCGACTTCATCGGTCAAATCGTACTCTGCATCACGGGTCATTTTGATCGAATGCGCACAGATTTCATCGTATTTAAAAAAACCAGAGAAAATATCATTCAAGCTAAAGCGAATGATATTGTCTAAAATAATCAGCGATTTTTTCTTGCGGCTTCCCTCTGGTGGCAAGCCAACAAACCGAGGCAGGTCGTCTGTTGGGATTTCAACGAGTGCATAACGTAAGTTAATGAGAGCATTCTCATTTTCGCTATCATGGTCAGCCATTCGAACGGCTAAATAGGTATGATCGTCTTTGAGAAAATCGATCAAATTGATCTCTTTGGTAATGATAATCGGTGTGATGTGGCGGAGTATTTTATTTTGGAAGTATTGGTTGAGCCATTTTTGATGAAATAGGCTAAGCTGGGTTTCGTTAATTAAGAAAATATTACGCCGTACTAACGCGATGATTAGTTCACGATAGGTTTCATCAAATGCACTATCAAGTTGCGCGGTTTTGCTTTGAATTTTGCTTAAGAGGTGTTTAGCCCCTTGATGATCATCATTGTTGTAGCGACTCAGTAACATCCGCCGTTTTACATCAGCGACTCGAACTTTAAAAAATTCGTCTTGGTTACTCGAAAAAATCCCTAAAAAGCGCATTCGTTCAATCAGAGGCACACTTTTGTCTTGTGCTTCTTGCAGTACGCGTTCATTAAAAGATAACCAACTGAGCTCTTTTTCTAAGAAGAGCTTTTCATCACTCATAACCACTCCTGTTTCAGGGCGATGCTTATAGACGTTATCGAGCACAAGTCGAGAACGTGACTCGATTTGGTGCCATTGTTAGCAAATGCCATACTTGACATCCCTTTGAAAAAAGACCCAAAGTTGGTCTATAGCATAATCCATTGTTGCTCCATTATTATGACGTCTTTGGCAAATTATCTATACGAATGAATAACAAATAGCATCGTTGGGTTCGTCTATGTCTCAAGAGATGAACATCATCATTCGATAACAGCTGTAATAATTGTCGCAGATTAAGTCTACGGTCAATTGATAACCCAAGGGTATAGTGACGATACTGTTTGATGGTTATTCACACTAACATGGCACATGGCGGCCCTATTATTCGAGTTGCTTTGCAAGGTGTCTAGGGATGACTCTCAGATTGATGAAATTGTCATGAAAATGTCATATAGATGCTTATAATTTAGCACTTTATTGATATTGGTACGCATATTTAGAGAGTTATCTAGGGTTTGGTGACGTTTTAAGGGCCTTTTTGCGGCTCGGTGAGCTTTTAGGCAAAGCTTGTATCGTGTCGTTATTTTAAACAACTGGCTGATAACGGATCAGAAATGCTAGCCAGATTCTGCCATTATTTTATGGGGGTTACAGAAGGGCTTGTTTGATAATGCGCAGCACAGACTTTTTCGTCACTCACAGCTTGTCACTCATTTGGGATCATTTACCAGCGTTTTTCATTTCGCGAGAAAAACTTTGTCAGAATGAGCAAAATTTAATCTTGAAACGTCAACATGGCCTAGATATGAGCGATTGGGTTTAGTTGTCATCAAACGATGGTCGCGACTGAACTGCTTGTACACTGTGCCGTGCCGCCGTATGCCAAAGTGGGGCATAATGGTGTAACGCATCGATCAGTTGGGTAAATTTTTGGCTTAAATGGTCATGGTGTGTTTGTAATGAGCAACACAGCGCTGCCACAGGCATAGGGCGGCGTATTCGCTGGCTAATATGGGCGAGGGCATTTTGGATAAATACTCGTTTTTCATAGCGATTGAGCCAATCATATTCGATCATTTGATGGGCAACATGGGCGGCAGAATGAGGGAGTGGCGATTGGGTTAATTGCAAATAAACCGATTGACTAAACTCACTTAAAGAAAGTGATGAACAAGTTGGCCAGCTACAGGCTAGCTGGTAGTCCCAATATAGATCGAGAGCGATAGGCGCATAACGACGCTGTTCGCCTGGAAAAAGCGCAGTTAATTGCTCATCAATCACCCACTGGTCAATCCAACTGTCTAATTGACGATGTAGTAAGATCCCAATTTGCTCGCTTTGTGTGTGAGATTGCCAAGCGTGACCTTTGACAAAATCGCCAAGCAATGCGCCGACAAATGATGTTTTGGTTTGAGCGGCTAGATAGAAATGACCTAAATAGTTCATCTTCTGATTGTAATCGGCTTTGGTGAGAAAAAATAGCTCTACTTTTATCGTCTGTTTTGGAGCTTATGGGACTATCGATGAGGGGCATGCAAGAAATAAATTATTATAATCTGTTATATATATCAATATGTGTCGCCATCTGTCTCGTTAATGATATGAATCAATTCACGCATTATTGTTACTTTTCAACTGTGACTAAGGTCTGCAGATTGGCTATGGTTATCAACGCGGTGTCCGTAAAAGAGGTCACCTAAACAGATGTATTGTGATCGACCCTTTAGTCTGTCATTTAACTACTGTTCCCTACTTTTTAATGCATTTTTTTCTGCCTCGTTGTCTCTGCCGTTGACGGCTAAGTGTGATTAACGACAGAATCACTTGAAAAGCCAGCACCCCGTCACTAGACTAGCGAGCTGTTTTTGGTCGTAGGTCGAAGAGAATGCGTGTCGCTGATTTTAGTTATGAACTTCCTGAAGAGCTTATTGCCCGTTATCCATCCGAACAGCGTCGTGATTGCCGTTTACTAAGCTTAGATGGCAATAGCGGCGCCATTGAACACCGTCAATTTCCGGATATCGTCAGTTTGATTCATCCAGGTGATCTTTTAGTGTTTAACGACACGCGGGTGATTCCCGCGCGGGTCTATGGTCACAAAGCAACCGGTGGTAAAATTGAAATATTAATTGAACGCGTGCTCGATGAACATCGTGTGTTGGCGCATATGCGTTCATCTAAGCCACCCAAGGAAGGTGCACGGTTACGATTTGCCGATGCATTCGATGCGACCATGTTAGCGCGTCATGACGCATTATTTGAATTGCGTTTTGACGATGCCAGAGGTGTTTTGGAATTGCTCGATAATTATGGGCATATGCCATTACCTCCCTATATTGACAGGCCTGATGAACAAAGCGATAAAGAACGTTATCAAACGGTTTATAATCGAGCACCGGGCGCTGTTGCTGCGCCAACCGCTGGTTTACACTTTGATCAAGCATTGATTCAAGAGTTGGAAAACAAAGGCGTTGAGACAGCTTATGTCACCTTACATGTGGGTGCGGGAACGTTTCAATCGATTCGTGTTGATCATGTTGAAGAGCATCATATGCATAGTGAGTATGCAATTGTCTCGGATTCGGTCGTTGAAAAAGTACTAGCGACCAAAGCTCGAGGGGGACGGGTGATTGCGGTCGGTACGACCTCAGTGCGTTCATTAGAAAGTGCTGCTAAAGCGTGCCAAGATGGTTTGATTGCGCCGTATCTCGATGAAACGGATATATTTATTTATCCCGGCTATCGTTTTGAAGTGATTGATGCCATGATTACCAATTTCCATCTTCCTGAGTCAACTTTAGTGATGTTGGTCAGTGCATTTGCAGGTAAAGAGCATATATTAGGGGCGTATCGCCAAGCGGTTGTGCAGCACTATCAGTTTTTTAGTTACGGGGATGCGATGTTCATCACTCGACAAGAGAGTTCGACGCCAGCCTAATTTTTTTGGAAAAATGGACGATGAAATACGAATTATTTAATACCGATGGTAAAGCGCGGCGCGGTCAACTTGTCTTTGAACGTGGTTGTGTGCAAACGCCTGCGTTTATGCCTGTTGGTACCTATGGCACCGTAAAAGGAATGACCCCTGAAGAAGTGAGCGCCACAGGTGCTGAAATTATATTGGGGAATACCTTCCATTTATGGTTACGTCCCGGCCAAGCGGTGATGCGCAAGCATGGCGATTTGCATGATTTTATGAATTGGTCTGGCCCCATTCTGACTGACTCCGGTGGATTCCAAGTATTTAGTTTGGGCGATATTCGTAAAATCACCGAGGAGGGCGTGCATTTCCGTAATCCAGTTAACGGTGAAAAGATCTTTTTAAGCCCTGAAAAATCAATGGAAATTCAGTACGATTTGGGTTCTGATATCGTCATGATTTTCGATGAATGTACGCCATATCCAGCCACAGAAATTGAAGCTGAAAAATCCATGCAGATGTCTCTACGCTGGGCTGCTAGAAGTCGCCAGCGATTTGACGAATTAGGCAATCCCAATGCCTTATTTGGGATTATTCAAGGTGGCGTGTATGAGCACTTGCGAGATGTTTCATTGGATGGGCTGCTCAAAGTTGGGTTCGATGGCTACGCCATTGGTGGGTTGGCTGTCGGTGAGCCAAAACCAGATATGCATCGGATTTTAACGCATGTTACCGATAAAATCCCCGCCAACAAACCCCGTTATTTAATGGGGGTAGGTAAACCAGAAGATTTGGTCGAAGGGGTTCGCCGTGGGGTTGATATGTTTGATTGCGTGATGCCGACACGTAATGCGCGTAATGGTCATTTATTCACCGCTGATGGGGTGATTAAAATCCGTAATGCGCGCCACCGCGATGATACCAGTTCACTGGAAGAGGCTTGTGATTGCTACACTTGCAAAAACTATTCACGGGCCTATTTGCACCATTTAGATAAATGTAATGAAATTCTCGGGGCAAGACTCAATACCATCCATAATTTGCGGTATTATCAACGTTTAATGGTTGGTTTGCGTGATGCGATCGAACAGAGTAAATTAGATGCTTTTGTGAAAGATTTCTATGAGCGTTTAGGGCGAGAAGTCCCGCCGTTAGACGACACAACTGATTTTAACAATAACTAAGGAATATGAGGACAAAATGAGCTTTTTTATTACTCCTGCTTATGCCGCGGGTGGAGCACAACCTGCAGGCGGTGGTTTTGAGCTGATCATTATGATGGTCGTTTTTGCAGCGATTTTTTATTTTTTGATCTTCCGTCCCCAATCAAAACGGGCTAAGGAACAGCGTAATTTATTGTCTGCATTGGCAAAAGGCGATGAAGTACTGACCACTGGTGGCTTAATTGGCCGTATCACTAAAATCTCTGACGATACTGATTACCTTCAGTTAAGTCTTAGTGAAGATACAACGATTGTCATCAAAAAAGATTTTGTTTCAGCTGTACTGCCTAAAGGTACACTGAAGTCTATTTAATTTTGCCTGACCAGGGGTAGCGCTTTGTTAAATAAATACCCGTGGTGGAAAACCCTGATGGTGGTGCTTGTCATCTTCATTGGGGTTCTCTACGCACTCCCAAATATTTACGGTGATGATCCAGCTATTCAGATATCAGCCACACGCGGTCACCAAGTTGACTTGGCCCAAGTGAAGACAATCCGTGATTATTTGAAAAAAGAAAAAATCGATGTCAAATCGGTTGCTCTGACTCAAGATCAACTTCTGATTCGTCTTCGTCATATCACAGACCAAGTGAAAACGCGTGATCTACTCAAACAATTGCTCGGTGAAAATTATGTTGTGGCTTTAAATTTGGCACCGGCAACACCTGAGTGGTTAAAAATGATTGGTGGTCAACCCTTAAAACTTGGGCTTGATCTACGCGGCGGTGTGCACTTCTTAATGGAAGTGGACATGAATGCGGCAGTTGCGAAAGCACGCGAACAGATGGTCCAGGATTTTCGTAGTGATTTAAGAGAGCAAAACATCCGTTACATGGGTGCACTGATCCAGCCTAATAAAGGGGTTGTGATGCGTTTTGCTAATGCTACCGAACGTTCTAAAGCTGAAGATTTTCTGAATAGTCGTTATCGCAATCAATATCAGTTCCAAGAGCTACAACAAGATGGAGCATTGATTTTACTTGCTAGTATGACTGATCAACAGCTTCAACAGACTCGCGAATACGCTCTGCAACAAAACATCACAATTATCCGTAACCGTGTCAATGAATTAGGTGTCGCTCAACCTGTTGTGCAGCGCCAAGGTAATGATCAAATTGTGGTTGAATTGCCAGGGATCCAAGATACAGCTCGCGCTAAAGAGATCTTAGGCGCTACGGCAACGCTGCAATTTAGAATGGTTGATAATAATGCTGATCCAACGGCATTGGCACAAGGGCATGTTCCACCTGGTTCTGAGCTCTATCATCGTTCTAACGGCCAACCGATCGCACTGTATAAGCAGGTGGTATTAACTGGGGATCATATTGTTGGCGCAAAATCAGCGTTCGATCAATATAATCAGCCACAGGTCAATATCGATCTGGATAGTCAGGGCGGTAGCCGTATGGCTGCTATTACACGGACCAATATCGGAAAGCCGATGGCGACATTGTTTATCGAATATAAACCGACGCATAAAAAAGATGCTAAGGGGAAAACAATTTTCCAACGTCATACCGAGGTGATTAACGTTGCGACGATTCAATCACGACTGGGACGCAGCTTCCGTATTACTGGATTAGATTCACCGAGTGATGCACAAAACCTTGCGTTGTTGCTGCGAGCTGGGGCGTTGATTGCGCCGATTCAGATTGTCGAAGAGCGCACCATCGGCCCAAGTTTAGGGCAAGAAAATATTAACCGTGGGATTGAAGCCATTGCGGTTGGTCTGATTGCCTTGTTAATTTTCATGCCGTTGTATTATCGCAAGTTTGGTTTAGTGGCCAACTTAGCGTTGGTATGCAATGTGGTGATGATTATTGGTATCATGTCGATGATTCCAGGGGCAACATTGACGCTGCCCGGTATGGCAGGGATTGTCTTAACAGTGGGGATGGCGGTGGACTCCAATGTGTTGATTTTTGAGCGTATCCGAGAGGAGTTACGCGAAGGTCGCACTGTACAGCAGGCCATCTACTATGGTTATAGTAATGCCTTATCGAGTATTGCCGACTCCAATATTACGACGTTACTGACTTCCATTATTTTGTTCTCCGTTGGCAGCGGCGCCGTCAAGGGGTTCGCTGTGACACTAGCGATTGGGATTATGACCTCGATGTTTACCGCGATTATTGGTACTCGTACCATTGTTAATCTCGTGTGGGGTGGTCGTCATCGTATTAACAAGCTGTCAATTTAGGAGGTTGTGTGATTTCGTTATTTAAACCTAGAGGCACAGTTGATTTCATGGGGCATAATAAATTGTCCATGATATTAAGTGTTGTCTTAACCATTGCCTCGCTTGTTTTATTGGCGACCCGCGGTTTGAATTTTGGACTAGATTTCACTGGCGGGACGTTAGTGGAAGTTCAGTTCCAGAAAAATATCGATCTGCAGGATGTTCGCCACGCTATGGCGCAGCAGAATTTCAAAGATGTGGTAGCACAAAACTTTGGTGCCCGCGGTGATGTACTGTTACGCATGAAGCCGTCCAGCAATAATAATGCTGAGCAGATCGGTGACAAAGTGATGGGAATATTGCAAACACTTGATAAAAACGTGCAAATGAAACGCATCGAGTTTGTCGGTCCAAGTGTCGGCAGTGATCTAGCAGAGCAAGGAGGACTTGCCATTTTGGCCGCCTTAGGTTGTATTCTGATCTACGTGGCCTTTCGTTTCGAATGGCGGTTTGCGGTAGGGGCTGTGTTAGCTTTAGCTCATGATACGATTTTAACTCTTGGGTTATTTTCGATGATGCGAGTGCAGTTCGATTTAACCGTGGTGGCTGGTTTATTAACTCTGATTGGCTATTCATTGAACGATACTATCGTTGTATGCGATAGGATCCGCGAGAATTTTCGTAAGATCCGTAAAGGCGCTCCACGGGATATTATCAATGCATCGATTACTCAGGTTTTTAGCCGTACGATCATTACCTCGGCCACCACTGCGATGGTGCTGGCGGTCTTGTTCTTCTTAGGGGGCAACCTGATCCATAGCTTTGCGACTGCGATGTTATTCGGGATTATTGTCGGGACCCACTCCTCTATCTATGTAGCTAGCTCGTTGGCGCTGTGGCTAGGGGTAAAAAAAGAAGACTTTATGCCAAAAGTTATCGAAAAAGAAGGTGCGGATCAAAAGCCACTTCTGTAATTGTTGTTGTTAGTTTAAAAGCGGCTTAAGAAGCCGCTTTTTTTATGCCTGTCATATATCCCTATTTAGTCAATCTGTCTTGCCTACTCACTCATTTACTTGCTCATCCGTTCCTTGCTGAGCCAAGATCGATGACTTACGACTCGATGTCTGTGGAAATGAAGCGGGACATTTTCGCTATTGCGAGTGAGCCCTTATGATCTTTAGGTTAAGCGCAATTGTAGTGTTGATTGGCTATGGCAATTGCTGCTTTGGCACTCATGTCTGAGTAATTACCAAAATATGCAAAAAACTAATCAATGATTATCTTTTAATGAGTATTAGCACTTTAAGATGGACAAGGACGTTGATCACTTACCCCAAGTGGTCAACAGGAGGCAATTGTGCCTAATCTATCTAAGGAGCTAACAAGCTATGTCTTACACAAAAGAATTACCTGATTTTATTCAATCGCGCATTGATTTTTATGTTGATGACCTGATTAAAGCGAATAAAAATGGTAAGCATTTGGTATTGGGGCAACGGCCTAAACCCAATGATATTGTTTTACAGAGCAATGATTATTTATGTTTGGCCAATGATCAGCAAATCCGAGCTCGTCTTCAGCGCTCACTTGAGACGACTCAAGATAGTATCTTGATGTCGGCTATCTTTTTACAGGATGAACAATCCAAGCCAACCCTAGAGCGTGATCTAGCTGAATTTGTGCATTTTGACCATTGTCTGTTATCGCAATCAGGATGGAATGCTAACACGTCGCTACTACAGGCTGTCTGTGCACCCGATAGCCACGTCTATATCGATTTTTTTGCACATATGTCGATTTGGGAGGGCGCGCGCTATGCAAAAGCGCAAACACATTCATTCGTCCATAATAATTGTGATCATTTGCGTAAACTGATTCAGCGTTATGGACCTGGCGTGATTGCGGTTGATGCGGTTTACAGCACCATTGGCACTTTAGCACCACTTGCAGAATTGGTCGCTATTGCCAAAGAATACGATTGTGCACTTATGGTTGATGAGTCACATTCGCTAGGGGTTTATGGCGAAAGTGGTCGTGGTTTGGTGGCCCAACTTGGTTTATCCAAAGAGGTTGATTTTATGACAGCGAGCTTAGCTAAGACCTTTGCCTATCGCGCTGGAGTGATCTGGACCAATAATAATGCCGCGCAATGCATTCCGTTTGTCAGTTATCCCGCTATTTTCAGTTCGACTATGTTGCCTTATGAACTCGAAGTACTTGATGAAACACTTCAAGTAATTCGCCAAGCAGATCATAAGCGCAAAGTGCTCTTTGAAAAGGCCGATAACTTACGAATGGGACTTCGTGATTTAGGGGTGAATGTCAAAAGCCAATCGCAAATTATCTCACTGGATACCAGTGATGAGCGTAACACTGAGGAGGTTCGTGACTATTTAGAAAGCCACGGCGTATTTGGGGCGGTTTTTTGTCGCCCTGCTACGACTAAAAAGCACAATATCATGCGTTTTTCTGTCAATAGTTCGCTTAACAACCAACAGATCGATCATATGTTGGCTGTCTGTCATGATGCAATGAATAAACATCATTTGGTTATTCGCTAAGTACTCATAGCCCCAAGTTTACTTGGGGCTATATCCAACGGGTTAGCTTATTGAGTAAATTTTCTTTGGCTGATGGTTTAACCAAATAATCATTCATCCCGCAGTTTAACATGCGTTGAATCGTGGCAATCTGACTATCACCCGTATGGCCAATAATGGGAATTTGCTGATAGCTATCGTTTGACGAACGAATAGCTTGGGTGGTGGCAAAACCGTCTAAGACAGGCATCTCGATATCCATTAAGACTAAATCGATAGGTTCTTGAGCTATTAGTTGCAGGGCTTGTTGGCCTTCATTGGCTTGAATAACATGGTAGCCATGTGTTTGCAACATTAGGGTCGTTAATTGTCTGACCGATTGGTTATCATCAACCACTAAAATACTTTTTTGTCGCGATTGTTTTTCTGGTGTGGTGAGCTGAATATTGTTTGGAATAATTGTTTCAAATAACAGTTTCTCGATCATCTCAATGCCATTTTCGACAAGCTGATCAACGTTGATTTTTGGCAACAAGGGTGTAATGGCTAGAGGTCCGTGTGGCTTTGACGCGTCAGTATCGACTAAGCAAATGACGGCGTGATCAAATAAGTGTACTAAGGGTTTGCCATGTTGGTTAAGTGTCGTCGAATCTATAAAAATAAGATCGGGTTTACGCCAACTATTGGTATGCGCTAGGATCTGTTGGGGCAGACGCTGCTCAACATGAAATTGATAGTGGTGAGCCAGCTGTTCAAGCTTTTGGCTAAATAACTTTGATTGTCCAATATATAAAATGGCTTGAGTGGCAAGTGTATCTAATTTGAGTTGATTGACACTGCGGCTAGTATACGTTGGAAATAATAAAGAGAATTCTGTCCATTGCCCAAGTTGTGATTGGCAACTGATGTCACCGCCTAGCGATTTCATGACGCGTAAACAAAAGGGCAGGCCTAAGCCAAAGCCACTTGCTTTATCTTTTGTATAAAAATCCTGAAATATCTGCGGAAGGACTTCTTGACTTATCCCTGCGCCATTATCTTTGATGCTAATTTGTGGATGGCCGTCAATGATCTTTAGCGTAATATCGATTTGGAAGTCATCATGACAGCGGTAGACCAGCGCATTTTTGATTAGATTATAGAGTACATATTTAAGTAATATATCACTACCAAAGTAACTTGCGTGAAGTTCGCTAGTAAACCGAACCGCTTTGCGCTCCTCATTATTCGTATACGAATAATCGCGCAGAGCCGTATGGATCACAGTAGTTATATCATGTTGTCTAAATGTCGCGATTGAAATTCGATGCTGGTCGATGGAGGTCAGTAGAAGATCAATAGTTTCTTGGCCGCCATGGATCACGTCATTTGCTTCTTGGAGCAATTGTTCGACCTGTTGGTACTCTAGTGCGGTGAGCGGGTGATGGGATGGGCCACGTTTGAGTAGTAATGTTTTTAGAATATCAACAGTTGACTGTAGCGCACTTAACGGGTTTCTAATCTCGTGAGCGATGCTTGCTCCAAATGACTTGGCAAGTGACGTTTTGGATTCGTGGGAATTCTGATTTCGAATATAGAACATACTGCCAAATGAATAGGTAAATATAAAGATCGGAATATAAGACCAATGAAAAGCACTTAAAGGGGGATGATTGAGTTGAATGTCGGCAATAAAATAGGCGAGGGCAAAATTAATCACCGCTTGTACTAGCATCACTTTGGTGTCATAGACGGTTAAAATATGTAAGAAGGTGGCCGCCATTAATGACAAAACCCAAACATTACTCCAGTGGTTCATAAACAACATATAACTGAAGAAAAACGGCAAACAAAAACCAATAGCAACCAAATAATAAATGGGCATATAGTTTTGTATCAGTTTGGGCAGCTGTTTTCTTAGTGCTATAGGGATGAACAGCACCGAGCAAACGACACGTATCCCTAGCGATTCATAAGGCTGAGGGAAGATATACGTCCACACATAATAGTAGATAGGATAACCTATTATCGCCATGCAGCTAATGAGCGTTAGGTTAGGCTCTGAGTATAGATATATTTTTTTTGCAGCGTTCATTATAGTGCTAACAATCAACTCTCTACTCAATGGTTAATTGAGTGTACGTGATTACATTTTTAATTGAAATGATAGATTCATGTTTAAAGGCAACAACGTAAAATTGCAGCAAATATTTAACCATTTATCAACTACAATCGCTTGCCTGTAGACTTGTTTAATGGGAGCGTTAAGCGCATGAAAAATGCGCGTCTAGTTGCCCATCTGACTTGACTTGAACCACATCCATCTGTGCCTTTCTAGCGGCTTCAAAGCCTAACTCTGTATCTTCAAAGACTACACATTGATTCGGTGTAACTGCCATTTTCTGAGCGGCTAATAAAAATGTGTCAGGGTGAGGCTTATGGCAGGCTACATCATTTGCACTGACAACGACATCAAAATAGTGACGGATCTGATTGGTGGTTAGTAGCGCTTCAGCATTGTGACGTTGACTCCCTGTCCCAATCGCCATTTTGAGTTTGCCATGGTAATACTGGACGATTGCCATAGTGGTAGGAATGACCTTACATTGATGGCGTACCTGGGTGAAATAATGGGCTTTCGCTTGACTGACAAGTATTGGATCCAGGTGTAATGACTGATGCTGGTTAATCAGGTCGATGATTTTAATTGAAGGCATGCCCCCGAGGCTATTTAACCATGCCTCGTCAAATTGGAATTGATACTGTTGGGCAGCATGCTGCCATGCTTGAAGATGCATTGGCATTGAGTCAATGAGAGTACCGTCCATATCAAAAATAATGGCCTGATAACGAGAAAGATCGAGCATAAGGCTCCTGTGCGGCAGTTCGCTAATTGGTAATAAACAAGGTATTGTTAAGCACTAAAATTTGCAAATAAAATAAGCTACGGGGTTTCTTTATGAGTTATCGATTGGTGGCGTTTGATCTCGATGGGACATTGCTTAATTCACAGCGGCTGATCCCTGCCGAATCGATTCAGGCGATCCAAGCGTTGCGTGCTCAAGGGGTTCGAGTCGTTCTGGTGACAGGCCGCCATCATGTGGCTGTGCGTGCTTATCACCATCAGTTACAACTTGATACGCCAGTTGTGTGTTGCAATGGAACTTATTTATATGACTTTCAAGAGGATCGTGTGATTCATGGTGCGCCTTTGAGCCGCGAGCAAGCTGAACAAGTTTTAGAGCAGATGGCGGATGACTCGATTAATATGTTGATGTACACCACTACGGCAATGAACTATCAGAAATTGGATGATCATCTAAAAGGGCTACAAGAATGGGCCCAAACGGTCGCGCCAGAGCTGCGTCCAGTGCTCAATCAAAGTGATCTGTATTCGCTGATTGAACAGGGTGAAACAATTTGGAAGTTCGTTGCTTGTGGTGATGACACTGATTATATTCAGCAACAAGTTCAACAACTTCAGCAGCGGTTAGGGTTAAGTTGTGAATGGTCATGGTTTAACCGCGTAGATATCTCTGCACCCGGAAACACCAAAGGCAATTGTTTACAGCAATTATTGCAAGATTGGCACATTGACCCATGCGATGTGATCGCGTTTGGTGATAATGGCAACGACGTTAGTTTGCTAAATGCCGCAGGTGTTGGGGTAGCGATGGGCAACGCCGTTGAATCACTCAAAGAAGTCGCCGACTACATTAGTGCTGATAACGATCATCAAGGTATTGTGCAAGGATTAAAGCATTATTTTTCACTGAGTGAGTAACGAGGTATCTTGATCATAATAATAATGGTCAGGAGCTACTTTGGCTTGTTTTTTGGCATAACTGGCAATTTCACTGAGCTTATCTAGCGATGGTTCAAGGCCTGCGTGCCAGCGTGTGATACCGCAAGCCAGTTGCGTAAGTGGGAAAAAGGTATGCTGACCACTTCGGCTTAGCCCCTCAATCCCACCGCGCACAATATCTTCTTGGCGATAAAGGGCTCTACTACGTTCGGCAAAGATATGTTGCACTTGCCGAACGGCTGATTGCCAGACATCGGCTTCGGTGAATATTACAATAAAATCATCGCCGCCTAGATGACCAATAAATCGAGCATAAGGTCGCAGATAATTGGTTAATAGTTGGGCGACTAATCGGATCATTTGATCGCCACGTTCATACCCACAGCAATCGTTGAATGGTTTAAAATTGTTCAGATCAAAATAAGCGACTTCAAACGGCTTTCCCAAGGCAATGAGACTTTGTAGCGTTCGATGTAATGGCACATTTCCAGGTAACATGGTTAAAGGATTGGCATAACGAGCCAACTGCAGGCGGTAGTTGGATAAGCGTCGAACCAGCTCTAAAGCGTAGCCTAATCCTTGATAGATGCCATACTGAGTAATAATAAACGCGCCATCTAAGTCATTGGCATTGGCATGACTTAATTTTCGTCCGACTTCTGATAATGGCAAATGGTTTTCCACAATGATGGGTGCGCAATCCATGATATCCGCCACTGTTGTATGTTGATTTAAAGAGTGACCGAAGGGCCCAGAATGTCGCTCGAGTAGTTCTTCACGGCGGACAATACCCAGTACCTTTTTATGTGCATCAGTAACAGCCATATAGCCTAATTGTTTGTCATGGCGCATTTGATAAAGTAACTGATGTGATGATAGATCGGGCGAGATAGATGGAATGTTATGTAATAGTGAAGCGGCGGTATAGGGTTCATCATTGGATGGCCACGTCATCTTTTGCATGTGTGAAAGTGATTGCAAAGTTGATGCTGGCTTTTGAATAAAGAATCCCTGTAAATAGCAGATGTTGAGGTTAGTAAGCAACTCAACTTGTTCTTGAGATTCAATTTTTTCGGCAATAATGATCGTATTGAGATGTTCAGCGATTGTGATTATTTGTTCAATCAAGGTCATGGTATTTGGATTGCTGAGCAAGGTGTCGGCAAAAAAACCATCCAGTTTGATATAATCAGGCTCAATTTGTAACAAGAGTTTTAAACTGGAATAGCCGCTACCAAAATCATCTAATGCGACATCAATATTATGTTTACGTAAGTGGGTTAAAAACTGCACATGCTGGTCAGTTAAATCAAAGGGTTGATCCTCAGTTAATTCTACAACGAGCGGATGGCGGTTGTTCCAGCAAGTCAATTTTTGTTCACTGATATTGATATCGCGCATTAATGCACTAGGTGATAAGTTGATAAAAATTTTCTCGGTGAAGTTTTGGGCAAGCGCTTGCTCGATGGCCAGTTCTGCGCAAAACCATTCCAATTGGTACAACTGATCATGTTCTTGTGCTTTGGCAAACAAGGTTTGTGGATAAAAGTAAGGGCTATCACTGGGCCCACGAGCTAACGCTTCATAGCCGAGAACTTGGTGATGTAAATGATCCCAAATCGGCTGGAAAAATATAGTAATATTCTTACTATGAATCAGTTGGCTAATTATGTTGGACTGTTTCTGTTGTGTCATGCCTGTCGCGCCCTTGTTTTACCTATATCCGTCCTGATTGCTCAAACAGCTATGTGTAACAATATTATATGAACTTATAATGATATGAGTGATGATCAATCAAATGAGAGCCATTCGCTTTGTTGTGATTTAGCTGATTGGCTGTATATTCAACCGCTTATATAGTCGTCGAATATCGCGCAAATTACCAACAAATAAACAGAAATCTAAAAAAAGAAATAGCAAGCACTTGACACAAAAGCATCTCCCTCATAGAATGCGCCTCGCCTTCATAAATTGGCATAAGACGTTTGGGGTTATAGCTCAGCTGGGAGAGCGCTTGCATGGCATGCAAGAGGTCGGCGGTTCGATCCCGCCTAGCTCCACCAAATGTGTTTTATGTGATAATACCAGATTATTTGAAGGGGCTATAGCTCAGCTGGGAGAGCGCTTGCATGGCATGCAAGAGGTCGGCGGTTCGATCCCGCCTAGCTCCACCAAATTCCCAAATTCCCAAATTCCCAAATTCCCAAATTCCCTATATTTTTCTTTTTAAACCCCAATGATTGGCTTTAGAAATTTAGCAACCTGCTCTGCTATGAGTGATTGTGCCTTGATACTAGGATGGATCCCATCTTGCTGCATCATCCCTTTTTGTGAATAGATCGGTTCGACAAAAAAAGGTAATAGTGGAATCTCAAACTGTTTGGCTAATTGATGATAAACTTGATTAAAGGCATGGGTGTAACGTTTGCCATAATTTGATGGGATCTTGATCTCAGTAAGAATGACGTGGCATTGACTGCGCTGAGCTTGATGGATCATTTGGGTGAGTTGTTTTTTCAACAGTGAGGTTGGCAAACCTTGTAAGCCATCATTCCCGCCTAGTTCAAGTAGACACCATGTGGGCTGATATGTCTTCAATAAGATGGGTAAACGCCGAGCGCCACCACTGCTTGTTTCGCCACTACTGCTCGCATTGATAATATCAATGTTGGGTAGTTTTTTTTGCATCAGTGTTGGCCATGCCTGCGTGATATTCATGCGATGTCCTGAACTTAAGCTATCACCTAAGATCAATAATTTTTTTGATGCTGCATTGGCATTTAGGCACCAAATAATCAGGAGACAAGTGATGAACCCAGAGACAATTTTATGCATTGATAACCTCACTAAGTCGATGGATGATGGTCAAGATGCCCCATTTCAATTATATCAGCAAGTGAATCTAACGATGACAACAGGTCAGTCGATTGCACTGGTTGGACCTTCAGGCTGTGGCAAATCAACCTTATTGTCTATCATCGCAGGATTAGAACCATTCTCTCAAGGAGAAGTCTGGTTATTCGGTCAAGCGTTGAGCCAATTGCATGATGAACAGCTTTGCCGCCTGCGCTCACAATACCTTGGTTTTGTCTTTCAATCCTTTATGCTGATCCCAGGTTTTAGCGCCGCTGAAAACTTACAGATGGCTCGTTTTATTCAAGGGCAGCCATTATCGTTTGCCAGTGCGCAGGCAGTGCTCGATCAAGTGGGTTTAGCTGATAAGGCCAACCGCGATGTCGCTCATCTTTCCGGTGGTGAACAACAGCGAGTTGCATTAGCCCGCGCGATTGTCAGCAAACCGAAGTTGTTGTTAGCGGATGAGCCGACTGGCAATCTTGATCCCGCAACCGGTGAACGAATCAGTGATTTAATGTTTGAATTAAATGAGCGCCATCAAATTGCACTGATTCTAGCAACTCACGATTCACAACTAGCGGCGCGCTGTGAGCGCTGTTATACGATTCGTCAAGGGAGCCTTTATGCCAATGACTAAAAGGTCATCTTCGCTAGGCTATGCCTGGCAGAGCATACGGGGGCAATGGAAAAGTGGCATGCTAGGACTGATGGCTTATGCGGTTGTGCTATCAGTTTGCTGTATTGTGTTAGGTCGGTGGTTATCGATTAGTTTAGATCAACAATTTGGCCAGCAGAGTGTGGTGTTATTTGGTGCCGATCGCGTTATTACCAGCGCCCAGCCGATTCAGCTCAGCTCAGCTATTAAACAACTTCCTTTACAACGTAGCCAGTCAGTGGTGTTTCATACCATGGCCTATAGCGGCGATCAGATGCAACTTATTCGGGTGCGGGCAACCGATAGTCAATTTCCGTTAAGAGGGCAGTGGCAGCATGAGCCTGCGCAATCACTGCAAGCAGGGCAACTGTGGCTCGATTCCAGTGCTCTGCAGATTCTTGGCTTGAAGCGTGGTGATGTGATTAGCATTGGAGCAGCGAAATTACGGGTTGCTGGCCGCTCGCTCGCAGAACCAACTACTGGGACACAAACCTTTTGGCTTGTTCCAACCGCGGTGATGAGTTTGGCTGATCTGAAAGCAACGCAGGCCATCGGCCCCGGCAGTCGCATTCAATATATAGAGAGTTTTGCCGGTTCACGTGCAGCACTGGCTAAGCTTGACCAAATTGCGAAGGCGTTTCCTACCCGTTGGCGTTATCGCCAAGCGCAGCAGTTTGGTTCACGGACTCGTGATTGGTTAAGCAATGGTCAACGTTTGATTAGCATCAGCGTGGCCTTTATTGTTCTACTCTGTTTTTATACTCTCTTAATTGCGATGCGTGGTTATTTACGCTCGCAGCGGCGTTTGATGATTGTGGCTCGTACCTTGGGGGCGAGTAAATCGCGTGAGCGAAGTTTGCTATTTTTGCCGTTGCTATTGGTGTTTTCAGCGGCCACATTGCTGGGCGCTATTGCCGCTTGGCTGATTTTTTTAGGTGCAACGCATTGGGGGCCAAGCTGGCTGCATCTGAGCGCCCAGCATTGGCTAAACCTTACTTGGGCCGGCGCACCAACACTCACTGCTTGGCTGATGCTAGAAGCTGCGTATCAGTTGGCCCGTCGTCAGTCGTTACGGGAGTTGTTTAAATCGACGTTAACTCTACGTGTCATGACCCTTGTGTGGGGATTACTCAGTGTGTTGGTGCTGCTAGGGTTATTGCAAAGCTGGCGATGGTTTTTATTGTTTGGCGGGGCAATTGTTGCTGCTATGCTGATTGTTCGTCTGAGTCGCTATCTGTTGGTCGGGTTGTTTTCTAAGTTAAGTTCTCGTTATACGCTGCATTTAGCGCTATTGCAGCTTAAACGCAGCGGACCTGCTTGTGACAGTATGGTGCTTGGGATTACTCTAGCTATGGGGTTTACTGCTGCATTATGGGGTGCTCAACATCAGTTATTAAGCCAATGGTTGAATGATTTGCCAGCCCAAACGCCCAATTACTTTTTAGTGAATCTACAACCTACATCGGTGGCTGAGCTTAAACAGCAAGCGCAGCGTTTTGATGTGAAACTTTCTATACCCTATACCATCGTGCGAGGCCGTTTAAGTGCGATTAATGCAACCGCATTGTGTCAAAAAGATTGTTCGGATAACCAGCCCAAGGCATTAGGGCGAGAGCTAAACTTTACCGAGAGTGCTCTCCTAGCCGATGACAACAAAGTGGTAGCAGGCCAATGGTTCAAACCATCCCAACCACCTAGCGTATCGTTAGAAGCTGATTTTGCCAAACGGATGCATATTCAACTTGGCGATAAGCTCACATTTACTATCTATGGCAGTCGGATTAAGTTTCCTGTCACTAGTATTCGTCAAGTGAATTGGCAATCGTTTCATCCTAACTTCTTTGTGATTTTTTCACCCAATGCACTGGCGGATTATCCGGGAATGGTGATGACTAGTGCTTATGTACCCGCTTCTCATGCGGGTCTGTTTATTCGTGCGATCCGCAAGTTTGATCCGGGGTTCAGCGCCATCGACATCGACCGATTGATCCAATCTAGCCGGCAACTATTAAATCAGTTATCGCTGGCTATTCGCAGTATTGCTGGGTTATTGGTGATTGCTGCTGTGTTATTGTTGAACGCTCAACTTGGGTTGAACTTATTTGAGCGCCGCCAACAGATCGCTGTGTTGCGATTATTAGGCGCAAATCGCTCACAACTTACATTAGCCTTATTAGTTGAATTTTCAATGCTCGGAGGCTTAAGCGCATTGTTAGCGGTAGGCCTTGCGCAAGGGATCCTTTGGCCCTTAGGGCAGTGGTTGATGCTACCGGCACAAAGTTATGGCTTGCTGATGTTGGCTGTGTGTATCTGCGGGCCGGTAATTGTGTGCTTGGCCGTGCTGCGATTTATTCGCCAGCTTGTGCACCAACATCAATGGCAACGCTGGGGCGCTTTTGATTAAGGCCCTGCCCAAGTTTGCTTAAATGCGAAAAAGTGCCCAGTGGTGAGGTGAGCATATAAAAAGCCGCAGATTACTGCTAGTGGTTGAGTAACTCGATGAGGGCCTCATCTAATTGTTTGAACATAAATTGAAATCCTTGTTGTCGAAGTTTTTCCGGAATGGCGCGCTGACCGCCAAGAAGCAGCTGACTCATTTCACCTAATGCTAATTTAAGAGCAAATTGAGGGACTCGAATGATTGCTGGACGGTGCAACCGTTTGGCTAAGCTGCGAGTAAACTGCGCATTGGTGACAGGGGCAGGAGCTGTGAGATTAAACGCTCCTTGGCAGTTTGGGTCATTGAGAAGATATTCGAGCGCACGCACCATATCATGCATATGGATCCAAGGCTGATATTGCGTGCCAGACCCGATCACACCGCCTAATCCCAAGCGAAATGCGGGCAGCAACTGCTTGAGCATCCCCCCATCATGACCTAAAACAAGACCAGTACGGAGTAGACAAACCCGGCAACGAGTTTGTGCTTTTAACGCATTTAGCTCCCATTTAGCGCAGATCTGATGTGAAAAATCATTAGCCAGTGGTGGGGATTGTTCGGTTAAAATTTGATCATGTTGATCGCCATAGAAACCGACGGCACTGCCACTTAAAAATACCTGAGGTGGGTTCTTGCTGGCTGTAATTAACTGACAAAGCTGTTCGGTGACTTGCCATCGACTGTGGCAAATCTGTTGTTTTTTCTTGCTGCTCCAACGACCTGAAGCAATGGGTTCACCGGCTAAATTAATGACCGCATCAAAATTGTCAAAATTTGCGAATTGATTTAGATCGCTACAGACATCAATTTGATGACCTAATTTTTTAAAGGTTTTGAGCGGATGGCGAGTGAACACCACAATTTGATGACCATGGGCAAGTAAATGTGGAATCAAATGGCTGCCGATAAATCCACTGCCACCCGTTATAAATATACGCATAATGTGGACTCGATACTCAGCATGCCTTTACCATAGCAAAAATTCATCATGTTGAGTATGACTAATGATAAGTCAGTAGAATTCAATTCACCTATTGAGAGAGAAATAGTATGAAACACGCATTTATCACAGGTATTGGCCATCGACTCGGATTTTATCTCGCCCTGCGCCTTATTGATCAGGGGTATACCGTCAGCGGTCAATATCGTAGTGAACGGGATACCCTTGCTAAGTTGTCCAGCCAAGGCGTCACGCTTTATCAAGCCGATTTTACCAAGTGGGACTCGTTGTGCCAGTTAGCTGAGCAACTTAGCCCATTACCTCGTTTAGATCTGTTGGTACATAACGCTTCAGCATTTTATCCCACTCAAGATGACCCGCAGGCACAGGCGCAAGATATGGCAAAATTTGCGGCGGTGCATATGCAGGCACCGTTACTACTCACCGAAACATTAAGTGATGCGCTTAAAGCGGGGGAGGATAGCTGTATTGTGGCGTTAACCGATATTTATATCCATCATCCTAATCCACGTTTACATGCCTATTGTGCCAGCAAAGCAGGACTAGATAATTTAATGCAATCGTATGCATTGCGTTTAGCGCCTGAGGTCCGTGTCAACTGTATTGAGCCGGGACCGATCTTATTTTTGGATGAACATGATAGCGCTTACCGCCAACAGATTCTCGATCGTACTCCATTGCAATGTGAGGGTGGGCTTGAACCTATTTGGCAAGCTCTAGCCATGATTATACAAAATCGCTATTTAACTGGAGCACGCATCGCGGTTGACGGTGGTCGCTCTGTGGCCCAGCTGTAATGGGGATTGATTGTTAATGTTAAAGGTGAAGTACTCAGCCGCTTGCGCTGGGTTTTCCTGTGTAAGCTCTTGATATAAAGTGTGCAGATAATCTGGAATATCAAAGCACTGCTCAGATGCGTCGATATTGAGAATATCAAGGTCAAGCACGCGATCTTTTGAGCTACTGTTTGGATCGCTGCGGTCACGGCCATGGGCTATTTCCAGTTGATTAAAAAAGGCTTTGATCTGTGTGCGTGTTAGTGAACTGGTAAATTTAAATAAACTGTTTACAAAAACATGTTCACTGGCCATATTGCGAGGCTGAGTGTAGATGAATGACGAAAACGTTACTTCGTTGAAATAATAGACTAACTCGCTGACAGCTTCAGGCACGTGTTGCTGGGGATCAATATTGCTACCTAAACTACATAGATAAAGCATCTAAATTCCTTGTACGTTTAAAATGGGTTACCTTAGTCAATGAGATAACCTGTATATACTAACCAGAAATATCGATTTTGGGATCACTGAATGAGCCATCAGATGAAGAAATATAGCCCGACAGGGTCAGTTGCTCAATTTTTGTTAGCTGGAGCCGCGTTGGTCGTTCTATTAGCAGGATTGAAAGCCGCAACCCCCATTTTACTCCCCTTTCTGTTGGCACTGTTTATTGCCATTATTGCCAACCCTGCAGTGGTGCAATTGATGCGCTGGAGGATCCCTCGGGCGCTGGCGATTTGGTTGATTCTGATTTTTATTATCGTGCTTATTTTGGCTTTTGCGGGGGTAGTGGGAAGCTCTATTCGTGGCTTTCAGCAGTCTATTCCACAATATCGGAGCCAATTGTTAAACCATTTAGCGTGGTTAACCCACTTGGCCAGCTATCTGGATATCCATATTTCGAAAGAGACGATTAGCAGCTATTTTGACCCCGGAGTCATCTTTGGTGTATTTGCCAATACACTCAGTGGGTTAAGTAGTATGGCGACAGATTTTTTTATTATTTTAGTGACAACTATTTTTATGTTGTTCGAAGCGGACAGTCTGCCTAAGCGCTTATATCGTGATGGTGGCGTTGATCATCATAATTCACCTTTTTATCGCTTTTCTCGTTCGGTGAATCATTATATGGGGGTGAAAACACTCGTCAGTTTAATTACCGCAGTGCCGATTACCTTGGTTTTGTGGGGACTTCATCTTGACTATGCTATTTTGTGGGGAATATTAGCATTTTTACTCAATTTCATTCCTAATGTCGGTTCATTATTGGCTGCGGTTCCTGCCGTATTATTGGCCATTGTGCAATTGGGGACGAGTGATGCGCTGGCGGTTGCATTTACCTATTTAGTGGTCAATTTGTTAGTGGGCAATGTGATTGAACCGCGAATGATGGGACGGGGGCTTGGTTTATCATCGCTGGTGGTGATTTTGTCGTTAATTTTTTGGGGATGGTTATTTGGAAGTGTTGGAATGCTACTCTCGGTGCCATTAACGATGGTGGTTAAAATTGCCCTAGAATCAAGCCCTGATGGACAGCGTTTTGCTCGTTGGCTGAGTCACCCAGATGAACTGGATGCCGGCCATTGAGAGTCAAGCAAATCATTAGTAATCACAATCAGTGGTTGGCTGTTAACGATTTCGCTTGATTGGGTGTGAGTCACATCTTGAAACTGCTCGGCATTAGTGATGAGAATTGGGGTGGTTAAGTCAATACCAGCCTGTAGCAGTGCATTTCGATCAAAGTGAATCAGTGGCTGCCCTACGGCAACTTTATCACCGGTTTGCACGAAGGCCGTGAAATAAGGATGACCAAAATGGGCGGTGTGCAATCCGATATGGATCAACATTTCAATGCCGTCTTCACTTTGCAAACTTATCGCATTATGACCACTGAATAGTTGATGTACTGTGCCGGATATAGGGCTGGTAACTATATTATCGCTTGGCTCGATCGCAAGTCCTTTTCCGAGCATCTGTAGTGCGAAGGTCATGTCATTGATCTGCTCTTGTGTAACAATCGTCCCCGATAAAGGGCTTGGCAGTAGCTGTGAGCGGGCGACCAAGTTTTGTTTGACACTAGGTGCTGGCTCGATAGGTTCGTTTTGAGAAGCGCTCAATGGGCTTTTCATCGTGAAATAACTGCCTATAAATGCGCCCAAAAAGCTGATCATGATGGCAGCTATGATGGCCGTTGTCTGCGCATAAGAGATGGTTGCTGTGTACAGTAAAGTTAATAAATTCGGTAAAATCATCGAATAGCCGTAGCTGGTTTGACCCGCGATCAGTGCGCCAGCACAACCAGCGCTCAAACAGCCCCACATAAAAGAGCGATTTGATCTTAAAGTCACGCCATAAATAGCCGGCTCGCTGATACCCAATAGACTTAATAATGCAGCGAAAAAACTCTGATAAGCATCGACCTGGTGGCGCGTTTTAAGCCAAACAGCGGCCGCTGCACCACTTTGTCCCAGTGCACTACAAGCTAAAATAGGAGCTAACACACTGAATTCTAAATGTGGGATCAGGAGTATTAATATGCCCCACTGTAATCCCAAGAGGCCTATGATGGGCCATAAGCTAGCCAGTAGGAAGCCTGCGACCATGGGCTGAATAAAATATAGCTGGTGTTCGTGATACGCCAGTATATTTTGTAATGAATAGCCAAGTGGACCCATGACAAGAAAGGCAAGTGGAACAAGGATGAGCAGACAGAGCGCTGGGGTGATGACAATACGCGTGACTGGTGACAGGTGGTGATCCAAATAGTGCTGTAATCTTGCCATTCCCCAAGTCAACACAATGATGGGAATGACGGCCGAGCCATAATGAAAATAAGGAATATTAACGTGCCCAAATCGAAGCAGAGTATCGACGGGCCAGCGGGTGTTGCTATCCAAATGAAGGAGTGATGCTGCGATGACTAACGCAATCAATGCCGAGGCACTCAGCCATTTAGCGGTGCGAAAAGCAATTAACAACGGCAAAAAATAAAAAGGAGCATTGGCTGCCGCAGAGAGGATTTGGTAAGTACCATCTTGTGGTTGTACGGGGGTGTATAGGATCATGACAACTAAGATGAATCGAAGAAATCCAGCAGCAATCAGAAAGGGCAGTAGGGGGGCTAACAGTTCAACCAATTGCGCGGACAGGTGTTTGATGTGTAATTTTTTTGGGGATGGTTTTTCGTTGCTGGCGTGTTGGTCAAGCCGGTCGGATATAATCTCAAATAATTCATTAACGTTTGCACCAATGACCAGCTGATATTGCCCCATCCCTTCAACGATTGACAATATTTCATCCATTGCTTCAAATTCGGATGAATGGATCAGCGAGTGATCATGCAAATTAAATCGCAGGCGTGTTGCACAGTGTGTGACAAATTCGATGTTGCCACAGCCACCTACGCTAGCAATGATAGTAGTTGCAAGTTCGTCGTTTGTCATGACTACCAATGAGTTGAAATGGTCCGGTAACGAGTCATCAATTCGGCCTATAGGTGAGGTGCTTTGCTCAATGAGGGCTTTTCTAAAGTCCACTTGGATATATCAAAGTCTCAATTGATTGGCGTGATGGCTACAATGCTTTGAAAAAGTAGCGATAAAACGTCAATGCGTCAATGAATATAAGCCACTCATTTAGTGGGTTTTCTGTGGTTGAGCAGGCGGGTTATTTAAGATTGTAGATATATCAGTGCGCGGAAGATGTCGGCATGATGACTATCACACTTTTGATCGATGAAAATTGTATCATTGAACGAAATTTGTATGCTGGTAGTTCCATGCTTTCTCACTTATAAGATAAATTTTCTAAGTCATTCAACATGGGACGCAAAGTCCGAGACATTCTGGTAGAACATATTTGATTGAGACGAGTTCGTTCATAAGGTGCATTGTCTTTTAGCTGAGACGCTGCCAGCGAATTGTTGGGTTGTTGAGCAAATATATACATTTCATTTATGGTAAAAAGGTATGACTAAATGAGTAAAACACAGGTTTAACAAGCCCTAGAGAGACAGATATTTTTTCTTCACTATGAGGAATTTAACATATTGATTTATATAAGTGTATTTAATGGATTGTACCGATTATGATACATTGAATACTGCACTGGGAATACGCTTTGTTGTGGTTTAGATAATGGGGCTTTTGTGACGCAATGTTAAAAATATCTAAGGTCTTAAATAATAATGTTGTCGTACTTGATGACCACGGACAAGAATCCATTGTCATGGGGCGTGGTCTGGGGTTTCAAAAGCGTCCTGGTGATAGTATTGATTCTGCAATGATCGAGAAAACTTTTTCTTCATCAGAGCCTCTCGTCAGCGATCGACTTACTGAACTTTTAAATGATATTCCCATAGAGGTGATTACAACCACTGAGCGCATTATCGCTGTGGCGCGTGAGCATCTTAAAGGCAAACTACATGATAGTATCTATATCTCGTTAACCGACCACTGTAATTTTGCCATTGAAAGGTTTCGTAAAGGGGCCTTGATTCATAATGTATTACTTTGGGAGATCAAGCGGTTATATCCGGATGAGTTTAGTGTAGGGCTAAAAGCGCTCGATTTGATTGAGAAATATATCTATTTTCGATTACCGGAAGATGAGGCGGGTTTTATCGCTCTGCATTTTGTGAATGCACAGCTTAATGGCGATATGCAAGGGGTCTATCAGATTACAAAAATTATTCAAGAAATCCTAAATCTAATCAAATATCAATTAAATATTGATTTCAATGATGAATCACTCGACCAGCAACGCCTAATTACCCATCTGAAGTTTTTTGTGCAAAGAATGTTAGCAGGTGATCAATCAGAGATTATAAATAGCCCATTAGATGAGGCTATCCATGCCCAGTATCCTGAAGCTAACTACTGCGTGGGTAAAGTCGCCAAGTACATTTCAGAGCGTTATCACTATATGATTAATAATGAAGAGCGAATGTTTTTGACGCTGCATATTGGTCGAATTTACGAAAAAAGTCCGAAGAAGCAATAGCGCAATTTAAGGGGTGATATGGCGAGCTGTTTTGCGTCGGTCAGTGAGATATTTATCTCAGTATTGAATTAAAGGTATTCCAGAGTTTTCACCTCTATAGTGGTGCTAAAAAATAGATTAATAAATGCCCAAACGAGTATTTGCTCGCGATCAATCATTGTATTTATGACAGAACTATGATTGTGAATAAAAAAGGGGTTTTTGGTACTTTATCCACAAAATCTGTGGATTAAATTGTGGATGAAGTTGTGTATGTATAATAATTCACTGATTTATATGATTTTTATAGACTGGGTAAAAATTAGGTAGTGAGCTAGAAAATGGCTATTTTTTCGATACTTCAGTAACAATATCTCGTGAGTTATCGTTAATATGGCCTTCTTCATCGCAAAAAAAAACCACTTCATATTTTGAAGTGGTTTTTTAGTTCATTCCATCAACTGACTAATTTTTTTGGCCAGCTTGAATGGCTGTCAGTGCAATGGTGTAGATAATATCTTCAACCAATGCACCACGAGATAAATCGTTGACCGGTTTTGCCATACCTTGAAGCATCGGCCCAATACTGATGAGCTCGGCGCTACGTTGTACCGCTTTATAGGTCGTATTCCCAGTATTCAGATCAGGGAACACGAAAACTGTTGCTTTACCGGCTACAGGACTGTTTGGCGCTTTACTTTTCGCCACATTTTCCATAACCGCTGCATCATACTGCAATGGCCCATCAATGGAGAGATCAGGGCGACGTTCTTGCGCTAACTTGGTTGCTTCACGGACTTTATCCACGTCACTCCCTTGGCCTGAGTTGCCAGTTGAGTAACTAATCATCGCAACGCGAGGCTCAATCCCAAACGCAATTGCAGAGTCTGCTGACTGAATAGCAATATCAGCGAGCTGTTCAGCTGTTGGATCAGGATTAATTGCACAGTCACCATAGATAAGGACTTGATCAGGCATCAACATAAAGAAAATCGATGAAACTAAGTTAGCACCGGGTGCGGTTTTAATCAATTGCAGTGCCGGCCGAATAGTATTCGCAGTGGTGTGAACGGCACCAGAGACTAAACCGTCAACTTCACCTTGGGCGAGCATCATCGTCCCCAAAACAACGTTATCTTCGAGTTGTTCACGAGCAACAACTTCGGTTAAGCCTTTTTTCTTACGTAACTCACACATTGGCCCAACGTATTTTTCACGGATGACTTCAGGGTCTAAAATAGTTACCCCATCACCCAGCGTCACACCTTCTTGGGCGGCAATACGGGCGATCTCTTCAGGGTTACCAAGTAGTACTGAACGTGCAATACCGCGAGAAGCAGCAATAGCCGCCGCTTTAATAGTACGTGGCTCATCACCTTCAGGCAGAACTACTTTTTTGCCTGCTTGGCGGGCCATTTCAGTTAACTGATAGCGGAACGCAGGCGGTGATAAACGACGTGGGCGCGCTGACTCAGAAGCTAATGATTCAATCCAGTGTTTATCAATGTGTCCGGCGATATAGTCCTGAACTTGTTCAATGCGGTCAACATCATCAACAGGAATTTCCATGTTGAAGCTTTGCAGCACTAACGCAGTTTGCCAAGTATTGGTGTTGATTAACATCATTGGCAAGCCGGTAGTTTGCAGAGCTTGTTCACACAATGCGAGGACTTCTTTTTCAGGGCGATAGCCACCGGTTAGTAGTAATGCGCCGATTTTAACGCCGTTCATTGCTGCCAAACAAGCTGATACGATCACATCAGAACGATCGCCGGATGTGACCAGTAGACTACCCGGATTGAAATGCTCAATCATATTCGGGATACTACGTGCACAGAAAGTTACACGACCTAAACGACGGGTATTGAGTTCCCCTTCATTGATGATCGTGGCACTTAGATGATCCGCTAAATCTTTTGCACGAGGTGCGATTAACACAGGATTCCAAGGAATACAGCCAAGGATGCGCATCGGACTTTTGCTGAACATCTGCAAAACTTCCAGATTAGTCGACATCGAAGGTGCGTTTTTGTCGAACATCTCGGTTAGGTCTGGACGGCTAGGGTGGCGTTCATCAATTGGTGCGCCAACTTTGTTAATGATGCAGCCGATGATGCGTTTATTGCTGATGCCCCCAAAACTGTTGATGGCAATATCCATTCGTTCTTTCAGTTGCTGCGATGAGTTGTTGCCTGGACTGGTGACAAATACAATATCAGCATCTAACGCTTTAGCGACGCCATAGTTCACAGTTGACGCATATGAGCTTGAACTGTTTGGCACCAAGCCTTCAATGACAACTACTTCGGAGTTTTGGGTTCCGTCATTATAACGGGCAACAATCATTTCCAATAAGTCATCAACCTGATTGGCACTGATCATGTTTTCTGCAACATCTGCAGCGAAAGACTCAGGCGGCGTTATATTGGTCGCATTACGGATAATTTCGGTGGAACGTTCCGGACCAGATCGGCGATAATAGTTGGATTGTGCGATGGGTTTGAAAAAGTTCACGTTCACGCCATTGCGTTCCATAGCACGAACCATTCCTAAACTAACCGAAGTAACACCAACACCGTCACCGATCGGTACTAACATAATTGTGCGAGCCACTGCTCTACCTCACTTACTATGTTGATTAAATTACGAAGGGACCTTAACGGCCCCTGATTTTTGATTCTTAGTTTGCTGTTTCAACCAAAGCGGTTGCATCGCGTGCGATGACCAGTTCTTCATTGGTTGGAATCACGAACATTGGGCGACTATCCGCTGTTGAAATGGTCCCTGATGCGCCAAAACGTGCGTCTAAATTGGCTTGTTCGTCAACGATGACACCTAATAAGCCTAAATGGCTGACAATGCGAGTTCGAACAGGGGCTGCGTTTTCACCGATACCACCAGTGAAGACAATTGCATCTAATCGTCCAGCTAATGATGCCGCATAAGAAGCGATATACTTAGCAATGCGGTAGCAGAATACTTCTTTCGCTCGCAACGCTGCATCATCACCAGCAGATGCATGCTCTTCAACCCAGCGACAGTCACTGCTTGCTTCGGTTAACCCTAAAAGCCCAGATTCTTTGGTTAGCATATGATCGACTTCGTCCAGCGAATAGCCAAGACGATTCACTAAATGGAAGATAATAGCTGGATCGATGTCACCACTACGGGTACCCATCACAACACCTTCTAAAGGTGTTAATCCCATGCTGGTGTCGACACATTGGCCATCTTTAATTGCAGAGATGGAAGCCCCATTACCCAAGTGAGCTGTAATCAAGTTACATTCACTTAAATCTTTACCCAGCATTTTTGCCGCTTCATCTGCAACATAGCGATGGCTAGTGCCATGTGCGCCATAGCGACGAATACCATGATCACGATATAATTTGTAAGGCAGACCATAGAGGTATGCTTTACGCGGCATGGTTTGATGGAATGCAGTGTCAAAAACAGTAACATGTTTGAGATTCGGGAAACTTTGCATCGCTGCACGAATACCAACTAGTGCAGGTGGGTTATGTAGCGGTGCAAAATCAGAACACTCTTCAAGCCCTTTTATGACATCATCATCGACAACAACCGATGCAGTGAATTTTTCACCGCCGCTGACAATACGATGGCCGACAGCAATGATATGTTCATTGAGTTCGGGATTTTGAGCCAAAATATTGGTCACGATAAAATCGATTGCTTCTTGATGAGTGGCCTTAGCGGACAGTGGTGACTCGGCTTTTTCACCATTGGCTTTCCACTTAATACGGGCGTCATCAAGTGTCAGACATTCAGCTAAACCTGTGATTTTTTCATCACCGGATTCAGGGTTAAGAATCGCAAATTTGAGGGATGAACTGCCGCAGTTCAATACCAGAACAAGCTTATCGCTCATGGATCATTCCTGTAGATTGGTACCAGAATAAATCAGTTGCCAAAGGATGCGTTTGGAGCAAGGCGCTGACAACTGCACTTTAAATGGATTAGAACAGTTTTTGCATCAGTATTAGTATCGAATGCTATTTCGATCTACACTGAGTGAAGAGGCCAACTGATCTTAGGTTCGAAACGGAGTCTGATCATAGCGAATTTGTTGTAAAATAAACACAAAACATTCAGTAAAAATTAGATTATCCGTAATAAAGTGACGATTTATTGGTCTAAATCAAAAATAATGCGCTAGGAATGATGGTTATGAGTGATTTTTCAACGACGATTAAAGATGGTGTAAGCTACGCAAAGCTTTGGCCCACAGAGCCATCACTGGCGCCGCTGTTTGTCGAGCAGCGTCTTATCCAAACAATTCCTTGGCTGAATAAAGTGATGCCCGCTCTGGCTGTGATCACGATTGTTTTACCTTACATTGGCCAGCAGACGAATTTATTGCCGCAATCTGCGGTGTTTGCTTTGCTGTTTTTAGCGGCGCCTTTTCATCTATATTATTGGCTAGGGCATCGAGCCAATACTATGTTGCCTCCTACTTTGGCGCATTGGTATCGAGAGCTCCATCATAAGCTTTCTGACGCGGGTGAGACAATGCAGCCCGTTGTGTCGCGGCCGCGTTATGTTGAGCTTGCTGATACGCTTAAAAAAGCATTTGCACGATTCGATAAAGGCTTTGTTATCTACGGTGATTGAAGGTCGTAGATTGCAAGAGAGCTATGTGCTTTAACCGATCTATTAGGTAAAAATAAAACATGGGTATTGAGTTTCTGTCGTATCAAGAAAGCGATAAAAACTATATCTGGGACACCTATGTCAAAGCAATGAGGCCGCACATTGAGAAAATGTGGGGTTGGGATGCTGCATGGCAAGAAAAGAACTTCGAACAAAGCTTAGTTGAGTACCATACATCAATACTAAAAATCCCAAGCGGTCGGGTTGGCCACCTCCAAGTAAAATACAATCCTGAGAACATATATAATAGCATTGCACTTGATAAAGATAACGTCCTCGATTTACATCGTGGCCCGCAGATAGACAACTGCGCCATGATTGGCTTGTTTGACGCAATCACCTTCGAAGTATAAACCTTGTGCTAAATATGATTAATGGGCGTCCCGAGTATAGTGATGCAGTGTAAATTGCGCATCGACTGGGCTTTTATCCTCGATGAACTGCTGACGCGTATCGCGGGTTAATTTCCAAGCAAATGGGGTCATATCCATGAGTTGTTCGCGGCTATTGGCATCTAATGTCATAGGATAACAGATAGTTTGTGATTGTTGATGGGTGAGCCCCGGTAATGTTTCCGGCACATCGACATGGGCGCGCAGTTCTGGGTAAATGTATTGACGTAATTGTTTTAGGTGCCAAGCTCCGGGGACAACGGTAATGAGAGCGGCGCCTGGGCGCAAGCAACGCATCACTTGTGAGTCATCTTGAGGGGCAAAAATTCGCGTGATGAGATCCAGCGATTGGTCGGCAAAAGGTAAACGCTGATTACTCGCTACTACAAATCGGCACTCGGGATAGCGCTTGGCGGCTTGTTGTATTCCCCGTTTGGCAATATCTAGCCCCCATACTTGAGCGTCCAATTGACGCAACTGATCGGTGTAGAACCCCTCACCGCAGCCCATATCTAAGATCTGATGATAGGATTTGGCGGTAGCGGCCATTTGAATTAGTGCATCGGCTAACGGTTGATAATAGCCCTGTTGTAAGAATAGCTGCCGAGCTTTAAGCATCGTGGCGTTATCACCGGGGTTCTTAGAGTGTTTAAATTGCACCGCCAGTAAGTTGACATAGCCTTCTTTAGCCTGATCAAAATGATGACGATGATTGCATTGCCACGCTTTACCGTTTTGGATGAGAGGGCCGTGGCATATCGGACAACTTAAAATACTAGGGGTGCTCAAAGCGAGTGCTCTCTACGACATACGGCCCCGAAGGGCCGTCATAAAATTAGAAAATAACTTTCGGGTGATATTCTAACAGAATTTTTTGCAGCCGTTCCATGGTTTCTTTAGGCGGCGCTTCAACACCTTCTAATGGGTAAGCTTCACCCATAGTAGTCCATTTATGTTTGCCTAATTCATGATAAGGCAGCATTTCGATGCGCTCGATATTGCTCATCCCTTGGATGAATTCACCCAGTAATCGAGCGGAGCGATCGCTATCGGTATAACCAGGGACAACCACATGACGGATCCAAGTTCGTTTACCGATCTTTTGGAGATACTTCGCAAAATCGAGTGTACGATGATTGCTCACACCCACAAGCTGTTGGTGTACATCGTCATCGAGCTGCTTGAGATCAAGTAAAACTAAATCAGTGGCATCCATCAGTTCATCAATCACCGGTGTGTGTTTACGGACATAACCGTTGGTGTCCAAACATGTATTGACACCATGTTCATGGCAAGCTCGAAATAGATCACGGATAAATTCAGGCTGCAAAATTGCTTCGCCACCTGATGCGGTGATACCACCACCACTAGCATTCATATAACTTTTATAGGGAAGCAACTCATTGATTAACTCATCCACCGTGACTTCTTTGCCAGTGTGAATATCCCACGTGTCGCGGTTATGGCAAAATATGCAACGCATTAAACAGCCCTGCATGAATACAATAAAGCGGATCCCCGGCCCATCAACGGTACCGCAGGATTCAGTCGAGTGGATACGGCCCTTTAATTGCGCCATAACAAGCCTCCTATTAAAAAAGGCCTTGTCCATTGGGCAAGGCCTTTTGCTTCTCAATTACTCTTTATTTTATCAGGTTACTCGAACAATTACATGTGGTCTGTAAAAGTACGAGTGACAACGTCTTGCTGCTGTTCACGAGTCAGTGAGTTAAAGCGAACGGCATAGCCTGATACACGGATAGTCAACTGAGGATATTTTTCAGGATTTTCCATTGCATCTAACAGCATTTCACGGTTCATCACGTTCACATTCAGATGTTGACCACCTTCTACAGCGTTTTCGTGATGGAAGTAACCGTCCATCAGGCCCGCTAAGTTGCTACGACGAGAATCATCTTCTTTACCTAACGCATTTGGAACGATAGAGAAAGTATAAGAGATACCATCTTGTGCACTTGAGAATGGGAGTTTACCAACAGAAGTCAATGAAGCGACTGCGCCTTTTTCATCACGGCCATGCATTGGGTTGGCACCAGGAGCAAATGGAGCACCTGCGCGGCGACCGTCTGGAGTAGTCCCAGTTTTTTTACCATAAACAACGTTTGAAGTAATGGTCAAAATTGACTGAGTTGGTGTTGAGCCGCGATAAGTGCTTAATGAACGAATTTTGTTCATGAAGCGTTCAACTAAATCACAAGCGATCGAATCAACGCGGTCATCGTTGTTGCCAAATTTAGGATACTCACCTTCGATTTCAAAATCGACAGCTAGACCATCTTCATCACGAATTGGTTTAACTTTGGCATATTTAATTGCAGACAAAGAGTCCGCTGCAACTGATAAACCAGCGATACCACATGCCATTGTGCGATAAACATCACGGTCATGCAGTGCAAGCAGTGATGCTTCATAGCTATATTTGTCATGCATATAGTGGATACAGTTCAAAGCGGTGACATATTGCATGGCCAACCAATCCATGAAGCCGTCCATTTTGCTGAATACTTCTTCATAATCTAAGTATTCGCCAGTGATTTTGTCCATTTTTGGACCGACTTGGATTTTTTTCTTCTCATCAACACCACCATTGATGGTATACAACAAGGTTTTAGCCAAGTTAGCACGGGCACCAAAGAACTGCATCTGTTTACCAATAACCATTGGTGATACACAACAAGCAATGGCATAGTCATCGCTGTCGAAATCAGGACGCATTAAATCATCGTTTTCATATTGGATAGATGATGTGTCAATGGATACTTTGGCACAGAATTTTTTCCAAGCAACTGGCAGGTGTTCTGACCACAAGATAGTCATGTTTGGCTCTGGAGAAGGGCCCATGGTGTACAATGTGTTCAAGAAACGGAATGAAGTGCGAGTTACTAATGTCCGGCCATCTAAGCCCATACCACCGAGTGATTCAGTTGCCCAGATTGGGTCACCTGAGAACAATTCATCATATTCAGGAGTACGTAAGAAGCGAACCATACGTAGTTTCATAACCAAGTGGTCAATCAGCTCTTGAGCTTCTTCTTCGTTCAGTTTACCTGCAGCGATATCACGTTCGATATAGATATCTAAGAAGGTCGCGTTACGACCAAATGACATGGCAGCACCGTTTTGAGATTTCACAGCAGCTAGATAGCCAAAGTAGGTCCATTGAACCGCTTCCTGAGCAGTTTCTGCTGGACGTGCAATGTCACAACCATATTTAGCGGCCATTTCTTTGATTTGTTTCAGCGCACGGTGTTCATCAGAGATTTCTTCACGACGACGAATTACTTCTTCCATATTTTCGCCAGTTGCAGTGGCGTGATACAGTTTTTCTTCCAGAGACTTATGTTGTGAGACTTTATCTTTCATCAAGTAGTCGATACCGTACAGAGCGATACGACGATAGTCACCGATGATACGACCACGGCCATAAGCGTCTGGCAGACCAGTTAAGATACCGGCTTTACGACAAGCGAGGATAGAACTGGTATAAACGTCAAATACGCCTTGGTTATGAGTTTTACGATACTCGGTGAAGATTTTTTCGATTTCAGGGTTTAATTCACGATTGTATGCTTGGCATGATGTTTCGATCATGCGGATACCGCCGTTAGGAATCAATGCGCGTTTTAGTGGCTTATCAGTTTGCAGACCAACGATTTTTTCTAAATCTTGGTTGATATAACCAGCATCATGAGAAGTGATTGTTGAAGCAACATCAGTATCAAAATCAACAGGAGCGTGAGTGCTGTTTTCCTGTTTGATCCCTTCCATTACTTTTTCCCACAGTGCTTTTGTTGCAGCTGTAGCTTCTGCTAAGAAACTCTCATCGCCTTCATACGGTGCGTAGTTTTTTTGAATGAAGTCACGAACGTTGACACTTTTTTGCCAATCACCCGCAGCAAAACCTTTCCAGGCCTGAGTGTTTTGTTCTGCCATGTTATACCTACCTTTAACTATTCAGTAGAAAAGAAATTGATTTGCTTTTGTTCAACCCTGCTGCTTGGTTTACCTTGCTGCTGACTTGAACCACTAAAACCAATGTCCGATTAAGCGGACTAAACTAGCATTTTATCAGTTTGTTAACTCGCTGACTAAAAGCCCTTGTTAATCTGCTATCTTAAAGTATGCGGTGATTGTACAAAGCTACCGGACATGTGAACTTGATCACGATCAACCGTCACTCGCTATTATGTAAACTTACAACATAAAGTCTGTTGCAGTGGTTAAATGTTATCGTGAGATCGCGTTGAATTGTTGGCGAAATTCTGTATTTTTGCGTAAATTATGTACAACTTCAGTAAGATGGGAATCTACGTTATATATATACAAAGATGCAAACTTGTGGAGGGTTATAATTGCTGCCATCGGCGATGTTTATCATGTCAGAATAGTCGCTCGTGTGAGTGGCATAGAATAGTGAACAAGCAACCTTGTGTTTCCATGGATTAGCTCGCAAGGCGCTTGTTTGGTGGCCCTGGGGTCGCGCTGATGCATGGCGAGTTACTTTAGCAGCTGCTAAGGTGGGGAAGCATTTGTGTTTTAGACAACACAATGGTAACTTCGCCACCTTGCTACAACTGCATATTCAGCTAAGTTATATAGGTAGTTATTCAAATGAATGATCTTCCCGCTTTAGAAGTGACAGGGATCCACAAAACATTTGGTCAAACCGAGGTTCTCAAAGGAATCGATTTAACGGCTCACAAAGGGGATGTGATTTCGATTATTGGTTCATCTGGCTCAGGTAAAAGCACTTTTTTAAGATGCATCAATTTATTAGAAATCCCAACGCAGGGTGAGATATCAGTTCATGGCGAGGTGTTATTATTTAAGCATAATCGCTCAGGCGCGCGCGTTCCTGCGGATAAAAAACAAGTACAACGGGTGCGCTCGAAACTAGCGATGGTGTTTCAAAGCTTTAATCTATGGTCGCACTTATCGGTACTTGATAACATTACTCAGGCCCCGATCCATGTCCTCAATGTTCCGCGTAAGGAAGCTGAAGAGAAAGCTGAAGCATTGTTGCATAAGGTTGGGCTTTATGACCGTCGTCATTATTATCCCGCTCATATGTCAGGCGGTCAGCAGCAACGCGCCGCGATCGCTCGGGCGTTAGCGGTCGAGCCGGAAGTGATGTTATTTGATGAGCCCACTTCTGCGCTTGATCCTGAATTGGTGGGTGATGTGTTAAAAGTGATGCGTGCACTCGCTGAAGAAGGGCGCACCATGGCAGTGGTCACTCATGAAATGAGTTTTGCTCGAGATGTGTCTTCACACGTGATGTTTTTACATCAGGGCGTTGTTGAGGAGCAGGGTAACCCAACGAAAGTATTTGATCATCCTGACTCAGAGCGAATGAAGCAGTTTTTAGCGCCTAAATATTAATCTTTCCGGTAACTCCAGATAGGTGCGCCACTGCGTTGGCGCTTTGTTTATTCTCAGCTGTCAGTGCGTGACATAGCCGTGAGGTGTTCTGAATAGCTAATTATTATTGAAATGCTGGTCTTTGTTTGAGCTGGTTATGCCAGTTCAACAGATTGGGCCAGCGTTGATCAATTTCAACATCAAGCAGTTTCGCTACTTTTAACATAATAAACGCACTGATATCGGCAATGCTAAATTGATTTCCTGCAATATAATCAAAGTTACTGAGTTGCTGCTCTAGTTTGGGTAGGATATATTGAAACCGTAGCAATGCTTCATGGCCCCATGCATCAATACAATTTTCTCGTTGTTGATAGATTTTTTTCAAATGACGAAATGCTTGCGAAATCAGTTGAATCCCTTCTAGTTCAATGACTCGATTCCACATCTCAATTTTGCCAATGGTTTCTGGCGACTCCCCGAATAAATGTTGCGGGCAAGGATACAATGCATCTAAATATCGACAGATAGCAATTGACTCACACAAGCACTCTCCTGAATCCAATGTTAACACCGGGACTTTGCCATTGAGGCTGATGCGTTTAAATTCATCTTTAAGGTTATCGCCTGCTCTTACGTTTATTTCAATGCGAGGAATGGTTAAATCGTTTTCTTTAAGGAATATATCGACTCGTTGGCAATTGGGCGTTGCCGCCGTTTGATAGAGTTTCATTGTGTCTCCTTGTGGCTCTGCCACACGTTCATTGATGTGACTATCATGGTAACTTATGGTTGTTTGAGTTAAACCTGAAAATCACTGTCTTTGACAATACCATAGTATTAGCTAATAGTTTGAGCTAGATGTATAACAATGACGCCAATAGAGCGATAGTCTTTGAGTTTAAGAGCATCTTCTCGGTAGATTTAAGACGAATAGGGTGTGAATGATTTGCCCCAATAAGGAGAATTAATGGACGACGCTTTCATTGCTGCTTTTTTGTTTGACGGGCAAGGCGGTGCGCAAGACTTAACAGAAAGTCAAGTGCGAAAATGGCGACCGTCAGATGGCTTGCTTTGGGTGCATATCGATTGCGCTAATGAACAAGGACGGCAATGGTTGGAAGAGGCAAGTGATGTTGATTCCATATTAGTCGGTGCCTTATTGAGTGAAGATACACGTCCTCGTATTACTCATTTTCAAGAACAATCACTGGTGTTTTTACGTGGGGTAAACCTCGCTGAAGGCGCTGATCCCGAAGACATGGTGTCGCTAAGGGTATTAGCCAGTCGAGAACGTATTATCTCGACGCGGCGGCGGCGTCTACTATCGGTTGTCGATATTATTGAATCGCTGCGTGCAGGGGATGGGCCTGTGAGTACCTCTGATTTTTTAGCTCGGGTTTGTCATTACTTAACGATGCGTATTGATGCAGTGGTCGATGACATCGAAGAGCGGATGGCTGATCTTGAAGAGATCTTAATCGATGGTCAGGCTCAACAAGTTCGAAGCGATTTAACGCTATTGCGTCGGCGCAGTATTAAATTACGACGATATTTGGGGCCGCAACGTGAAGCTATGTTTAAATTAAGTAGTGATCGCCGGAGTTGGATCGATGACAGTGATCGCCCTTTATTGCAAGAAAGTACGGACCGCTTGAATCGGTTTGTTGAAGAGTTGGATACTATCCGCGAACGAGCTATTTTGACGCAAGAAGAACTCGCCAGCCAAGTGACGGATCAAATGAACCAACGCATGTATGTGATGTCGTTGATTGCAGCCGTGTTTCTACCATTAAGCTTTTTTACTGGGCTTTTGGGAATAAATGTCGGTGGGATCCCTGGCAGTCAGAATGGACATGCCTTTGTCATCGTCAGCCTGATCTTATGCTTGATTGGTTTTCTTATTTTGGGGGTGTTTAAGCTGAAACGATGGTTTTAGTCTGTCACTAAGACGGGCTTATGTAGCGGCTATATCCTCGTATGGCACACTGCAGCTCTGACTGGCATTGCGCGCTTTCCTTGCACCTGTGGGACTTAAACCAATTTGTTTCATGACGTTGGTCGTTGATTTCAGTATTCCTTTTTCTTCGAGTCTGCCCTTGTCCTCTTTAATGCCATTTCTGTTAGTACCCTCGATGGCATTTCAGTAACGTGTTGAAGCAACAATGCTTATGTTGCACGGGTGCACGCTTCTATTCGTAAATCTTCGCGCTAATATAAAGCAAGAAATTCCGTTAGGGTTCCATCATGGTGCATCGCTGTTTCTATTGGGACAAAGTTTCAATAATAATGCGGATGTGAGGCGCAATAACATCATTAAAATTTATTTATCTATATGATTTTACGATGATTATATCTTTATTTACTGATTTAAAATAACTGTCATTATATCTGGAATGGTCTATGCAGAAAATTTAATTACTATCATACAGGTTACTCATATTTAGCATCAGCAGAGCATCTAGTTGAATAGATTAGATTGCATTGAAACGGCTTGTGTAAACACTCCCACTGTTGAGTTTTACAAGTTAAATGATAGCTGAAGATGACATCAGGGATTCAAAAGGTTAATAAAGGAGATGGACCATGAAGAGATTATCTTCAAAGCTATGTGTTGCTATGTTGGCGGGATTGCCAGTTATTGCGATGGCAGATACCCCGATCACGGCGACAGCTGTACAGAATAATTTAAATTTTGTATGGACATTAGTTGCAGCATTTTTGGTTTTTCTTATGCAAGCAGGGTTTGCGCTGGTTGAAATCGGCATGACTCGAGCTAAAAATGCAGCCAATATTTTGATGAAAAATGTCATGGACTTTTGTATTGGTTCATTGGCTTTTTGGGCGGTAGGGTTTGGTCTAATGTTTGGGGTTTCCAATGGTGTATTTGGAACCACTGATTTTTTCTTTAGCGGTGCATCGGGTGATGGTGCAGCATGGAACTATGCATTTTGGATGTTCCAAGTGGTCTTCTGCGCGACAGCCGCCACTATTATTTCTGGGGCGGTGGCTGAGCGGACTAAATTTAGCGCGTATTTAGCTTATTCAGTAGCCGTTTCCGCAGTTATTTACCCCGTCTTTGGTAGTTGGGCATGGGGCAGTCTGTACCATGGTGGGGGGTGGCTTGAACATTTAGGCTTTATCGATTTTGCCGGTTCAAGCGTGGTTCACTCTGTCGGTGGTTGGCTCGCCTTAGCGGGTGCGATTGTTGTTGGCCCTCGCATAGGTAAGTTTGATAAACACGGTAAAGCAAAAGCGATACCTGGTCATAATATTCCTTTAGCGGGTCTTGGCGTGTTTTTATTGTGGTTTGGTTGGTATGGTTTTAACCCTGGTTCAACAACAACGGGGAATACCTCTATTGCTGAAATTGCTGTGACCACCACGTTAGCAGCAGCTGCAGCCTCTATTTCTGCCATGGCTTACACTTGGATCAAATATGGTAAAAGTGATGTCGGTATGACACTCAATGGTGCTTTGGCCGGGCTGGTTGGGATCACGGCAGGATGTGCGAATGTCTCACCTCTATCAGCGGTCATCATTGGTTTAGTGGCTGGGGTATTGGTGGTGATGTCGGTCTTGTTCTTTGATCGCATTAAAATCGATGATCCTGTGGGTGCCGTTTCTGTGCATGGGGTTTGTGGTGCATGGGGAACATTAGCCGCCGGGATTTTCGATAAAGGTGGGTTCTCATGGGGTGTGGTTGGCGTACAAGCTGTCGGAGTCGTTACCTGCTTCTTGTGGGCATTTTTAGCCGGGCTGTTCGTCTTTAAAATTATTGACGTTGTCATTGGGATGCGAGTCACTAAAGAAGAAGAGATGGCCGGGTTAGATTATGCCGAGCATGGTGCCAATTCTTATCCAGATTTCCAAGTGATCAATATGGGCGCAGGAACTCATATTGGTTCTGGTTCAGCAGGAAAATCTCAACAAGAAGAATATCCCGTATCAGGAACTTCAACCGCACATTCACATGAATAATTAACACTTCATTATCATTGCGTTTAAAAAGGTCACGGTAGTGGCCTTTTTTATTGCTGAAAGTGCGCTGCAATGGTATGCATGCTAAGAAAAAGTGGCGTCCCCTGCGAGATTTGAACTCACGTCTAAGACTTAGGAGGTCCTTGTTCTATCCAACTGAACTAAGGGGACGTATTCAAGAGAATTCGAAGTATACGGATTTATCGAAGCTGAGTGAAGTGTTCATTGCCTAACAGATTAATAATTAAACAAATAATAATCAGAATAGATAACGGCTAAGAGAGTATTCACGGCGGGACAAATGAACGGTGGATGCATTTCAAGGTTGCTTCGCGCTATAACGAGCAGTACTTCTTTCTAAGAACTTAAGTCATCAATGAGACTGTCGAACTTGGCATTTAGAGCTCGTCATAAAATCAATTCTCTGTAAATGAACCATCCTAGGTTTTATTCATTTAATAGTTATTTACCCACTAGATGAGTGATCGCTCATTATTCATTATCTCCTGTTTTGTCGTGAAACTGCTAATGTGATATCCGTATAAGGTGGGGCGGGCGTATGTCTGTTCAGATTTTGAATGCTGCCTTGGTTGACTAGAAAAATGAGTCAGAACGTCCAGTAGTGATTATTTGTATGCTAATGATTGTTTGTCTAATAAACATAAATTGATTGAAAAATGTTCATATGTTTGCCCTGGCGCATAAGCGCTTTTAGCAAAAAATAAGAGTGCATGATGAGATGCATTGATTAATACAACAAATTGATTTAGATGTCATTTAATAAGTGATAACAAATTTTAGTGAATATCAAAAAACCAATCTATAGTAGTTATTAGATGAGTAAGAAGCTCATTCAACGAATGACAAAAAAGCTCTGAGTGTCTAATTAGACAAGACTATAAGCGAGTGTACATATTTTAAACAAGGATAGCTTATGTTAGGTATAAATCGATTTATAGAGAACCTCTCAATTGGTGCAAAAATCGCTTCCGGATTTTTTGTTGTACTGATTTTGGCAATTATCGTAGGGTTGACGGGAATTCAAGGTGTCGGGCAATTTTTGACTAGAAGCGAGAAAGTTGCACTAGCCTCTAAGATCGATCAGGTGATTGGTGATGCGAAAATTGCTCGTTCGCAGCTTGTGCAAACCGGTACGAACCAAAGCTACGATAAATTATCACAAGTTATCAAACAACTTCATCAATTGGTCGCTAAAGGTAAGCAAACTTATCGTCTTCCTACTTCTATCAAAATAGTGAATCAACTAGAGAAAGAATTAACGGCTTATGAAAGCACTTTTCAAGATTTTTCAACAATTAATAGACAGCGTTTGACACTCAATAAAGAAGCGAAACAACTACAACGAGATATCCTGGCAAAGTTTAGTCGACTTATCTCACAACTTCGTGAACATGATAGCCAATTGGCGACCATCGATGCGTTACTTGCTCAGCATGAACTTGATCAAATTAACTTAGAGTTGTACATGCAAGTGCGACAAGATGAACCCTTTAAATCTGATGAAATTCAACAGCTTTTAGATCGCGTCGTCGAAAAAACGACTCAAGCACAATTGGGTAACCCATCGCTGCAACAACTACAACAAGAATTGATACACGATTTGTTGCAAGCACAAGCCCTTATCAAATCATATTCTGGGGTTCATGATGCTGTTTTAGTCAGTCAAAATGAATTCTCGGCACAAGCCCAGTTAATGCATCAAAACACTGATGCGTTGACGCACTATCAAGATCTAAAACGTGTCAGTGATGGCCAGCAAATCAAGCAAAGAATATTCGTTGTCTTAGCGGCTGTTATTATTCTAAGTATTTTTATGACTTGGTGGATCCGTCGAATCATTGTTGGACCAATTCACCAATTGATGGCGGTTGTCGCATCAATTGCGACTGGGGATCTCACCCAGCAGGTGAAGACTGATCGTCAAGATGAAATTGGGCAACTCTATGTGAGTATGGATGAGATGAGCCAAAAATTGGCCGAGCTTATCCGCGCGATAGGCTCGGGGATCTCTCAATTGAGCAGCGCTTCAGAGCAGCTGAATGTGATTAGTCAGCAAGGCGTTGAACGAGCAGGAAAGCAGCAGCAACAGACCGATCAAGTGGCGACTGCTATCAATGAAATGACTGTAACTGTTCATGAAGTAGCCAATAATGCTGAGTCTGCAGCACATTCAACCGATGAAGCTAATTCGGTGGTATCGCAAGGTAATCAAATGCTTGATGAGGCGGTTGCACTGATCCGTGAGTTGGCTGAAGAAATTACTGAGACGAACGAGGCGATGGTTGCCTTAAAAAATCAGACTGATCAAGTGGGCCAAGTGTTAGATGTGATCCGCAGCGTCGCTGAGCAAACCAACTTACTGGCATTGAATGCGGCGATTGAAGCTGCTCGGGCTGGTGAGAGTGGCCGCGGTTTTGCTGTTGTCGCTGATGAGGTTCGTAGTCTTGCCAGCCGTACACAGTCATCTGCAGAAGAGATCCATCACTTAATCGAGCAGTTACAACAAGGCGCAGAACACTCCTCGTCGATGATGCAAATGAGTCAGAAAAAGTCGTCTGAAAATGCGCAAAATGCGCAACATATGATGGAAATGTTTGAACAAATTAGCACGATTGTGGATCAAATCCGCGCGATGAATCAACAAATTGCCACTGCTGCAGAAGAACAATCGCAGGTATCTGAGTCGATTAACCAGAATATTATGATGGTAAGAGATTTAGGGGAAGAAACAAATATTGCATCGAAAGAGTCAGCACAAGCGGTGGTTGGATTGAACAAACTAAGTCATCAACTTCAGGGTATGATTGAGCATTTTAAAGTGGCTTAGTCATCAGAGCATAAGGTCGCTATGCAGTTATAACGAGTATTACTCAATCTAGAATAAAACAGTGGGCAACTATTGTGTAGCGACTGACTTAATTCAAACTGCTACTATAAATTTATAGTGCAGAGGAATTACCTCAGATAGGAGCTGATAAATGCTAACGATTTTTTACGATGGACAATGCCCTTTGTGTGTTCGCGAAATGCAGAAGTTAGCACAGGTCGATAAGCGTCATCAGTTGCAGTTAGTTGATCTTAATATTGCCCATTTTTCTGAGAATTATCCATATATTGATACGCTTAAAGCGTCTCGTATTTTGCATGCTCAGACCCAAACTGGAGAGATACTACTCGGGTTAGATGCAACTTGGGCAGCATGGCAACAAGTCGATAAACATCGCTGGATTAGATTATTGCGCTGGCCCGTGATCGGTTGGTTTGCCGATGTTGGCTACTGGTTTTTTGCGCGCTATCGCTACCGATTCTCGCGGTTAATTTTGGGGCAAAAAACCTGTGATGAACTGTGCGGTCTGCCTTCGAAATCGCGGGATAAATGATGTGGCGGCATACTCGGCGCTAGTAATTGATAGGTACTGAGAGCGCTATTGCGAAAGCGGTGATCACAAAACTTTGTGGTAATGCGTCTTGCGTGGTGATGCGTCTATCGCCGAGAAAAAACTCGGGCAGATTGCCTTAGCAATGTCACGCGTCATGCATTTGAATGCTTTTGTTCCTACGTTATCGTGTTGATATTTTGCGCACTCAAGGCGCATGCAAGTTGTTTTTTTTCAGTGCGGGTGTTGGCCATATTAGTGATAATCATCGCAGCGGTTGGCCTAGTTACCGCAGTTCTAAGGCCGCGCTGAATATGTAACTGATTACCGACGCGTTTGAGTATGTTAGACGAGCCAGCAGGTGAAAATTGTCGCTTTTCACCCAAGATCGACCGACACGCCACTATCGAAGCCATTTTTAAACTCGAGCACCATCAGCCAATTGTTTTCGCCTGACTTTGTTGCCCAGCAGTTATTTGCAGTTATGGACCATTTAGTTGCCGACGGCCGTGCCAGTTTTGTTGAGTGGGTTGGCGAGCCCATTCTGTGGTCATGAACTGAAACTATCCTGCTCGATGGGGCGTTGCGACTTGGGCCCGCATGCTCAGTGCATGGGCGACATGGATAAATTAGTGTAGTATCGCGCTCTTTGAGCGCGAGGTCGATGAATTCAGTTTGATTCATCATCGTGAAAGGATATTTCTATTTTATTATTGATCCTCGGAGTTGTGTTTTATTTATGAGTCATGATCAGCGTAATAATCCGTTACACGGGTTAACCCTTGAAACCATCGTTACCCAACTTGTCGACCATTATGGTTGGCAAAGCTTAGCTCAGCAGATTGCTATTAACTGTTTTAAAAGCGATCCATCGATCAAATCATCGTTGAAGTTTTTGCGCCGAACCCCATGGGCACGAACCAAAGTAGAGGCGTTATATTTGGCTACATTTGATCTGTCTAATCCATGGAATCAGAACAAAAGTTAAGCGGTTATTTAAGCCGTTTGAGTTGGGCAATGTGATAGTTCGCGAGTCACGCAGAGCATCGCTGAGGTGACTTGAGTGAGCTCTTTTGCGGTGATGACAAAAGGCGGCATAATATAGATCAGTTTGCCAAATGGGCGGATCCACACCCCCAACTCAACAAAGCGCTGTTGCATAGTGGCTAAATCCACAGCTTGATGCAACTCAATCACCCCAATCGCCCCCAGTATCCGTACATCTGCTACTGCGGCGAGGGCTTTCGCAGGGGCTAGTTCCCGCTCTAACTGGTTTTCAATTGCGTTAAGACGTTGTGGCCAGTCCATCTGCAATAGCCGCTGCGTGCTGGCAAGGGCAATGCTACAAGCTAAGGGATTGCCCATAAACGTTGGGCCGTGCATCAATACTCCAGCCGCGCTGTTATCAATACTATTGGCGACTTTTTCGCTGGTAAGCGTCGCGGACAATGTCATATAACCGCCGGTAAGTGCTTTACCAACACACATAATATCTGGTGAGATCTGCGCATGTTCGCAGGCAAAAAGTTTGCCAGTACGGCCAAAGCCAGTGGCTATTTCATCGGCTATCAGCAGCAAATTATAGTCATCGCATAATGCCCGAACGCCTTTCAGATAGTTGGGATGATAGATCCGCATTCCCCCAGCACCCTGGACAATCGGTTCTAAAATAATTGCGGCGATCTCTTGATGATGCTTAGCTAATAATTGCTTGAGCGGTATCAAATCATCAGGGTCCCATGGCTTACCAAAGCCGCATTGCGGCGGTTTACAAAATAGTTGCTGCGGTAAAAAGCCTTGATACATCCAGTGCATTGAATTGGTTGGATCGGTGACCGACATCGCCGCAAAGGTGTCGCCATGATAACCGCGGCCAATGGTTGCAAAACGGGTGCGAGTTTGACCGCGTCCTTGCCAGTATTGCATCGCCATTTTTAAAGCGACCTCGACGGCAACTGAACCTGAGTCAGCCAAGAATACTTTTTCCAAACCATCGGGCGTGATCTGAGCCAACAACGCACATAATTCCACCGCTGGCCGATGGGTGATCCCACCAAACATGACATGTGCCATCTGACTGAGCTGGTGTGATGCGGCGGCATTGAGTTCAGGAACATTGTAACCGTGGATACAGGCCCACCAAGAGGACATGGCATCAATTAGTTGCCGTCCATCTTCTAGTTCGAGATAGACGCCTTTGGCGCGTCTCACTGGGTAGCACGGCAGAGGATGGCTCATGGCGGTGTAAGGGTGCCAAACATGGTGTTGATCACGCTCGATAATATCGTTCATTAATTAATCTTTAGTAAATATTTTAGTTTTAATATATTAACAGAATATCATTAGATCCCGGTGTAATGCGATGACTTGCGATAGCATTTAATTTTCTGCTTGGGGGCGAAATTACCTGCTGCTCGCGATGTAATGGCTTGCTATTTATCAGTCTCGTAACTTTCTGTCGATAGCGAATGGTTGACGAAAGGCGAGATTGGCAAAGGTGAATTGTTTTGTGTAGAGCGCATTGCTCGGTTCAATCGATATACAAACACAAATCGATTAATAAATATTCTTTAGTAAAGGTGTAATTCATATAAAGTTGACAGCTGTGTGCAGCGCGCTAGACTATTCGTCAATTTTCATCACTTGATTGAGTATGAGTATGAGCATGTCAGATTCAGTTCGCCATGACTGGTCGTTAGCAAAGGTTGACGCCCTATTTGCGCTGCCATTTAACGACTTATTATTTCGTGCACAAACCGTTCACCGTCAGTTTTTTGATCCCAATGAAGTACAAATTTCTACCTTGTTATCGATAAAAACGGGGGCTTGTCCAGAAGATTGTAAGTATTGTCCGCAAAGTGCTCGTTACGATACTGGCCTAGAGTCAGAGCGTTTAATGGAAGTTGAACAAGTTATCCAAGAAGCTAAAAAAGCCAAACAAAATGGCTCGACCCGTTTTTGTATGGGGGCGGCTTGGAAAAATCCTAAAGAGCGGGATATGCCCTATTTGCTGAAGATGGTCGAAGGGGTGAAATCGTTAGGAATGGAAACGTGTATGACCCTTGGCATGCTCGATCAAAATCAAGCGCAAGTTCTCGCTGAAGCTGGGCTTGATTATTACAATCACAACCTAGATACCTCTCGTGACTACTACGATAAAATTATTACAACCCGCACTTATGATGATCGCCTAGATACGCTAGAAAATGTCCGTAATGCTGGAATGAAAGTGTGCTCGGGTGGGATCATGGGCTTAGGTGAAAGCGCTACCGACCGCAGTAGTTTATTGATGCAGCTGGCAAATCTGCCCATTCAGCCACAAAGCGTGCCGATCAATATGTTGGTGAAGGTGAAAGGAACACCGCTGGAAGATGCGGCCGATCTTGATCATTTTGATTTTATCCGCTGCATTGCTGTTGCGCGGATTATGATGCCTCAATCGCACGTACGCCTATCGGCAGGTCGGGAGTCGATGAATGAACAAACGCAAGCGTTATGTTTTATGGCGGGTGCTAACTCAATCTTTTACGGCTGCAAGTTATTGACCACTCCGAATCCAGAAGAAAGCGAAGACATGCGCTTGCTGCGTAAATTAGGGATGCGACCTGAGGCCGTTTCAACCCATTTAGGCAATCAAGAAGAGGAAGAGCGACTATACCGGCGAATGGCGACTCAGCAGACTAGCCATGATGAAAACTTCTATGACGCCTCCTAAATGATGAACTTTGCTAATCGCTTTGCGCAGCTGCAAGCGCGTAAAAACCAAGCTTTATTTCGACAGATTCAAGTTAACGATGCTCCGACTGGACGCACATTTGAATGTAACCGACAACGTTATCTTAATTTTTCCAGCAATGATTATCTAGGCTTGGCGGCTCATCCGCTAGTGATCAAGGCCTACCAACAAGGCGCCGCGAGTTATGGTGTGGGTTCTGGAGGGTCACCGTTAGTGACGGGGTTTCAGCGCCCGCATGCGATACTCATCGAGCAGTTATGTGACTGGCTCGACCGTCCGGCTGCGATCCTGCTTAATAGCGGCTTTGCCGCAAATCAGTTAGCGCTTAAAACTTTGCTCGGAAAGGGTGATTTGGTTGTGCAAGATAAGCTCAATCATGCGTCATTGATTGATGCTGCCTTATCGACTGCTGCTACCAGTCAACGCTTTTTACATAATCAGCCGCAAAGTTTAGCCGCGCGATTGCAGCGCAGCGTTGCGTCAAATCGTCTGGTAGTGACTGAAGGGATCTTTAGTATGGATGGGGATGCGGCACCGATTGCACCAATCAAGGCTATCTGCCAGCAACAAAATGCGTGGTTAATGGTTGATGATGCGCATGGCTTGGGCGTGCGCGGCGTGCAGGGGCGGGGCAGCTGCGCAGTGGCGCAAATTAACCCTGATTTGTTAATGGCGACTTTTGGCAAAGCGCTTGGGGTGGGTGGGGCAATGCTCTCTGGCAGTATAGAGTTAATGGAATTGTTTACTAACTTAGGGCGTGAATTTATCTACTCCACAGCCATGCCTGCTGCGCAAGCCTGTGCGGTAAGCGCAGCGATTAAACTGGTTCGGACCACTGATTTGCCGCAGATTTTAATCGCGCGTATTGAGCAGTTTAAGACACTGATGCAGCAGACCTCTTGGCGCTTGCTTCCCTCTGACAGTGCGATTCAGCCGCTATGGGTTGGTCAAGCTTCAACAGCGTTGGCTCTTTCGAGCTCACTGCGTGAGCACGGGTTTTGGGTGAGCGCGATTCGCCCTCCGACTGTACCTGCTGGACAGGCTCGACTGCGCATTACCCTAACGGCTGCCCACACCAAGGATGATATTACGCGCTTGGTTAAGGCGCTCTCTTGTTTGGCAAGCGTGTTTAACGAGGCCAATCATGGTCATCACTGACAGTAAAGCCGCTATTGCACGGCATTTTAGCCAAGCGGCAGCGCACTATCAACAGCATGCACAATTGCAACGTATCTCAGGGCAAACATTGCTCGCCTATGCTTCATCAAAATCGGTTGCTTTGTGCCTTGATTTAGGGTGTGGGAGTGGTCAGTTTTTATCGGCGTTAACTGATAATAGCGAAGACGTCATTGGCCTTGATCTATCGGCAGCGATGCTAAAACAGAGCCGAATGCATCGTCAGTCGGTAAAATTATTGCAAGGCGATGCAGAGCAGTTGCCTCTGCAATCGGGGTGTGTATCACGTATTTTTTCTAATTTAGCACTGCAATGGTGCGGCGATCTCAGTGCGGCTTTAAGTGAATGTTATCGCGTCCTTCAGCCTAGCGGACAGTTACTTTTTAGTACGTTGACGTGTGGTACCTTGGATGAATTAGCGCAGAGCTTTGCCCAGGTGGACGATCACGTGCATATTCGTCCTTTCTTAACGCTGGCGCAGATCCAGCGGGCTAGTCAATCCAGCCCTTGGTGCACTTGTCAATTGACTCCCCAGCCAGTGGTGTTGGCGTATGCCAATGGTATTGATGTGCTACGAGAACTAAAAGGATTTGGTGCCAACTATCTTCACCAGCGCCGTCCCGGCCTCATGACTCCGCGTCAGCTGGCAGTGATGGAGCACTATTATCGCGAGCACTTTAGCAATGCCAAAGGGCAGCTGCTAGCGAGCTATCAAATTATCTATGGAGTCTTGAGCAAATGAGTCGTAATCGGTATCCAATTTTATTTGTCACGGGGACCGATACTGAAGTCGGCAAAACGGTGATAAGTTGTGCTTTACTGCAAGCTTTTCAACAGCACCATGTGATAGCCGATGGGTTTAAGCCACTGGCTTCAGGCGCGAAGTGGATTGATGGCCAACTGCGCAATGAAGACGGGCTTGCACTGCAAGCATATAGTGCTCGTCGCTTAGATTACACGGTGGTCAACCCGAATACCTTTGAACCGGCGATTGCGCCACATATCGCCTCTCGAATAGCCCACCAATCTGTCGATATTAGGCTTTTGGATGGCCAGCTGGAAGATTTAGTCCAAGGCAGCGAGCAAGTGATTATTGAGGGGGCTGGTGGCTGGCAAGTTCCACTCAATGACAGACAGCGTTTTGCCGATTGGGTCGGTGGTCATCATTGGCCGGTAATATTGGTTGTGGGTATTCGCTTAGGCTGCATTAACCATGCGTTGCTCAGCGCCGAGTCGATTCGCCAAATGGGGTGTACTCTCGTGGGGTGGATAGCTAATCATTGCCAGCCCAGCACTCCTGTATTGGATGAAAATGTTAGCTATTTACAAGTCCATTTGAAGGCTCCCAAGCTGGGCTCGATTGGCTATCGGACACGCGTGGATGTTGCAGATATTGCCCATGATTTAGATATATCAGTGTTGTTAAAAGATGACTAATCAAGTTATTGTTGAGTGAACAAAGCGAAGAAAATTTTTATTGATTATATAAAAACCGAATATAAACCCAATAATATTCCGAATAACAGATGCTTGACTCCTATTAGGATACAGCTAATATCCAATCTGATAGTTGATCATTCAATGATTAGCTAATAGTGGTTATCTCTTAGTTACTTTTAACGGTAGGCGTTAACATGAAACGTGTATTGCTGTTTATTCTGACCAACTTAGCCGTTGTGCTAGTGTTGGGAATTGTTCTTAATATTGTCTTCGCGGTGACAGGCTTGAACACGCGAAGTTATACAGGTTTATTAGTGTTAGCCAGTGTCTTCGGGTTTGGCGGAGCGTTTATATCACTTTTGATGTCTAAATGGATCGCTAAACGCTCGGTGGGTGCTCAAGTCATTACGCAGCCACGAGATGCTCAAGAGTATTGGTTAGTGGATACGGTCAAACGCCAAGCGAATGCAGCGGGTGTTGGCATGCCGGAAGTGGCTATCTATCAGTCGCCAGAAGTGAATGCTTTTGCCACTGGTGCGAGTAAAAATAATTCGTTGGTGGCGGTAAGCTCTGGTCTGCTTGATAGCATGACCCGCGATGAAGCCGAGGCGGTACTGGCCCATGAAATTAGCCATATTGCCAATGGTGATATGGTCACTTTGACGCTGGTACAAGGCGTGGTCAACACCTTCGTGATCTTTTTAGCGCGAGTGGTGGCCGGTATTATTGCCAACGTCGGCAATAACAGTGATGACGATCGTCCGGCTATGGGCGGCCTCGCTTATATGGCCACTGTGTTCGTGTTAGAGATGGTATTTGGCTTGTTGGCTTCAGTGATAGTGATGTGGTTCTCGCGTCAGCGAGAATTTCGCGCTGATGCCGGCAGTGCTAAGTTAGTCGGTAAACAAAAAATGATCGCCGCCCTGCAGCGTTTAGATCACAGTCATGAAAGTGAGCTGGAAGGCGCAATGAGCGCATTTGGTATTAACGGTAAAACGTCATTTAGTGAACTGTTTATGTCTCATCCTCCCATTGCAAAACGTATCGACGCATTGCGCCAGTTGTAAGCCAACTATGCAGAGCCAAGCGTTCAGCTTGGCTCTTTTGCCTCAAGTTCCGTTCTCAACATTGTCTTAGTGCGTGCACTTTTATGGTGTCACTTCCGCATCATTCATTTTTAAATAGGCTCTAACGCGATACGCTTGCTGTTTGTATATCCACTTTTTGAATAGCTAACTCATTCCCTTTGAGCTTCCCTCTCGGATCAACTGCGTTTCAGTATACGGGCTGGCTATCTGAGTGGGTGAAAACCAGATAAAAGCGCTGAGTCGGTTCCTGTTTTTTGCGAGGATCGTTAGTCAGTCTATCGAGAATGCTTTCTTGCACCGAAAGTTGAGTATTTTTTGCTCTACAATGGTTCGCTTTGATCAATCTGGTGCCCCATCAACGCAACAAAATCCATTATTGATTCATTTATTTATTAAAAATGAACGTTTTTCTCCCTATGAAAGGCCCTTACCATTACATGGCATATATCGTGCTTATCAAAAATTAACCAATTGGTCAGGAATTTTCATTAATAGCGTTAAGGAAAACATCATGAATCAACCTCTTCGGGTTTTGACCTGTGAATCCATGAGTGAAGCTGAAGCTAATCCACATTTTCGACCAGTGGTGAAAACGAAAGCGCTAAATGTGATCTATCCAGCAGCTGATCAACCTGTCCACGCATTGTCCAACATTGATCTGGTTATTGGTAAAGGTGAGTTTGTTTCCTTGATTGGGCCATCAGGATGCGGCAAAACAACATTATTGCGGGTCATTGCAGACCTTGAACCGATCACCTCTGGCACGGTATTCGTTAATGAAATGAGTCCATCAGAGGCGCGTCAGGCGCGAGCTTATGGTTATGTTTTTCAAGCGCCAACGTTGTTAATGTGGCGAACGGTGCTGGAAAATGTGATGTTGCCTTTGATTATTCAGCGGCGGCCAGTGCAAGAAGTGCAGCAAATTGCTAAAGAACAATTAGCGAAGGTTGGCCTGCAAGGCTTTGAAGATAAATATCCTTGGCAGCTCTCTGGGGGCATGCAACAAAGAGTGTCAATTGCTCGAGCTCTGGGGTTTGAGCCAAAAATATTGATGATGGATGAGCCGTTTGGTGCTCTGGATGAAATCACTCGTAATCATCTTAACCAGCAACTGCAAGAGCTTTGGCTTGAGCAGCAACGAACCGTCGTATTTGTCACGCATTCTATTTCTGAAGCGGTCTATCTGTCGACCAAAATTGTGGTGATGTCACCGCGCCCAGGGCGCATAGTTGACATTATCGACTCCCCATTACCACGCGAACGCAGCGCGGCGCTGCGCGATAGTGAAGCATTTATTCAACTCGCCCAACAGGTGCGAGATGCGCTTAAGGATGGGGCATTATGAACATCAGTTTAGGTGTCGCAAAGCGCTATGGCATACCGATGACGGTCGTGTTGGGGATTGTGTTTATCCTTTGGTATGCCTTAGCTATTGCCATGAATGCACAAGCGGTGATCGCGCGCGTATTGCCAAGTGATTGGTCAGTGAGTCAGTTGGTTGTGGCATGTTGGAACATGTCAAGACCGGTGCTGCCAACTCCCCATCAAATTATTATCGATATTTTCAATAGTATGACGCAATGGCCCGTTAGTTCACCGCGTAATATCCTCTATCATGCGTGGGTCACAGGAGAGGCCGCATTAACTGGGTTTGTCATGGGGTGCATACTGGGCATTGCGCTGGCCGTTATCATTGTCCACTCCAAAATGTTAGATCGCGCGTTGCTCCCCTGGATTGTCGCCTCACAAACGATTCCGGTATTGGCGATAGCCCCGATTGTTCTGGTTATTTTAGGCAGTTTAGGTGTGACTGGCTTATTCCCCAAAGCGGTGATTGCCATGTATTTGTGCTTTTTCCCCATTACTTTGGCGATGGTGCAGGGGCTGCGTGCTCCCCCTAAATTGCAAATGGAGTTATGTCATACCTATGCAATGACGCCACTTGACACATTTAGGCTATTACGGTTTCCATCGTCGCTGCCTTATCTATTTCCCGCTTGCCGAGTCGCTATTGCCGCAGGATTAGTGGGCACCATGGTGGCAGAGCTACCCACGGGTGCCCAAGCAGGATTAGGTGCGCGGTTATTAGTGGGGTCGTATTATGGGAATACCTTGATGATCTGGTCAGCATTGGTCGTTGCATCGTTATTAGGATTATCGTTAACGGGGCTAGTCAGTGTGGTTGAATATTGGGTGATGCGGACAAGGAGAATCGCGTGAATAACTATAAACCGGGCACGCTATTTATTGTTTTATCCTTTATTTTTACGTTACTGGGGCTGACCCAATCGGTGGTGTTAAACCTTACTGATTTGAGCATTCATTCCGATCATAACACCCTTTTATTAGGGGGATTTTTATTAGCAACGGTGGTTTATAGCTGCGTATCGCCCATTCATTTTAAACATGTTTTAGTGACGCAGCTTGGTACGTTTATCAGTGCCTATTTGCTCATACATACGGGGGCTTTATTCTCGCCGGTGCCTGCTTTTTTCTGGTTTTACGTCTTAGCGGTGGTTTTATTAGCCAATCTTTCTTTGAAATATTTAGCCGAGCTGCCAGATAGACAGATTCCGCAGTTAGTGATGACGGCTCTTTTCGGTTTTTGGTGTCTGTATGTATGGCAGTTGAGTGTGACATTTTTACACGTGCCACAAGTGCTATTACCCACCCCAACGGCGATTGCTGGCGCACTGGCAACACATAGCGCGATGTTGTGGGGCGATTTTGTACAAACCGTGGTCAAGGCGGTTGTGGCGGGCTATCTACTGGGGAATGGTTTGGGCATCGTAACAGGGATATTGATTGAACGGTCACCTTTTTTGCAGCGTGGTTTTCTGCCCTTAGCCAACTTAACGAGCACCATTCCGTTGGTGGGTATCGCGCCCATTGCAGTCATGTGGTTTGGTTTTGATTGGCCATCTAAGGCGGCTGTTATTGTATTAGTCACTTATTTCCCGGCGTTAGTTTCTACCCTGGCGGGGTTGCATTCGACCAATAAACTAGAGGGTGAGTTGATGTATTCCTATGGTGCAAATTATTGGGTTACCCTAAAAATGTTACGCCTTCCCGCCGCAATGCCATTTATTTTTAATGCATTGAAAGTGAATTCGGCATTGGCGTTGATTACCGCGATTGTGGCGGAATATTTTGGTTCGCCAACGGTAGGGTTGGGGTTTCGAATATCAGTCGAGGCAGCGCGCATGCACATGCCAATTGTTTGGTCGGCGATTGTGGTCGCGTCGGTGGCAGGTTCGTTGATCTATGCTGTTTTGGTTTATCTAGAGCGTCGAGTGACTTTTTGGCACCCCGCTATTCGCAAGGCCTAAGAGTTCAAGTCAATAATACAAAGGAAGAGTAGATGATGAGTAAACTAACATTAAGTAAAATGCTACGGACAGCTTGTGCAACGATTGTTGTGGCGACTCTGGCAACGACAGCTCATGCGATGGATAAGGTAACATTGCAATTAAAATGGCTGCCTCAAGCGCAGTTTGCTGGTTATTATGTTGCCAAGGAAAAAGGGTTTTATAAAGACCATGGGATTGAGGTCACGATTAAACCCGGCGGGACCGATATTTCCCCTGTGCAGGTGATTGCTGGCCATTCTGCTGATGTTATCGTGGATTGGATGCCCGATGCCTTGGCGGCTCGGGAATCAGGGGTCCCATTGGTGAATATTGCGCAGATCTATAATCGTTCTGGGATGATGTTGACCTGTAAAAAGTCATCGGGTATTCATTCGCCAGCCGATCTTAAGGGGAAAACATTGGGCGTGTGGTACGGCGGCAATGAATATCCATTTTTTAATTGGATGGCTAAATTGGGACTCAAACCCGGTAAAGATATTCATATTTTAAAGCAAGGGTTTAATGTTGATCCACTGCTACGCGGCCAAGCCGATTGCATTTCAGCGATGAACTATAATGAATATTGGCAGCTCATTGATGCAGGAATGAAACCCGATCAGTTGATCTCCTTTCCGTATGAAGACGAAGGCGTTTCGACACTTGAAGATGGGTTATATGTGTTAGCCCCTGATCTTAAAAAACCGGCGTTTGTCAGCAAAATGGCGAAGTTTCTAGCTGGAACCTTTGAAGGATGGAATTACGCGGTCAAACATCCTGAAGAAGCGGCTAAAATTGTTGTGGCACAAGATATGTCAGGTGCGGCAACGCTAGCGGTTCAGCAACGACAGATGGAAAACGTGGCGAAACTTATTACCTACGCCAATACCGATAAGATGGGTTACTTGGAACCTAAAGCTTATCATCGAACCATTAATATGTTACTCAATAGTGGCAAAGCGACAGTGATTAAAAAAGATCCGGGTAACAGTGCGATGACGCATGTTGTTTGGGAACTGGCCAAAAAAGAATAACCTCAATCCGCCTCAACCTAATTCATCTTGGGTTGGGGCTTTGTCAAATCCCCCGCCGCTCATTTATACTAGGCAACAATCGTGACTTCCTACATGACAGGCCAATTCAAATTATGACTGAGATCTTCGAAGCAAGTGAGATGACCCATCTTTTGCAGTTAGCGGATGAAGGCGACTCTGTGGCCTCGGCCAGTAAAGGGCGCATTCGCAAAAGTAACGAAAATTTAATTTTAGCTGCAGCGGAGCGTATTTTTTCTCAATATGGGTTTAAAGGCACAACCATGGCCCAAATTGCCGAAGAGGCGGGTTTGCCTAAAGCTAATTTACACTACTATTTTTCCAGTAAAAAGAATCTATATTTACACTTGCTTGATCGCATTATGAACGAGTGGCTTGATCCCATGGCCGAAATTTATCCAGGGGCTGATCCTAAAGTCGCGCTGGAAGCGTATGTTCGCCAGAAAATGCATCTCGTATTTGCACGCCCACAGGCGTCAAAGCTATTTGCTAATGAATTGCTGCAAGGCGCTAAAGTTCTCAGTGGGTTGTTGCATAACACGCTCAAAACGCTGGTTGTAAAAAAATCAGCGGTGATTGAGCAGTGGATTAATGAAGGTAAAATTAAACCTATTGATAGTGTTCAACTGTTTTTTTCTATGTGGGCGATGACCCAAACCTATGCTGATTTTGACGTGCAGATTAATGCCATTTTAGGTGAGTCCATCCATACGCAAGCGCAGCAAGAGCGAGCCATTGAACATGTTTTAACGATGGTTTTGCGCAGCTGTGGGCTAGCCGATTAGTTTTCCTCCTTTTCTCAACACAGAGGCATGTGCACATTATATAAGCAATAAAAGCACGATTTTTGTGCAAACTGCTCTCTTCCTCTTCATTTTCAGTTATTCATTCATGAGTCGATTGCCCACAGTTGCTGGGTTTATAGACATTTCTGACTATTTGGTCAGGTTGGCATAAATATCGCTTTGCTTCATATAATCCTAACTAATTGGTCAGGATTTAGTGCCAAATAATGACTAGGGGCAAGACTATGACTCATCTTCATGCATCTTTGAACAAATCGGCTGAGCAGGACGCTGCGCCGTGCTCAAATGTTGGTCATCAACGTGAATTCTGTGACCATCCCCCCCCATTGTCGGTCGCAGCTGCTATGGCTGAAGCCAGCCGCTGCTACTACTGTTATGACGCGCCGTGTATGAATGCCTGTCCCACGCAGATTAATGTCCCGCAGTTTATTCAACGAATTAGCGAACATAATATTCGAGGTGCCGCACAGAGCATCCTATCTGCCAACGAGCTAGGCGGGATGTGTGCCAGAGTTTGTCCCACCGAAGTATTGTGCGAACAAGCGTGTGTTCGTCAAACACAAGAGCAAAAACCTGTTCAAATTGGGCGCTTACAGCGTTATGCAACGGATCAATATTTTGCTAATCCAGGTCAGCCGTTATTTCAGCGAGCTGCTGCAACGGGAAAATCCGTGGCAGTGGTGGGGAGCGGACCAGCTGGATTAACGGTGGCGCATCGCTTGGCCAGACAAGGGCATGCAGTCGTTATATTTGATGCGCGCCCCAAATTGGGCGGGTTAAATGAATATGGCTTGGCACGCTATAAAACATCAAGCGATTTTGCTCAAGCCGAAATTAAGTGGTTACTGTCGATTGGCGGGATTGAAGTCCGATGCCAGCAGACATTAGGTGAAACTATTCATCTGAAACAGCTGCAAGATGAGTTTGACGCCGTATTCTTGGGGCTAGGGCTCACGGCAGTGAATCCGCTCGGTATCGAATCACCCAAGCTTGCATCGGTGCGAGAGGCCGTAGATTTTATCGCCGATATTCGCCAAGCCGATGATCTCTGTGAAGTTGAAGTCGGACAACGCGTAATTGTCATTGGCGGCGGAATGACCGCAGTTGACGCTGCGGTGCAGGCAAAAAAACTAGGCGCCGATGAGGTAACCATGGTGTACCGGCGCGGCGAAGCGTCATTTAAAGCCTCACCCTATGAGATTAACTGGGCGCGACAAAATGGCGTCGTGATCGAGTGCTGGGCGCGGCCCGAAGCGATTATCATGGATGACAAGCTACAAGGGATGTCTTTTATTAAAACCACTGAAGTAGAAGGGCAGTTGCTGGATACCACAACGCGTTTCACTCTTGCGGCAGACATGTTGTTAAAAGCGATTGGACAGCGTTATCTGCCTTGGTCAGATGATCAGCATCCGGCACTGGAACAAGGGCGGATTGCCGTTGATGAACAGTGCCAGACCTCTATAGCTGGCGTTTGGGCTGGGGGCGACTGCGTGGCGGGCGGCGCGGATCTCACAGTGGATGCTGTGCGACTGGGTCAAATTGCGGCCCACTCAATTGACACGGCATTGCGTCTTGATAGCCGTTTATGTACCGCGATAGAACAGGAGCGTACCCATGGCTGATCTAACCTCTCGCTTTTTGGGAATTCATAGCCCTAATCCGTTTTGGTTGGCTTCGGCTCCGCCGACGGATAAAGAATACAATGTCGTGCGCGCTTTTGAAGCGGGTTGGGGTGGGGTGGTTTGGAAAACACTGGGGCTCGACCCGCATGTCGTGAATGTGAAAGGGCCTCGTTATAGCACGTTGCGCTCACCTGATCGCAATATTATGGGCTTGAATAATATTGAGCTGATTACCGACCGCAGCTTGGATGTCAATTTAGAGGAAATTGCTCGAGTCAAACGCAACTGGCCGGATCGGGCACTGATCGTTTCGCTGATGGTGCCCTGTGATGAAGAGTCTTGGAAATTTATACTCCCGCTAGTGGAACAAACTGGAGCCGATGGTGTTGAACTGAACTTTGGTTGCCCTCATGGCATGAGTGAGCGGGGGATGGGAGCCGCGGTGGGTCAGGTCCCCGAATACATTGAGATGGTCACACGGTGGTGTAAGCAGTATTGCTCGCTGCCGGTGATTGTCAAACTCACACCGAATGTGACCGACATCCGTTATCCGGCTCAGGCCGCCCAGCGCGGTGGAGCTGATGCGGTGTCACTCATCAATACCATCAACTCAGTGATGGGGGTTGATTTAAATGCGATGTTGATGAGTCCTCATACGGGCAATCAAGGCTCGCATGGCGGTTATTGTGGGCCAGCTGTCAAGCCGATTGCGCTGAATATGGTCTCAGAGATTGGCCGAACAAGCGAAACTCGCAATCTTCCTATTTCAGGCATCGGGGGGATCTCAACCTGGCGTGATGCGGCTGAGTTTATCGCGTTAGGTTGCTCCAATGTTCAAGTGTGTACTGCGGTGATGGTGCATGGCTTTCGCATCATCGACGATATGCTCAGTGGTCTGTCAAATTTCATGGATGAGGCGGGCTATACATCAATTGCGGATTTTTGTGGGAAGGCGCTGCCATCGGTAACTGATTGGCGCTATCTCAATTTGAATCACGTGAGTAAAGCCGTCATTAATCAGGCGAGTTGTATTCAATGTGGTAAGTGTCACATCGCCTGTGAAGACACTGCGCATCAGGCGATTACCCGCAGTAAAAATGGCCAGCGTTACTACGAAGTCAAAGAACAAGATTGTGTGGGATGTAACCTCTGTGTCTCTATCTGCCCGATTGAAGATTGCATTACTCTGCGTACGCTCGCCCCTGGTGAAGTTGACCACCGGACGGGTGAAGTGGTGCGAGCAGACTCTGCCAACTGGACGCAGCACCCCAATAACCCATTAGCCGAAGCGGATACTATCCGCCCTCTCGTAGAATAAGGAAATATGATGACGACACTACTAATCAAAGGCGGAATCGTAGTCAATGCGGACCGACAATTTCAGGCCGATGTGTTATGCGTTGATGGCGTGATTGCCCAAATTGATGAAACCATTTGTGCCCCTGAAGATGCACAAGTGATTGATGCATCGGGGCAATTAGTCATGCCAGGCGGGATTGATCCGCATACCCACATGAATTTCCCGTTTATGGGAACGACCACCGTGGACGATTTTTATAGCGGTACCAGCGCCGCATTAGCGGGAGGGACCACCACTATCATCGATTTTGTGATCCCGAATCCTCAAGAGCCACTCCTTGAAGCCTATCAAAAATGGCGTCGCTGGGCTGAATCAGCTGTGGCAGATTACAGCTTTCATGTGGCGATCACTTGGTGGGATGAGTCTGTCCGCCAAGATATGAAAACCTTAGTTGAACAACACGGGGTCAATAGCTTTAAACATTTTATGGCCTATAAAAACGCCATCATGTGTGATGATGAAACACTGGTCAATAGCTTTCGCCGCTCTTTGGAACTAGGGGCGATGCCAACCGTGCACGCTGAAAATGGTGAGCTGGTCTATCTGTTGCAACAACAGGTCAAAGAGATGGGCATCACCGGTCCAGAAGGTCATCCTCTATCGCGCCCAGCGATGGTTGAAGCAGAAGCGGCAAATCGGGCGATTGCGATTGCAGATGTGATTGGAGTGCCGATTTATGTCGTGCATGTTTCCTGTCAGGAATCAGCGGATGCGATCGCGCGAGCGCGTGCTCGCGGGCAGCGGGTTTATGGTGAAGTATTGGCGGGTCACTTAGTGATTGATGACAGTGTTTATCGGGACCCAGATTATACCCAAGCTGCCGCGCATGTGATGAGCCCACCGTTTAGACCGAAACATCACCAAGAAGCGTTATGGACAGGTTTACAGTCGGGCCAATTGCATACCACCGCAACGGATCATTGTACCTTTTGCGCGGCGCAAAAAGCCGCTGGCGCTGATGATTTTGCCAAGATCCCCAATGGTTGTGGCGGGGTTGAAGAGCGTATGGCGGTGATCTGGGATGCTGGGGTTGGCACGGGACGGTTAACGCCAAGTGAGTTTGTGGCAATTACATCAGCCAATGCCGCTAAGCTATTTAATATCTACCCGCGCAAGGGCTTGATTGCTGTGGGCTCAGATGCCGACCTCGTGATTTGGGACCCGCAAGCTAGTCGCACTATTTCGGCCAAAACTCATCACTCCAACAATGACTTTAATGTGTTTGAAGGGCGCACAGTGACCGGTATTCCCTCTCACACAATCAGTCACGGCAAAGTGGTTTGGGCCAATGGTCAATTACATGTTGAAAAAGGCGCGGGTCACTATATTAAACGGGCTGCCTTTGGCGACAATTTCACGGCCAATGCAACGCGTCAGCAACAGCTAACACCGACCGCCGTTAAACGTTAATGCACCATAACAGTTCAAGGATTATAACCATGGATACAGCGACACAGACAAATTCTACAGCTATGAATATTGACACACTACGAATTAATGGTGAGCGAATTTGGCAATCATTAATGGATTTGGCCAAAATTGGTGAAACGCCTAAAGGTGGGGTTTGCCGATTAACTTTAACTGAGACCGACCGCCACGGTCGGGATTTGGTGATTAGCTGGGCAAAAGAAGCCGGATTATCGGTAACAATCGATAAAATTGGTAATGTGTTTATGCGCCGAGACGGTTGCAATAATGAACTCCCACCGATTATGGCGGGGAGCCATATCGATACCCAGCCAACGGGAGGCAAGTTTGATGGTAATTTTGGTGTGCTGGCTGCCCTTGAGGTTATTCGTACTTTGAACGATCACAATATTACCACTGAAGCGCCAATTGAAATGGTGTTTTGGACTAATGAGGAGGGATCGCGGTTCGTGCCAGTGATGATGGGCTCGGGGGTCTTTGCCGATCAATTTTCATTAGAACATGCTTATGCGGCGACCGATATAGATGGGAAGACGGTCAAAGATGAATTAACCAAGATTGGCTATGTCGGTGAGCAGGAACCGGGTGATCATCCGTTTGCGGCTTATTTTGAAGCCCATATTGAGCAAGGGCCAATTCTTGAAGATGAAGAGAAAGTGATTGGTGTCGTGCAAGGGGTATTAGGGATACGCTGGTATGACTGCGTGGTCACAGGAATGGAAGCTCATGCTGGCCCCACACCCATGCATTTGCGCCAAGATGCCATGCAAGTCTCTGCCAAGATCATGCAAGAAGTAGTAGCGATTGCGCTTCGTGTCGGTGAGCATGGCCGCGGTACGGTAGGTATGGCGCAAGTTTATCCCAATAGCCGTAATGTGATCCCCGGTCAGGTTACATTTTCAATTGATTTTCGCAATATGACCGATGAACTGGTTGACGAAATGGACACGCAATTGCGTGAATTTACCGCGGATCTGGCCAAACAGACTGGGCTGCGTATCGACCTCAAATTGGTGTCAAACTATAAAGCGGCGCCTTTTCATCCAGAGTGCAAAGACGCGGTACGCAATGCAGCTGAAAAACTTGGTTATTCGCATATGGATATTGTCTCTGGCGCTGGGCACGATGCGGTGTATATGTCTGAACTCGCGCCCACAGGGATGATTTTCATCCCGTGTAAAAATGGCATCAGTCATAATGAAATTGAAGATACTAAACCATCCGAGGTTGAAGCTGGCACGAATGTATTGTTGCATGCGATATTAGCTCGCGCGCTCTTGTAGCTTTATCCCAAAGTGCCCCTCATTGGGGGGCCTTTGGTCTTTGTTCGGGTGAAGTCTTAACAGGTTCATCAATATTTGTGTTAGATTCCGGCTTCCCTTAACCTTTCATCAATTTGTCTTCGTGTGTAGAATTTATTAGCCCTCATTAAATTCAGCAAGCGGAACAAAAATTGAAACATTGTTTTGTATATCTATCTACTATATTATCGGTAGCGGATCTTACTAAAAACAACTCGTTATGATCGTCCAATCGCTAATGAGGCGCTTTGCGTCATAACTAAATATCTCATTTTGTCAAAAACTCGAGTCAACCAAGCAGTATAGGATGCGACAACGTTTGTTTTGATCTATCCAATTGATGCTCGCTTAGAGTGGTGTGATGAGTGAGGCATCTTCATTGACTGTTAGGCAACATTAATTAACCTTAATGGCACAATGTCTGAATAATTAATTATCTTTATTATCAATTATATATGAAATTGTAAGATATGTATATAACTTGGGTATATATGTTGTTTCAACAGGTTATTTGAAGTAGATTAATGGCCTTTAAGCTAGTATTTTTAATAGCTTAATAAAATGGAGAGACGAGTTAGTTGTGCAAGGTATGCATTATAGAATTATTGACGTGAGTGTGAAGCAGGTGATGGAGTGATGCGTCGATTGTCATTGAGTATTATAATTCCTGCGTTGTTACTGCTGATACTCACTGGCGCACAAATATTAATGACTTTTGAGTCATTAAGTCATCGCCAGTATCAGTTAATTGATGGAAGTCAACGGCATATGCTAGAAGTCGCTGAGCAGCTACAGCATATTCTTCCCGTTTTACTTAGGCAACAACCACCGAATACGAAATTGGTACAGCATGTCTTTCATTTAGCCATTGCCAAACAACTATTTAATGATATTTTTATCATCGATAGTGATCAACATGTACTGATTCATTCGAATGTTTTAGCGCCAAGTGCAAGAGCGTCTGACGCCTCTTTACCTATAGATCCTGATGCAGTGATGCAGATGCAAAAAACGGGTCAATATCAATGGCGTCAGTTTAATCATCAATTAACTGGATCATTATACATTCCATTAACTGCGTCTTATAAACAGTCGCCCACCGCAGAGTTGTTATTACTCCAATACAATCTACGTCCGAGCTGGATGTCATTGCGTGTCGAAATTTTAAAAAAGGCACTTTGGCAGTGGCTTATAGGAGTTGCCTCAGTTTTTCTGATTTATTTGTTGATACGTCGTTGGTTAGTTCGGCCGTTACGTGCGTTTTCGGTGATCAACACAGAGACATATCGTGCACCCAAGGGGCGTGGCGAAATTGCTGAGCTCAGTCAAATTTTCACTAATTTAACACATGCATTACACCATTCTCGAAGTAAGGCCCATCAGGATGAAAAAAGATGGCTGTTTGCAATGGATGGGGCCACAAATGGTATTTTTGATTGGGATTTTGCCACCAATAAAGTGATTTATAATCGCCAATGGGCGGCCATGTTGGGAATTGAATACGAGGATCTTGAAGCAAATCTCAGCGGTTGGCAACAGTATATTCACCCTGACGATCGTGATGAAACACTGAATGAATTACGCTTTTATATTCAAGGGCAACGCCCTATCTTCGAATGCGTCCATCGTTTGGTTTGTCCATCAAATGAGATCTTATGGGTCGCAGCTCGGGGCATGATTGTCGAATATGATGAAGAGGTGCCGCTGCGTATGATTGGCTCATTTTCCAATGTCACAGAGTTTCGCCAAACTCAAGATCAGTTACGTTATCGCAGTAGTTATGATGAAACCACCGAGGTGGCTAATCGGAGCAAATTATTACAAGAATTAGACTTAGCCATAGAGAGCCATTCGAAGAGTAAATCATATGGTGGATTACTCTATTTTGATATTGATGATTTTAAAAATGTCAATGATCTGTTTGGCCATCACATTGGCGATATCATTTTAAAGAAGGTGGCACAGCGCTTACAAAAATCGTGTCATTATAAACAGTTAGTTGCACGTATTAGCGGTGATGAATTTGCTATATTAGTCACAGAACTGGGCCCTCATCGACAAGAAGCTGTCCGTCAAATTTTAATGCTCGCACATCAATTTCGCGCTGGGCTTTGTCGTAGTTTTCTTGTGCGTGGGAGTGAGGTGAATTTTACCGCTACAATTGGGATTGCGCTTTTTCCTCACCAGTCAGATAGTGCCTATGAAATTTTTCGCCAAGCGGATATAGCCCTCTATCATGGAAAAGAAACAGGCCGTTCTGGCGTGCACTTTTTTATCAAAGAGATGGCTAATAAAGTCCATAAACGCCATGAATTACAGCTCTTGATGCCCAAAGCAATGGCGAATAATGATATGGTTCTTTACTATCAACCACGCTTTAATGATCAATATCAGATGGTGGGAGCGGAAACATTACTGCGCTGGTTTGACGAGCAGCAAGGCTGGCTGTCGCCCGGCTACTTTATTCCGATTGCTGAAGAGTCCGGTTTTATTGTAACGCTGGGTGAATGGGTGATGCGTGGCGCATGTCGCGCCCTGAAAAAATGGCAAGATCGCGGTTTACCTGATTACTTCACTACATTTTCGGTGAATGTCAGCCCAAAACAGTTCCATCGTAGTCGATTTGTCCAAGATACGATTGATATTATTCGCGAGGAAGGTTGTGATCCGCGATTAATTGAATTAGAGATCACTGAAGGTGTGCTGGTGACGAATGTTGAAGAAACGATCCAGAAACTTCAGCAATTACGCGACTATGGTGTGCGTTTCTCAGTGGATGATTTTGGTACGGGTTACTCATCGTTGGCCTATCTGACTAAACTGCCGATTAACTGTCTGAAAATTGATAAATCGTTTGTGGATGAAGTCGTCTCCAGTGGTTCAAGTGGCGCCATCATCACGACAATTATTGCGATGTCAGAGAATTTAGGGCTGGAAGTTATTGCCGAAGGTGTTGAAACATCTTTCCAGATGCAATTTTTAAAATATCGCGGCTGTCATGTTTATCAAGGGTTTTTGTTTAGCGAGGCGCTCGAGCCAGAGATCTTTGAAAATCTACTGTTTCAAGATCAACGACTTCGGACATAAGATAACCCGATAGATGTTAGTCGTAACAGATTGATAGATAGTCCGTCAATCAGTGCCTTGTTGCCATTTAGATGCATCATGCTAGATTCAGAAATCAGGCGATAGTCGCATGTCAATGTGTCACGATAGTATGGCTACTTCCAAAATCAAAGGGGAAGGAGTATGCCAAAGAGGCATCAATCGCAGCTGTTGCTTATGCATATAACGAATTGGGCTGGTGTAAAGTCGAAACGTATATGCACGATTCAAATGATTCGGCGAGGGTGTTGGTTAAACGACTCGGTGGCATTCAATCAGGACGGCATAAATTTCATGATGGTTTAAGTCGTAACATTTACATCATTCCAAAACCAGCCTGATAAAAGCGGGCAGTTACTGTTGCCCCGCTTATGCGCTTCCTTCGTCAGTATAATGCAAGACTCAGCTTAGCTGACGGTTCAATGGCTTCCATCAACCTACTTTATCAGCGTTTTTGCACCTGTTATCGCGACACCGATATACCCTAGTCAGCGCGAAAAGATGAATTTACAGGCGGTTCGATACATTGACCGGCGGCGTTGAACGGGCCCTTAACAGACGGGCACCAAATACATTAAATACCAGTGCAATCCCAACAATAGCGGCGCCAACAAGTTGCTGGGTGCTTAGATGTTCATTGACAAATACAGCCGCACTGACAAGGCCTACAACGGGAACTAACAGTGTCAATGGGGCAATTCGCCATGTTTCATAACGACTCAGTAAGCTTCCCCAACATCCATAGCCCAGCATTGTGGCAATCACTGCCAGATAGAACAGTGCTAAAATATTATGCCATTGGATATGCACGAGACTGGTATAAATCGTCGAAGTGCCTTCAAATATAACGGAGCTCAAGCTAAAAGCGAGCAATGGCACTAAGGCACTCCAAACCACTAGTGACATTATCTTCACCGAATAACGAGCCATGATCACTTTATTGGTAATATTTCCGATCCCCCACGAGGCAGCAGCGCCCAAAATGAGCAACAAGGCAGGGAGCGTAAATGAGTTTTGATAATGGCTATGCGATAGACCAATTAAGGCGATGCCAATGGCCGCGATTGCCATGGCCAGCAGATTATGTAGGCGAAGGGATTCTTTGAGCAATACCGCGCCAAATAAGAGGGTGAAAAATGCCTGCGCCTGCAAAATTAATGAGGCAAGCCCGGCAGGCATCCCTAATTTGATCGACAAAAAAAGTAATGAAAACTGGCCAAAACTAATGCTCAAGCCATAACTGACTAACCAACGCAGCGGCAGTTTGGGTGGTGCGATAAAAAATATCGCAGGGAATGCAACACAGGCAAAGCGCAGCCCTGCCAGTAGTAATGGTGGCATTCCTTCTAATCCTACTTTGATGACAACAAAATTTACTCCCCATGCGATGACAACAGCAAGAGCGAGTAGCATATCTTTAATGGGCATCTCATGGATTCCTTTCACATGATTATTTGGTAGTTTTAGATAATGTATGATGGTTTAAATATCAGCCTAGAAGATGTAATCTACATGTAATGTAGATGCATCGCTAGTGTTCATTTCACCATAATGAGTAAAGCGTCGCCCAGATATCAGATATCTTGCAGCGATTTTTTCCCTTTGAGGATGATGCCATTATTTCCATCGGAGTAGTCCCTATATGATGGCACTAGAATCAACACCAATCGCAGTAGGAATACTCAGCGCATCCCTTATTCGCTATTGTGGTTTGATAATGTTAGGACTAGTCAGAATGATAAGCACCATATTGTACAACAATCATTCACATTACGGTGTAATGCACTATTGAGCCGTGCTAGAGTCATCATCCTTAACTCCTAGTGGCATTCGGATGATGATACTTTTCCAATCATTTTGTAACCAATTGATCACTGAGGCATTGCACATTTTCTCCTGACCCTAGCCAATATTACTTCAAAAAAGCTATTGTCCGCTAAGCTAATGGTTTTTCCGCCAACCCTACCTGCATACCTTGCACAGTGAGGACCGGCTAGCTTGGTTCAAGCAGGCATTGAGCAACATCCGACAAAAACTGCGCTCAATCATGATTGTCTTTAGCGTTGAGATATTCATATAATCCTCGGCATGCTATAAACAAAGTGATTGATTCGGACATGCTGATGTTTTGCGGTTGAATCTGATGCGCCATGAACGGATTTTGAACATCTAGTGAGAAAAAATTCATTTTTAAGTAACCCCAATGATAGCGATAAAAAATTATCTTGATTTAGATGAATCAAGGCCGCCTTTGGCCACAAATTAATGGGCCACTGCTGTGGTATGGTGTCCGCAAGTAAATCGCGCTGCGCTGCTTTATATGCATCTTTAGTTTGCTTTAATCACTATGACAAACGTCAGCATTGCTTAAGTCTATCGGGAACGGATAGGCATATTAATATTTTTGTGTTTAGTTGTTGGCTATTTTGATTCGATCATTGCGACGTGGGAGGCTCAGCCCATTGAAATCAAGCTAAGAAGGGCGTCCATCTACAGCATCATGATGGTTATAAATTTAGATTGGGTCAGTCTTTAGTCTTCTTTAGGACTGAAGTTCTACCGATAGGAGACAATGAAAATATGACTGATATAGTCAGTTGGGGACATGCACAATTTGGTCGATTAACCCATTTATTAGGGCAAGGATGGGCCGTTGAAGCATTGTGTATTATTGTAGCAACTTTATTCGTCACGCTTTGCTGGCGCTTATTGGGCAAGCGCATCGTTAAATTCGCCGAACATTCTCAAACCCATTGGGATAATATTCTTTGGGATGCGCTTAATGGCCCTATGAACTGGTTTATCCTGCTGATGGGGTTAAGTTTAGTGGCTGAAAGCGTGGCCGAGCGCATAGATTCTAACTTGTCAGCTTATCTTCCCGTTGTGCGTCAAGTTCTATTAGAGGTCTTGTTTGCGATTGCCGCGTGGCGAGTCGCCAATAGTGGCGAAGATGAGTTTATTAGTCGAGGCCGAGATGCCACCACCGTGCAAGCGATGGCGAAGCTTATCAAAGCGTCGGTCATTGTCATTGTGCTGCTGACCGTTTTTCAAAGTCTTGGATTGAGTCTTTCCGGATTACTCGCTTTCGGAGGCTTGGGTGGTTTGGTGATTGGGATGGGTGCCCGCGATCTGATCGCTAACTTTTTTGGGGCGGTTGTGGTGTATCTGGATAAACCGTTTCGGGTGGGTGATTGGGTTCGCAGTCCCGACCGGCAAATTGAAGGGACCGTCGAGCGCATTGGTTTTCGGGTCACGAAAATTCGAACCTTTGATCAGCGACCTTTATATGTGCCCAATGCGGTGTTTACTCAAATCTCGGTAGAGAATCCCTCTCGAATGCTGAATCGGCGAATTTATGAAACCATTGGTATCCGCTATCAAGATTCAGCACAGATGCAACAGATCGTGGATTCGGTCAAAGAGATGTTGCAGGCGCACGAGGCCATCGATACCAACAAAACATTAATGGTGAATTTTACCGCATTTGGTACGTCTAGCTTAGATTTCTTTATTTACGCCTTTACCAAAACTATTAATTGGGCGGAATATCATCAAATCAAACAAGATGTGTTATTACAGATTTTAGCGATTATTCATCAGGCTGGGGCTGATTGCGCCTTTCCAACACAAACATTGCATATTGAGTCGTTACCTGAAAGGGCTGAACCGGCCTAATAATGGTCAGAATAAGCCCTTTACGCGAAACAATGTGTTGATACGAACTACCAAAAAAGCCGACCCACTAATGGCGCAATACAAACGGTAATCACCCCTGCGAGCATCATAATGATACTGGAGGTGACGCCTTCAGTATGGCCGATTTGATAGGCCTTTGCAGTGCCAGCACCATGGGCACAGGCGCCGAGACTGGCGCCTTTGCCTAGTCTTGAGCGAATTGACATCGCCGTTAGAATTAGTTCGCCAATAGCCATGCCAAATACCCCAGTGATCACCACAAACACGGCGTTTAAATCAGTTTTTCCACCAATGAGCCGTGTTGCCTGTATCGCAAATGGAGTCGTGATTGAGCGCATGGCTAGACTGCGTTGTAAAATTTCGGACAAATGGAATAATCGGGCCAGTGCGATCGTGCTGCTGACGGCAACACAAACCGAGACACACACGCCAACCGAGAGCGATAACCAATGCTTATGGATTAATTGCCGTTGATCGTAGATAGGGATAGCAAAAGCCACTGTCGCTGGGCCTAACATCCACAATAGCCAGTGGGAATCTTGAATGTAATCCAGATAGGGGATACGGAAAAGCAATACGACCGCTAGAATCAGCAATGGGGCTAATAATAACGGCATAAATAAGATGGAAGGTTTTTTCCCATAAAGCCACTTACTTAGAAAATACAAAAAGATCGTTAGGACAAAGCAAAATGAAGAGATCCATGGGTTGATCATAAACGGCTGCCTCGTTTATTCGCTGCATTTTGTAGACTGCGGCGACGGGCTAGCTTGACTTCAATATGGTGCATTTTGTCAACGACCCAGCTAGTTGAAATAATTACACATAAAGTACTTAAGCAGATGACTGACACAATCTGTAAGCCGTGTTGGCGAACCAATTGTGGATAATTCACCACGGCCATAACGGCGGGGACAAAAAAGAGTAACATTTCAGCTAATAACCATGTTGCCCCAAGGCGGAGCCAATTAGGACGAATAATTTTGGCAAATACCAATATTAACAACAGGCACATTCCAACTAAGTTAGATGGCACGGGAATATGGAAATAATGGACAAAAATGTTAGCAATCATCCAGATCACGACAATGAGTAGGACTTGCCAGCAAGTGAGTATAAACGTCTGAAACCGCAGCATTTAAAGTAACAACTCTGATATGTGTTTGTGAAGTGAGTCACAGTATAAGCAGTTACAAACTAGTCAGAAAATGAATTTTTTTTATTTAAAGTATGCCACTATAGAATAGTTTTAAACCGAGATAGTGATACGATTATGGACCTTCGCGCATTACGTTATTTTGTTGAATTAGTGAAGCAAAAAAGCTTTACGCGGGCCTCAGAACAGCTGTTTGTGACACAGCCGACGATCAGTAAAATGATCAAGAGCCTTGAACAAGAATTAGATCTGCCACTGCTCCATCGGCAAGGGCGGCGATTTTGGCTTACCGATGCCGGCGACGTCGTCTTTAAAAATGCACAAAGCATCCTTAAACAAATGGATGAACTCGCCGCGCAGCTTGATGATCTTAATGAACTGCGCAAAGGCCAGTTAAAAGTAGGAATACCGCCGATGGTTGGTCATCTGTATGCTCAGTTAATTCGTCAATATCGACAAGCCTATCCCGATGTTGAATTAACTATTTTGGAATACGGTGGGCGAAAAATAGAGCATGCCGTGTTAGACGGTGAAATTGATATCGCGATTACGATGATTTCTGAATACATTCAGGAGCACCTTAACACCTTGCCGTTTACCAGTTATCCACTATTAGCTGTGTTACCCGATGAGCCTCGTTGGCAGCAAAAATCAAAGGTCTGTTGGGCTGATTTGGCCGCCGAGCCATTTTATTTGTACACCAAAGAATTTACCTTAAGTGAAGTGATTCAACAGGCCTGTCAAAAGGCTGGTTTCAAACCACAAGTTTTAGCGCGTAGCAGCCAGTGGGACTTTCTAGTCGCCTTGGTGAAAAGTGGCGGTGTCGCTTTTCTACCGCAACCGCTTTTTCAGCAGATGGATGCCAGAGGCGTGATTGGCCGCGCAATTGAACCCGCCATTGATTGGAACCTCGGTGTCATTTGGCCGGCGGATCGCTATCTATCAAGGGCGGCGCAAGCTTGGTTGCAATTATGTTATCCATTGCAGCATCGCTCATCAGGCAACTAACCTTCGCGGGCCTCAGTCCTATTTAATGTTGCATCACCCAATGCTGATCGCTGACTTGTCGATAATGGCGCTGTGGCGGTTGGTAGTTGTTATCGCGGATCGGGCTTTTTAGTTCATCGACACTTAAGTGGCGTTTTAAATGACGCTGCGCCGGATCGGCAATTGGAACCGCAGCGAGTAATTTTTGGGTGTATGGATGTTGCGGGTTGCTAAAGATCGCTTGGCGTGGACCAATTTCGACAATTTCGCCAAGATACATCACCGCCACTCGGTGACTAATACGCTCGACAACCGCCATATCATGGGAGATAAAGAGATAGGCTAGATTGTGCGTTTGTTGCAGGTCCATGAGTAAATTTACCACCTGTGCTTTGACGGATACATCAAGTGCTGACACGGATTCATCGGCAATAATGAGCTTCGGGTTAAGTGACAAAGCTCGGGCAATGGCGATGCGCTGGCGCTGGCCACCGGAAAATTCGTGCGGATGACGTTTGAGCATGTCACCACTTAGGCCCACTTGCTCAATAAGCTCTAACGCTCTCTTTTTGGCATCACGTTTACTGGCTAATTGATGTTCAAGAAGTGGCTCAATGAGCGTTTCTTCAATGGTCATGCGAGGATTTAGACTGGCAAATGGATCTTGAAAGATAAACTGAATATCTTGGCGCATTCGCCGCAGTTCTGCTTGGCTTAGTTGACAGACGTTATAGCCGTTAAATTCAATCTCCCCGTGCAAAGGCTCAACTAGTCGCATCAACGAGCGGCCCGTCGTCGATTTACCGCAGCCCGATTCACCCACCAACGACAGCGTTTCTCCTGGGGTCAAAGTAAAGCTGATATTTTCTACGGCATGCACGGCCGCAGTTTGTCGTGACCAAAAACCACTATGGATAGCAAATCGGGTCGTCAAGTTGGAAACTTTAAGTAGGGGCGGTTTCTTGTTGGGTAACGGAGGCTGCGGTGAAAATAACTGCACCTGACCATTGCTATCAATTTGTGGAAATTTAAGGGGTTCTGCGCAGTCGGTCATTGAGCCCAGTTTGGGCACAGCATTCAGTAACATCCGAGTGTACTCGTGCTTGGGGTTGGCAAATAGCGCAGCGGTGGTATTTGTCTCAACCAACTCACCGCGATACATCACCAAGGTGCGATCTGCGACCTCCGCGACAACGCCCATGTCGTGGGTAATAAATAAAACCGCCATCCCTTCTTCTTGTTGCAGTGTCTTGATCAAATCAAGAATTTGACCTTGAATCGTCACATCCAAAGCGGTGGTTGGTTCATCAGCAATTAACAACTTAGGGCTGAGTGCCAGTGCCATCGCAATCATCACCCGTTGACGCATACCGCCAGAGAATTGATGGGGATAATCATCAAAGCGGCTAGCGGCATTGGGAATGCGCACTTTTTTAAGAAGTTCCACGGTATGCTCGCGCGCCTGTTTTTGGTTTTCACCACGATGGACTTGCAACAACTCAGCAATTTGTTCACCGATGCTAAAAGCGGGGTTGAGCGAGGTCATCGGTTCTTGAAAGATCATCGCAATTTGATTGGCCCGGATCTGTTGCATCTGCGCATCATTGAGGGTGGTCAGCTCTCGCCCCTCGAGTTTAATACTCCCTTGTACACGGCTACGGCGCGGATTTAAAAGTTGCATGATAGATAACGAGGTGACGCTCTTACCCGAACCTGATTCACCAACAATCGCTAGGGTTTCGCCTGGATAAATGCAAAATTGAATGTTATTGAGCACCGCTTTCCAGCGATGACCATCGCGAAAACTAGTGGTTAAATCGCTTACTTGAAGAATCGGTGCCAGTTCAGTCATGCCTTATTCCTTGATGATTATGCGATGAGCTAGATGGTTAGTGAGGAGTCCGAACGCTGTAGTGCAACTTAGGCGTATAGTTAAAGTCTCTATCAAAGGGGAAAGTTGGGTGGACTTTACGCGCGCGAGTCAGTCGCTCTACATATTGGTCCACGACACCTTCAGATAACGCCATCAAATTGGGGTTAGCTAACGGGGCTAGATCGGGGGACAAATAACCAGATTTAACGACTAAAATACCGAGATGGTTGACGTCAATACCAAGCTGGGCAAAATCTTCAAGATTATGATAAGGGCGGCGACGCTCGGCAACGACAACGTCAATACCGTCAATGCGTAGTACGGCTTGGCGGGCGTTGAGTGGTGTTGCTGGGATTAAGCGTATGACGGTAAATTGGCCATGAACATGTTGACCCGTCGGATCAAGACTTGCCCCAATCGTGAGCGTTAACTGTGCGCCAATACCGGCCTCAAAGGCAGCTTGGGTTGCATTGGCATCGGCAATTCCGGCGACGACGGTATCGGTCGCTTGTTGGGCAATTAACTCGGCGAGTAGATCGGCGCGATCACCCACACCACCACCGGTCGGGTTATCACCTGAATCGGCTAAAATGACCGGATGAGTACGGCTGGCTATCGCCCAACTGACACATTCGCTGACGCTACCGGTTTGACAACCAAAACAAAATGACTCACGCGCCTGCCAATACCGATTGGCCAAATAAGTGCCCTGAAATTCCAATGCGTTAGCGTTAGTTCCGGTCATGACGACTGCGGCGGTAGCGCGTGGCTCATCAGCCCATACATAGCCAACTAATAAGGAACTATCCCAAATGCCATCGATGGCATCGATACTGGGCAGCTCAGCATAAATACTTTTCGCCGGTTCATCTTCAGTACTAGTTTGTTCACCAGAAAGCACGACTGGAATGGGGCACCATAATAGTTTTGGGCGCACCCCAGTCGAAATACTTTGTACGAGCATGGATACCGAACGGCGCATCGTTTGTTCAATATCAATATGCGGTGCCGTGCGATAGGTCGAGAACATATCGATGTGATCGATAATCTTTTGTGTGACGTTACCATGCAGGTCGTAGCTGACACTGATGGGGCAATCAGCGCCGACCAACTCACGCGTCGCACTTATCCAATCGCCTTCAGCATCCGTCATGCCTTCGACATACATGGCGCCATGCATGGCAAGATAAACCCCATCCACCGGCAGGGCTGCTGCTAATTTAGTTAAAAAATCCTGCTTAAAACGTTGATAGGTGCCTTGCGCGACTGGCCCGCCAGCAATTGCCCGCGCATGTACCGTTGGGATAAATTCTGCTGGATAATCGTTTAAGAACTGAAAATAGGTATTGGCTAATAACTGCTCATCTTCGGTGATGCGAAAGTCATCCCGATGGTTGAGTACTGGATTATAAGTACTGCATTCAATATGAATGCCGCCAACAGCAATGCGCATAGCGTTCCTCACTTATTCAATGGTTGGTGCAAAAATTGATGGATAGCGACACTGGCAGCTGCATGTGTCCAGATCTGTGGATGCAGCGCGAATGGGCAAATTTGAATTTTACTTGCCAAATCAGGCAGAACATGTGTATCGATACTCTGTTTAACTAACGTGGCAAATAGGCCGTTAAAACAGTCGGGATGATGGGCAATCAGCACACTTTGTGGGTCATTGAGTTGAATGACGTGAGCAATCGCCAACCCCAGAGCATTCCCAGCACGATGCAATATCCCAATAGCGGTGCTGTCTCCGGTCATAGCTAACCCTTCCAATGCGGGAATGGTTGTTTGGCTGAGTCCGTGACGCGTCGCATTTTCGCGAATGGCGATCAACGAAGAAACCGTATCTAAGCAGCCTCGTTTGCCGCAGCGACATGGCAGCCCGTTTAGTTCGATGGTGGTATGAGCGATTTCACCTGCCCCGCCATGAGCGCCGCGATATAGTTGACCATGAATAAACTGAGCCGAACCGATTCCATCGCTATGGGTCAATAAAGCGAAGTTGTTCACATCACGAGCTAATCCAAACAAGTGCTGATGGATAGCCAATGACTTCGCATCATTTTCCAAATAGATTGGTAATTGCACATGCTGCTGTAATAGCTGCACTAGGGCGACATCACTCCAACCGAGTAAGGTTGACTTAATACAGTGATCGCGCGTCTTATTAATGACCCCTGACAGGGCAATCCCTACCCCTAAAACGGCTGAAATATTCACGTGAGTTTGCGCTAGCAACGGTTCGATATGGGACGCAATGTTTGCGGCTAATTGCGCAGGTTCACGGACAAATTCAAATGCAATATGTGCTAGGGGCCGGTCGGCTAAATCAACGAGCACTAATTCAACTTGCTCGCCTAATAACGAAACGCCAATAAAAAAATAACGGTCAGAACATACGGTCAAAAGCACCGACGGTCGGCCTTGTCCATTGACAGATGGGAGTGATTCGACCACCACGTGTTGGTCAATAAGCTTTCGCACCAAGTGACTCATAGCCGCTTTACTGACGTCCATCTGTTTCGCCAATTCTGTACGGCTTAGCCCATCTTCGGCATGAAGCAAACGAACAATTTGTTGTTGCTGCGCATCTAACATATTTAATCTTTTTTTATTCGGTATGACTTGACAATAATGTTTGGAAATGAATAAATCAACTAAATATTTTTAATAACATACAAAAAGAGGCTTAATTAGTTAATTTAGTAAACTAAACAATGTAAATATAACCATAATAAATTGTATTTAGTGTTTTATTTGAGTTTTGAAGCGAAAAACAGAATATTAATCATTCAATTAGTTTTATATATAAATTAATTAAGAATAAATGACTGGTGAGGGATACGATGCAACATACAACAGACCCCCGATGGGGAACCAAGCTTTTGCGTGGAAGTGGCTTATTGTTATTAGTTGTTCCGCAATTTGTCTGGGCAGCGACCGTGACGATTATGCAAAGCGAGCCGCCGCGAAGTATGGACCCAGGCGATCAAACGGCAACCTATACATCGAATATTCTTGACCCAATGTATGAAGGGTTAGTGCGGATGAATACACAAGGAAAAATTATTCCGGCACTGGCGACTTCTTGGCAAAAAAATAAAGATGGAACGCTGTGGACTTTTAAATTGCGTCCTGACGTGAGCTTTCAAGATGGCACGCCATTTAATGCCCAAGCGGTGGTTTATAATATTGATCGTCATTTAGATAAGTCGCGTGGTTTAGCGGCCAGCGGTCGATTACGAAATGTCGTCGCGTCGATTGAAAAAACTGGGCCATTGACTGTTACTTTTCATTTAAAACAAACATTTCCTACCTTTTTAAATCTGATGACTACGGGTGCGGCGATGATGGTTAGCCCGAAAGCTGATAAAGCAGGCACACTTGGCATGCATGCTGATGGGACAGGCCCTTATCAATTTGTTCAATATAAAACGGGTGAATATGTTTTAGAAAAACGCAATCCGCATTATTGGGGCAAAGTCCACGGCGCTGATGAATTAAAATGGACGTGGAGTAGTGAAATGTCTGTTATGAATATGGCCGTGCAATCGGGTGAGGCGGATATTATTAATCCCGTTCCGCCACAGTTTGCTAAGTTACTCAAGGCAAACCCGACTATTTCGCTGCATCGCTCGCCTGGCGCAGCCGTTTTCTGGGTGGCTTTAAATACTCAGATGAAACCGCTGAATAAGCTTAAAGTGCGCCAAGCACTCAACTATGCGACCAATCGCAGCGCTTTAGTGCGCGCTATCTCGTTTGGTTACGCTGAGGCGGCTAACTCACCACTGCCAACCATTGCCCCCGGTTATGATGCCAAACTTAATGACTACCCCTATAGTGTGAGCAAAGCCAAAGCACTACTAAAAGCCGCAGGCTACCCCAATGGTTTTCGTATGACCATTGCCGTGCAAGCGCCTGATGCCCGCACCGCGCAAGTATTGCAAGCGATGTGGAAAAAAATCGGTGTGACTTTGGATGTTAAACAGATGGAAAGCGGTGTGTGGACCAAAGCGGCCTTTGCTGATGCGAAACAAAAACAACAGATGGACATTGGCTCGGTGTTGGCGTCATGGTCTTCGGGCTTAATTGGCAACGACCTACAACTGCGCCCATTGTATGACTCACAAAGCTTTGCGCCAGATGGGGCTAACTTGGGATTTTATAAAAATCCACAGGTCGATCAATTGATTGATAAGGCCGCTTCAAGCTTAGATACGCGCCAACGCAATCAAGATTATGTCAAGTTGCAACAGCTGATTAGCCGTGATGCACCGCAAGTGCTTTTGTACTATCAAGATGACCTTTATGCTACTCGTAAGAATGTCAAAGACGTCGAGATGGTACCAGGCGGTAGCCTAGTGGTGCGTAACGCTAGTAAAACAGCTCGTTAGGTCGACCCGATGATGGAGCGGTTATGAAGTTATACATTGCCAAAAAACTGTTGTCGTTTCCGCTTATCTTGCTGGGGATCTCGTTAGTGGTATTTATCGCGATTCGTTCATTACCGGGTGATCCTGCCCGGTTAATGGCTGGCCCGCAAGCGACCCCCGAAGCGGTACAAGATATGCGCGTCCGACTGGGGTTAGAAGAGCCATTGCCGTTGCAATACTGGCGGTTTATCCAAGGTGCGGTACACGGTAATTTAGGGGTATCACTCCAGTCAAAACAGCCAGTGATGGCTGAGATAGGTGAACGACTTCCTTATACATTAGCCTTGGCGTTCTTAAGCTACTTACTTGCCATTGTTGTTGGCGTTCCAGCTGGGATGCTCGGCGCGGTGTATCAGCATCGCTGGGTTGACCAAGTGGTGATGATTTTAGCCATTACGGGCGCTTCAATTGCCAACTTTTGGTTAGCGTTAATTGCTATGAACACCTTTGCCGTACAGCTCGGTTGGGTTCCATTATTAGGCGCTGAGTCTTGGCGAAGCTATATTTTACCGACACTGACATTAGCTATTTTCCCTATGGCCGTGGTTGCGCGTATGACTCGCTCAGGGGTCATTGATGTTTTGTCGGCTGACTATATTCGCACCGCCCGCGCCAAGGGGTTAGCCCCGCGGCGAATATACTGGAAACACGCATTTCGTAACGCCCTGGTGCCGATTGTAACCATCGTTGCGCTTAATTTTGGCAGCTTGATTGGCGGGGCCGTGGTCACCGAGTCAGTCTTTAACTGGCCCGGAATAGGCCGGCTGCTGGTGGATTCAGTGCGTTATCGCGATTATCCAGTGATTGAAGGGGTGACCTTAGTCGCTGTTAGTGGCGTAGTTTTGATGAACTTGCTTGGCGAAGTTCTGATTGGTTTTTTAAATCCCAAGATTAGGTTTAATTAATGTCTCTTGCACAAACAAAACAAACACAAACCAGTGACCGGCTGCAGGTGCTACGGTATTGGTTGGTGACGCATCCAAGTATCTTAATTGGCGGTGGGTTAGTGGTGGCAATTGTGATAGCGGCACTTGGCGCCCCTTGGCTGACTCACTATGCACCTGATGCCCAGGATTTACTCAATACCTTGCAAGGGCCATCGACTGCCCATCTATTTGGCACCGATGATTATGGTCGAGATATTTTTACACGGGTGATTTATGGTGCTCGAATCACCGTGTTTGAAGTCGTCCTCAGTGTGGGGTTGTCGTTAGTGGTGGGCGTTCCACTTGGCGTTATTGCAGGGCTTGGACATCGCTGGTTGGATCAGATCATCATGTGGGTGATGGATATTATTTTTGCCTTTCCCGGTATTGTGTTGGCGATTTTGATCGTTAGCGTGCTGGGCGAAGGATTAATTAATATGCTGATTGCGATCTCTATTTTCTCGATCCCAGTTTACGCTCGTTTGAGCCGTAATTTGACCCTTGATTTGAAAACCATGGAGTACGTTGAAGCGGCCCATGCTTTAGGGGTGCGCCACTCTCGCATTATCAGCCGTTATATTATTCGCAATGCCATCGGCCCATTAATTGTGCAATCGACCCTTACCGCTGGGAGCATTGTGCTCGCTGCCGCCAGTTTGTCATTTTTAGGGTTAGGTGTGCAGCCACCGATGCCAGAGTGGGGGACCATGATGAGCGATGGTCGTAACTTTTTAGGGCTCGATATCTATTTGTCGTTGTTTCCCGGATTAGCTATTCTCGTGACCGTTTTAGGATTTAACATTTTAGGTGATGGTCTGAGCGATCTGCTCGACAGCCGCTCATAGTAAGGAAAGATATGCAGTTACAGCCCGTTATCTGTGCGGATATTGGTGGTTCATTTATTAAGTTTGGCGTTTCAACTGCCTTTGGACAGGTACAATTTTTAGAACAACGGCCTAATCCCGCGACAGATTGGCAAGCCCTTTGCCACACGTTAGCTGAACTTATTACCTGTCATCGCAGCCAGTATCCTGATGATGCCCCTGTTGCGATATCGACCACAGGCGTGGTTGACCGCCAGCAAGACCGCGTGACGGCTGGCAATATTTCAGCCTATCAAGGCCATCGTATTCAGTATGAGCTGAGCCAATGCCTAGGCAGAGTGGTGCGCGTTGCCAATGATGCCGATTGTTTTACCTTAGCCGAGGCGCTGGTGGGCCATGCCCGCGAGCAACCGATTGTGCTGGGCGCGATCATCGGTACGGGGATTGGCGGCGGCTTAGTGATCAATGGCCAGATTATTGAAGGGCGCAATGGCATTACAGCCGAGTGGGGCCATGCACCGATTACTCGCACAGTGATTACCATTAATCACCAACCCATCACGATTGCACGCCAACCCTGTGGTTGTGGTCAAACTGGTTGTTTAGACACCCTTGCTGGGGCGCGTGGTTTAGAGCGCTTACACCAGTTGTTACACCATCAAACCCTCGATAGCCGAGCGATCATAAAGCATTGGCATGCAGGGCAGTTACAAGCGAGCCAAACCATTGACGGGTGGCTACAAATTATCAGCGAACCATTGGCTTACACCTTGAATATTTTAGGCGCATCACGGGTTGTCGTTGGCGGAGGGCTTGCTGAAGAAACGGCATTGATTCGTCAGCTAGACCGTGCTGTTCGACTGCTTACTTTAACTGGCACCGAACAGCCGCTGATTGTGCCGGGCAAATTTTATCAAGATGGTGGCCTAATTGGCGCCTCATTACTGGTTCGTCAATAGGAGTAACCATGCGTACACTGGAAGTTTGTTGTTATGGTTTAGATCAAGCCCTGATAGCCGAGCAGGCAGGGGCTCACCGCATTGAGCTGTGTGCCGCTAGTCAAGAAGGGGGAATTACCCCTTCATTCGGAACCCTCAAACTTGCCGAAGCACAGCTTAGCGTGCCCACCATGGTGATGATCCGCCCCCGAGGCGGTGATTTTTGTTATAACGAAGCAGAGCTTGCTTGCATGCTAGAAGATATCGCATTAGTGCGCGAATTAGATCTCGCTGGCGTGGTCTTCGGTGCCTTAAATGTGAACGGTGAACTGGATATACTGGCGATGACACGGCTGCTGGATGCTGCCAAGGGGCTTTCAGTGACCTTTCATCGAGCCTTTGATATGTGTCAAAACCCGCAGCGAGTCTTTCAGCAGTTGGCTGATATGGGGGTTGATCGCATTTTAACCTCTGGCCAGCGCCCCAGTGCACTTGAAGGTTTAGATCTACTTAAACAACTCCACGCCTGTCATGGCCCCATCATCATGCCCGGTTGCGGCATTCGTATGAGCACCTTAATGCCATTGATAGCGGCTGGGTTTAATGAGTTTCATTCTTCAGCTAGTTGCCAAGTTCCTTCCCCTATGCAGTTTATTAATCCCAATGTTGCCATGAGCCAACATGCCAGTGACGAATATTTACGCCAACAGATTGACCCTGCGCAAATCAGCCAGATGACACAATGTCTGATGAGTTAGGCGATCATCACCTTTATGTTATTTGGTGCACCAACTCACAGTGGATTAAGTCATTTATATGCAAAATCATTCTTTTGTGCGATTGCACGATAAGTTATTACTCAGTTATGCTTAACGAGCGCAGTCTAGCTGCGTCTTAAATCCTTAACTGGTGCGATGCCGTTGTTTGCCGCCAGTGGCGGTAGCGTGGTTGAAGGCGCCATGCTAGAGCGTTGTTAGAACTTAATCATTTTATAGCATCGTGAAAAAGTGCTACAGCCTATCTAATGGGCTGGTTACGCCTGCATAATGTTCCCCTAGTATATGCGTATAGATCTGGGTTGTTTTCACATCATTGTGCCCTAACAGTTCTTGAACAGAGCGAATATCGCTGCCTTGGGCCAATAGATGTGTAGCAAATGAATGACGAAACGTATGACATCCTACTTTTTTAGGGATCTGTGCTTGTATGACCGCACGATGCAGCGCCTTTCGTATGATACTGCTGTGAATATGATGCCGACATAAAGTGTGAGTGACAGGATGTATTGATGTTGCCGGGCTTGGGAATATAAACATCCAGCCAGGTTGGCGAAAGGCAGTTGGGTATTTGCGGCTTAAAGCCCCAGGAAGTGAAGGCCCGAATCCTTGGCTGTTATCCTGCTTTTGTAAAGCCAATACCTCATTGATGCGTTGTTTGAGCTGCGGAGCGCACTGGCGACTGAGCAATGTTTGTCGATCTTTATGGCCCTTGCCGTCTCGCACTGTTATCGCTAAATGTGTTAGATCGACATCTTGCACCCGCAAACGTAAGCACTCACTAATACGCAAACCACTCCCATAGAGCAGTTTAATCACCAAGGTGGGTAAGTCAGCCAAGTTGGCAAGAATATGCCCAATTTCGGTTGGGGTGAGAACCACCGGTAGTTGCCGCTGCTTGGTTGCTAGTTGAAACCCCATATCGCCTAATTCAACATGCAGGTATTTTTGATAGAGAAAGGCCAATGCATTGAGCGCAACCTTTTGCGTGTTAATCGCAACATGACGTTGATTGGCTAAAAAAGATAAAAATGAGATAACCTCAGCGGAGCCCATTGTTTCAGGGTGCTTTTTGTGATGAAAAAGAATGAACGACTTGATCCAGTACAAATAACTTTTTTCAGTGCGGATACTGTAACCACGAAGCCGAATATTACGCCGCACCGCTTCTAAAAAAGGGCTTTTTTCCATAATAATCACTATTGATAAAATACTGTATAAATAAACAGTATTATCTTTTTGTTGATAATTGCAAGCTCATTTTCACTCTTGATAATGCGCGTTTTGCAGCAGTGTGATAATAAATATATGATATAAATCATTATGTTATGATTTTTGCTTGGGGAGATATTGCGCAACACAAAGAGAGAAAATGCGCATGCGCATTTATCGCCCTAATATATTTTACCAAACAAGACTTAACTGTATGATAGTTAGGTAAAAACAGCTTGCTCACTTTGTCCCCAAAGGGGTAGGATTTGAGCATGCTTCATATAAAAATGTTAGGTGCAAAATATCGCATAGCATACTTGTTTTCTTGCATATAAGCCTGCATCTTAGATATGGATATTTAATCGTAAGGACATTACATGGAACAATACAGCCTTCAATTATCTTCAGTAAAACATACAGCACCAGATGGAATCGAAATGGGAGTAATGAATAATGGTACTCCATACCTTGGTGCTCGTGGTTTAGCCGCTTTATGTGGGGTCGCACCAAGTGTAATCATTACACTTGTGAAAGATTGGCAGACAGATTTGCGCTTTAAACCTCGTGGGCAGGTGATCGAGAAGCTAATTATTGAGCAAGGTGGTGACCCTAATATTTTATATGTCCCGATTAATATCGAAGGTAAAACTTACCATGCAATAAATGATGTTAATTGTATGGCAATTCTTGAGTATTACGCCTTTGATTCACAAACACCTCAGGAACAAGCCAAACTCAACTACCGTAGTCTCGCTAAACTAACTCTTCGAACATTCATTTATGAGCGAACAGGCTACAATCCATCCGATTCTCTGCCTGAATCTTGGAAAACATTTCATGAACGTATCACCCTTAATGAATTGCCTTCTGGTTACTTTAGCGTCTTTTCTGAAATTGCGAATCTGGTGATCTCTGGCATTAGAAACGGAATGACGTTTGATAGCAGCACAATGCCCGATATTAGTGTTGGCCAGGCTTGGGGTAAACACTGGAGTGGAAGCAATCTTGATGAAAAATATGGTCTTCGTAGAAAACATCTGCATGTATTCCCTGAGGATTTTCCGCAGAAAGATCCAATGGCATGGATTTATCCTGTCGAGGCCTTAGGTGAGTTCCGTCGCTGGATGGACGATGTCTACGTTACAGAAAAATTTGGTGCATACTTGACCAATAAAGCCAAAAAAGGTGGCTTGAACAATGTAAATATTCCAGCATTGGTTCAGGCCGTACAGCCTGTACGACTAAACTGATCAAGGTGTCTTGCACCTAACAAAGCATTTAAGAGGGACAGCCAACGCGTGGCATTTTTATTATGCGTTGGTTTTTGTGATTACGGTGTTATGCGGAAAGTTGGTAGTAGCGTTGGCTGCCCCTTAATGCGGCGTTAAATTACAAGGATAGTTCAGTGGAAATAAAGGAAATTCATTCAACCTCTAGCGTCTCAGTTCAATTAAATTCATTGCTTATAGATTGTGTTGAGAGTGGTGCTTCAGTTGGCTTTT
>NZ_JBEQCT010000004.1:0-299321 GCF_046054155.1 Celerinatantimonas yamalensis
ACGTACCATGCCACCCACCAACCGCCGTACCCCTTGCCGGCCCATAAAACCCGCACGGTGCTGCGCACCGAGACGCATCAGGGGCAAGGGTATAACGAACTGCGCTTTGAAGACCAAGCGCACGAAGAAGAAATCTTTGTGCATGCGCAAAAGGACTTCAACAGCCACATTGAGAACGACCGCAAGGCTGAGATAGGGCAAGACAATCATCTGACGGTGGCCCGCCATCAGTTCAGCCACATCAAGGGCGATGAACACAATCGTGTGGACGGGGAAAGCCGGGTGCATGTCCGGGGCATGCAAACCCAGTATGTTGAGCAGTCGCTGCACATGAAGCAGGGGCAATCGATGGTAGTACAAGCGGGCCAAGACATTCACCTCAAATCGGGCGGTCGGATGGTGTTAGAAAGCGCTTCAGAAATCACCGTCAAAGCCGGTGGCAGCTTTGTGAAAGTGGATGCGTCAGGGGTGTCTCTGGTGGGCCCTGCGATTAACTTAAACTCAGGGGGCAGTGCCGGCAGTGGTAGTGGCTATGCGGGCAAAATTGCAACCTTACCCAAAGGGGTAACCAAACCTGATGCTCCAGATGAAGCATTGATCACGAATGTACAAGCAACTCAAACAGGGGCTAATCCACTGTTAAAAAATCAGCAAATAGATGCTTTAACTGGTAATGAACCGGTGTGTGAGCAATGTAAAGCCGACGAACCATCTGAGTCACATGAATCATGAGTTATGATATTCCCTATATGATGGTGCCGCCTGAACAGGTTCTCTATCTATTAGTGGATGGGGGGCAAGTGAGCTCATTGGCCGAGCAGCTCTATAACCTTGATGGCCCATTGGCGCTCGAGGCCATCTATATGTTTGAGCCGTATGATGAGCTAAGAGCCGTCTCGCCTTATATCATTCAAGCCATTCCATCTGTTCAGCAGTGGTTTTTTGCATTAGAGCAACCCACGGCTGGTTATTTTGTGAGCTCATCTAGCTCGCTGGCCGATCTGGCCGACCACTTTCGTCAGTTCATTAAAGTGTATCCACCCTATGGCAGTGTCGCCTTTTTCAAAATGGCACACTCAGAGGCTGCATGGGTACTTTTTAACGATCAAGTGGCATCATTCTGGTTGTCAATTGAGCATGTCTGGGTGCCCACTCGTTTTGGGCTTCAAGAGATGGATTCGCCATTTAAAGCCAAAGCTTTTGCTGATACCGCGCAAGCGACTCTCACAGACTGGCTGATTATTGACGAATCGCAGTGGCAGCAATTGGGTTTGATTGTTTGGCGCAATACCTTAGATAGTATTCATCAGCATGTTACGCAGTGGTTTGCTAAGCGCTTAAGCTCGCAAGAAGACCCCCAAGCGTGGCTAGCTGAGCATGCACAAGTGGCTTATAAACGAGGTTTTTGCACTGAAAGTGATCTGCTCATGTACTTTAATATTATCGGCCTTTTAGGTGAGTCTGCCGTCACCCATGAACAAGCTTACCCCGATATTTTCCAACTTCTGACCGAGCCTTCTGCCCGTTCGCCATCACAGCGTGTGGATGAGGCGGAACTATTAGCAGAAAAATATGCCAACCAGGATCTGTCTGTATGAGTGAAATGTTGAAATCCCCGCAACGGGACGCTGCTAAAGCAGGTAAACAAAGTGATGCAAAATCAGCCAGTAAGCAGTGTAAATTAAAATCAGGGACTATTTCGATAGTTCCTGTTCGCTATGCACTTGATGATGTTGACCCTAAAAAAGAGTTGCCGTGCAACCCCCTTCCAAAAAGCGAGCACTGGCATCCACCGTTTAAACTCACTCAATCGCATTACACATTGCGCCAACTGCGGGATGGCTGGCTGTACGTTTACAGCAACAACCATAAAACGTTGCAAGAATATCAGGTAAGCGGGATTCATTTAGCTCCGGCACAATGGGGAAGTGGCCAACCGGCGGATACTCAGGCGGGTAAACCCTATTTTCAACATTCGGTCCAAGACACCTTGTTTATAGCTTTTGCCCACCAACGCTGGAGTCAACGCCTCTGTGAGCAAATGCTCTCAAGCGTTAATGCCCGTCACAAGTGGATGCGTCAGCTTAACTTGTCGCATTACCACACCACTATGGAGCATCAGCATGTCGCCGATATCAGCCTGCTCGGTGCGCGTGTCGCCGATATTAGTACCACTCAAGCACCCGTTGCACCCGATGCGTTTAGCAACACCTGTACACCACTTGATAATCATCATATTCCCAAAAAAACGAGCCGTGCCAGTGAGCGTTTTAATTTAGTTGCCGCCAAACCGGCGCACAAAGAGGCGACCTACATCGCCCAGTTAAACACCCAAGGCAAACAAACGACCCAAAATGCCGTATTTATCGCTCTTGATGATGTACTTGCGGATACCACGGATGACTTTTTGTTGTTATTCCGTGATTGGATGGAAAAAGAGATCATCCTCAAGGATGAAAAAAACCGACAAAAATTACAAATGGCCGATATTGCCCGTAGCCTAGGACGGGTCAGGCTACCCGAAGATAAATTACCGACTATGGTAAAAACAGATCCATCACTGCAAATCGATTTTGAAAATGATCTTACAGAATATCTTCTGCTTGCTAATCAATATAACTGGGGCGTCACCGACGAAGAAGTTACCCAACACACGGCTCAAGTCCTTTCTAAAAAAAGTGATCCCGGCGCATCTATTTTTGAAATCGCCAATCGAGCATTTTATAGGAGATTTTTGGAAAAAAATAAAAAAATTAAGAGCTATTGGAAATATCAACCGACAGACAATGATAAAACGTTAGCAAAAAATATTGACAAATATGAAGGTGAAGTACGTTGGGATGACCTGGATAAATTTCTAAAAGAGATACTTAAAAAACTGAATGGGTATGATAAAAAAATAGAGAATCGTTGTGTAGAATTTCTCTCTACATTACACCAACTAGGGCTCGAGCCAGAATCTTTTGGTATTGATAATCAGCAAGTGAATGGGCAAGTTTACTTAGTTACACTTTTTTACCCATTTTTAATGGGGCTCATTAACGTCGCAAATAGTGATGCGGTAAAAAAACAGCTAAGAGATGAGCTATCGCTAGATGATCCCAAAAACCTATTAGCACTGGCCCCAATGGGGTTCTCTTACAACGTGGCTCAGGCACTGCGCAGCAATACAACCAATGCTTCAAACTTTCTCAATGTTTCGAGCATGCTTATGCTTGCTGGGCGGATTGCTGATTGGAACTCTTTAATTGATAATCCGAATATCACCCAGCAAAACTGGTTTAAAGCACTCATTGAGCCAACTCAAAATATTATTATTGCTTTTCGAAATGCGGCGATACATTCAGCGGGTCAAATGATCAATTCAATATTTGATCTACTATTTCCTATTCAATCCAAACCCTGGAACACACCCGAATCAATTGTTTATAATTTGAAATTTGTATATTCAAAATTGATCACAACACCGCTAAAGGATGGACTGAAGTTTTCTAAAAACTTTCAAAATGAAATTGAAAAAACGAGCGAAACATTACAAGAGCTATATAAAGAGAGATATGATCGCTTTGGCATTAAGCACGGTAAGGTTGTTCCTGTCCCCGCAGACATTCAAAAGAGTAAAGGCCTGATATTAGACGGTGCCATTGCATCGGTTAAAACAGAAGGGATTATATTAGCCAATAACGAGTATGCACAAGCTGCTCGCAGCGCTGTTATTGCTAAATTAAATCGAGTCCAAAATAAAGCAACTGAAAGTTGGCATAATATTGAAGGACTCAGTGGTCTGATTGCTCTTTTAAACGTAGTCAACCTATCTATAACATTGGGTTCCATTAAAGAGATCTGGCAAAAAGATGACAGCCTCGCGCATTGGGACTTTGCCGCGCAGCTAACCGCAACCTCAAGTTGGACAATATCAGCTGTCGCCGATGTATTTAAAAATAAAAGTGCGAAAGTAGTAAACACATTGATTACAGATGAAACATTAAAACAACCCTTACTTCGATTCATAGGGTTTTCATCAGAGGTTATAGGACAAAATCTTAAGGATCTTGTACTTCGACGATTTATCAAAGCCACTATGATATTTTCACTATTTGGTTTTGTCGCATCCGTTACAGAAGGGCTGGATAGTGGCCGATCCGCTTTTGACTCAAGTCATTCTGAGGGGGTACGGGTACTTTATGGGATTAAGACTTTTTCATTAGCTGCCGATATCGGTATCTTTGGCGTACAGTCGCTAAATTTATTTTTTAAACAAGGTTCAACTGTACTAGACACAATTCTTAATCCAGCCGCATGGATTGGCACTACATTATTTTGGGCTGGGGTTGTTTATCTAGTTGTTACAGTATTAATATACCTCTTTAAGAGGAGTGATCTACAAAAATGGCTAGCAGAATCCTATTGGGGGACCAATAGAGAGAGTGACTGGAATTTTGAGAACGCTATGCGGCAACTTCTAGCCATGATACAGACGCCTAAAATAGCATGTAATCCAAAGTTACCTCTGCCATCAAATATTCGAGAGGAACTATATAAGTCAAACGTTAAGGATGGTGGATATGGATTGATTAAATCAAACTACCATTTTCAAGTGACTATTGATTTCTCATGTCTTCCACAACAAACAAAAGAAGTGGGATTAAAAATTATATGTGCCAATAAAAACAATCTAAATAAATCCACTGAATATTACTTAAAGGGGAAATCTTTAAAGGATACCTCAAAAGTCGTCGATGAAAGTAAGGGGAAATGGCAGGTTATCAAACAAGAAAAAAATAACATAGACATTTATCGCTACACAATCGATTTTATTGGGGTTCAAACCGCTACCGATAATGACATATTTTTATCAAATTATATATCAGTTTGGGTTGCAATTCCTGCCTATATCGATAATGAGATTGAGTATATTTATTATAATTCAGATTTCACAATAACATCTTACAAGTCAGAACAGTCGAAAAATATGACAAAGATGGATGAGAGTGGGATAAAACGTTTAACCAATCGCCAATTACCCAAATTTATACCCTTAAGAGGCATTAGTCATGGAATTATCTAAAAAAGTCGCACGAGAAAAAGATAAGCCCTACTATGAACAAGCGAAAGTTTCACCGACCATTTATGCGTGGGAAGTGATGGTGCCCTATTTACCTCGTTGGATAAGAGCCGCAATGTCTTTATTTGCAATACTCGTTATTCCAGTAGCAACAACATTATTCGGTGATAATTGGTTTCTATCATTCCTGCTTTTTATATTTTCTCTACCTATTGCTTGGCTCTGTTACTATGTAATCAGTGCCGATTATCACTATCAATACCGCTTAACTGAGTATGGTATTGAGTGCAGTTGGTATCAAAAAGTGCCCAAAATTGCCTATAGCATCGATAAGTTTTTTGGCTTTATTGCAGCGCCGGTGTGCCTGATTGCTATCGTTGTGGTCGGGCCTTTAGCGCTAGTGGGTGCCGGCGGTTTTGCACTGATGGCATTAAAAGGTAAGCCTCGAACACCTGGGAAAACTGAAGACTTTATTGCCATCCATTCAGAGTTAAAGTATCTCTTTTTTTATGACCGAGAATATCGACGAATGTTTTTAATCGCTGATCCAGATTTTTTTACATATGGCTATTATTTTTATTGTGGAAGTTTTTTAGACGATTTAAAGAAATATATTCTCCCATATTATAATCAATATGAATATTATGAGGTGGATGATGATAAAGAAATGCTCGGGCATTCTCGGTATATAGAAGCTCAAAAATCGGCTCGAAAGATAAAAGCGAATGACCCTTCAATTCCAGAATATTACTGAACATTGCTAATGATCGCTTTGATTTCTAATTTATTACTTTCATTGGCATTATCAAAGCGATAATGATGAATATCGTAAATTAAAGCGCACCTCATCAGAGGGATAATTCAGTATTGATCCAAACAAAAAGTTTAATATCATTATGGGGAGCTATTAGTGGCTCGGCCATGGAATACTTTATCAAGAAAGCAATTCAGTATTGATTTAAAAATGACGTCAATAGCACATATATTGTATAGAGAATGAGTCATGGAATTATCTAAAAAATTCGTACGAGAAAAAGATAAGCCCTATTATGAACAAGCGAAAGTCTCACCGACCATTTATGCGTGGGAAGTGATAGTACCTAGTGAACCGCGTTGGATGACGGTCACAATGACTTCATTCGCACTATTTGCGTTCCCTGTTGGATCGTTATTAGGCGGTAATTGGCTCATATCACTCGGGATTTTTATATTTTCTCTACCTCTCGGCTGGCTCAGTTACTATGTGCTTGGTGCCGATTATCACTATCAATACCGTTTAACTGAGTATGGTATTGAGTACAGTTGGTATCAAAAAGTTCCCAAAATTGCCTATAGCATCGATAAGTTTTTTGGCTTTATTGCCGTACCCGTATGCCTGATTGCTATTGTTGTGGTCGGGCCTTTAGCGCTAGTGGGTGCCGGTGGTTTTGCACTCATGGCATTAAAAGGTAAGCCTCGAACACCTGGGAAAACTGAAGACTTTATTGCCATCCATTCAGAGTTAAATTATCTCTTTTTTTATGACCAAGAAGAGAATCGTATATCTTTAATGTCTAATCCATGGTTTCTGACGTATAGTTATAAAGTATATTGTGGTAATCATTTAAATGATATAAAAGAAATAATTTTCCCTTTATATAGAGATTATCAGTATTACGAAATAAATAAATATAAAGAAATTTTTCAGCATCCTCGTTTTATAGAAGCAGCAAAAGCTGGTCAGACAATAAAGAAAAACGATCCTTCAATTCCAGAATTTTACTAATAATCGCTTTGATTTCTAATTTATTACTTTCATTGGCATTATCAAAGCGATAATGATGAATATCGTAAACTAAAGCGCACCTCATCAGAGGGATAATTCAGTATTGATCCAAACAAAAAGTTTAATCTCATTATGGGGAGCTATTAATGGCTCAGCCATGAAGTAATTTATCAAGAAAGCAACTCAGGATTGATTTAAAAATGACGTCAATAGCACATATATTGTATAGAGAATGAGTCATGAAGTTATCTAAAAAAGTCGCACGAGAAAAAGATAAGCCCTACTATGAACAAGCGAAAGTTTCACCGACCATTTATGCGTGGGAAGTGATGGTGCCAACAGCACCTTATTGGTTTAGAGCTGGAATATCATTATTCGCATTATTTGCATTTCCCGTTGGCTCATTATTAGGCGATGATTGGGTGGCATCACTTGGGCTTTTTATCTTATGTCTGCCTGTCGGCTGGCTCAGTTACTATGTAATCAGTGCCGATTATCATTATCAATACCGCCTAACCGAGTATGGTATTGAGTACAGTTGGTATCAAAAAGTGCCCCAAATTGCCTATAGTATCGATAAGTTTTTTGGCTTTATTGCAGCGCCGGTGTGCCTGATTGCTATCGTTGTGGTCGGGCCTTTAGCGCTAGTGGGTGCCGGTGGTTTTGCACTGATGGCATTAAAAGGTAAGCCTCGAACACCTGGGAAAACTGAAGACTTTATTGCCATCCATTCAGAGTTAAACTATCTCTTTTTTTATGACCAAGAAGAGAATCGTATATCTTTAATGTCTAATCCATGGTTCCTGACGTATAGTTATAAAGTATATTGTGGTAATCATTTAAATGATATAAAAGAAATAATTTTCCCTTTATATAGAGATTATCAGTATTACGAAATAAATAAATATAAAGAAATTTTTCAGCATCCTCGTTTTATAGAAGCAGCAAAAGCTGGTCAGACAATAAAGAAAAACGATCCTTCAATTCCAGAATTTTACTAATAATCGCTTTGATTTCTAATTTATTACTTTCATTGGCATTATCAAAGCGATAATGATGAATATCGTAAACTAAAGCGCACCTCATCAGAGGGATAATTCAGTATTGATCCAAACAAAAAGTTTAATCTCATTATGGGGAGCTATTAATGGCTCAGCCATGAAGTAATTTATCAAGAAAGCAACTCAGGATTGATTTAAAAATGACGTCAATAGCACATATATTGTATAGAGAATGAGTCATGAAGTTATCTAAAAAAGTCGCACGAGAAAAAGATAAGCCCTACTATGAACAAGCGAAAGTTTCACCGACCATTTATGCGTGGGAAGTGATGGTGCCAACAGCACCTTATTGGTTTAGAGCTGGAATATCATTATTCGCATTATTTGCATTTCCCGTTGGCTCATTATTAGGCGATGATTGGGTGGCATCACTTGGGCTTTTTATCTTATGTCTGCCTGTCGGCTGGCTCAGTTACTATGTAATCAGTGCCGATTATCATTATCAATACCGCCTAACCGAGTATGGTATTGAGTACAGTTGGTATCAAAAAGTGCCCCAAATTGCCTATAGTATCGATAAGTTTTTTGGCTTTATTGCAGCGCCGGTGTGCCTGATTGCTATCGTTGTGGTCGGGCCTTTAGCGCTAGTGGGTGCCGGTGGCTTTGCACTAATGGGCTTGGTAGGCAAACCACGAATACCTGAAAAGAAAAGAAAATTTATTGCCATCCATTCAGAGTTAAAGTATCTCTTTTTTTATGACCAAGAAGAGAATCGTATATCTTTAATGTCTAATCCATGGTTTCTGACGTATAGTTATAAAGTATATTGTGGTAATCATTTAAATGACATAAAAGAAATCATTTTCCCTTTATATAGAGATTATCAGTATTACGAAATAAATAAATATAAAGAAATTTTTCAGCATCCTCGTTTTATAGAAGCGCGAGAAGCTGGTCAAACAATAAAGAAAAATGACCCTTCAATTCCAGAACTTTACTAATGATCGCTTTGATTTCTAATTTATTACTTTCATTGGCATTATCAAAGCGATAATGATGAATATCGTAAATCATAACGGATCTGTCAAAGGGACAACTCAGTATTGATTTAAAAATGACGTCAATAGCACATATATTGTATAGAGAATGAGTCATGGAATTATCTAAAAAAGTCGCACGAGGAAAAGATAAGCCCTATTATGAACAAGCGAAAGTCTCCCCGACCATTTATGCGTGGGAGGTGGTGGTGCCTTATGCACCTCACTGGATAAGAGTTGCCATGTCTTTATTTTTAGTGGCTTTACCTACGTTACCTTCTTTATTTTTCGATGATTGGATTATATCATTAGAGATGTTTATCTTTTCGATGGGGATCGGTTGGCTCAGCTACTATGTAATCAGTGCCGATTATTACTATCAATACCGCCTAACCGAGTATGGTATTGAGTGCAGTTGGTATCAAAAAGTGCCCAAAATTGCCTATAGCATCGATAAGTTTTTTGGCTTTATTGCAGCGCCGGTGTGCCTGATTGCTATCGTTGTGGTCGGGCCTTTAGCGCTAGTGGGTGCCGGTGGCTTTGCACTAATGGGCCTGGTAGGCAAACCACGAATACCTGAAAAGAAAAGAAAATTTATTGCCATCCATTCAGAATTAAAGTATCTCTTTTTTTATGACTATGAGTTTAAACAAGTGTCTTTAATCCCTGATCCATTTTTTTTAAGTTATACGTATGATTTTTATTGTGAAGATTATTTAGATGATATAAAAAAGTATATTTTCCCTTACTATAATAACTATGAATACTATGAAGTAACTAAGTACATTGATTTATACGAAACGCCGCAATTTAAGGAAGCTAAAGCCGCAGCAAAAAAAATAAAAGCAAATGACCCTTCAATTCCAGAATTTTACTGAACATTGCTAATGATCGCTTTGATTTCTAATTTATTACTTTCATTGGCTTTATCAAAGTGATAATGATGAATATCGTAAACTATAACGGATCCCGAGAAAAAGTGTTAATCATAGAATTATGTAATTTTATCGAATAAACAATAAAATATGATGGCCACGATCTATTCCAAAAATTAGTTAAAGAAAGGCAAATAAGAGCGAATTTTTGAATTAAATAAAACAACAAAATTATCGTTGTATATTATTGCTATTGTTTTACTCACACGATTGTTTATATAGACTCGATAAAAAATTTCAGCCTAAAGTTAGGCGATGCGAATTAGCAAATTGTGGGAAGTATATATGAACCTATGTAAGAAAGGTATTTCTTGCTTCTAAGCTTGCACATATTTTTGGCGTTGCCCTAGCCAACGACGAATTAATGGTTCGATAAGTTCTGGGTGTTGGTTTAAGACCTGATCGGCGAGTTCTCGAGCTGGGGTGAGTAGTGCTTGATCACGCATTAAGTCGGCAATTTTAAAGCTCACTAGCCCTGTTTGTCGAGTTCCAAGGAGTTCACCTGGGCCGCGGATCTGCAAGTCACGTTCGGCAATCACAAAACCATCATTGCTGTCACGCAATACACTTAAACGGGCACCGGCCGTTTTTGATAATGGGCTATGATAGAGCAGTACGCAGTGGCTCGCTATTTTTCCTCGGCCAACTCGGCCTCGTAGTTGGTGTAACTGAGCAAGACCCAAACGCTCAGGGTTTTCAATGATCATTAAGCTGGCATTGGGGACGTCGACCCCCACTTCAATCACGGTGGTCGCAACGAGTAAGTCGAGTCGGTGTGCCTTAAACTCATCCATGACCCACTGTTTTTCTTGCCCTTTCATTCGTCCATGCACCAAGCCGATATTGAGCTCTGGTAACTGCTGTTGTAATTGCTCAGCGGTATCTTCCGCTGCTTGGCATTGCAATACTTCTGATTCCTCAATTAAAGTACAGACCCAATAAGCTTGACGTTTTTCGCTATGGCAGGCTTTTTTGACTCGCTCAATAACTTCATCACGACGAGTATCTGGAACGACCACGGTGGTCACCGGAGTCCGTCCCGGGGGCAGTTCATCGATAACCGACAGCGCTAGATCAGCATAGGCGGTCATTGCAAGTGTGCGCGGGATTGGAGTTGCGGTCATCACCAGTTGGTGAGGAACTAAACCCGCGCGGCCTTTTTCACTTAAGGCTAACCGTTGGTGAACACCAAAACGGTGCTGCTCATCGATAATCACTAAGGCAAGATCGGCAAATTGAACTTTTTCTTGAAAAATAGCGTGAGTCCCTACGACCATTTTGGCTTCACCACTTTGGATGCGCGCGAGTGCTTGAGTGCGCGCTTTGCCTTTTTGTTTACCTGCCAGCCAATCGACACTAAAACCCAACGGCTCAAACCAGGCCATAAAATTTTTCAGATGTTGCTCGGCGAGAATTTCGGTTGGTGCCATTAATGCTACTTGTTGCCCTTGGGCAAGTGCTTGTACGGCAGCAAGCGCGGCCACTAGCGTTTTACCACTGCCAACATCGCCTTGTACCAGACGCATCATCGGCCAGCTTTGACTTAAGTCGGCACTGATTTGTTTGGCGACTCGTTGCTGCGCGTTGGTGGGGATAAAGCCGAGTTGGGCTAACAATTGAGCTTGCAGCTTTGGCGTGGGTGGAAGAGCATAGGCTGGTTCACGCTGCGCCGTTTGGCGCAGTGTTAGTAGGCTTAATTGGTGAGCACATAGCTCTTCTAGCGCCAATCGCTGTAGAGCCGGATGACTCCCATCTTCTAAGTCGGTTAAGTGCGTGTGCGGTGGCGGCCGGTGGAGTAGTTGCAATGCATCTTGAAGTGATGGCAGTGCACTGAGCCGCTGGCTTTGCTCGGGCAGTAATGGCTTTGGCGGATAATCTTCGATCAAGGCTAAGGCTTGATCAGTGAGCTGACGCAGCGTTAATTGGCGCAGTCCCTCGGTTGTTGGGTAGACTGGCGTCAGCTGCGCTTCAACGGCGATGGATTGCTCGGCATCGAAAATCTGGTATTCAGGATGGACGATCTCCCAGCCATGCTTGCCACGACGCACTTCACCATAAGCACGCAGTTTAGCACCCACTTCCATCGCATTTTTTTGGCCCTGGTTAAAATTAAAAAAGATGAGCGTTAAACTGCCGCTGCCGTCTTGAATGCGACAGCTGAGAATGCGCCGACGACCAAACAAGGTATCTACTTTTTGGATAGTGCCACAGACACTCACATGAATGCCGGCCAGCAGATCATTGATAGGCCAGATGTGAGTGCGATCTTCATAACGCAGTGGCAGATGGAACAACAAATCTTGCAGCGAAGTGATCTCAAGGCGCTGTAACTTCTCGGCGAGTTTAGCGCCGATCCCTTTGAGCACGGTGACGGATGTTTGCTCAAGCTGCATATCAAACCACTGTAAATATGATCAGGATTTTAAGTATATTCAATTGTATCAGGAAAATCAGCAATCAATTCTATTAGGCTAGCAAGATAACGACGGACTTTGTTTTATAAGCGCAATTTCCCTACACACAACAGTGGCAGTTAGCGTTGTCACCTGACTGTCTGGTCAATGACTGCTGCCTGACAGATTGCTGGCATGGTCAACGGCCGTGTTTGCGGCAATGCTAGTGGCCTGACAACTAGTCGCTGAGAACTGTAAGATGATTGATAATATTAAGATGATTGATAATATTTTGGCTGGGACTCCTTATTGGGTGTGGTTGGTGCTGCTTTATATCCTCAAAGTCGGTGTGAGCGGATTGACTGATCGTGTTTTAGCGGTCAACCGGTTAGGTGTACTTGGGGTGGTGTTTGTAGGGGGATCGCTGCATGATTTAATCGCGGTTCAGCCGTGGCTACAATTATTTCTGCATTGTATGCTTTGGGGCGGCGGATTATTAGTCGGTGCGTTCATTGGGCAAGCTATTTTTGGCCCGCTGTTACGTAGGTTGTATTGTGGTCAAGATGGTCAAGTCTATATCCCCGGCAGCAAACGATTATTGTTGATGCTACTCGTGGCGTTCATTGGGCATTATGTGTTAGCCGTTAGCGCCGCTATTTCGTTGCAACCGCAGTGGTTAATCATGAATATCGTTTTTTCTGGTTTGATGAGTGGGGTATTTATCTATCGGGCGTTGCAAGGGCGTCGTCAATATCGGCGTGTGGTGAATCAATGTCAGTCAGTTAACTCGGCGTTCTAGCGGACGAAAAAGATATTGGGCGATGCATATCGTCCAATATCTTCTAAATATATTGCTAAAAATTAACCTAATCTGACGAGATCAATAGGAGCAAATTGACCTTGTTTGAGCTGAATACAGCGGTTATGTTCTGCCGCATAGGCGGACAGGTTTTCAGCGTGGATTTGCTCAATCTGTGATGTTTCGCCACTAGGTTTAATTAATACGCGCTGGCCAACGGTTAACTCATTGTGGTTAAGATCATAAACTTTACTCATTATCTGTTCCTTCTGTGAAGTGGCAACAGATCCATTGTAGAACGGTTGTTTTGGACTGTTTTGTCAGGGATCATTTTTATAAGATTCTTTCGCGAGGCAGGTTTGACGAATAAGGGCTTGCTCTGGCATTGTCATTCGCGGTCAGTATTGGCGCACCGACTTGTCAAAAGACGATGCGCCAGAGCCGTCAAGATTCAGACTTAAACTGATCGAAGTTTAAGGTGAGCATGGCTAAGGTATGCAGCGCATCGCTTAACACGATTTCGTTAAAATCAAAGTGCTCGTTATGGTGGCCCGCAGCTAGTTGGGTGCCAAAAATGCTGTAGGCGGCTTGGCCTCCGCATGCTTTGACTCGCTCCATAAAGTAGGTAGCATCTTCTGAGCCGGCCGGTTTTTGACTGTGGCTATGAACGGCGCTAAACCGACCGGAAGCTTGAGCTTGCTGCTGAATAAATGAAATCCACTCAGGGCTAGAGACGCTGCTTTGCGCTGCGCCAACGAGTTTTATTGTGTAGTCGACCCCATACATGGTGGCGACCCCTTGAATGATCTGCTTTGCCTGCTGATAGATATAGTTATTGATGGTGTTATTCTGCCCGCGTGTCTCTACCTTAAGCAGTGCACTCGGTGCGATGATATTACGGCCCGTTCCTGCATTGAGTACCCCAACGTTGATGCGCGAGGCGCCTTCACTATGGCGATTGATGGCATGCAGGGCTAAGGTGGCCTGCGCGGCGGCAAGCAGTGCGCTACGGCCTTGTTCAGGATTGCCGCCAGCATGCGCCGCAATTCCGGTGAAGGTGACATCGAGTTTACTGGTTGCCATAAATGAGTCGTTGGCGCAGACCATCTGTCCTTGAGCAATACCAGTCCCAATATGAATAGCGGTAAAATAATCGACGTCATCCACCACACCCGCTAGCGCCATCGATTTGGCGCCGCGTGTTCCTTCCTCGGCGGGCTGAAAAATGATTTTTACGCAGCCTGACCATTCAGCGCGCGTTTGCGCAAGCAATGTTGCGAGCCCTAAGCCAATGGCAGTATGCCCATCATGGCCGCAGGCGTGCATCATTCGCTCATTGACCGAGCCAAATCCTGCTTGGCTAGGAATATGGTTTGGGTCGTCTACTTCATCTAAGTCAAGCGCATCCATATCGACCCGATAGCCGATAGTCGGTCCGGGTTTGCCGCTATCTAACGTGGCCACTATGCCGGTAAAACCATTGGCAAAATGGGAAAGCCACGGCTCGATGGCACCTTGTTCACGAGCCCGTTCAAAGGCTGCTGCCATGACTTCTTGTGCGGGCAGTCCCATCCGAGCATCGGCCACAAATACTTCTTGGCCGAGTTGTAATTGATAGCCGAGCTTATCAAGAATATCTGCGACAACAGAGGCTGTCCGATATTCGAGCCATCCTGATTCGGCAAATTGGTGAAAGTCACGTCGCCATGCAATCATTTGCGGTTCAATGTGTTTGACGATGGTACTCAGTTGTGCGGTATCCATAGTATCTCCTTAAAAACTAAATCAGTGCGCTAACATCGGATAAACGCCTGGGCCAATGGGTAATCCGGTGAAGAAAAACAGGCAAAACAGAACGACCCACGCAGCCAAAAAGCAGATCGTATAGGGCATGAGAAGAGAGATCATCGTGCCAATACCTGCTGCTTTGTCATAGCGTTTCATAAACGAAAGGATGACCACAAAGTAGGGGTTTAATGGGGTGATGATATTGGTTGATGAGTCAGCGATCCGATAAGCGACCTGCACAAAGGCAGGGCTGTAACCGAGCTGCATAAACAACGGAATAAAGACCGGTGCCTCCAGTGCCCATTTGGCTGAGCCACTGACGATTAAAAAATTCAGGAGCGATGTCAGAATGATATATCCAATCAATATCCCAAGTCCGGTCATGTGCACCGATTTAAGGTAGTCTGCGCCATGCACAGCAATCCATGTGCCGAGGTGGCTCCAGTTGAAATAGGCAATAAATTGGGCGGCAAAAAATATCAGAACAATGTAGCTCGACATGCCTTGAATCGATGTTGACATCTGTTTGGCGACATCTTTAGCTGATGTGATCACGCCAATGGTTTTACCATAGGCGATACCGACGGCGATAAAAAAGCACAAGATAAGGGGGATAATCCCTTTGAGAAAAGGCGATGGAATGAGTCCGCCATGAGCATTGGTCAGCGGTGAGTTTGGCCACATGATCCAAGTCACAAGTCCGGCTAAATAGACAAATGCCGTGATCCCAGCATTGCGCAGACCCCGTTTTTCGAGATCACTTAGTGGCGTTTGGTCAGGCATATGCTCGCCTTTATAGTGGCCCAAACGCGGCTCGACTATTTTTACGGTGACCCATACACTTATCAACGTCAGCATAAAAACAGAGATGATATTAAAATACCAGTTGTCGACAGGGGTGACCACCATGGTTGGGTCAACGGCTTTAGCGGCTTCAGTGGAGATCCCAGAGAGTAATGCATCGGTTCCTGCGATGATTAAATTGGCGGTAAAGCCTGCGCCTGCGCTGGCAAACCCACACATTAAGCCAGCAATGGGGTGGCGACCTACTGATAGAAAGACCATCGCTGCCAGTGGGGGGAGTACAATCATGGCCGCATCAGAGGCGATATTCATCATGATCCCAGAAAAAGCAACAGCGGCGGTGATTAACCATGCCGGCGCATTTAAGATAGTTCGCTTTACTAGCGCTTCGAGTAAACCGACTTGCTCAGCGACACCAACCCCTAACATCATCCCTAGTACCAACCCGAGTGGGGCAAAGCCCGTGAAGTTTTTCAGCATATGCGTGAGTATGAAAACCACCCCCTCATCACTGAGTAAACTGCGGATATGTAGCAGTTTGCCGCTGGCTGGGTAGACCACTGTTGCTCCGAAGTGGGCTGCGATGACCGAGGCCAAAATAACCATAACCGCCAGTGACAAAAATAGCATCATGGGGTCGGGAAGGCGGTTACCAATGCGCTCAATAGCATTGAGAATACGCAAACTGCGTTGTGACTTAAGTTCGTTGAGATTTTCCATATCTTTACCTATCGCGATGTTTAGTTATGTGTTTGCCGCTTCGCTTTTTTATCCAATCAAGCGATCGATACTTTTTTATTATTTTTTTGACTCTATCCAATTCTCGACAGAGAGATAAGATTGCAATATCTTTGGCATGATAGATAACGGTTATCAACGGATGGAAAATGGCTATCAAGATACACCAACTGCAGGCATTTAAGGCGGTGGCGCAGCAAGGAAGTATTCGCGCAGCTAGTCGGCAATTAGCTTTGTCGCAACCGTCGCTCACCAAAGCCATCAAAGAGTTGGAGCTTACCCTTGGTGTGCAGCTGTTTCATCGGGGCGTACAGGGCGTAACTTTAACCCAATATGGTCACACTTTATTACAACATGCACATCTAGCTTTAAATGAACTGGAACAAGCCCAGCATGCGATTTCCCAACAACTCGGACAGATGAGTGGGCAAGTGAGCATCGGTTTGGGTGCAAGTGTCGCTTGTAGCCTGTTACCTCACGTATTGGCCCGCTTTCGCCAAGATTATCCACAGGTCTCTGTACGTATCAGCGAAGGGCAAATGGAGAGTCACTTGCATCGGTTACGTTCTGGTGACGTTGATTTTGCCATTAATACTGTTTACCCCGATTTTGCTGAGGGTGAGTTTAGTCTCGAGCCACTTTTTGAATGTGCGTTTAAGGTGTTGGTGCGCCGAAATCATCCGCTGGCAGGGGTCACCAGCTTGGCACAACTGAGTGATTGTGATTGGATGTTACCCACAACCCAAAGTAGTTATATTCAGCTGTTGTTAGATGAGTTGGATAAGTTAGGGATCTTGGTGCAATCCAAAGTGATTTGTGAATCTTATTTGCCGACCTTAAACATTCTGGCTCATACAGACTGTATCGGGATCGTTTCTGAGTTAGCGCTAGAGCACTTTGCTCGCAAAGATCAACTACAGGAGATTGTCTTGCAACAGCCACTACCACTAGCGGTTTTTTATATCATCCAACGTCGCAATCGACAGCTTTTGCCGACAGCAAATCAATTAATGCAGCTATTTCGGGTGCAAAGTCGGCCATTATTCGAATGCCGAGGATGATGGCTGTCGAATGACTAAATGTGATCTAAATCACAAAAATATGACAATATTGTATTATACATGTTGCCTGATTGTGATCAAAGTAAAGATAGTACTAATATCTATAAATCAGTTAGATACATTTCATCTCTACTTAGTTGAAGCTTAAGGTAACCGAAAATGTCATTAGATCACTACTTGTTACTCCTTTTGATGGTGGTATATTGACCAATAGTTCTTAACGCATTCTGTGATCATGTCACTGAGTGCGCCATGTCGAGCTTGTCCGCAACCCAATGCAACCATTAGAGCCGAACATTTGTCGCATCATCGATTGGTGAAAGGTGTGGCTGATGGTTGGTCATGGAAGCGGGTAGGTATGATAACATTTGATAGCAAGTGAAAAGAGATGCAAACCCCCATGAATAAAGTATCTGGTCACAACGGAGTCAATCAACTGAGCTCGGGTGCCGAAGGGCAGCCAATTGATGTCGTGCTAATCGGTGGTGGAATTATGAGTGCCACCCTTGGGACGTTGTTGCAACAGTTAGAACCCAACTGGTCGATTGAGTTATTTGAGCGCTTAGATGGTGTTGCCCAAGAGAGCTCGAATGGTTGGAATAATGCAGGCACTGGTCACTCAGCACTAGCCGAGATGAACTATACACCTGAGTTGGATGATGGCCAGATCGATATCAGCAAAGCAATTCGAATTGACGAACAATTTCAATTATCGCGGCAGTTTTGGGCATACTTAGTTCGTGAGGGGCTGATCCGCGACCCCAATACTTTTATCAGTAGTGTGCCACATATGAGTTTTGTGTGGGGCGATGAAAATGTTCGCTTTTTGCGCAAACGCTATCAAGCATTGCAGACGAGCCCACTGTTTGAAGGCATGGAGTATTCTGAAGATCATCAATTGATTCGATCGTGGGTTCCTTTAGTTATGCAAGGGCGTGATGCGAGCCAACCGATTGCTGCGACGCGTATGGCGATTGGGACCGATGTGAATTTTGGCGCATTGACGCGGCAGATGATCGACTTGCTCAAACAAAATAAGCAATTTAGCCTTCATTTGAACCATGATGTACGTGATTTTAAACGCCATCCAGAAGGTGGCTGGCAGCTTACGGTTGCTGATTTAACCAACGATCGCATCCGTACCATCCATGCGAAATATGTATTTATTGGTGCAGGTGGCGCTTCACTATCATTACTGCAAAAATCCGGTATTCCAGAAGCGCGTCAATACGGCGGGTTCCCTGTTGGTGGACAGTTCTTAGTGACGGAAAATCCAGACGTTGTGAATGAACATTTAGCGAAGGTGTATGGTAAAGCCTCTGTTGGCGCACCACCGATGTCAGTGCCACATCTTGATACGCGAGTGATTGATGGCAAGCGGATGTTACTGTTTGGGCCATTTGCTAGTTTTTCGAGTAAATTTCTGAAAAGCGGGTCATTGTGGGATCTGTTTTCCACCTTAAATGGCTCTAATCTCAAACCGATGGTGCAAGTTGGTTTGAAAAACTTTGATTTGGTCAAATACCTCTTAGGGCAATTAAGACAAAGTGATGCGGCTCGCTTCGCGGCGCTCAAAGCGTTTGCGCCAACGGCTAAAGCTGAAGATTGGACATTGTGGCAGGCGGGGCAACGGGTACAAATTATTAAAAATGAACCGGGCAGAGGTGGGCATCTACGTTTAGGCACTGAGTTGGTCAATGCCAGTGATGGCAGTTTGACCGCACTGTTGGGCGCATCTCCTGGCGCCTCGACGTCAGCTGCGATTATGTTAGAACTATTAGAAAGTTGTTTTGCTGAAAAAATGAGCGATGAAGCTTGGCAAGCCAAAATCAAAACGATGATCCCATCTTATGGGATTGCTCTGCATGATCATGCTGAGATCAATCAACAAGAGCTGCGTAACACCAGTGAAGCATTGGGATTACAACATCATTTGCCAGTTGAAGAGGTCATTGTGCCCGAGCAAGTGGTGTCGATGGGTTAAACCTACCCTGAAATGATCGCCAAAAGCCCTGCATTAGCAGGGCTTTTGTCTATTAGAGTGACTGTAAAATCTGTTCAACACTGGCTTTCGCATCGCCAAATAGCATTTGGGTGTTGTCTTTAAAAAACAGTGGATTTTGCACGCCTGCGTAGCCGGTGGCCATAGAGCGTTTAAATACCACAACTTGAGCTGCATCCCATACTTCCAACACGGGCATTCCGGCGATAGGGCTACCGGGCTCTTTTGCTGCAGGGTTGACGGTATCATTTGCCCCGATCACCAACACCACATCGGTACTTGAAAAGTCATCGTTGATCTCATCCATCTCCAGCACAATGTCATAAGGTACTTTGGCTTCGGCGAGCAGCACGTTCATATGACCTGGCAAACGTCCAGCGACTGGATGGATGGCAAAACGTACGGTCACGCCACTATCGCGTAATTTTTGACAGATGGACGCGACCGGATATTGTGCTTGCGCGACGGCCATCCCATAGCCTGGTGCAATAACTACGCTATTGGCATTTTTAAGCAGTTCGGCGACTTCTATCGCCGTCGTTTCGTGATATTCACCGGCTTCACTATCGGTGAAACTGCCACCTTCGGCACCAAAACCGCCCAAAATGACACTCACAAATGAGCGATTCATCGCCTGACACATGATGTATGAGAGAATGGCCCCTGAACTACCTACCAAAGCCCCAGTGATGATCAATAAGTTATTACCTAACATAAAGCCTGCCGCTGCAGCAGCCCAACCTGAGTAGGAGTTGAGCATTGAGACCACTACAGGCATGTCAGCACCGCCAATCGCACTGACGAGGTGGTAGCCAAAGACAAATGCGATGAGCGTCATCACGATTAATGTCCAGACACTGGCGTAGTTGATGTAGGTAATGCCCAGCCCGAAAGAGGCGACCAGCATGGCTATATTTAGCCAGTGCTTGCCAGGCAAGGTGAGCGGAGTGCTCTTGAGCAGACCATGCAATTTACCAAATGCTACGATTGAACCGGTAAAGGTAACCGCCCCAATAAAGATGCCTAAAACGATCTCCCATTGGTGGATCAATAAGGCACTGGAGTTGATAGGCAACATCGCAGGATTCGGAAGGTGACTGCCTAGCATCGCGCTGACTTGATTGACTTGCTCTGAAAAAGCTTGTAATCCAGCTAAATTGCCGTGCAGCTCCAACGCACTAGAAAAGCCAACTAATACCGCTGCAAGCCCCACAAAGCTGTGCAAAATAGCGACCAACTCAGGCATTTCGGTCATTTCGACTTTAAGCGCTAAGCGGATGCCAATACCTCCGCCAATGATGACGGCGAAAAAGATGATCCACCCAACCCCGTGTAGGTGCACGGCAAGCAGGGTTGCTACAATAGCGATCACCATCCCGATAATACCAAACAGATTGCCGCGCCGTGCGCTCTGTTGGCGGCTTAAACCCGCTAAACTGGCAATAAATAACAATGCTGCAACTAAATAAGCGGCGATTAATAAACCATGTGACATGCGTATTCTCCTTATTCACCGTCTCTGCGAAACATTTTGAGCATTCGATGTGTGACCGTAAAGCCACCCACAATGTTGATACTCGCAATTAAGATGGCGATGCCCGAAAGCAGTAATATTGCCGCGCTACTGCTTGATTTCATCTGCACCAATGCTCCGATGACAATAATCCCTGAGATCGCATTGGTGACACTCATTAACGGTGTATGTAGCGCATGAGTGACATTCCACACCACGTAATAGCCAACCACACAAGATAGAATAAATACGGTGAAATGCTGCACAAATTCGGTCGGCGCTGTATTGGCGACCCAACCAAACAATGCGGCCCCCAAAACTGCCAAAAGCGGTTTTAGATAAGTGCGTTTGGGTGGCTCGGGTGCGATAGGAGCCGCTTCAGCCTTCGCTGCTTTGGGCGCTGCGCTGACAGTAATCGCTGGAGGTGGGAAGGTGATTTCGCCTTCACGTACCGATGTCACCCCGCGGATCACTTCATCGTCAAAGTTCAGACTGATTTGCCCGTCTTTTTCTGGACTGAGTAGTTTGAGCAGATTGACCAAATTGGTGGCATATAATTGACTCGCTTGCGCGGGGAGTTGGTTTGAAAGCTCAGTGATGCCAATAATGGTGACATCATGTTGTATGCTAATCTGTCCAGGTTGGGTTAACTCGCAGTTACCGCCATTTGCCGCCGCTAAATCGACAATGACACTACCGGGTTTCATTAATTCAACCATATCGGTTAAAATTAATTTAGGGGCTGGTTTGCCAGGGATTAGCGCCGTGGTGATAATTATATCGACCTCTTTGGCTTGCTCTCGAAACAGCGCCATTTCAGCGTCAATGAATGCTTGGCTCATCTGCTTCGCGTAGCCATCACCACTGCCAGATTGCTCCTCGAGGGCGACGGTTAAAAAAGTTGCGCCCATTGAGGCGATCTGTTCTTTCACTTCAGGGCGAGTATCAAAGGCACGCACTTGTGCGCCAAGACTGTTAGCCGTGCCAATAGCCGCTAACCCAGCGACCCCGGCACCTATCACTAATACTTTGGCGGGGAGTACCTTCCCTGCAGCAGTGATTTGTCCGTTAAAAAAACGGCCAAAATGGTTAGCCGCTTCAATGACGGCTCGATAACCGTCGATATTGGCCAGTGAACTACGCGCATCGAGCGATTGTGCGCGCGATATTCGCGGCACCATATCCATCGCCAGTAGGTTGATATTGGCTTGTTGACAGCATGCCAGTAGTTCGGCGTTTTGCGCTGGCCAAACAAAACTGATGACCGTTGCATGAGGTTGGATCAGTGCAAGTTCTGTATGCTCCCCTTGATAGCTGGGGGCATGTACTTTGAGAATAATCGGGGCTGCAAAGACGGTACGGCGATCGGCGATCAAAGCCCCCGCATCTTGGTAGGCCGAATCATGGAAATTGGCCGCAACCCCGGCGCTTGTTTCGATAACAACTTCAAATCCAAGTTTACATAATTGAGTGACAGTGGCAGGGGTTGCAGCAACACGTGCTTCCCCTAAGCGACTTTCTTTAGGGACTCCGATTTGCATATATATATCCTAATCATTAAGGCAGCTCGCTGGCTGCGAGAAGGGGGTAGTTATGCAATAAACAGCAATGCATACGACAAGATATTTATAACCTTCTGACGCAGATAAGCAACCGCTGTGCCTCAATTATGCTGCCGTTGTCAGATCCTTTGTCTTGCAAATTGCGGCTACGTGTTCAAGTCATCATCAGGTCGTAGTGAGCGTACCGATTGCAGTGTCTTGACTCGTGGCCCATATCAGAGTCAATTAAAATTGGTTATAGCGGGCATCAACACTAAGCCTGTCATGTTAACTCTCTATTTTGCTTGCCTCTTTTCGCCACCTAATCGCGCGCTTAAATCACGGATGGAAGTGTTTTTAACAAAATGAGTGTGATGGTCCGTGAAATAAAAAATTCATAGTATTTATGTAGTTTTATTGAACCTTAGTCGAGGATGGTTTGTTGTCTGAGCAGGCTGTTTAATAGCGAGTAAGAGTGGCTTTAGATGGCGGCGGTAAGGTGAATCACTAAGCGCTCGGCATTGCGATTGATATTGATTAACTATATAATATTTTTATGTTTTTTTTATATAAAATGTGTAGATGTTGGCCTATTTAGCGTTATTCGTTATCTTGGTTGGTGTGATCCCTTGCTTGTGTTATTTTGCAGGTATGATAGACCTATATCTGCAATTCGGTGCGCCATTTTCTGGATGCGTGCTGTTGCTTTGGTTATTAATCGATGTATTGCAAATGCGCAGTTCAAAAGTGCACCACAAATGAACTCGCTACACATTAATTGACGATATATCAAAGGGTTCACTATCCCTTGTCGGTTACCCATAGGATTGTCCATCACCTTCTGGCAATATAAAGGTTTCATCTATTAAAATGGAATAAATCCTTTTGGCGCGTAAAAGTTGGTCTTTTCGCGATAGCCGCCTTGCCCGGCGATTGGTGCTAGCTATCGTGTTATTCAGTTCAGTCTTGACGCTTAGCGTCACTGGCGTGCAGTTGTATTTGCAGTATCGTTTAGATATGAGCAATGTCGAGCAGTCGGCGCAGATCATTCAAGATTCATGGCTGGCATCTTTAACCGAAAGCGCTTGGGACTACGATACTGATCTTATCGAGATGCAGCTCAACGGGATGATCAATCTTCCGTTTATTATGGAGGTGCAACTCTCGTTAAGCGATGGGCAATATTTCTCGGTGGGCCACCCCGCAGCCGATAACAGCTTGGTGTATCGGTTTTCTCTAGAGCATGTTCATTCCGGTAAAATGAAAGAGATCGGCCACTTGAAAGTGGTTGTGGATACGGGGCGTATCCATGATGATCTGCTGCGCTACGCGCTCACGTTGTTGATCTCTAATCTGTTTAAAGCCGCAATGGTGGTCTTGTTCATGCTGTTTATCTTTCACATTCTGTTAGGTCAATACTTGATCCAGATAGTGGCCTATCTGCGTGGCGATGATGGCCATTTACCCGGACAACCAATGCGCTTGCAGCGCGGCGCCCATCAATCCGATGAGCTGGATGATCTCGTTGCTGCTTATAATAGTATGGCGACTCGTTTAGCACAAGAAAACCGCCAGCGCTTGGCAGAGAGTGAGCAGCGGGCCTTAATGCAGCAACAACTTGCGCAGATGGACCGACAAGTCACGATGGGCGAGATGGCGACCTCACTGGCCCATGAATTGAATCAACCGCTCGCATCCATTACGGGGTATGCTGATATTAGCCGACGTTTTTTAGCTGGCAATAAAACGGAGCGTCTTGATGAGACACTGCAGAAGATTTCTAACGAAGCGATGCGAGCCTCAGAAATTATTCGGCGCACCCGTGAATTTGTTCGCTCGCGTAAAACGTCGCAAGAACCGATTACAGTCACTGCGTTACTTGAAGAAACAGTAGCGATTATTCGCCACAGCGCCGAGCAATATGAGATTGCTATTCACTTGGATATGTCCTCGATGTGTGATGATTCCGTATCCGTGGATAAAATTCAGATCCAGCAGGTGCTGGTTAATTTGTTGCGTAATGCCATTGATGCGTTGCGTAATAAAGCCTTGCCGCGTGATATCGAGGTGTCAGCGGTCAGTGATGCGAATCGCATTTGTATTCGCATTGCTGATAATGGACCAGGGATTGATGCCTCGGTTATTGAGCAAGTCTTTGCCCCCTTTGTGACCACTAAGGATGATGGAATGGGGATTGGTTTAGCGATTAGCCGAGCGATCGTTGAAGCGCATCACGGTCAATTGCGTGCGTATAATCAAACGCAAGGAGGAGCCAGCTTTGAGTTAACGTTAGCTGCAATGAGCCATGATTTAATAAAAGGTGATGAGAATGAGTGAAGATGTAAAACCGCTGATTTACATAGTTGATGATGATTTCTCGATTCGCGACATGATTGGGTTGATGGTCGATAGTGTCGGTTATCGTTATCAAAGTTTCGCTGATGCCAGCGAATTTTTAGATGTTTACGAAGATACCCACGGCTGCTTGTTGCTGGATATCCGTATGCCAGGAATGTCAGGGATGATGCTTCAAGAGCGATTGAATGAGCAACGCAGCATGATGCCGATTATTTTTATTACTGGTCACGGCGATATTACCATGGCAGTTGAAGCGATGCAGCGCGGCGCGTTTGACTTTATGGAAAAGCCTTTTCGAGAGTTTGATCTGCTAAGCAAGATTGAGAAAGCGCTTGAGCAAGACCAACAAAATCGCGTCGATTTAACCATGAAGCAAGAAATTTGTGAGCGCATTAATTCGTTAACTAAACGCGAACGTGAGGTGATGGGGCAGGTGGCTCAAGGTAAAGCCAATAAAGTGATTGCCATTGATTTGAATATTGCGCAGGGGACTGTTGAGATCCATCGCTCTCGGATTATGTCGAAGATGAAAGCGCGCAGTTTGGCACATTTGATGCGCATGTTGATGGTGGCCGGTGAGATAGAACGCTGTATCTAGTGAACTTTTCGTCTACAGGTAGTTTGCGTTGCGCATTGTTGATGGGATAATCGTTAACCGCGAAGCGTATGAATGTGGTGGCTGCTCATTACATCGATTAAGCATCCTCGATGCAAATGTATAGTTTTTGACGATTAATGATCAAGGTATTATCGATTTTTATCTCGTTCACAAGTACGTTATAGTTATTTACATCATCACGACATCGTGATGAATGCTGTTACTTAGGGGATTATATGCAAGTTGTTATTTTTGGTCGTCCTGGTTGTCCTTATTGTGTTCGCGCCAAACAATTAGCTGAACAGTTGTCAGAAAGTCAGGATGATTTTGGCTATCGTTACGTTGATATTTATGATGAAGGGATCAGTAAAGCTGACCTGTCAAAATCAGTGGGTAAACCTGTTGAAACAGTACCACAAGTCTTTGTCGACAAACAACCTATTGGTGGTTGTACCGAATTTGAAGCGATGATGCGCGCGCGGTTTAACGCTTAATCGGCGAAGATAAGCATCGGCCGTACATACGGCCTAAAATTTAGTTATATCGCCAGCAACAATCGCGACTGGGATATGTCGGAATGGGATTTTTCGTCCTAACCAGTTTTGTTGGTGAAATGAGAAACGATTTGTATACACTGTTATTTGGGCTGATTTTATCAGCCCGTTTTTTTATTTGAGCGCTGTGCTCTGTGAGCGTTGATCGATAGCTTAAAGCTGGGCGATGAAGCACCGTAATTTTTGATCGACATCTTGCATCAGATGCTGAAACTCACCCAGCCAAATTAGCTCGGGCAGTTGTTGCTTTTGACTAAGCGTTTGCAGATGGAGCGCGCCTTGTTCGAGTTCATTGGCGCGCAGCGCTTTGGCATGTTGATAAAGCATGGTCGCTCGCTCATGAATGCCCTCGTAATTGTGGGTATTAAGCTGGGCATTGAGCTGTTCCCACAGATAGGGCTGCTGATCTAAAAACTGCTGTGCGTGGATCTGCAACTGATGTGGCGTTTCATCGATCCAGTGCGGTGCCTCAACCCAACTGGGTAAGCCTGTATGGATACTTTGCTCATACCATAATTGCCAGCGCCGAAAGTGGGGTTGGTGGGCTATTAACAAAGTATCAATTGCTTCATTTTGCAGCGGTTTAGTTAAAATATCGTTGATGCCAGCGGCAAGCATTTCACTACGCGTGTCACTGTAAGCGTCAGCCGTGCAACCAATAATTAATGAAAAACAGTCGGGCGCTTTCATCCGCCTGATATGACGGGTCGCTGCAATGCCACTCATCTGTGGCATATGATTGTCCATTAAAATAATGGAGTAACTTTGTGCGGCAATGGCTTCGATGGCCTGAGCCCCGTCAAGAACAATTTTGCTCTGGAATCCGCGTTTTTCAAAGAATGCTCGAATGATCATGCCATTGGTACGATTGTCCTCGGCAATTAGAAGTGGAAGATTGGCCATTTTTAAGCGGTGTGCTACCGGGGCACGTTCTAATGATTCAGCTTGGCCAATATCGACTTGCATGGTTGCGGTAAAGCGTGACCCTTGGCCGATTTTACTTCGTACTCGAACATCACCGCCCATGGCTTGACAGAGCTGACGGACAATCGCAAGCCCAAGTCCCGACCCACCATATAGTCGAGTGGTTGATGACTCTGCTTGGGTAAACGCATTAAATATGTGGGCTTGGCGTTCGTTGGCAATGCCTATACCAGAGTCTTCAACTCGGATAATTAAGTAGAGCTGTTTTTGGTAATAAGACTCTTTGGCAATGATCTTCACATAGCCATCGTGGGTAAACTTCATGGCATTGCTGATAAGGTTTAAAATCACCTGCCGGATCCTATCGCGGTCGGCGAATAGGTGGGGTTGTTTGACACAATTATCGAGGATGAAATTGATCCCCTTTTGTTTGCTTAGCGCCGAATAGGTGCTACGGATACCCTGTAAGACTTCAGTCAGTGAAAATTGGGTCGGTTCCAATTGCAGGCGCTGCGCATCGATTTTAGAAAAATCGAGGATATCATTGAGTAGAGCCATCATATGCTGGCCCGAGCTATATAGATCATCTAAATAACTGCGCTGCAATGGGGTTAAAGGTGTTTGTTCAAGTAACTGAGTTAGGCCTAATACCCCATTCATCGGCGTACGTATTTCATGACTCATTCGAGCTAAAAAGCGCAGTTTCGAGTTATTAGCCTCTTTGGCATGGCGTAACGCTTGGCGCAGCGATTCCTCGAGGTGGCGTTGTTCGCTGATATCGCGCTGCACAGCAATATAACTTTCTAACTCACCTTGTGGATTAAAGACAGGGGTAATATCGATATCTACCCAGTAGCTTTGGCCATCTTTTTTATAGTTGAGAACTTCGGTGCGGATCCCCTGACGTTTGGCGAGTGCATCCCCGATGCGCTGGCGCGTTTGAACATCGCTGTCTGGGCCTTGCAGTAATATCCCAGGCGAGCTGCCTAATACCTCGTCACTGTGATAACCAGTGAGAACACTAAAGGCACTATTAACCCATGTAATAGCGCCATTGGAGTCGGTGATGACGATGGCATCATGGGCGTGCTGCGCAACCTGTGCAAGGCGTTTGGCCATGGTTTCGCGCTCGATAAGAAGCCGACTGTGCCGCGCGAGTTGCTCACGATTGTTGGCCAATTCTTGAAATGGGCGAACTAATAATCGTTGTCCTAACAGGTAAATTAAAAAGAGCGAGAGTATGAGCGATAATCCCAACATTCCGCCTAATCGGTAGAGCAAATTATCGCGCTGAGTAATTTGGGCCTGTGTGCTGACGGCGTAATTCATCACCAAATCGGAATAACCAAGGGGCACTTCATAGACCCGCCAGCGGTTATTGTCTATTGGAAACATTTCAATGCCAGCAGAGGGTTGGCTTAAGCTGATTCGGCGGTTGTGGTTACTGATAATAGTGGAGAAAAAATAAGCTAAATCGAAGTCCAGCTTTACCACCATTACCCCTTCAATTTGAGCGTGAGCGACAATCGGTAGATACAGCATAAAATACTCATGCTGATTCTTTTGCACTAATTGAATGAGGGAATCACCGGGGGCACCCGTTAAAATTCGTCCAACAACTTTGAGCTGTTGTGGCGGATAATTATCCGGTGCCATCTGCACCATGATCGGTTGGCTATAGCGATTGTAAATCGTCAGCTGCGCTTTTTTGGCAAATATTTGTGCTTGTTCGAGTTTGATTTGTAGCTTCGAGGATGACCTGATTGGCGTTTGGGTGACCGCTTGCACAACTTCAGGTAATGCACTTAGCCGCCGGTAGGCAATCTCGCGGTCATTGAGGTATTGCAAGAGGTAACGCTTAGCTGTTTGCAACTCAATTTGAGTGGTTTCCTCTTGGATCTTAGCGACGACCTGAACGCTTTGTTGATGAACGACAAAGCTACCGACTGCGCCTAATAATAGTGCGCTGAGACTAATATAAAGAATAAAAAGTTTACGGGTTGAGATCGTCTTGAGTGGCCGCACGGCGTTGCGCTTCCCTGCTTTTAGGCATCATAAAACCTTCATTGTCGTTAAAGGTACTTGGCAACGATTAGCTTGTCCAGTTTTACGCAGGCGATGTGTTTGCTGAACTAAATAACGCCAAAATCCAGCGTAAAACGACTTCTGAATCAACAGGTTTGTTCATGCTTGTTTGTAATTGCTCAATACTAGCGTGTGCAGGTAACTGCCCGGCGTGTCTGTCCAATAATATCTGAGTGTAGTCTTGTTGGAACTCAGGGTGACCTTGTACTGTAAAAATGTGCGACTGTTTAGCTAACATGAAATAGGGACAAAAATCACTACTGGCGACAACACTGCAACCTGGCGGACAGCTTGTCACTTGGTCTTGATGGCTGACCCATACACGGAGCGTTTCAGGTACGTTGGATAACCATGCTGGGCGCTCGTTGATTTGCACTAGCGCAGAACCAAGCCCCCAGCCCTTGTCGGATTTTTTCACCTGTGCTCCCAGCGCTCGCGCGACTAGCTGGTGACCAAAGCAGATCCCGGCGACGTTTAACTGATGTTGATCGGCTTGGCGAACCCACTGTACTAATTCAACAATCCAAGGGTCGTTATCATATGCATTGTGGCGGCTACCGGTAATAATATAGCCATCAACGTCAGTGTCAGGCGCGGGCAACTGTCGCTGCAGCGCATCAAAGTAAACAAAATGAAGATCTGTTTGTAGCGCATTTAACGCATTGACAAACATATCGGAATATTCACCGAATTGCTGGTTGAAAGGGGCATCCACGTGATCGCATATGATAATAGCAATGTTCATTTTTTTCTCTTGTTCCGTTTCAATATAACGATGCTTATAAAGATAAAGGCTCGCGGCAAAGCGTTTTGACTTGGGTAAAAAAGCGAATAGCGTCATCGCCGCCTAAACCCAGTGGTCCAAATCCAGTTTGCCGCCAGCCGCTAATACTTTGGCCTGGCATAAGGTTTGGCTGCGCTTGATTAATACCAATCAACCCAATATTGACCTGCTGAACAAACTGCTCAATCAGCGTTTCATCGCGGCTAAATATGGCGCTGAACTGCGCAAGTGGGTGGCTGTTAATGAGTGCCACGCCTTCTTCAATGCTGGCTACTCGAACAATGGCCAGTACTGGGCCTAAAATTTCATGCCGATAAAGGCGCATGGTTGGGGTGACATGATCAAACAAGCTAGCACCTAAAAAATAACCCGTTTCACTGTTCAGTTCACGGCCATCAACGACAAGCGTTGCCCCGTCTTTTTCGCCTTGTTCGATGTCGCCGCGAACTTTTAGACGATGAGCTTCACTGATTAATGGGCCTAGTTCATTGGCAGGCTGGGCTAATCCTGACCCAACTTTGAGCGATTGCGCCTTTGCCGCAAGTTCACCGACCAGCTCATCGGCCCTTTGTTCGCCAACGACCACCACCACCGAGATCGCCATGCAATGTTCCCCAGCCATGGCAAATGCGGCGGGTATCAAGGCATTACTCACTTGGTGAAGATCGGCATCGGGGGCGACTAATAGATGATTTTTCGCGCTGCCAAATGCTTGCACGCGTTTGCCCGTGCTACTCGCTTTGTGATAGACCGCTTCGGCAACACGACTCGAACCGATAAAACTCACCGCATTGACATTGGGGTCGGTAATGAGGGCGTCTACCGCTTCTTTGTCACCGAGCACAATTTGTAAGACGCCCTCTGGCAGTCCTGCTTGATGTAACAGTTCAGCTAAGCGTAGCGCAACCGAAGGGGTTCGTTCGGATGGTTTTAAGATAAAACTATTCCCACAGCCCAACGCGATAGGAAACAGCCACAGAGGCATCAATGCCGGATAGCTAAAAGGTGTAATGCCGACACAGACGCCAACCGGGTGAGTGAGATGATCACCTGTTACAATTTGCTCGGGTAGTTGGCTGGCAAATTCAACCGTGGCAATGCCTTGGGTTAACTCCGCTTGTGCTTCTGCGTAGGTTTTTCCCTGTTCCAGACAGATTAACTGGGCCAACTCATCTTGATGATGGTCAATATGCTTGGCAAAGCGGCGTAATATTTGCGCGCGCTGCAGTGGTGCTAAACTCGCCCAGTGGCGCTGCGCGGTGAGTGCATCGTTCACAATGGGGGGGATTTCTGCGGCGCAGCTTAAGTCGACCTCAGCGAGAATATCGCCAGTTGCTGGGTTGTCAATCATCGCCGTGCGACCACTACTACTGGCTTGATAAGACCCATTGATGAAATTCTGCAGCTGCGTTGTCATAGCTATTTCCATTGAATATAAGTCATCGGTTGGTCATCCATTTACTATATCAGCAATGAATCATCACAATCTAGGCCACAATGATGCTTTACGAGTTTTCAGCCAAGGACAGACCATTGGCTGACCTAGTTCTCAAACAATGCGCATAAGGATCGAGTCTGCTTACCTTGCATGGTTGCATCGAGGCAATTAAAATATTAAACAGATAATTATAATAATTAACATTTATCATTTGTTGGTGCAATCCCCAAGTGAGTCGTTTCACTTTTCCAACGTGAAATCGTGCTCCACCAAAGTGTGCATGAGCTCATTGCTACTTGTTTATTGCGATGTGGCCTTGCCCAATAGAGCATTGAAGAGAGAACAATTATGATAGGTATGAATATTGGTGATCGACTTAAACAGCGGCGTCGAGCGGCTGGTTTTTCACAGCGTGAGCTGGCGCGCCGCTCAGGGATGACCAATGGTTTTATCTCACAAATTGAAAAAAATCAGGTGAGCCCCTCGGTCGCTTCACTCAAAAAATTACTCAATGAATTATCCACGTCATTAACCGATTTTTTTGCAGACGGGCAAGCCATTCAAACCACATTCTACAGTCGTAATCATGAGTTGCCAGTGGTTGCGCAAGGCTCATTCCATTACCAGCAGATCGGCTATTTTCGCACTGATCGAGCGATTGACATGCGTTGTGAACGACTCAAATCAGGCGCTGATCGACGCATTGCGCAGTCTTCATTTGTCGGCGAAGTATGTGCCGTGGTGCTCAAGGGGCAGTTGGAACTGACCCTTGACGATGAGGTGATCATTCTTGACGCGGGCGATAGTTACTATTTTGACCGAGCTCAAGCACATCGTTTTCGCAATTTAAATGATGATGATTGTGAACTGATTAGTGCAGCTTTGACACGCCCTATTTAGATGGTTTTTGTGCAAAAAACATGCTAGCGTCGTTTAATATTCCATCAATATGTTCTATTTTTTAAACATTGTTGACAAGTGATCGCATTTTAAATAGTCCGAACGCTTGATATTGCAGCTCTGATGTCGGTGAACACTATCGATGTCATAAGCATGGAGAGGTTATGACTTCAACCCAACAGATAGATTGGCATCAGCGCGCCCTTAAACTGCGTTTCTCGACGCAAGCCATCATTGATGGTCAAGATTGTGATGCGATATCAGGCATGACTTTCGAGGTGATCAATCCAGCTACTGGTCAAATATTCGCGCATGTTGCGCGTTGCGCCGAAGCGGATGTTGAACGCGCGGTGCAAGCGGCTCGGCGAGTTTTTAACGAGCGCCTTTGGTGTGGTTTAGCCCCTGCGGTGCGTAAACAGGTGCTGTTGCGCTTCGCCGATCTGTTAGCTCAGCACAGCGATGAGATAGCGTTACTTGAAACCCTTGATACAGGGAAACCGATTAGCCATGCCTTAGGTTATGATGGTCCTGCCACTGGTCGTTGTATCGCCTGGAATGGGGAAGCTATCGATAAACTCTATGATGAACAAGCTCCGGTGGGCGAGTGCGCCTTAGCGCTGATTAATCGCGAGCCGCTAGGTGTCGTCGCGGCCATTGTTCCCTGGAATTTTCCAACGGTGATGGCTGCTTGGAAACTTGGCCCAGCTTTAGCCACTGGCAATAGTGTGATCTTGAAACCGTCAGAGAAATCCCCGTTATCGGCCATCCTGCTCGGACAGCTCGCGCGTGAGGCGGGACTCCCAGATGGCGTGTTGCAAATACTCCCTGGGTTTGGCCATGAAGCAGGGCAAGCACTGGGACAACATCCGGATGTTGATTGCATTACGTTTACGGGCTCGACTGCGGTGGGAAAACAGTTGGTGGTGATGTCGGCGCGCTCAAATTTAAAACGGACCTTTATGGAATGTGGGGGTAAAAGTGCCCAAATCGTATTTGCTGACGGCGATATGGATGCCGCGATTGCCAGTGCCGCGAGCGCAATTTTTTACAATCAGGGCGAGGTCTGTACGGCCGGTTCTCGACTGCTCTTGGAAGCGTGTATTTACGATTGCTTTATTGAACGCTTAGCACTCACAGCCCAGCAATGGATGCCGGCTGATCCGCTTGATCCCGCAACGACTATGGGGGCAATTGTTGATCGAGGGCAATGGCAACGTATCTTAGATTATATTCAACTCGGGCTCGATGAAGGGGCAACATTGTTATGTGGTGGTAAGGCTTGTCAGCCTGTCGCGGGGGGATATTTTATCGAACCGACTATTTTTGTTGATGTGCAGCCATCGATGCGAATTTGCCAAGAAGAAATTTTTGGCCCAGTGTTATGCGTATTATGCTTTGAAGATGAAGCGGATGCGGTACATCTGGCCAATGACAGTGATTATGGTTTGGCCGCAGGCTTATGGAGCCGAGACGTTAGTCGCGCCATTCGGGTATCGAGAAAGTTGCGAGCAGGCACTGTGTTTGTGAACAACTGGGATGGCGGCGATATGACCATGCCATTTGGTGGTTACAAACAATCGGGTAATGGACGTGATAAATCACTCCATGCACTGGAAAAATATACGGAGCTCAAGTCAACGTGGATCCAGCTTTAGGCTTAAGCGTTGACGTTAATTCCGGCTAATTGTCGCAGCAACTGAGGCTGCTCGGTTTCATGCTGAAAATGACGTAATATCGGATTGGTTGGTGGCAGAGATTGTCCGGCGTGTTGCAATTGTTTGCCGAATTGTGCCAGTTGAGTGGGTAAGTCAATGCCAAGACGGTTGGCTGTTTGCTGCATAATTACTGGCGCTTGATGGCTAAACGATTGCGTATCAAAGTTGCCACTGTCGATTGCCGCCATCATCCGTTTGACGTAATGCTGTACCTGTGGGTTATTTCTTAAGTGACTGAATAAATCGCTTATTTTACCCGCTTGTTGGCGTTCTATCGTGGCTTTTTGTGCTGAAGGATCGGCGAGACTTGCGGTTTTATCAGAAGGTGCAAGCGCGCTATTGTCATGATGACTTTCGCTTAATGCTTGCTGCTGTTGATAGGCTTTGATCTGCATGCTCTTCAATGACTATGACTAAATGATAAGTCATACAAAGCAAAGTCAATGCCAAATTGTTTTATTGACGCTAAATAACTGTGAGGGTGGATGCACCAGCAAGCGCTGTCCACCCTGTTGAACATACATACCCCAGTCGACTAACGGGTATGGTCACCGCACGGGGCATTAAATATCTTGAGAGTGTTGGCGGCGGGAAAAACGGCGGCGAACTTTTTTCAATTGCAGGCGAATCATCAGCCCAACAATAGCCATACCAAGCAACGTGAATAACGTGACCATCAGTGCGAGTTTTACGATTTGACAGATAATCAATACCAATAGCACAAGCAACACATAGCGGATCAATTTTTTGGATAACAACAGACTATCTCCAGCAAAAACAATAACACCACCGCCCAAAAGAGGGCGATGGGTGGGCATCATGGCGATAGCTGGTAATAATGTCAACAATTGCGATTGTTTTGCTATAAATCGCTTGCTGACTCGGCAAGCGATTGATCCGCCATGCGATTTGCGGCGATGATATGCAGTAGTTCGCAGCCGATCGTGGCGGCGGCCAATGCGGTCAGTTCACTGTGATCATAAGCCGGGGCGACCTCAACCACATCCATACCGATCAGATTTAATCCAACTAACTGACGCAAGATGCACAGCGCTTTGTGTGAGCTTAAGCCGCCGCATACGGGCGTCCCTGTTCCCGGTGCAAAGGCTGGATCTAAGCAATCAATGTCAAAGGTGAGATAGACGGGCAGCGAGCCCACCCGCGCGCGGATCTCGCGTACGATCTCATTGGCTGACATGTCATTGGCCTTTGCTCCATCAATCACTTGAAACGGATGCTGACTTTGCTCGTAGGCCGTGCGAATTCCAATTTGGATGGAATGGGCCGGATCGATTAATCCTTCTTTAGGTGCGTGATAGAACATGGTGCCATGATCATAGCGACTTCCGTGTGAGTAGGTGTCGGTGTGAGCATCAAAATGCACCAAAGCCAGCTTGCCATGGTGAGCGGCGTGAGCGCGCAGTAGCGGCAGGGTCACAAAGTGGTCACCGCCGAAGCTTAATTGCAATTTGTTGGCGCTCAGCAGCGCCCGGCTATAATCTTCAACGCGCTGGGTAAATTGAGTCGCATCGCCAGTGTCAAAAACAAGATCGCCCGCATCGATCACATTGAGCTGTTCAAATAGCGAAAATTGCCATGGCCAGCGCGGCTCTTCCCATGCTAAATGGACTGAGGCTTGACGAATTGCTCCGGGCCCCATGCGGCTGCCGCTGCGCCCAGAGGTGGCTAAATCAAAAGGTAGCCCAGTAATGACGAGATCGGCATTACTTTGGGCCGGTTGCCAATCAAGGGGACGGCGCATAAAACCAAAGGCATTGGCATATAACGAATAATCGGTAAAGTCGGCGAGGGTTGCCATATCTGTTCCTCATTAGCGCAGCTCGCTGAATCAGTTGATTCGGCGCCGCTCATTAAAGTGCTCGGATCGCCAATGCGATTTGGCGCTTATCGAGATGATAGTTAAAGTCTACCTGATAGCCGCAAGGCAATGTTAATTGACACTGCCCCAGTGGCTGATAATCAGGGATGTTCAGTACCCGCGGCGAGCTATTAAAGCCAATACAATCCCATGACCGGGGTTTAAGACAGTCAAGTAGCTTGCTGACCATCCAACTGGATTTGTCACCTAAGTCTAAATTTGTCTCAAAACTCACATATGAGCTGCATTGCTGCGGGGTGATATGAATGGTCGCATAATGCTCGCCACGTATCGCATTGACCGAGTAACCGAACGGATCAAAGACAAAATCATCCAGTTGAAATTCAGGCAGTAATTGGTCGAGCGCCAATAATTGGCGGATCGACGCGGTCGTTTGTGGCTTAATCAACAGCTGCGCGGCTTGCTCGCTAATATGGTACATCAGCAGTTCACTGGTGATATCGGCCGGCGGTGGTTGATAGTGTGGATGAGCATAATGAAACAAAAAATGATGATGCGTGTCCAGATAGCCGAGCTGATGCGCTTGTACAGGGAGTATTTCACGCAGCTTTTGCAAATCATCGGTGACCGTGGTCCGTTGACGATGCGGCTGATATTCATTTTTGCGCTGATAGCTAAAAAAGTCTAAGGCATCGCGTCCGTGGTCACTAATAAATTGCAACGCTGCATCCACCAATGTGGTGGTGCCACAGGTGAGCATCAAAAAGCGGTTATCCCAGACAAATAGACTGGACTCACTTAATAGATACGCATCACATTGCTCATTACTGACAGAGGATATAATATCGGCTCGGGCTCGCTGGACAATACGTTGCCAGTATTCCCGCCCCAGAGCGCGCAACGAGGCGACTCCGGGGCGCATGACAATTTCAATCTTTTTCTCTGAACCTTCAAAAAACATCATAGCGCCCTCTAAAAATCTTCCAAATAAGTATATCCGCGCACGCCGGCTTCTAATTCTGCCAAAATAGCGCGTTGCTGCGATTTGTCGATATGTTTGCGAACCAATTCTCGATAAGTTCTGACAAAACTGTCGCTGCTCAGATTGACATAACCGAGTACATCTTCGACGGTATCTCCAGGGGTGATCTGATCGATAATCAGCTCACCTTGTTCATCCAATTGGATAACCGCTGAGTCTGTATCACCAAACAGGTTATGCAGATCGCCCAAAATCTCCTGATAGGCGCCGACCAGGAAAAATCCCATCATATATGGATTTTGCGGATCCCAGGCGGGGACGGGCATCGTCGGTTCAACCCCCATTTCATCGACATATTGATCGATACAACCATCGGAATCGCAGGTGATGTCGAGCAGCACTGCGCGGCTTTGTTCGACTCGATTCAGATGTGACAGCGGTAAAATCGGAAAAACTTGATCGATCCCCCACGCATCTGGAAGGGACTGGAACAGTGAAAAGTTGATAAAGAACTTGTCAGCTAGACGCTCACGTAACTCATCCAAAATAGGCTGATGGCTACGGTTATTCTCGTTAAGACGCTGTTGTAACTCATAACAGATCCGCAGATTTAGCTGTTCTCCCCAAGCCCGTTGATGCAAGCTTAATAAGCCCAGATTGAACTGTGCATGCACTTCTAATAGATCGTTTTGAATGTCGTGGTAGATTTCAACTAATGCCCGCTGGTCATCACGCAGGTTGAGTTCTTGCCAGGCATGCCACATGTTTTCGAGAAGCTGCGGCGAATCTTCTGGCGGCGCATCTACTTGAGCGGGGTAATAACGCTCAGTACCCAGTACTTCGGTGATTAAAACGGCATGATGGGCACTCAACGAGCGACCTGATTCGGAAATGAGTTGAGGCACTGGTTCTTCGTACTGCGCGCAGATATCGCCGACGCAGTAAACGATATTATTAGCATACTCCATTAGCCCATAATTCATCGAGTTGTTGCCTTGGCTGCGCGAACCATCATAGTCGACGGCCAAGCCACCACCGACATCTACGCATGCAATCGGTGCACCGAGTTTGCGTAGTTCACAGTAAAAACGTGCTGCTTCACTCACGCCTTGGCGAACATCACGAATATTGGCAATTTGTGAGCCTAGATGAAAATGCAATAGTTGCAAACTGTCGAGCATTTTTTTGCTGTTCAGTTCATCGATGACCTGTAGGACTTGGGAGGCTGCCAGACCAAATTTAGATTTTTCGCCGCCACTGGCTTGCCATTTTCCTTTACCTTGCGAGGCAAGGCGTGCTCGCAAGCCTAAGCGCGGGGTCACTTTGAGTTTTTTCGCTTCAGTGAGCACCATATCTAGCTCAGAGAGTTTTTCTAAGACGATGTAAACTTGGTGGCCGAGTTTTTCACCAATCAGAGCAAGGCGAATATATTCACGATCTTTATAACCGTTACAGATAATCACTGAACTGGCTTGCTGCGCCATCGCAAGCACTGCCATGAGTTCAGGTTTACTACCGGCTTCAAGGCCTAATTGGCGATTTTGTTTAGCCGCTTGGCTGCTTAAAATCTCTTCAACGACACTGCGTTGTTGATTGACCTTGATCGGGTAGACGGCCAGATAACGATTATCGTATTGATAGTTATCAATGGCTTGATTAAAGGCGTGACAGAGCGTGTCGACGCGATCATGGAGGATCTGTGGAAAACGCACCAGAGCCGGTAGTGAAACGCCTTGTCGAGTCAGTTCATGGGCGAGTGATTCCAGCGCAATCTGATTCTCAGGGCGATGACGATTTGGGCATACGACGACTTGGCCATGCTCATTAATATCGAAATAACCTTGGCTCCAATACGCAATGTTGTATTGTTGGCGGCTTTGTTGCGCTGTCCAATTTGGGTCTGTGACCACGATATTATTCCTTCAAGGTAAGTTAAACAGTTGCCAGAGCATCGACCAAATAGCGAGGAAGTGCAAAACTCGCTTGGTGAATCGCTGGGGTGTAGTAACGGGTCGCAAGATTCGCCCGGTTAAAACGCTCAGTAATCACATCAATGCTGAGTTGATGCAACGTTTTGTTATCGCTGCCCCAGGCAAATGTCATTACCCCACCAATATAAGTCGGGATAGCCGCCGCGTAAAATGTGCAATGCTCGACATAATGGCCTAAGCGTTGGTAAGTGGTTGTTACTTCGTCAGGCTGCATAAATGCTACCCCATTCTGGGCAACTATCACGCCACCGGGTTTGAGGCAGCGCTGACAGCCTTGATAAAATTCAGAGCGAAAGAGTACTTCCCCAGGACCGACAGGGTCGGTACAGTCTGAAATAATGACGTCAAAGCGCTCATCAGTCGTATTGACAAATCGGGCCCCATCATCAATAACGAGGTTGACTCGAGGATCATCATACGCGCCATTGGAGTGGTTCGGCAGATAGGTTTTACACATTTCGACCACGGCGTTATCAATTTCAACCATGGTTATGCTTTCAAGACTTGTGTGCTTGACGACTTCACGTAACATCCCGCCATCACCGCCACCGATGATCAAGACACGCTTAGCTTGTCCATGAGCCAATAATGGTACGTGGGTCAGCATTTCGTGATAGATAAATTCATCTCGTTCAGTGGTTTGAATAATGCCGTCTAATGCCATCACGCGGCCAAAGGTGGCATTTTCAAAAATGATCAGATGCCATTGTTCGGTTTTTTGCTCAAACAAGATGGTATCAATATCAAAATACTGTCCATAGCCGCTGTGAAGCGTCTCGAAATAACGTCGGTTATCCAACATGTTGGACTCCTTCATAATAGTTGGGAATTGAACTGAATTGAGTATTGATCGCCAGTGAGTATGCGGCGATCAAATTGCATTCTCAGCTACCTGGAAAACAGACTGTAAGCATCTATATATAGAAAGCAGCAGTTGCCATAGGAATGTCAAGCAATGTCGACCGTTGTGTGATGGGTACAAGATCACATGTGGCGCAAAACAATTGGGTTTTGGATGGGCCATGACGAATGGTGAAACGAGTGTTGTCTGTCTCATACTTAAAACCTGTTATCCGTGTGAGTTAATCATTGCCCCACACGGCTAATGCCTTGAGAACCATAAGAACCTTTCAATCAATGAAGTCATTTCGCTAAACGCTGCGATTAAACACTATTTTAGGCGTTGATCGCAATTATTAATGCGATCGTTTTTAGTCTGTTTTTTGCTGTTTTTACCGATTAAGATGAAGTTTAGATATAACACAGTATCTCATGCTCATGAAGCGAAAAACTTAGTGCTACTGATAAATGTTTTTTTTCAATTAGTTAGCTTTTAATTAACATTTTGTTTTGAATTAATATAGGTATCATAGATATAGATCACATTATTGCTGCTAAATTAAAATATATAGATCATCGAATGCCAACATTGATAAAAATATATTTTCAATTTATTCATATAGTTATATATAAAAACAGGGAGTAATTTCTCATGATATCGGTTTTTTTTCGTCGATTGCGTTTAACGTCGCTATTCTCATTGTTTAATGCGATGTTAATTATACTTCTCGTTGTGGGCGGCTATGTGGCTATCCAACAGCTTGAAAACCAAATTAATTTGTTTCAAAAAACTAATCTTTCTCGACAAGTCACGATTGTCGGTAAAATGTTAGCTGCAACTCCAGATGATCTGGCTGCGAGCAAGAGTATGTTAAATGCTGCCAGATGGGGAACCAATGACAGTGGCTATTTCTTCTTAGCCAGCCCTGATGGCAAACGTCTTCTGTTTTATCCACCTGATCATAAAAGAGATAATCAGCCTATATCGAATATTAAATTAGTGGGTGGTGGTACGATGCATAGCGCTATTGCCGAGGTTAGCCGTAGTAACCAACCGCGGTTGATTGAATATAATTACACAAATGCTAATAATGGTGAGAAGGGGCTCAAAGCGACCTATCTTTATCCTCTTGGACCTAATAAACCAGTACTGGCAGCGGGCTCTTATTTAGATATGGCGCATCAACTATCGGCTGAGCTGAAGATAGAGATCTACAGCGGCATTGCTTTGTGTGCGGTATTAGTATTTTTGGGGATTGTATTGTTAAGTCAGCACGTCAAACAACGCCTCAGCCAGCTTCAAACCATGATTCGGCGTTTGGCTAATGGGGATTTTCGCCAAAGTGCTCAACTTGATGGCAACGATGAGTTTGCCCAGCTCTCAAGTTATTTAGAAGAGTGTCAGCAAACATTGAATCACTCGATTCGCCAGCAGGTACAGATGAGCGAACAAGTTAGTCAAGAATCGCAACGCATTGATCAACGCCTTAGTGAGACCAACAGTAGTGTGACGCAGTTGCTCCGCGAGGTGGAATTGGTTGGCAGTGCCATGGAGGAGATGGCTGCGAGCGTGCAACAGGTGCATGTGAATACTGAAGAAACTGCCCAGCAATCTGATATCACTCGTCAAGATGGCGAGAAAGGACAAACCTATATTACTGCCGCTATTCAAGAGATTGGACAACTGGATAAACAGTTGCAAGAAGGCAATGACGACGTGCAATTAGTCAGTGACGGCGTTAGTTCCATTCAGAGCATGGTTGACACCGTTCATGGGATCTCTGAGCAAACTAACTTGCTGGCCTTGAATGCAGCGATTGAAGCTGCCCGCGCAGGGGAAAGTGGTCGAGGGTTTGCCGTCGTGGCTGATGAAGTGCGTGCATTGGCGGCGCGCACCCAAAAAGCGACTGATGACATCGCGCAGATGATCAGCCAATTGCAGCAACAAGCTCAAGGCGCTGTCACTGGTAGTCAGCAGAGTATCGGAATTGGCCAGAAGTGCCATGAAGTGGTGGGCTTTGCTGGCGATCAATTTAAATCGATCATCCAAGACATTGTTGAACTCAATACTCGCAATAGTGAAATTGCTGCTGCTACATCTGAACAAGGGACCGTGGCGCAGTCGATCAGTGAAAATGTCAGCACATCATTACATAATCTGCAGTTGATCGGCGGACAGCTACATAAAATTGCTGATAGTAGTGAAACTCTTAGGAAACAGATGGATCAATTAGATTTGAATCTTGGTCAGTATCAGTTGCGCGCTTAAGCTCTCTCCATTTGGCGTGTTAAGCAAAAAAGCCTTAGATAATCTAAGGCTTTTAATTTGTGTGTTTTAATCAAAGTCATTGACAATGGTCACCGTGACGGTGTTGCCTGAGTAAGCCAGTGTGGCTTTGTAGTGGCTGTTATTATTGACGTCACTCACGGTGATGCTTGAGGCATCAAACCCACCGACTATTTTGCGCGCACTGAGCAGAGTATAGGTCGTGGTTTGGGTCGTTACTGGAATGGTCAACTGTAATTTGCCATTGTTTAGATAGATCCCGTTATTCGCGACAATGCGGGCGTAATCGGTTAAGTCTAACGCGAGCGTACCCTTATCTTGAACGAAATCAGATACCGTCAACGCGCCTTTGCTACTATCTTGATTACCTGCAGCAATTTGTACTTTAACGGTGCCATCCGTTTGATAGAGGGTATTGTTGCCAAACGCAGTGACTGATCCAGCGACCAGTGTTCCACCTTCGAGTAAGGTGCCGCCACTGTAGCTATTATTACCTTCTAAATAGAGCGTTCCAGTGCCATCTTTAAGTAGACGACCGGCTCCTGAGATGTCGTTGCGCCAATGATCAACGGCGTTAAATCCACCATTGTTGGCATCCATATAAACATTGACGTTACCATTAAAAGCACCATAGCCGTCGGCGGCAGCTACTAAGTTGAGCCGTCCCCAGCCGTGAGAGTCATCAATAACCGGATAATTCGAAGCAATTTCAGTGGTCGCTAAGACTGCACGGCGCTGCTGATCGGATAGGTAAGGTAAGCGACTTTTTAACAGCGCTTCAGCGCCTTTAGGCACTTCGGTACCTTTGAGTGGTTCATTCAATGGGGTAAAACCGTAGGTCATATATTTGAGATACTGTTTCTTAAATGCCGCGTGGTTACCATAGGGATCGTTAGCTGGATCGCTATGCGCATATTGATAGACATTATCTGACCCAGTAAAGCCTGCATTAGTGGCTTTGGTTGCAAAATAACTGTGTGCTTGCGTTAATGCGTTATCAATGGCGGTGTTATTGGCTGAGTCATTGAGCATGGCTGCTGTTACCGCTAACGCCATAATTCGCCCACCAATGACATCTAGGGGGGAGTGCATTCCGGCGACAATACGGTCTTCACCTAAATCACCAGCTCGTGCCACCATCTCGGCAAAACGTTCAGGAATAGCATACGCATAAGTCAAACCACGGTCATATGCTTCGGCGGTATGGCCACTGGGGAAGGCCCCATCTTTACCGCGGGCGGACACCCATGCGCCCGACCCACTATATGCTGCCGTTGAGTTACTCCCATTGAACCCGTCATTGCTATAGCTGGTGCCTGACTTCACATAAACATTTTTGCCAGCACAGAGTAGCCCAGTTAATGGTGTGACAACGGGATTCGTGGGCTCCTCAAAATACTTGACCACGGAGTTGCCTTGCAAATCGTAACAAGTACGCTTGGTTAGATCCGAAGCGGATGAGGTATCAAATGTGGGGACCTTGTAAGTGGTTTTATCTAAACGCCATGGACGAGGGGATTCGAAGTGATATTTCGGTGCTTCGGTTGATGCACCATAAGCTGCAACAGTATCGAGTAAGGTGACAACCGCATCGAGATTTGGTGCGGTATGCTGGCCATAATTACCACCATCAGCTAAGTTGTTATCCATTAAATGGTTTGAGTTGGTGATGCTAATGACTGTTCCTTTCACGGTGACTTGATCGCTATCTTGTGTGGCGCGATTGGCGTCATTGCCTTTTACTTTGTAATCAGATGTCGCGTTGGCGCCGCTTCGGTAATCCGCAGCCAATGGGCCTAAGCCCGTAATGATGCTATAGCCTTTATTGCGCTGATCATCTAAGTACGCATTGATTTGCGCAATAGCTGTGCTGCGATCAACATCAGCCGTGGTTTCGCCCTTTTGTTTTAAGGTGGTGACATAATCAAAGTTTTCTTTCCAAACGGTCGGATTTTTGATGGTCGCATTGCTAAAATCGGTCACAATTGCTTCTGCCGTTGACGAAGTTGCCCCGCCTACCACGCCTGTATCTCCATTCGTTACTGTCAAATTACTTGAGCCATTGCTTGCCCAAGTTGCATCACCTGACGACCAAATTTTATTAAAACCACTTAAGATTTGTAAAATAGGGTTCTGAGTGGGGTCAAAAGCAACTGTATTGTGCTTGTCATTGGTGGTTTGGATCTGACCATCAACAACCGCAATATCGCCAGCGGGCAACTGTGGATCAGCAATGTGGTTGGTGTAGGCTAAACCTTTTGGCATATCAGGTTTATGTAATTGATGATGATTGTCTAGGTTACAAGCTGATAGCGCCAGCGCGAGAGTTGTCACAGTGAACAACTGCATACGGTTATTTTTTAACATGAGTTTGCATTCCATTACAAAAGTTGACATAAAATCAAAAAAAAGCGCCTTCAAAGTAGCAACTAAGTGTGACTGCTAGATGAATTTTTTTGTTTAAATATCAAACTGTAATAATAGTTATAACAACTATGTGGCGTTCATAGAGAAACCGTTCTATCACGTTGATGTATTGCAGTACTTGCTTTTCTTCGCAGAGCAAATTAAATTAATAGCTGTCTAATTTGACAATTATCGAACTTCGGGGCGGGGTGGAACTCCCCACCGGCGGTGATTTTGCCCGATGCAAACAGCCCGCGAGCGCTTTGGTGAGTAAAACCGCCAAAGGTCAGCAGATCTGGTGAGACTCCAGAGCCGACGGTGATAGTCCGGATGAAAGAAGATCGACCAAGCAACCTGTTTACAACGACATTTATTTGTACGTTTTCCAGTGGTGTGCTCCGATGAGGAGTGTGCCTGTTTGGCTATCCAATCATCACCCCTGTACATCTTATTTAAGTGGAGTAAAACCAAGATGGCAGGAATAGTCTTTATTATGATCGCGTGCCTGACCTGGGCATTGGACACCTTGATTCGTTATCCTCTGCTCGGACAAGGCTTTAGCACCTTACAAATCGTCTTATTTGAACATCTCACGTTAGTGTTAGTGACTTCACCGCTATTATGGCGCTATCGGCATCATTTTATGCAGATGAATAGCACGCAAAGTGCCGCGTTGTTTTTTATTGGCGGGGTCGGTTCGGCGCTGGGTACCTTAGCATTTACCCAAGCTTTCCATTATCTCAATCCAACCATTGTGATCTTGTTGCAAAAATTGCAGCCGTTGGTGGCGATTCTACTCGCGAGCTGGTGGTTAAAAGAGCGTATTCACGGCTATTTTATTCGCTGGGCGGGTCTTATATTACTAGGCAGTTTAGTGATGATTTGGCCTGATGTTCGCCACCTTGCACAAGCAAACTGGTATTACGCTAATAGTACCCCTGATATTATTAAAGGCTACAGTTATACCCTTTTGGCCGTACTTGCTTGGGGGGTGGCGACGGTGTGTGGTAAGTACTTGGCAAGTGAGAAGATGCCTGCAAATGCGATTATGTCAGGGCGTTTTGCTACGGGGTTGATGGTTTTGCTGCCGTTGGCTTTGCTCTATCCGGCCAGTGTACAGCCGATGGCTACACTCTCTTTGGGCAAGTTAGTGATGATGGCGTTATTAAGTGGCTTGCTGGGAATGTGGCTCTATTATCAAGGGCTGAAGCGTATTCCAGCACAACTTGCTACGTTGGCTGAGCAAACTTTTCCGGTATTCGCTGCGATAATTAATTGGTTATTTTTAGGGATGAGCTTATCCAGCTATCAGATTGCTGGGGCATTACTGCTGGTCCTTGGCAACATTGGTTTGCGCTTTAAAGAGATGCATCTACCCGTGCAACCTGGCACGGCATCACTCAACCAAGCTTGAACATTGATAAAAAGAGGTGCGGTGCGATTGCCGCACCCATCGATGCAAGCCAAAAGGTATCATGAGATACCTTTTTGAGATATAACTCAACACGATTTGGCTAGCTTAATTGCTGAGGATAATGCTCTGGCGTGGTGAGCTGTTCATCGCGCTGCGAGGCTTTGATCGATTGCTGCCGACGTTTTTCAGCGCGTGACATAATCCACCAAGCGGCCAGTGTCGCCAGTGATACAACTACTACGATAAGCGTTGCTAAGGCATTTATTTTTGGGCTAACGCCCATACGAACGCTGGAAAAGACCGCTATTGGCAACGTCGTTGCTGAAGGCCCTGAAACAAAGCTAGCGATGACTAAATCGTCAATTGACAAGGTGAAAGCGAGTAGCCAGCCGGCGATAATCGCTGGAAAAATGCTCGGTAACGTGATCAGTACAAAGACCTTCCATGGCGGCGCACCCAGATCCATGGCGGCTTCTTCGATAGAACGATCGACTTCGCGCAGGCGAGAGCTAACGACTACATGCACATACGAGGTACAAAAAGTAACGTGGGCAATCCAGATGGTCAAGATGCCGCGCTCAGCAAACAAGTCAAATACCTGCCCCAAAGCGATAAACATCAGTAGCATCGATAGTCCCATGATCACATCGGGCATCACAAGCGGTGCGGTGATCATAAATGAGAAGGCGCCTCGACCAGGAAAACGCTGTAATCGTGCGAGTACAAATGCGGCGATTGTTCCAAGTACTACTGCGGTGCTGGCAGATAACACCCCGATGGTTAAGCTCAAACGAACACTGCTCATCAACATCACATCATGAAATAACGCGCCATACCATTTTGTCGAAAACCCTGCCCAGACAGTCACTAAGCGACTCTGGTTAAATGAATAGACAATTAAAATCAGGATTGGTAGATATAAAAAGGCAAAGGTAGTGATCAGGATCAGCCATTTCCATTTGCTTTTCGATACAGGAATGTCGCCCATTAGTTGGCCTCCAGCTCACGTTTTTGGAAATGTTGGAAAATAAGAATGGGTACCATCAAAATCAACAGCATAATGATTGCCACCGCTGAGGCGACTGGCCAGTCGCGATTGTTGAAAAACTCTTGCCAAAGGACTTTACCAATCAAGATTGAATTGGGTCCACCCAGTAAGGTCGGAATGACAAACTCACCCACTGCTGGAATGAAGACCAACATAGAACCGGCAATCACACCGCCACGCGTCAGTGGCAACAGTATCCGCCATAAAATGGTAGCTGGCTTGGCTCCGAGATCACTTGCCGCTTCAAGCAGCGAATAATCGACCCGCATCAAGGCGGTATACAGTGGCAGCACCATAAACGGCAGATAGGTATAAACAATGCCAATATAGACCGCCACATTGGTGTGTAATATATGCAAAGGGTGGTCGATGACACCAGCCATCATCAAGGCGTTATTAAGCAATCCATTGTTCTTTAATATGCCTATCCAAGCATAGACTCGGATTAAAAAACTGGTCCATGAGGGCAACACAATTAACATCAACAAGATATTACGGGTTGATGGTTTGGAGTGTACGATAGCCCAAGCCATTGGATAACCGACCGCCAAGCACAATATCGTCGAGATAGCCGCGACTTCTAAAGAGCGTAAATAAGAATCGATATATAAACTATCGCTCACCATATACAGATAGTTGCCGAAGCTGAGCAATATTTGCAGTTGTTGATCGCCATAGTGCAGTAATGATGAATAGGGCGGAATCGATAGTTGAGCTTGCGAAAAGCTTATTTTGAGTACAATAGCCAGCGGCAATACAAAGAATAGTACCAGCCAGACATAGGGCGGTAGCACCAGTGCATAGCGTGCATAACGCTTGTAAGTCGTAAGCAGTTTCATATTTTTAAGACCACACAGCTTTGTGCTTCCCAGCTTAAATATACCGGTTCTTCCCACATGGGTAAGTTTTCACGGTGGCGGCTGGTATTTGGAACCGTTGCACGAACTAATTGATTGCTTGGTAATCGCACATGGTAGATAGACTGGCCACCTAAATAAGCGATATCTTCCACCACTCCTTGGCAGATATTTTCTTGCTGCGTACACTCGCGGGAGAGCTCAATTTTTTCTGGGCGAATCGCGATCATCAGTGGCAAGCCTGGCGCGTCTGACAAGCCATGGTTGAGCAAGATAGGTTGTGCTAATGCATAGCAGTGGATGCTGGCCTGATTGGGTAAGCCTTCTAACAACTCACCTTCAAAGATATTCACCGAGCCGATAAACTCAGCACTATAGCGGGAGTTGGGGTACTCATAAATTTCTTCAGGCGTGCCAATTTGGATAAACTGACCACGATCCATGATGGCAACGCGAGTGGCCATGGTCATTGCTTCTTCTTGATCATGGGTGACCATTACGCAAGTCACTCCCACGCTCTCTAAGATATCGACCACTTCCAATTGCATCTGTTCACGCAACTTCTTATCCAGTGCACCCATGGGTTCATCAAGGAGCAGCAATTTAGGTTTTTTCGCTAGACTGCGCGCGAGTGCTACGCGCTGACGCTGCCCGCCTGAAAGCTGATGCGGCTTGCGATTAGCATACTCTTGCATCCTTACCAATTTGAGCATGCGCGTGACGGCCACGTCGATTTCCGCACGACTTAGACCATCTTGTTTCAGGCCAAACGCGATATTGCCTGCCACCGTCATATGAGGGAAGAGCGCATAGGATTGAAACATCATGTTGACGGGGCGGCGATGCGGCGGTACATCGGCTAAATCTTCACCATCGAGCAGGATCTGGCCCTGGCTGGGTAACTCAAAGCCGGCTAGCATCCGTAATAGAGTTGATTTGCCGCAGCCGGAAGCCCCTAATAGAGCAAAGAGCTCCCCGCGCTCTATGGTTAAGTCGACCTGATCGACTGCCGGTTGGCCATCGAATAATTTACTCAGACCACGAATCTCAAGCAAAGGGGGGGGCGTTGCGGGATTGTTTGTGGGGACTGACACCATCATCACACTCCATATTAGGTCTGCCAGAGCAGACCTATTTTATTGATTAGTTTTGCAAAAAGTCAGTCCAAGCACGAGTACGAACACGAGCGACGGACAGTGGCAGCATTTTTGCGATGAACAGTTTTTGACGGACTTTATCGCTTGGATAAATCCCTCGGTCATTGGCGATATTTTTATCGAGATACGGTTTCGATGCCGGAACGGGGTTGGCGTACCATACATAGTTACTGTTGGCTGCTTCTACTTTAGGTTGCAGTAGATAATTGATGAATTTTAGCGCATTGCCTGGGTTTTGGGCATCTTTGGGAATCGCCATCAGATCAAACCAGATCATCGCCCCTTCTTTGGGGATCGAGTATTTGATTTCAACGCCATTGTGCGCTTCTTTCGCGCGCTGTGCAGCCATTAATAGATCGCCTGACCAACCTATCGCAACACAGATGTCGCCATTGGCTAAATCATTGATATATTGTGATGAATTGATTTCTGTAATGTAAGGACGAACCTTTTTCAGCATGGGTAAAGCGACGTTGGTATAGTCACTAGGATGAGTTGAATTAGGATTTTTACCCAGATAGTTGAGCGCCGCCGACATAATTTCATTCGGCGCGTTTAAGAACGATACACCACATTTTTGTAGTTTTTTCATATATTTTGGTTGAAAAACCAGATCCCAACTATCGACAGGCGCATCGGGACCTAATATCGCTTTAATTTTTTTGACATTATAACCAATGCCAGTGGTACCCCACATGTACGGAATCGCGTATTGATTGCCCGGATCTGACGACTGTGATAAGAGTTTCATCAGTTGCGGATCAAGATTTTTGTAATTGCTCAGTTTTGATTTATCCAGCTTCATAAACGCACCGGCTTTGGCTTGCTGGGTCAAAAATTCATTACTTGGAACCACTAAATCATAGCCACTATGACCAGATAGGATCTTCGCTTCTAAGACCTCATTCGAATCGAATACATCATAGACCGTCTTGATCCCTGTCTTTTTCTCAAAATTGGGCACCGTGTCTTTAGCTATATAATCTGACCAGTTGTAAACATGCACGACGGCTTGTGTGTCAGCTTGAACACTCAGCGGCATAAAACCGAACATCGCCATACATAGCGACAAAAAAGGTATAGAACGTCTCATTAATGGGTCTCCGTACAAGTGAGTGTTAAGCCTACAACTGGCAACTCTGTTTGGCGATTGCTTTATACAGCCTCAACGACTTGAATTCAATCATGTCATCGTCTCTTTTTTAGCCGAGCCACTGCTTTAGCAAGTTTATTAGCCATCGCCTGTGATGACTCATTTTCAGCGCGTGCTCTGCAAGCGAGATCAACGCCTATTCACGTTTATGGCAGCGTTGTTAGATGAGGGGGCATGCCCGTTCTCTTCACCTACATGGCGTATCATCTGCAATTTCAATTGCGCTGCGAATCAAATTTAGCACCAAACGCGACTTACCTTTCCGTATCTAGAAAGTATAGCGGTTGACGCGTTAATGCGAATGCTAGGGTAAAATACCCCATCGAAATGGGGAGCGTCCTAGCGATTGTTCGGTGCACTTACGACATCGCCTCACGATGGATACGTCGCTACTCCTACTTGGTATAGGCCTGCAAAAGCAGGCCTGAATCATGACTTAGTTTTGTAAAAATTGCGTCCAAACGCGGGTACGAAGGCGATCAATTTTCATCGGTAGTAGCTTCGCACTAAACAGTTTTTCTCGAGTTATCGTAGAGGGGTAGATGCCTGGATTGTTGAGAATGGCTTTATCGACCGCTGCATTCGAGGCGGGATTAGGATTGGCGTATGATACATAGTTGGTAATGGCTGCGGCCACCTTGGGTTCTAAAATATAATTGATAAACTTCAATGCCGCATCGGGGTTCGGCGCATCTTTAGGGATCGCCATCATATCAAACCAAACCAGAGCGCCCTGTTTGGGGATTGAATATCGAATATGGATGCCATTCTTAGCCTGCTCCGCCCGATTGGCTGCCATCATCACATCACCTGACCAGCCGATGACCACACACACATCGCCATTTGCCAAGTCATTGATATATTGTGATGAATTGATATCGCTAATGTAGGGCCGAATTTTTTTCAGTAAAGGAAGTGCCACATCGGTGTAATCACTGGGCGTGGTCGAATTGGGGTTTTTGCCCATATAATTGAGTGCTGTTGAGAGGATTTCTGTTGGGGCGTTGAGAAAAGAGACGCCGCACTGTTGTAGTTTTTTCATGTATTTTGGCTGAAACACGAGATCCCAACTATCCACTGGTGCATCGGGACCTAAAATCTGTTTGATTTTATCCACGTTATAGCCGATTCCTGTGGTTCCCCATAGATAAGGAACGCTGTACTGGTTGCCCGGGTCGGCTGAATCAGAGATTAATTTTAACAGCTTTGGATCAAGGTTTTTATAGTGAGTGAGTTTGCTTTTATCAAGCTTTAAAAAAGCGCCTGCTATGATCTGTTTGCCCAAAAAATCATTACTAGGGACCACCAAATCATAGCCGGTATGTCCGGCAAGTACTTTAGCCTCTAGTACCTCATTAGAATCAAACACATCATAGGCAACTTTGATCCCCGTCTGTTTCTCGAAGTTGGGAATGGTGTCGGTTGCAATATAATCAGACCAGTTAAATATATGGAGTACTGGCGAAGCGGCATGCGCCATCCCTGATAGTGTGCTCAATATGGCCGCCGCACAAACTGTTGTGAGCATCGCAGAACGCTGCATTTTATTTTCCCTATTCATCAATTAATATTATATGTTGGTCCGGGAGGTAAGTTGTGCATAGGTTTGATCCAAGCACTGCCAGGCCAGTTGTATGAGTTCATCCACTTCTGCTTTGCTAATAATCAGCGGCGGCGCGATGATCATCGTATCACCGACCGCACGCATAATTAGGCCATTGCTCACGCAAATGTTGCGGCACAACGTGCCAGCTGCCTTAGTTTTATTATAGCGTTTTAATGTCGCTTTATTTTCGACTAACTCAATGGCGGCCATCATCCCTTTGATGCGCGCCTCACCCACCAGTGGATGTTCAGCCAGAGCCAACCACTTTTGGGCTAGATAAGGGGCAATGTCGTTGCGTACTTTTTCGACTAAGTGATTTTTTTCCATCTCTTCGATCGTGGCTAAGGCCACTGCGCAAGCGACAGGATGCCCTGAGTAGGTAAATCCATGGGTAAATTCATCATCATGCTCTTGCAGGACTTGGGCAATGCGATCACTGACCATCACCGCACCCAACGGCAAATAGCCGGACGTAATCCCTTTAGCTAAACACATCAAATCAGGCGTGATAGCATAGGTTTGGCTGGCAAACCACTCGCCTGTTCGGCCAAAGCCACAAATCACTTCATCGACGATAAGCAAGATGCCATAGTGATCACAGATCCTCTGAATTTCAGGCCAATAACTATCAGGGGGAATAATCACGCCGCCAGCACCTTGGATGGGTTCGGCAATGAAGGCAGCAACGTTTTCAACCCCCAGTTCGAGAATTTTTTGCTCAAGCAGTTGTGCTCGTTGTTGGCCAAACATTTCTACGTCAACCCCTTGCCCCTCGCCAAAATGATAGGGTTGGGGGATATGAACGATGCCTGGAATCGGTAAACCGCCTTGGGCATGCATCGGCTTCATGCCGCCAAGACTGGCTCCGGCCATCGTACTGCCGTGGTAGGCATTGTCACGACTGATGACAATCTGTTTTTGGGGTTGACCCAAACACGCCCAATAATGGCGCACGGTACGCAATACTGTGTCATTACACTCAGAACCTGACCCAGTAAAAAAAACATGATTGAGCTTTGCGGGCGTGATCTCGGCCAGTTTGGCTGCGAGCTTGGCCGCTGGAGAATGTGTGGTTTGAAAAAACAAATTGTAATACGGTAGGGTGTTGAACTGTTTTTGTGCCGCTTCGATCAGCGGTTTGGCGCTATAACCTAAGTTGACGCACCAAAGTCCGGCCATGGCATCGAGAATTTTGTTCCCTTGCTCATCATACACATAGATGCCTTCACCCTTTACAATAACCCTTGCACCATCACGATTCAGCTGATGGTAGTTACTAAATGGATGGAAACAGTGTTGACGGTCTTGTTGTTGACTCAGGCTCATCAGGTCGCTCCCTACGATTTAAACATTCAGTAATAAAAATTCCCGTTCCCAGGAACTGATGACTTGGAAAAAAGTTTTATATTCTTTACGTTTTAATGCCACATAAGCAGAGACAAAGCGGTCGCCCAAAATATCGCGCATATCATCGCTACGCTCTAATAATTGCAATGAGTCTTCAACAGTTCGCGGTAGTGAGTAAGGCGATTGAGTGGCATCACCGGTGGTGATCGGTGTCGGTTGCAGTGACTTTTTCATACCCATATAACCACAGGCTAGTGAGACAGCCATGGCCAAATAAGGGTTGGCATCTGAGCCTGCATAACGATTTTCGACTCGCCGAGCACTTGGGCCCGAGAAGGGGACTCGCAGTCCGACAGTTCGATTATCAACGCCCCATTGAACATTAGTCGGCGCTGAATCACCGAACATCAGCCGACGATAGGAGTTTACATTGGGGGCAAAAAAGGCGAGTCCGGCAGGCGTGTATTGCTGCATTCCTGCAATGTAGTTCAAAAATAGTGGGCTATTATCGCCATTCGCTAAGCCAAATAGATTACGTCCTTCGCTGTCGGTGATGCTTTGATGAATATGCATCGCGCTACCGGGTTCCGCTTCCATCGGTTTAGCCATAAATGTTGCATAGACATCATGGCGCTGTGCCGTTTCGCGCATCGTGCGTTTAAACAAAAAAACTTGGTCGGCGCGTGACAGCGGATCGCCATGTAGGAAATTAACTTCCATCTGCGCGGCCCCTGATTCATGAATGAGGGTGTCGACATCAAGCTCTTGGGCATCGCAGTAGTCATACATATCTTCAAAGATAGGGTCGAATTCATTCACCGCATCGATGCTAAATGACTGACGGGCAGTCTCAGGGCGTCCATTACGACCGATAGGGGGTTCTAATGGATAATCCCAGTCGATATTTTTCTTAACCAAAAAAAATTCAACCTCTGGGGCAACCAGAGGAAACCAGCCTTCTTTTTCGTAAAGAGCTAACACGCGACGCAATACCGAGCGCGGGGCAATATCAACCAGTTGGTTGTGGTGATTGTAGCAGTCATGGATCACTTGGGCGGTTGGCTCTTTGGTCCATGGGACAAAACGAATCGTTTCTGGATCAGGTTCCAGTTGCATATCCCGTTCGGTGGGATCCACCATACTGTCATCATCTGGGCATTCGCCCGTGACCGTTTGAAAAAAGATCGATTCTGGCAGACGCAAACCTTGTTCCCGTAAATATTTACTTGCTGGAATGATTTTGCCACGTGCATTACCGGTCATATCAGGAATTAAGCATTCGACTTCGGTAATTTTGTGGTCAGTAATCCACTGTTTAATATGGTCCATACGTTCCCTAAATGACACCGCTATTTGTTTAGTAAACTAATCAGTATTTGTTTAAAATATACCCATTCTGGAATATATTTGACACGTTAATTAATACATGTCAAACATTCTTGTGGGTTTTTTTTATGATGAAATGAAATGTCTAACAGCACCGAAATATTTGCAATATATTAAACACTGTGATGGATTTTTAAACACATAAAAATGCAGCTTCGAGGGCCTCGATGAGCCAACTAAAGCCAGTTAATATTGTGAATTCATCGAACCTACTCACTAGGTCGGTGGCTCATTTTAATGCGCAACCGTAATGACAGAGCGTTGATTTGATTTTGCATGATTGAAACGCCGCGAGTTGCGATAAACGTACCGAACAGCTTAGTGTCTTCTAAAATGTTCAACGAAGGTGTGTGCTGGCCGATATTCATGCTCGCTTAGACGTTGACTAAGCCGTTAGATGATAAGGAAGTAGCTCGCGATTGGTGGCGTAATCCGTTGTGGCAATGTATCACCAAGCCGGCTGATATTGATATATTAACGAATGACAGAATAGGCCTTTGCGCTGTATGTCGAAAGGCAAGTGACATGACCTGTCTTAGGTCAAGCGTTTGCCAAGTTGGCTAAGCGATAAAATGGTTAGAAAAGCACTACTGCCAGAGTGAAGTATCACCACTTCACTTAAATGTCAGTGGTTCCCGTAAGCGATATGATAAAAGGATGATGTCATGACAGCGAAGCCTTACCCCGATTCTTACTATGCGGCGAGCGCCAATCAGGCGTTTGTGTTCCCCTCATTATCCGAGAGCATTCAGGCCGATGTGTGTGTCATTGGCAGTGGGATTACTGGCGTGGTCAGTGCACTGAAATTAGCTGAACAAGGTTATAAAGTCGCGCTTCTTGAAGCCGAACAAGTTGGGTTTGGCGCATCTGGGCGAAGCGGGGGGCAAGCCATTTTTGGCTGGGCTTGTGAGCAAAGCTACCTAGAAAATTTGGTCGGTCAAGAGAGTGCTCGGCATTTTTGGTCCATCGCCTTGGAAGGGCTGGCTCACACCAAACAACGGATCAAAGATTACCAAATTGATTGTGATTGGTGTGATGGTATGGCGCATCTTGGCATGAAAGCCCGCCATGACCACGCGCTACAAACATGGTACCACCAACTTCAAGATAATTATGGGTACAACAGCTTGACGTTGTGGGATAACGATCAAGTGCGAGAGCAAATCGACAGCCCGCTTTATACGAGTGGCCTTTATGATGCCAACAGTGGTCATCTCCATCCCCTTAATTATACCTTAGGCCTTGTTGCAGCGGCTAAATCGGCGGGAGTAGACATTTATCAAGGCAGTCGCGTTACCCAAATTATTCAAGGTGAGTCAGTTACTCTGAAGACTGTTGCTGGGCAAGTGCAAGCCAAGCATGTGATCTTGGCGTGTAATGCGTATTTAGAAGGACTGTCACCTTACTTAGAGAGCCGCGTGATGCCAGTGGGCACTTATATTGCAGCTACCGAACCGCTGGGCGAGGCGAAATGTTGGTCGCTGATGAAAGGCATGGCGGCCTGCGATATTAACTTTGTGCTGGATTACTATCGTTGCTCGGCTGACCACCGGTTGTTGTTCGGCGGCCGGGTCAGTTACTCTGGGGCTGAACCGCGCGATCTCAAAGCCATCATGCGCGCCCAGATGATCCATGTGTTCCCACAGCTTCGCGCCGTGAATATTGACTACGCATGGGGTGGATATGTAGGAATTACGATGAACCGTGCCCCGCATTTTGGTCGTTTGGCCAACAATATTTACTACGCGCAAGGCTTCTCTGGCCATGGTATCGCCGCCTGTGGCATCGCTGGTGAACTGATGGCTGAAGCGATAGCAACGACTGCTGAGCGCTTTGACTTGTTTACGCGGATCCCACACCGTGCTTTCCCCGGCGGGAGGTTGTTGCGCACGCCAGCCTTAGTCTTAGCAATGGCTTATTATCGAATACGTGACTACTTATAAACATAAACGGCACTCCTATGACGATTACCATTTTGCCTGACGGTGATGCTATCGTTGTTCACGACAAACCAGTTATAAGATTGGTGTCATGGCGGACTATGGGAATTTATTGCGCAATCGAGTCAAAAATAACACGCATTACTGATGCGTCTGTAGACGTTGCTCGCTGAGCATTCGCAAAGCTGCATTGCCATATTGATCAAATAATCGCTAGCATACATACTCTTCGTTATGTCAATAGATGTAAATACTGCGCAAGAGGTATGGTAAACGGTGCGAGTCACACTTGGATTCAAACTCTCATGGAAAGAGTACGTGTTATTGTTGGGGCTCCCTTTGTTCTTTTTAGCGGGGGTGTTTTATTTGATCAATACCCCTGCCCGTTATCAACTGCAAGCAAGCGCTGTATTAGTTCAGGACCCCAATATTCAGGCTCAAGCGGGAATGTTCCGTGGGCTGTCTCCGCTTGTTCGCCGTGCTGCGATCTTAAGCTTTCGTCAACACTGGAGAAATCAACGATTCAATCGCAGTTTGATTATTGCGACATTAAACTCACATGTTTTTCTTAAATCGTTCATTGCACAGCATCAACTCAAACCGATCATTTTTGCTCGGCGCTGGGATAAACAACATCAACGCTGGATTCGCCCCAAGCTCGGTTGGTTTGGCCAATTGTTGCAATACTTTTATGGCAAAAGCACGCCGTCAGGTTTGACCGCTCGTGAACCGAGTGATTATTTAGCGGTCAAACGACTGAAAACAGCGTTTCACTTCAAGCTTCTTCCCCGCCAAAGGATACTTCAAATGACGCTCATTTGGCCAGATAAGGTGCAGGGGCGCAACATGCTCAATACGTTGGTGAATTACGCTAACGTTTATATGCTTGAGCGTACTCGTCAGCAGACCCAAGATGAACTATCCAACTATCAGCAGATGCTTGTCAGCACATCTAATCTGACGATGAAGCAGCTGTTATTGAGTCACCAGCAACAATCGTTAAGTACGCTGCTTTTGCAAAATGTGCAGATGTCACCGATACTTTCATTGATCGATCCCGCCGTATTGCCCAACCAGCGTTATTATCGTTTTGCGATTATTCCCTTGGTTGCTGTTTGGTTGTTTTTTAGCTTGTTGGTTTTTTGCCTGATTATGATTAATCGAGTGCCAAAAGTTCGACCGTCTGTATAGCCTTTCATCAATTTATTGCAGCGCTTGCCAAAGATATTTGGATGCTAACGTGATGCCTATTATCTTTGCCGCGGCAATTGGGTTGAGCCCGCTTAATCATACACAATACAACCATGGTGAATCCAGTCGCAGCAATTCTCAGTCTGCATCTTTATCAACAGCAGGCGTTAGCGCTCGTAAACTGTTTAGTAACCAGTTAAGCGCGGGCTCGCGCTGATAGAGCGGGTGCCAAGCCAGGCAATAACGTATGGTTAGAGAGCTAGGTAGAGGCTGGGCGATAAGCGCGGTATCACGCAGTAAAAAATCACAGACGCTGTGCGGGACGACGGCATACAAAGGATGCTTGATCAGAAGCGGTGGTACAGCCATAAATGAGGGAACCCGCAAGGCGATTTGACGCTGGCACTGGTGTTCACCGAGCCACTGGTCAACCACTGTCTGACTATGTCCCCAACTAGATGTATAGATATGCGCTCGAGCAGTTAATTGAGTGATACTGATGGGCTGTTGGTTGAATGCGCGATTTTGAGCGCTCAAGCAATAGAGGGGGTCACTAAACCAAAATTCACTGGTGAGCTGTGGGTGCAAATGATGGCTATCAGCAAAGCCGACGACGACATCAAATTCACGCTCAGCGAGCGGCTGTAGGTAGTCTTTTTGGGTTAATTCACTAACCTGCAAGGTTAATCCCGAACCTGCTTGGCGTAGCCGCTCATAGATAGGTTCTATCATGGCGTGCTCAATTGAAGCGCTTACCGCAAGCTTAAAGATCCGCTCACTGCGACAGGGATCAAATGGTTCTAAGCCTGCAAATCCAAGCTCTAATGTTTGCCACACCTGTTCAATGGTAAGGGCCAGTTGTTTGGCGACAGGGGTCGGTTGCATCTGCCGTCCATACGCGATAAACAGTGGATCTTCAAAGAGTTCCCGTAAGCGTTTCAATGAGTGGCTAACTGCCGGTTGTGAGAGGTGTAAACGGCGAGCCGCCGCACTAACTTGACGCTCTTGCATTAGTAATCGGAATACCTTGAGCAGATTAAAGTCGATTCGCTGCAGGTCCATCTATAAACCTCATTTATACAAGGATGAATATGATTCATTTTATTGATTATACCAACCTCTGTAGACTGCGCTTCTAAGTTTTGGAGGTATTTATGAAGAAGTATCTGTATTTGGTGGCGATTGGTCTTTTGTGGGGGGCGCAATTTGTCTTTATGCGCCAAGCGGTCGCGACTATTCCTGATGTTTGGGTCGCTGCTGGGCGAGCGCTCACAGGTGCCGCAACGTTATGGTTATTGTGCAAACTACTCAGGCTGCGGGGCAATGTTCGTGATTGGCCTATCTATGCACTGATTGCTTTAGTTGATGCGGCAGTTCCTTTTTTGCTGCTAGCCTGGGCGCAGCAGCAGGTCGACAGCTCAATCTCGGCGGTGATTATGGGAATGATCCCCTTACTCACACTGTTATTTGCGCCACTTGTGATCGGTGAGTCTTTAACGCTGGTGGCTTTTATCAGTGTGCTGATAGGATTTGCAGGGATCTGGGTGCTGTTTGCGCCGCAGTTAATGGGTATTTCTACAGGTCTGCCTATTTGGCCGTTGCTGGCGATTTTAGCTAGTGCTGGTTGTTATGCTATGGGGATGTTGCTGGTCAAACGCTTAACACGCGAGTCGCCGTTGCTTGTTGCGCGCAATATCTTGTCGGCATCCGCCCTGCAGTTATTGGTGGTGGCCCTGATAGCGTCCCCTGAGATACCTACTGTGAGTTTGCCCGCATTGAACTCGCTATTGATGCTTGGGGTGTTATCGACGGGCTTAGGTTACTTCGTGTTTATGGCACTCATTGCCTTAAGTGGTCCAACATTCGCATCGATGAGTAATTATTTAGTGCCGGTCATTGGTTTTTTACTGGGCGGTTGGCTGTTAGCCGAGCGGCCACCGCAAAGTACGCTTTGGGCGCTGTCACTGATTTTGCTGGCAGTGGCACTTAACCAATGGGGGCAGTACCGACAGAAACACGATCGCGATTCGGTGCCGACTTAACCGCGCATTAGGTATCGGCACGTAAAGTTATGACCAAGGTTACTTTTTGAAAAAAACAGCTCTGTTATGATGAGATCCCGTTTTATCAAGGAGATGTGTATGACAACCCTTCCATTGACGACCACTTTAGCCGATGTAAGTCGGATTGCCCTAGGTTGTATGGGTCTTGGTGGTGAGTGGCATGCAGCAAGTTATGGTGAGGCCGATCGCATTCAAGCGCAACGTTGTATCGAAGTTGCGCTTGAGGAAGGAATTAATTTTTTTGATCATGCCGATATTTATCGCAACGGCAAAGCGGAGCTGATATTTGGTGAGGTGCTAAAAAGCCGCCCGCAGTTGCGTGAACAAATCTACATTCAATCGAAATGCGGGATTCGTTTTGCCGATGATCATGGCCCTAATCGCTACGATTTTAGCTATCAGCATATTATTGATAGTGTCGATAGATCGTTACAGCGCCTTGGTTGTGATTATCTCGATATCTTATTACTGCACCGTCCTGATCCTTTAATGGAACCTGAAGAAGTCGCGCGCGCGTTTGATGCCTTGTTATCGGCCGGTAAAGTACGCTATTTTGGCGTATCTAATATGAATCATCAGCAGATCCGCTTTTTGCAGCAATACCTTGATGAGCCGCTGGTTACCAACCAGATTGAGCTGAATTTAGCTCATCGTGACTTTATTGAAACAGGGGTCACTGTCAATGATGATCAAGGTAGGCACGCCCATTTTAGTGAAGGAACGCTGGAATACTGTCAGCGGCAAAATCTGCAGATACAAGCTTGGAGTCCGTTGGCGAAGGGAATATTTGCACAAGCGCCCAATAATCCGACCATTGCCGCCGCCCAAGAGCGACTGACTGAGTACAGCCAGCAATTTGATTGTGCAATTGAAACTATTTTACTGGCATGGTTGATGCGCCATCCGGCAGGGATCCAACCGGTAATCGGCACCACCAATGAACAGCGCATTCGCGACTGCGCAAAAGCCGTTGAGATTGAACTGAGTCGTGAACAGTGGTATCAACTGTTAACTGATATCCGTGGGCGGAATTTGCCTTAACTCAACTGATGAAAGGGCGTGAGGGTATTTATGAGCAAGATGGCGGGTAAAAACGAACAAATAGAATAAAATTTGTTCGATTAGACATTTTTTTAAAAAAAGGTCTAGACACAGCCCCCTCAAGTGCATAACATACGCCTCCGCCAGCATTGAGCACCCGTAGCTCAGCTGGATAGAGCGTTGGCCTCCGGAGCCAAAGGTCGGAGGTTCGAATCCTCTCGGGTGCACCAGGCAACGCAAGCTACTTTGGTAGTAAAAAATAGACTATGGTGGGTGTAGCTCAGTTGGTAGAGCCCCGGATTGTGATTCCGGTTGTCGTGGGTTCAAATCCCATCACTCACCCCATCTGCGAAGGTGGTGGAATTGGTAGACACGCTAGCTTCAGGTGCTAGTGGCCTTACGGCTGTGGGGGTTCAAGTCCCCCTCTTCGCACCATTTCTTGAGCCATTTTAGCTTGAGCAATGAGTAAAATAAGTTACAACGTCGGTGAATAGCGCAGTTTGGTAGCGCATCTGGTTTGGGACCAGAGGGTCGGGGGTTCGAATCCCTCTTCACCGACCATTTTTACATTGCTTACCTTGTTTTTGATTCGTAGGTAGTGCAACGCTTAGTTTTATATAGCGTGTTGTTGTGAAGATTAAGTATCTTCTCTTCACAAGGGTAACGCTTATCTATTGTCGGTGAATAGCGCAGTTTGGTAGCGCATCTGGTTTGGGACCAGAGGGTCGGGGGTTCGAATCCCTCTTCACCGACCACTTTCTCTGTTTTATCTTCCTAGTTTTATTTCTTTATTCGTTCATTTTCTTTGTCCAATATTGTTAGCGCTATTATTGATCGGCTATCCGGCATAAGATGCTAATGGTTGCAGCGCGACTACATCACTTTATCCTAAATTTGAGATTAATCTGCCATGAACAAGACCACTGAGTCCTTTAGCAAGAGTGATGAATCCATCGCTGAAAAAACTTGGCACTGGGTTAACGCCTTGATCGTCGCACTGAATCTGTGCCCTTTTGCCAAGCGCGAAATCGATCTTGGTCGAGTTCGGCTCATGGTTTGGCCGCACACTCAAGTGGCTGATGGATTGGCAAACCTAATTCGCGAGTGTCAATGGCTTGATGAGCATGCGCAGATTGAAACCTCGCTGCTGGTGTTACCTAAGATGTTGGATGATTTTGGCGACTATCTAGACTTTGTTGAATTAGCTGAGCAATTGCTCAGTGAACAAGGTTATGAAGGCGTCTATCAACTGGCTACATTTCACCCCGATTATTGTTTTGCTGGATGCAATGTGGATGATGTGACCAATTATACCAATCGCTCTCCCTATCCGATGCTGCATCTTCTGCGAGAAGCTAGTTTAGAACAAGCCATTGAACACTATGGAGATACGAACGCGATTCCAGAGCGCAATGTGGCATTACTCAAAGAGATGGGGTTGACCAAGCTGCAGGCATTGCTGGTGAAGGGTGAAAGTGCGACTTGCGAGCGCAAAAAACCGGCCTAGCAGTCGGCTTTTTGCGTTACAAATTTACTCGACGATGGTCAGCGTTACATCGACATTACCGCGTGTTGCATTGGAATAGGGGCAAACCTGGTGAGCGCGATCAACTAAATCTTGGGCTGCCGTCGCTGCAAGGCCGGGTAGCTCAATACGCAGTTCTACTTCAATACCAAAGCCTTCACCTAATGGGCCAATGCCAACAATACCGGTAATTTTAGATTCAGCTGGGATGCTTAATTTATCACGATGTGCGACCAACTTCATAGCTCCCAAAAAGCATGCAGAATAGCCTGCAGCGAATAGCTGTTCAGGGTTACTCCCTGCTGCACCATTGCCACCGAGCGCTTTAGGTGTTGTCAGTTTGACATCTATCACACCATCTGAAGAAACTGCATGACCATCACGGCCGCCTGTTACGGTTGCTTGCGCTTGATAGAGTGCTTTTTCAATAGACATAATAACTTCCTCGTAAAAGTGTATCAACTCGTCTTAGCTTGATAGCGGTTAAAGCGATAGATTCGCTTTGTGTAAAATGCTGCGCCGTTCAACTAGCTGGTGGCGAAGCATCTCAATTTGAGTGTCGCTGCACTGGTCTGTGCAGGCGATTTTATCTGGAATATGAGCCGCTTGGTGACGCAGTGGTTCACCTTCTGCTGTGAGCGTGACTTTATACCTGTCGTTCATCGTGTTGGCCAGCCATTATCTGCCATCCGTTTTAGTCGGGGTGTTAAGGTCGCAGGATCTAAAAACAATCGCTTTCCAAGCTGGGAGACGGTTTGCTCGTCTTACTCCCATAACACCAATATCACCAAGTACTGAGAATAGGTCAGTCCGAATGGCCTAAGGACACTACGATAGACTTTATTCTTTAATCTTCGTTAAAGTGAAGTGAGCATGATTGAGCGCCCCATTGATCAACTGTTGATGGATGACAATCGATTCGGCGAAATATTCGCTGCTGGCAGTTAGAAAGCCGTGGCAAACATGGGCAAAGGGCAGAGACGACTGATATTCTAAGATCATCTTATTGGGTTGCCACTGGAGTATAGTAAAACGTGGCGGTGTGTGGTCGTGATATAACTCGGCTATTTCCAAGTGCAGGACAGTCCCTGGATGGCGGAACAATTCAAAACTGCTGTGCACACTATCCAGCAAGCGATCCCCATTTTCGACAATAAAATAAAACAGCGATTTGCCAAAAAGCCGTTGCAATGTGCAGCTATCAAGCTTGAGATGATGAGCGAGTTCGTCAAGTACCTGGATAGGGTCGGTGTAATGTCCCATTAATTGCTGCGCATCCCACTCCAGAATATTCACTTGACCACGATATTGGCGCAGTGATTGGTTCAACATCGAAGCAAGTGGCTGCATCATTGTGACCATGGCAAAGCTCTCCTGACCTATAACCTTATAAATTATAGTGGAATTAATTTATTTGCGCTGCGAGATGATCCTTTTATGCGATTAGCGCTGGCTTGCGCGCAGCGCCGATACTGTGGCACAGTTAACTGCGATGAGGATGTTGTTGCGGCTCTTTATCCCCGAGCAGTAATAAATTAGCTGTAACCGATAGGGCAAGCATCAATAATGCAACCGGCCACAGCGTACCATTGTTAAGCCATGTTGATAAGGCACTAAAAAAAGCGCCACAAATAAAGTTTGATGCGCCCATCAGAGCTGAGGCAGAGCCGGTGTTGTGATGAAAGTAACTCATGTAAACGGCATTTGAGTTGGGCAGAATGCCACCGTGCATCCCAATCACTAAGACAATACACGGTACAACCGCATACAATGATGCGCCAAAATAGAGTGCAATACTAAGCATTGCAACGGCAAACAATTGCACCACAGCGCTTTGACTGAGTAGCGTTTTAGGGTGAAAATGGTTCAGTCTGCGGCTGTTTACGCGGTTAGCGATCGTCAGCATGACAATATTGGCCGCAAATAAGATGGCAAAGGTGTGATTACTCACGCCAAAATATTGCTGATAGATAAATGAGCCATTGGCGACAAAAATGATCAGAATACTGTAGATTAATGCCTGAGCGATGAGATAACGATGTGCTCCCGGCACCTTAAGTACTTGTTGATATCGTTTGAAAGTCGACTCACTAGGGCGTTGCTGTGGCTTATCAAACGGGACAAAGCGCCATACCAGAATACTGACTATCGCCGGATAGATGACTAAAAAATAAAAGATGGTGTGCCAACTACCGATGGCGATAAACAGTGCGCCAAGGCTGGGTGCGATGGCGGGAGCGGCCACCATAATTAAGCCAATCAGCGAAAATAATTTAGCGGCTTCAGTGCCACTGGCACGATCCCGAATCAATGCCGGAATACAGACAAATGCAAAGCCGCCGCCGATAGCTTGGATAAATCGACTGATCTCAACGACAACCAAACTATTGGTTTGAGAGATAATGGCACTGGTGCCTAAAAATAGTAATAGCCCTAACATAATCATGAACTTGCGGCCATAATGATCGGACATCGGGCCTCCCACCAATTGCCCGAAAGCAAGCCCCAATACAAAAATACTGACAGTCGTGGCGATTTGGGCGGTTGAAACCCCTAGATCATGCGCCATATAAGGGATCCCTGGTAGATAAGCATCCAGAGCAAATGGTCCACAAGCGACAATAAGCGCCATGAGGAAAGCAAAACGGTGGTGTTGTGGCATAAATTCCCAGTGAACAGTAAAGTAGAGCGGCGGCGTTAGAACATGACAGAATATCGATAATTAAACGGGAGTGCAAGATAGATGAAAATAGATACAAGCGAGGGTTCAAACATAAAAAAACCGAGCCATAAAAAGGCTCGGTTTTGTATTAATTCATTAAGATTAGATAATTGAAGCAGACGCTCCAGCGGGCACTTCACCCATTTCTGGGCGACGAATCACCGAATAAATGAACGCAGTTGCCAGTGCACCAATCACAATAGATGCTAAATACAACAGAACATGGTTAACTGCATTTGGAATTGCCAAGACGAAGATCCCGCCATGTGGTGCATGCAGTTGACAGTTAAAGAACATAGACAATGCACCCGTGATTGCCCCACCAATCATGTTGGCTGGAATCACTCGCATTGGGTCACGAGCGGCAAATGGAATTGCCCCTTCAGAAATAAAGCATAGACCCAGCACGAATGCCGCTTTACCAGCTTCAGTTTCAGCTTTGCTGAATTTACGGCGTGCAATGAAAGTTGCAATCCCCATCCCTAATGGTGGAACCATCCCAGCAGCCATAATCGCTGCCATTGGCATCGTTGCTGAGGCATCGCTACCAGCTTGAGAGGCTAGCAACCCTACACCAAAGGTATAAGCGGCTTTGTTGATTGGACCGCCTAAGTCAAAGCACATCATTAGACCAAGAATAATGCCCATTAGGATAGCGTTTGTAGACCCCATGGTTTGCAGGAAGTGAGTCATTCCCTCCATGATGGCGGCGACTGGCTTACCTAACACATAGATCATCACCAAACCGGTCACTGCACTGGCTAGCAGTGGGATAATCAGGATAGGTTTGAGTGCTTCAATACTTTGTGGCAGCTTAATGTTTCTGGCAAAGAACAGTGCAGAGTAACCCGCGAGGAAACCTGCGACAATCCCGCCGATGAAACCAGCGCCAATGGTACTGGCTAACATCCCGCCAATCATCCCGGGTGCAAGCCCTGGGCGGTCAGCAATGGAGTAAGCGATGTAGCCGGCCAACACAGGGATCATCAGTTTAAAGGCGGTCCCGCCACCGATGAGCATGAGGTTAGCCGCTAGTGTACCTTTTTGCTCGAAAGCATGGATACCAAAGACGAATGACAAAGCGATCAGCAAACCACCAGCAACGACCATTGGCAGCATGAACGACACACCGGTTAATAGGTGTTTATAAACCCCTTTTTTCTCGCCTGATGTACCTCCGCTGCCACCTGATTCATTCGCTTGACCTGCTTGTACAACGGCTTGCACAGGCGCATCGTTTAAAACTTGTTGGGTTTTCTTCAGCGCTGAACCAGTTGAGCAATGGTACACTTTTTTACCCGCAAATGGGGCGCGATCGACTTCGATATCAGTCGCCAAAATGACCAAATCAGCAGCGGCAATTTCAGCCTCAGTCAGTTGATTTTTCGCGCCGACACTACCCCGCGTTTCAACTTTAATTTTCCAGCCACGACGCTGTGCACCTTGCTCTAACGCTTCCGCTGCCATAAAGGTATGGGCAACACCTGTTGGACAAGCTGTCACAGCAACCACATTTAACGCATCACTAGTAGCCACAGGTGCGACTTGAGTGGGCGCTTGATAAGTTTTCCCTTCAGCAGCTAAAATCGCATCAGGGTCGGCTAAAATCGCATCAATCGTCGTTTCAACAACATTCAGTGTATTTAAACGGCTTAAATCAACACGATGTTGAGCAGGCACCGCTAAAATAACTTTATCACAGCTTCTTAGCTGCTCTGTTGTTAAAGGTTCAACGGGTGCAACATTTGAATGGCATTCGACTAATGCTTCAACACCTTGTTTTTTTGCCTTTTCTTCCAAGCGTTTAGCCGCCATAAAACTGGTGGCTACACCCGCTGGACAGGCAGTAATAATGGCAATCTTCATCCTTTCAGTCCTCACGTATTGGGCAATTCACAAACTTGCACCTGTTGAATCAGGGATTCGAGTTTACTTTGATCGCTAATGCCAACACTCACTTGAGTGACAGCTAGCGCTGATACAGCGGTTGCATAGGTGACACTTTTAGTCACATCCCAACCTTGGGTAAGCGCGTGAGCCATCGCCGCGACCATCGAGTCGCCTGCGCCAACAGTGCTTACAACATTCATTTTTGGAGGCTGAGCCTTCACAACTTGCTCGGCACTGACCCAAATGACACCTTTACTGCCGCGCGAGACCAACACATGAGTAATGCCTTTGGTGATGAGTTGGCGAGCTGCTGCAACAATTGCCGATTCATCTGGCAAATCGTGGCCGACCCATTGTGCTAATTCATGATCATTGGGTTTGACTAGATAAGGCGATGCTTCCAAGCCATAGCTAAATGCATCACCACTGCTGTCAAAGATCACCTTTGCGCCGTGCTGGTTGAGTAGTTCAATCCAGCGTTGATAAAGTGTTGGACTTACGCCCCGTGGCAAACTACCTGCCAATACAAACCACTCGTGATCTTGGGCGAGCTCAACTAGTTTTTTTTCCATCCGTTGCACGGCTTGATGATCAATGGCCATCCCCGGAAAATTGATGTCAGTGACGCGGCCATTGACCTCAGCTAACTTAACATTAGTTCGAGTTGTTCCCTCTTGACGCAAAAATTCATCCTTCGCGTCGATGGCACTAAACAGATGTACAAATGGGTCTTGGTTTTCGCTACCTAACCAACCACTGACAGTTGATTTAGTGCCCATATCTGCAAGCACACGGGCAACATTAATGCCTTTACCACCTGGGGTTAAATCAGCTTGATCAACCAAGTTGACGCTGTCGACGACTAGTTCATTGAGCTGGCCGGTCAGATCTAACGCCGGATTCAGGGTAATTGAGACAATTCTCATACCTCTTCCCCTAACCCCGCATCGATCGCTTCTTTGATATGATCGAGTGCTTGACGAGCGTTTTCACCCTCAGCTGTAAAACGCAATTCATGGTTGTGGCGAGCACCTAAGCCAATCACTTTCATTAAGCTGCGACCATTGACCGGTCCAGTCCCTTCAGTGATGTTTTCAACGCTGATTTTAACGTCATATTCTTTAATCGCTTTCACCAGTACTGCACCTGGGCGAGCATGTAGGCCATGCGGGTTTTTCAGCTTAAAGATTTCTTGCAGAGTCCCTTCAGGCAGATCACCGCTTTGCGTGCTGGCTGCGGGTTTGGTCGGTGCATCGCGAAGCTGTGCGAGAATGGCAGCGGCGTCAGTTGCCTGCGTCAGTTGGCTTAACTGATTCGTGGCAAGTAACTCGGTCAATTTTTCTAATACGGTTTTTGCTTGCCCATCTTTAGTGGCGATACTTATCAGTAGTGCAGCGGAATGGCCAGCGTGTTCAAAAGCGTTTTGTGCGCGTACTAGTGTCAGTCCGCTTGCTTGAACATCTTGATTCGAGGCATTGAGCCAAACGCCATCAGCCAAGTAAGTGACCGGAGCGCCCATCAGTGCGCCAATCCCATTATCACCAATGACGCCCGTTTGTTTGAGCTGACCGGCGGCGACGGCTTGCAACTGCGCCATGTTTGAGACAGGAAAATCGAGTACAATACTATCGATATCAAACTTAAATTCAGCTTGACCGCTTAACAAATCAACGATGGTTTGAGCATCTGTCACGTTTTGCAGACGTTGGTCGAGATCATCCTGATCGAGAACGTGGGTCAGCTGACGTAAGATCGTCAAATGTTCATCTGATTGCGCCGCGATCCCAATGGCTAGATAAACTGTGTTGCCATCTCCCCAATCAACGCCTTGTGGGAATTGAACGAGCTGCAAGCCAGTTTTTTCAACTTGATCGCGGGTATCTGTTGTACCGTGTGGGATAGCGATACCATTACCTAAAAAAGTGCTAGATTGTTGTTCACGCGCTAACATGCCATCGGTGTAACCATCTTTGACAAAACCTGCTTGAACTAACTTGCTGGCAACCAAACGAATTGCGGCTGTTTTATCAGCAGCTGATTCACTTAACGTGATGTTATCAGTATGAATTTGCAGCATACTCGATTCCTTTGCTTGTTTTGGCTAACTAGTATTAGCTATTTAGCTTAGCTAAAACGATTCAGCGTAATATTAAAAAAAGAGATTTTTGTGACCTAACTTATATTTTTTTTAAAATTAACCGTTATTCGGCAATTTTATGACTCCTGACCGTTTGGAGTCATTGGGATGTGCGCTATGCTGAATCGTGTCAGCAAAAGATTCAATAGCAAATTAAATTTTTTTTTCTAGTTGTGAGCGAGATCAAACAGAGGTACGCCATGAAACTTGAAGAGATCGCCCGCCTTGCAGGTGTCTCACGCACCACGGCGAGTGCGGTTGTCAATGGGAAAGCGCAGCAATACCGGCTGAGTGCCAAAACAGTTGCACGGGTGATGGCTGTGGTCGAACAGCATAAGTATCAACCGAATCAAACTGCTGCCCATTTGCGATCAGGAGCAAGCCGATCATTGGGGTTTATCGTGCCTGATTTGGAAAATGCCAGTTATGCTAAATTAGCCAAGCATTTAGAACAAGGTGCGCGCGAGCGAGGCTATCAATTGATCATCAGTTGTAGCGATGATCTGCCAGAAGTGGAAATTCAATTAGCGCAGAGCCTTATTTCGCGGGGGGTTGATGCCTTATTGGTTGCCAGTAGTTTGCCACCGAACAATGAGTTTTATCCTAAATTATTACGCGCTGGCAAACCGATTATTGCCATTGACCGTTTGCTCGACCCTGCACTATTTGCCAATGTGACCAGCGAAAATTTCGAAGGCGCAGCTTCGCTCACCCGGGCCAGTATTGAGCCGAATATGCAGCGTGTGGCGATGATTGGTGCATTGCCGCAATTGTTAGTTTCAAGTGAGCGTGAAGCTGGGATTTATCACACGCTGGAGCAACATTTGCCGCAGGCGGATTATCAATGTTTTTATGGGCACCATTTCAGCCAGGAGCAAGGTGCGGTGTTAATGAATAAAGCACTCAATTGGCAACCGGATCTGATTATTACTACCGCTTATGTGCTGCTCGAAGGTGGGTTGGAGCAATTGGTGCGCCGTCCTGAATGGCTGCAAAAAATACGCTTAGCGACCTTTGGTGATAACCGCTTGTTGGATTTTTTGCCTCATCCAATTAACGGCTTGGCTCAGCAGATGCCCGTATTGGCAGAGCGGGCCACGAATATAGCGCTTAGAGCGATTAATGGTGATTACCCGGTGGGCGTTGAGGTCGTTCCTCGACGCTTAATTGTGCGTAGTCCTAACGCGTTGCAGCGCCCAAGTAAGGCATTTCCTTCGGAGGCGCTATGGCGCTAACACTTTTATGTGTGCACGATGTTGCCAGTGACGTGGATGCCCACCTGGCGTTTACCGATCTGTGCCGATTCGATAATAAGCTTTGGCTCGCCTATCGGCGTGCCTCCAGCCATCATCGCAAAGATGGCGAAATCGTGATCCTCACTGGCGACGGCGAGCAGTGGTGTGAACAAGCTCGTATTGGCGGGATTGGGGATTGGCGCGATCCTAAATTTTCAATCTCATCCGCTGGCCTGCTACTGCTCAACTGTGCCTGTATCAGCCCGGATGGTTTGCATTCGCTATTGTATCGTCTTGACGAGAATATCTGGCAAAGTAACGGCCCAATAGCGCCCGTTCATCAATGGCTTTGGCGCACCCATTGGGTGGGATCGTATGGCTATAGTTTTGCCTATCAGCGCCCCGATTTACTGCAGTTGTATCGTGTCAATCAAACGCTGCGTTATCAGCTTTGGCAAGCACAGCCGTTAGGCGATTTAGCAAAGCCAAATGGGTATCCCAATGAGTCGGGGCTTACGAGCGCAGCTGATGGCACGATGTATTGTTTGCTGCGCCGTGATGGGGATGACCCGCGCGCATTACTTGGACAAAGCCAAGCACCCTATCAAGATTGGCAATGGCAAGTGCTCGATAAGGCCATCGGTGGCCCGGTGCTAACGATGACACCAGATGGGCAACTATTGTGTGTGGTGCGTTTGTATCAGCCTGCTCGTACCAGTGTGTGTCTGGTTGACCCTGAACGAGGGCAAGTTATCGAACAATTGCGCTTGCCCTCAGGTGGTGACACCAGTTATGCCGGTATAGTGTGGCGCGATGCGCATCACCTGGATATTAGCTATTATTCGTCGCATCAACACAACCGCTGCTCTATCTATCTGGCGAGGCTTTCCTATCACGGCGATACGGCTCTTTAATGGCGTAAAGTTAAGGTATTTTAGTCGCGTTCATGGCAGCGAGCAATCTGCAGTGCCAACACACCATTACGTAGTTGGTTAGATCGATTATCTACCTGATTGAGCCGCACTTATTTTTAACCAAAATGATTCTTAGCACTTATTAATAAAGTATTTACAGCGAGGTTTAATATTGAGTCCCTCAGGTTCAGATACGACCTCATCGCTAATCCAACCATCGCTGCAAACCATATCAGATTCATCTGGGCTATCCTCAAATTCAATGCATCGCATAACAATGAGACCATTGGTCAATGTCACTACAGACTCTGAACGTTCAACCCATCCGCCACTTTCTTCAATGCACTCAGTATGCACGAGTTTTCCAACGATTAACTCATGAGTTCATTTCATCTGCATCTACTCGTTAGGGCGCATTGACGCCTCAAAGGCATTGTTGCTACGTCGGCACATTTTACGAAAAAGAAGCATGTCGTTATGCTACATATCTGCTAGATCACCCGCCATATATGCAACTAAAAAGCGGCCCGAAGGGGCTTTGTCAAGGCTCTCTGTTTATTCTCAGTTAGAATAACTAAACAGTGTTGCTTATATCGTGAGCATCATCTTGTGAGAACAAAAGCGATCTAACCTTGAAGTGTCACCACACCTGCGTGATTCTAAACACGTCACCGTCTACGTGTCTTAACAGAGCATGGCCTTAGATGAGGCATAGACACATGCTCTGTGATGATGGGGTTAGCCTTTTAGCTCTGCAAACAGACTGCTTGCAAAGCTCTTCTCACAGTAATGACATTTGAGCTTCAGTTGTTGTGGCTTGGTTTGGCGTACGTAAAACTGGCTAATGACCGCCTCACTATGGCTGATGCAGTTGCTGTTTGGGCAACGGAAAACACCATGAATACGATCTGGCTGGGTGACCTGAAATTTGCGTACGACCGCATAGTTTTCAATGACGTTAATAGTCGCAGTGGGTGCAAACAATGCCAATTGGTTAGCTTGTTCTTCGCTAAATATGACATCTGCCACTTTGATGAGATCTTTGCTTTGTCGGTTTCGCGCAGGTAGATTTAAACCAATGGTGATCCGTTTACTGGTATCAGCTAGTTGTAGAAAGCGTAATATTTTAATTCCTTGACCTGCTGGAATATGGTCAATAACGGTCCCTTGCTCAATCGCTTCGACTTGTAATTTTTTGTCCATGATCACACTCCAAAGTGGTTAGTCAATACTAAAGCGAGTAAGGCTTGTCGGGCAAAAACACCATTGCGCGCCTGTTCAAAATAGTAAGCGTGAGGGTTGCTATCGACCGCAATGTCAATTTCATCGATGCGTGGTAACGGATGCAGCACTTTGAGGTTCTTTTTGGCATTGGCGAGCATGTCGGTATTGAGAACAAATCCTGAGCGAAGGTATTGATACTCGGTTTCATCGAAACGCTCTTTTTGCACCCGTGTCATATACAAAATATCTAGCTCGTCGACAACTTCTTCAATGCTTTGATGGAAACTACAAGCAATGCCTTTTTCCCGCAGTTCATCGATGAGGTAGTCAGGCATAGCCAATGCTTGCGGTGCCACAAAGTAAAATTGACAACCAAATAGGGAGAGAGCCTGGGCTAATGAGTGGACGGTGCGGCCATATTTTAGATCACCGACAAAGGCTACTTTCAACCCTTCTAAGCTGCCTTGAGTTTCATAAATGGTAAACAGATCCAAAAGTGTTTGAGTCGGATGCTGGTTCGCTCCATCACCGCCGTTGATTACGGGCACGCTGGAAAATTCGCTGGCTAAACGTGCCGCGCCTTCTTTAGGGTGGCGCATAAAAAATGCATCAGAATAGGATGAGATGATCCGCACTGAGTCAGCAAGCGTTTCCCCCTTCTTCCCCAGTGAGGTATTGCCGCCATCAGCAAACCCAATCACATTGCCTCCAAGGCGCTGAACCGCTGATTCAAACGACAAACGAGTGCGGGTAGATGCTTCAAAAAAGCAGCTAGCGATAACTTTGTTCTTAAGTAATGTTGGTTGGGGAGTGGCTTTGAGTCGACCAGCAGTGTCGATAATCAATTCCAGCTCGGCGCGACAAAGATCGGCAATCGAGATGATATGCCGTTGATAGAGCGGGTTGGTCATTGTGTGTATCCTAGGGTCCGATATGGTGATCGGGGTGGCATTATAACAGCGTGATAAGTAAATAGACAGCGTCAACAATGGCTCAGTGGTGAGTGATTAACGGGGAAGATAGCAGTAAAACATATCATTTTGAATGGCTTAGTGTAGTTATTCATTCAAGTGTCTATTTTGTGATGAAATCTCTCGTAAATCATCGAATTATATTGATTTTAATAGGGTTAACTGCTGCCTCTTTCAGCCCCTTTTTTGCAAGAACTCTGCGTTTACTGCAAATATCGTGTAAACTGCCCGCTCTTAAAGAGTCATATTATGCAACACATCAATTATAAAACAACCATAAAAAAACCTGTCTGACGAATCTTAATCTCGTCGCAAACAGGTCTTATAAGGAGAACCATAAGTATGGATTTAATTGAACAAATTGAGAGCGCTATCCATGTGGTCATGGATCCGGTCAGTCATTTTATTTGGACCTATATATTAATTTATCTACTGCTTGGCGCGGGTCTATTATTTACCTGTTTTACCCGGTTTATGCAGTTTCGCCTGCTGGGCCATATGATGAAAATTACATTTAGTCGCCGAGAAAAAGGTGAAGCAGGGATTAGTGCCTTTCAAGCGTTTGCTACGTCACTGGCCTCAAGGGTTGGTACAGGGAACCTAGCCGGGGTGGCGATTGCGCTGTGGGTGGGTGGCCCAGGCGCGATTTTTTGGATGTGGATCACTGCATTGTTAGGGTTGGCGACCGCTTTTATTGAATCAACACTAGCACAAATTTACAAAGAACCTCATCAAGATGGTTCGTTCCGCGGGGGCCCCGCCTACTACATCGAGCGTGGGCTAGGACACCGCTGGATGAGTGTGGTATTTGCTATCTTTTTGCTAATCGCTTATGGACTCGCTTTTAACGGCGCACAGGCTAATACCATTGCCCAGAGTATGGAGCAAGCGTTTCATATTCCAACTTGGCTAACTGGGGTTGTACTGGTCGTTCTCACCGCGCTGATCATTTGCGGCGGGATCCGCTCAGTAGCTCGGACTGCAGAAAAAATTGTCCCAGCTATGGCAACCCTGTATCTGTTGGTTGCTTTGTATATTCTGCTGGTGAATATAGCTCAAGTACCCGCGATGTTTGCGCTGATCTTCAAAAGTGCTTTTGGTTATAGCGCCGCGATTGGCGGGAGCGTGGGGTACACCATTAAAATTGCGATGGAAAATGGTATTAAACGAGGGCTATTTTCTAACGAAGCTGGGATGGGGTCTGCGCCAAATGTTGCAGCAACAGCGACGGTGAAACATCCTGCAGCACAAGGATTAGTGCAGTCATTTGGCGTGTTCGTTGATACGTTGGTGATCTGTAGCTGTACCGCCGTAGTTATTTTACTCTCAGGGGCATATGAAAAACTACTCAGTGGCGGGATCCATCAGCATGTCGAAGGGATCCAACTCACACAAATGGCGATGCATGATCATCTCGGTGCGTTTGGTACCTATTTTGTGGCTGTGGCGATTTTTTTGTTTGCCTTTACCTCCATCATTGGTAATTACGCGTACGGCGAAATCAATATCGGTTATCTGTTTAAAGGTCACCCAAAGCTTGCGATTAACACGTTGCGTATTGCGCTACTGTTGATGGTGATGTTGGGTTCGGTTGCCGATTTGAAATTTGTGTGGAATTTTGCGGATTTTGCGATGGGTTTGATGGCAACGACCAACTTAATTGCCATTATTTTACTGGCACCAGTGGCGTTTTCTGCTCTAAAAGATTACGAACGACAGCGCAAATCGGGCGTCAAGCAGCCTGAATTTGACCCACGTGTATTAGAGAAAGTAGCTGGACATTATAAAAAAGATATCTGGTAAGCCGCGTTATCTGACATTATAAATCGGAGCCTGATGGCTCCGATTTATTTTTTAATGGCCTTTATTAAATGGACGGGCCCGCGCTGACTAAAGCAACACCTGCTGGCGTGTCAGTATATTGGTGGAAGTTTTTCACAAATAAATGAGCTAACTGCAGCGCTTTTTCCTGCCAGATCGCAGGATCGTCATAGGTTTGGCGAGGGTCGAGGATCTGTTCAGATACTCCGCTGAGCTTAGTTGGAATAGCCAAATCAAATATTGGGAGTTGTTCGGTTTTAGCGCTTTCGATCTCACCGGCCAAGATCGCATCAATGATGGCACGCGTATCCGCAATGGATATGCGTTGACCGGTACCATTCCACCCTGTATTGACCAAATAAGCAGTTGCCCCGCTGGCAAGCATCCGTTTGACGAGCACATCTGCGTATTGCGTTGGATGTAAACTCAAAAAAGCGGCGCCAAAACAGGCGGAGAACGTCGGTGTCGGTTTAGTCACACCCAGTTCTGTGCCAGCAAGTTTAGCTGTAAACCCAGACAAAAAGTGATACTGAGTCTGCTCTGGGGTTAACTTCGCGACCGGTGGCAAAACGCCAAACGCGTCTGCGGTTAAGAAGATCACTTTACTCGCGTGCCCAGCTTTTGAGATGGGTTTAACAATATTTTCGATATAGTCAATAGGGTATGAGACCCGCGTATTTTCCGTTTTTGAGCCATCATCAAAGTCGATTTGTCCGCTGTCATCGACGACAACATTTTCTAGTAATGCATTGCGGCGGATCGCGTGATAGATATCTGGTTCTGCCGCCTCTTGAAGATGAATCGTTTTGGCATAGCAGCCACCTTCAAAGTTGAATACACCGTCATCATCCCAGCCATGTTCATCATCACCGATAAGCGCACGTTTCGGATCAGTTGAGAGGGTAGTTTTGCCTGTTCCTGACAGACCAAAAAAGATAGCTACATCGCCTTTTTCACCGACGTTGGCACTGCAATGCATCGCCGCAATGCCGCGCAGCGGGAGATAGTAATTCATCATTGCGAAGATGCCTTTTTTCATCTCGCCGCCATACCATGTTCCGCCAATCAGTTGCATTCTCTCACTTAAGTTAAATACGGTGTAGTTCTCAGAATGTAACTCTTGACGTTGCCAGTGAGGATTGGTTGCTTTGGAAGCGTTAAGGACCACAAAATCTGGTTGGTAGTGTGCTAATTCCGCATCGCTTGGGCGTATGAACATGTTTTTGACAAAATGGGCTTGCCAAGCTACTTCAGTGACAAACCGAACACACAGCCGAGTGTCCGGATTGGCGCCGCAAAAGGTATCAATGACAAACAAACGTTTGCCATTAAGCTCTTCTAATGTAATGGTTTTTAGTTCTTCCCACACTTGCTGGGTGATGGGTTTATTGTCATTGGGAGAGTGCGGGTTGTTCCACCAGATTGTATCGTTGGTGACATCATCTTTGACGATATATTTATCTTTGGGTGAGCGACCGGTAAATATCCCCGTATCAACGGCTATGGCGCCCATATTGGTGAGTGTTCCGCGCTCAAATCCTTCCAATGTTGGATCAACTTCCGCGTTAAAGAGCGTTTCAAAACTTGGATTATGGATGATGTTGGTTGGATCGTTGATGCCATAGTGACGTAAATCGTCGATGAGATGATGTAATTGTTCTGTCATAATTTTGTGCTCCTTGTAGGGGGAGATCAGTCTTATCTTTATTTATATAGGTATAGCTTAACTAATCATATGATTAATGAAGGAGCCATGAAAACAGCAGATTACTGAGAGGTATATCAAATTTAATTGGAAATTGGCGTCAATATTGGCATATTTCCACATAGTCTGCTGTTGGAATAACTGCCATGCTATATCGTTAGGTTACAACAAACACCGACCTAACGCTCTGATTAAGTCGGTGGGGACTGAAAATTTGCCAGTTTAATGAGTGAGAGCGTTGTCACCATGAAACAGCTGAGTGATATCTTCTTGGTTAAAGCGGTATTCACTACCACAAAATTCACAATGCATGGCAATCGCACCTTGTTCTTTACAAATCTCTAATAGCTCATGCTCATTCATGGCAAATAGAGCTGAATGACAGCGCTCTTTTGAACAGGTACAACCAAAACTCAGTGATTGAGGCTCAAACACTCGCACTTGGTCTTGATTGTAGAGGCGATAGAGAATTTGTTCTGCAGGTAGTGTCAATAATTCATTCGCAGTGATGGTGCGTGTCAGCTCGGTGACATGCTGGTAATCGTTGAGCATATCTGAGCCATTGGTGGGCAATTGCTGAATCAAAATGCCGGCCACACAAGGGTGCTGAGTATCTTCTTGATAGAATAGCCATAAGTTTGTAGGTAGTTGCTCAGACTGGGCAAAATAGCTCTCTAAGCTTGCCGCAATGCCTTGTGGGTCAAGTGCGACAATGCCTTGATAGCGTTCGCCATTGGCCGGGCTGATGGTAATCACTAAGCGTGCATTAGCGCCAATCATCTCAGCTAGTGAAAGAGTATCGTTATAACGCTCGTTATCCCAACGTGCCACACCACGCATCTGCTGGTGGTTATTGCCATTGATCGCAATATAGTGAAGTGAGCCTGTTCCTTGCAGCTGGACGGTGATATCTCCGGCAAATTTTAGGGTTGCGGTCAATAGACTGGTCGCCGCAAGTAGTTCAGCCATAATTTGGCGAATAGTCGCGGGGTAGTCGCGCTGGGCTAAAATGGTTTGTAAGGTGTCATCGAGCTGTACCAGCTCACCTCGAACTTGATAGTCTTCAAAAATATAACGGTATAATGTATCGCTTTGAGCCATGAGTTAGTCACCTGAATGTTGGTGTTTAAACTGGATAATCTGGCGCCGCTGTTTTTTATCGGGACGACGCTCAGGTGATAAGGGTTTTGGCGCCAATTGGCGTTGCTTTTGGTCAATTTCGCGTTTAGCCAGGCTTTGTGGCGTTTCTTGATACAACGTTTGGGCGATACTCGCCTTACATCGTTTGTCACTTAGAGCCAATACTTGCACTTGTATTTGTTCGCTGCCTTGCCATAAAGTGATCTGCGCGCCAACTTCCACGATGCGGCTTGGTTTGCAGCGTTGCTGATTATAACGCACCTTACCACCTTGGATCATCTCTGTTGCCAATGATCGCGTTTTGTAAAACCGAGCCGCCCAAAGCCACTTATCTAAGCGAATGTTTTGTTTGTCGATCATAGTCGAGCTCGCCGCGTTTGGTTTAAAGGCGTCATTATATACCCAAGTTAGCGCAAGCGGCAGTGCTTGCTCGTGTCACGAGATGTCTGAAAATAATGATAGGTTGCGGCTATTTTTAGGGTAAAGGATTTGTTTTTGTATGATTGTCATATTTTTTATTTATAATCATTCGCATATCTTTTTTGATAAAAAATTAAATAAAAACAAACTGTATTTTTAAGCGAGATGTTTCATGAGATTGGATGAAAGTATGCTTCTTGCGTAGACGAAATACAGAGTCGGTATATGATACATTTGGCTAAAAATATCCCAGTCGTCAGATTAAAGTGAACACTCGGCTAATTAATCGGTCATAACTAAGTTGTAATATGGATAGACCTGAAGTGATAAAAAGATGAATCAACCGAATCAAATAGTTATAAAGCTGCGACAAGGCCAGCTTGACCCGCGAGTGATTCCCTGTTTGGCCAGCCTACTGGTGTTGTTTTGTTGCTATCAGTTAGCGTTATTGACGTGGAAAGTGGTGCCTCAGCCCGTGGCGATGAGTGTCGCAGTCGTGCTCGGCGATAAGAGCAGCGCACGCAATGCGCAGCAACAACAATCACTTACGCCCTTATTGAATCGGCATCTGTTTGGTCAAGCTGATGATACGTCAACGCAAGCTCGTCTTGCCCCCAAGACCCAACTGCCGATAAATTTAGTCGGGGTGTTATTTAGTGACGTACCCAAACAGTCATTGGCTGTCATCACTGGCAATGGTCACCAGCAGGTGTACGGGTTAGGTGACACCATTGATGGCACTCACGCGACGCTCAAACAAGTTTATCTCAGTTATGTTGTGATCCGCCGTGCTGGTCATGATGAGCTGCTTTATCTGCCCAATAGTGAATTAACCAGCGAATTAACTTCACCGCGCCCAACGCCAGAGAACCAAGCGCAGAGTGATCAGCCGCCAGTGTTGCCAGTGGCTAAGTTTTTGAATGATCCCGCCAAGTTGAACCAATTCTTGGTCATTATCCCTCAATATGCTGGCAAGTATTTAAAAGGATATCAATTGACACCAGGCCCGGATGGTCAACTGTTTAAACAATTGGGTTTTCAACCCGGTGATTTGGCGGTATCGATTAATGGTTACTCATTGAATGATACGCAAAGTGTGATGAAAGTTGTCGCTCAACTACCTCATTTATCCGCATGTCAGGTGGTGGTGATCCGTCATGGGATCCGTCGCACCATTGATGTACGCTTATCGTCTTAACGCATCCAGGAGACTCCGTTTTACATGAAAGCAAAGGGAATAAAGACATTATTCTGTGGGCTATTGGTCAGTTTATGGCTCGGGGTGAGTGTACCGGGAGTGGCGGCTGAGTATGCGGCAAATTTTAAAGGCACGGATATGACCGAGTTCATTAATACCATTGGCCGGAATTTGCATAAAACGATGATTATCGACCCGTCTATTCATGGCAAAGTGAATGTGCGTAGCTACGACATGCTTAATGAAAAACAGTACTATCAGTTTTTCCTGAATGTGTTGGAAGTGTATGGCCTCGCCACCGTGCCAATGCCTGATGGGGTGATCAAAGTCGTCCCTGCTCAAGAAGCCAAAACGTCTGCTATTGCGATTGGCTCAGCAAGCCATCCCGGAGAAGGTGATGAGATGGTGACGCGAATTGTCCCTGTGCAAAATGTTTCGGTGGCAGAGCTTACCCCTATTTTGCGCCAGCTCACTAACTCAAGTGGTGGTAGCAGTGTAATCCATTATGCGCCCTCGAATGTGATGATGATTACGGGCCGCGCCGCAGTCGTCAATCGGATGGTTGATATCATCCATCAGGTTGACAGGGCCGATGATCAGCATGTGGATATTGTGCGGCTAAAATATGCTTCAGCGAATGAAATGGTCCGAGTGGTTAACTCGGTGCTGAGCAAAACGGATCAACATAACCAGCCGCGCGCTTTAGTCCCCACTGTGGTTGCCGATGATCGTACCAACAGCATTTTAATCTCGGGCAATGCACCGGCGCGCGCACGCCTTGCCAAATTAATCAATCAGCTTGATGGTGAGTTGCAAAATTCTGGGGATACGCGCGTCTTTTATCTTAAATATGCGCATGCTAGTGATTTGGTCAAAGTCCTCAAAGGCGTCAGCCAAACGTTGGGCAAGCAGCAAGCCAAGGCCAAAGGAGGCAGCGCCGAGAGTGCTCAAAGCGACGCAAATTTCTCTATCGAAGCCTTTGCCGATACCAATTCACTAGTGATTACCGCCAAGCCACAGACAATGCGCTCGTTGGCGAAAGTGATTCAGCAGCTCGATATTCGCCGTGCTCAAGTGCACGTTGAGGCGATGATCGTGGAGGTATCCGATTCTAATAGCGCGGATCTGGGTGTCCAGTGGGTGACACCAGGCGGGGGAACTCAATTTAGTAATGGTTCCACAGTGTCGGTCAGCTCGATTGCCGAAGGCGTCTATAATGCGCGCAGTACCACTTCGACTGAATATACCTCTAATGGTACCACTACCTCGGTGTCTTCCTCGGGAGATGCTAGCGATCTAGCTTCGGCTCTATCAGGGGTTTCTGGGGCGATTGTTGGCTTTTATAAAGATGGTTGGGGAGCATTGATCCAAGCGTCTAAAACTAATTCACAAACTAATGTATTAGCTACTCCCTCGATTACCACCTTGGATAATCAAGAAGCGTCATTTTTGGTCGGTGAAGAAGTGCCGGTGAAAACTGGCTCAACCACTAGTTCCAGCAATAGTAATCCATTTACCACTGTTGAACGTAAAGAGGTCGGGATTAAACTGACCGTCACGCCGCAAATCAATGATGGAGACGCGGTGCAGCTTAAAATCAAAGCAGAGGTTTCAAAGGTTAATGGGGAAACCTCGGTGGATGTCACTTTCTCGAAACGCGATCTTAGTACAACGGTGTTGGTGGATAATAACCAGACTTTGGTGTTGAGTGGGCTGATTGATAACGAGGTCGAACAAAGCGTAAGTAAAGTGCCACTGCTCGGTGATATCCCCTATCTGGGGGCACTGTTCCGCTCTACGTCAAGTAAGCAGTCCAAACGCAACTTGATGATCTTTATTAAGCCAACGATTATACGAGATAGCGATACTGCTAATAGCTTAAGTGCTCGTAAATATACCGAAATTCGTGCGTTGGAATTGTATCAACAGGACCAAGGTATTGACCTGTTGCCCGGTGAAAAAACGCCAGTGCTTTCCGCATTTGGTAGTAGCCAACAACAGGTGCCCGAATCGGTGCAAACCTATTTGGATAAACTGAATAAGAAAAAAGAGTCATTATCTATCGATGTACAAGGTAAGCAGTAATGAATGATAGCATTTCATTTGACCATTCAAATGGCTCGCCATTGCAGCGTTTAGCCTATGGTTTTGCAAAAAAAAGCGGGGTGCTGCTGGATGGGTCAAATGCCATGCTCTATCTGTGTGGGTTACCCTCTTTTAGCCTCTTAAGTGAAGTGCGCAGAGTGGCTTTACAGCCTTTGACACTGGAAATGGTCGACGAATCTCGATTTGAGCGATTATTAGCCGAGCATTATCAAAATAATTCGTCGCAAGCGCGTCAATTGATGGAAAATCTTGGCAGCGAAATGGACTTTTATACATTGGCCAGCGAGTTTCGCGATGATGAAGACCTGCTTGAAGCCGATGGTGATGCTCCTATCATTCGGCTACTCAATGCGATGTTAGGTGAAGCGATAAAAGAAGAGGCCAGTGATATTCATATTGAAACGTTTGAAAAGTCACTGTCTATTCGCTTTCGCATCGACGGCGTATTGCGTGAAATTTTACGCCCTAACCGCCAGCTCGCGGTGCTGTTAACCGCGCGAGTCAAAGTGATGGCCAAATTGGATATTGCTGAAAAACGTTTGCCTCAAGATGGTCGGATCTCCTTGCGTATTGCGGGTCGCTCCGTCGATTTACGGGTTTCGACCATGCCTTCGAGCTTTGGCGAGCGGGTGGTGTTGCGATTATTGGATAAACAGCAAGCTCGCATTGATATGAGTACGCTGGGAATGAACGCTGACAACCACCAGCAACTGGTATCGTTGTTAAACCGTCCGCACGGTATTTTGTTGGTGACAGGACCAACCGGCTCAGGGAAAAGCACTACCTTGTATGCCGGCATTCAAACGATCAATAGCCGTGAGCGCAATATTTTAACGGTTGAAGATCCGGTTGAGTACAACATTGACGGTATTGGCCAAACGCAGGTCAATACCAAGGTTGATATGACCTTTGCGCGCGGCTTACGGGCTATTTTGCGCCAAGACCCCGATGTCGTCATGATCGGTGAAATACGTGACCTAGAAACCGCACAAATTGCCGTACAGGCCAGTTTAACCGGCCATTTAGTGCTGTCGACTTTGCACACCAATACCGCCATCGGTGCGATTACTCGCCTTCGCGATATGGGCATCGAACCCTTTTTATTATCATCATCACTGCTCGGCGTATTAGCTCAGCGGTTGGTGCGAGTATTGTGCCCACACTGTCGAACGGCCCATAAACTCACTAAAAAAGAGTGCCATTTGTTACATCTCGATGTCGACAAATATCATCATCATCCTATCTATCGCCCCAATGGCTGTGAACACTGTAACCAAAGCGGTTATAAAGGACGCACTGGGATTTATGAATTAGTGACAGTTGATGATACATTGCGCGGCCTCATTCATGAAGGCGCCAGCGAACAAGCAATGCTCGCGCAAGCTCGCCTCACGGCTCCAGCTATTTTAAAGGATGGGGCACAGAAAATCCTCGATGGTACCACCAGCCTTGCCGAAGTGCTGCGTGTGACTCACGAGGAGCATTAATTTATGGCGGCTTATCAGTATCAAGCAATTGATGCCAAAGGGAACACCAAAAAAGGTGTGATTGATGGCGACTCGGCCCGCTTGGTCCGTCAACAACTGCGAGAGCAAGGTCTCACCCCGCTGCAAATTGAGGCGACCCACCAGCCAAGTATGGCCAGCCAATCGACGGGAAAAAGCAAAAAAGTACGGGTGAAGGTGAGACGGGTTAAAAGCTCGGACTTAGCCTTGCTGACTCGCCAACTTGCCACTTTAATTGCTGCCGCGCTGCCCGTTGAAGAAGCTCTGCGCGCGGTGGCTAATCAAAGTGGTAAAAATCAGCTGAAAGAGCTGTTGTATGAGTTGCGCAGTCAAGTGGCGCAAGGCTATTCGTTGTCTGACAGCATGAGCGCATTTCCGCGTATTTTTGATGATTTGTATCGTGCTATGGTCGCCGCCGGGGAGCGTACGGGGCATCTGGATAGGGTGCTCAATCGACTTGCTGATTATACCGATCAGCGTCAACAGATCCGGATGAAAACCTTACAAGCATTGATCTATCCAGCCGTATTGGTGTGTGTGTCGGTGAGTGTCATTGTCATTTTGTTGACGGCTGTGGTGCCACAAATTGTCGCCCAATTTGTGCATATGGGCCAAGAGCTGCCCCTCTCCACGCGTATTTTGATTGGGCTAAGCCATGAGCTGCGCAGCAACGGCTGGTGGTTGGGATGTGTACTGCTGGCGGTTATCGCCGCGCTTAAAAATGCTTTAAAAAAACCATCCATACGGCTGCGTTGGCACCGATTAAGCTTGCGTTTGCCCGTTGCTGGCAAAGTGATGTTAGAGTTACAAACGGCGCGATTTGCGCGCACTTTAAGTATTTTGACGGCGAGCGCCGTGCCGTTGGTCGAAGCGATGCAAATTGCATCACAGGTGTTATCTAACCGCTATGCGCGCGTGCAATTAATTGAGGCCAGTGAGTCTGTGCGTAAGGGCAATCCGCTGCTGGCTACGCTCAGTGCGACGCAGCTATTTTCCCCGATGTTGTTGCAAATGATTGCCAGTGGTGAGCAGAGCGGGGAATTGGAACAGATGTTAGAGCGTGCCGCTGACTTCCAAGACCGCGAATTTAGTTATCAAGTATCCATTGCACTGGCCATTTTTGAGCCGATGCTGATTATAAGCATGGCGGCGATTGTTCTATTTATTGTGATGGCCATTATTCAGCCTATCTTAGCGCTGAATAATATGGTCGGTTAATTCAAGGTGAAGGAGATTACTCATGGTTTCACGACTGCCTAAGCGTCGTTCTCAAGGTTTTACTCTGTTAGAAGTGATGGTGGTGATTGTGATCATCGGGTTGATGGCGACATTGGTTGTACCCAATTTATTGGGCAATAAAGATAAAGCTGACCAGAAAAAAGCGCTTGCTGATATTGTCGCGCTTGAGAATGCGTTAGATATGTACAAATTAGACAATGGTCGTTATCCAACTACCGAGCAAGGCTTGAATGCATTGGTGAGTAAACCGCAGATTGCTCCTAATCCGACTAACTACCGTCAAGGTGGCTATATTCGCCGCCTTCCTGATGACCCTTGGGGCAATCCCTACCAGTTGCGCTCACCCGGTGAGCATGGTGCGATTGACGTCTACTCATATGGCCCCGACGGACAGCCATCGACCAAAGACGATATTGGTAACTGGAATCTAAAATAGATGCGATGTGGACGTGGCTTCACCTTGTTGGAAATGTTATTGGTTATCATGCTCATTGGCATTGGTGCTTCAGTGGTGATCATGTCGATGGGGCCGGGCGCTGATGCGCAAAAACTTGCACAACAAGCGCGGTTGCTACGTGCTCAAATACAATATGCGCGTAATCAAGCCGTATTAACTCAGCATCCAATTGGCATGAAGTTCAGCCCCAGTGGCTATCAGTTTTATCGCTACCAAGGTGCGGGCCACTGGCGTGTACTGGCTGGACGCTTAAGCCCGATTAAACAACCACTGCAATTGGCATTATCGCTTGCTGGTACATCGATTGATTTAACCCATCCACCCAAGCAAGCTGACACCGATGCGCTAAAAGGTGCTCAAGTATTATTGCACGATGCTTCGGGGCAAACGGCCAAGCCCAAACCCCCTTGGCTGCCACTGATTTTCACGGGTGATGGTATCTGGCCGTTATTTAGTTTGACGTTAAGTGGCCCCAAGATACGCTGGCAAATTCGCACCAGCACTGATGCTGAGCCGTTGCATTTGCAAAAAATTGACTCATGAAAAGCCGCGGATTTACCTTATTAGAAGTGATGGTGGCGCTGGCTGTTTTAGCCATTGCTGGGATTGCGCTACTGCGATCGGGTAATGATCATTTGAGCCATTTAAGTCACTTACAAACCACGTTAGTGGCGAACTGGGTGGCCGATAATAAATTAGCCGAACTGCGTATTGCGCAAAAAATTGAAGCGTCGCAAGGGCAAGTCAAGATGGCTGGGCAGGTCTGGTATTGGCAAGTGGTGCTCGGCGAGGCCAATCAATGGCTATTACCTTATAAAGTTGAAGTGCGGCTCGCGCCCGAAGGTGATCCATTGATTGTTCGCAGCAGCTATGTGGATAAGGATCTGCAATGAGAAACGCGCGCGGATTCACCTTATTGGAGATGCTGGTGGCATTGGTGGTTTTTGCCATGCTTAGTTTGGGTGGGTATCAGATGCTACGCGCATTGGTCAATACCGCCTCGGTTAGTCGAGCGCATAGTCAGCAATTGGCGGCCGTGGAGCGCATATTTGCACTCATGGGTGCTGATTTCCATCAAGCGACCTTAACCACGTTGCGTGATGTTGGTAAGCAAGGCGTTGCAGGGCAAGAAGGCTGGCTTGGTAGTGACCAAGGGGGCGTGTCGCTGATTCGTTTAGGATGGGCAAATATTGATGCACGGGAGCGGCGCTCTAGCGTATTGCGCGTGGGTTATCTGGTGAATGCAAAAGGCACGTTGATTCGCCAGTTTTATCGCCATCTCAACCCCTTATCCGGTCAACCGATAGAAAAACAGCCACTGCTCAAGCATGTTAAGGCATTACAATTTCGCTTTTATCTGGGCAACAGTGGTTGGCAAACCAGCTGGCATCGCAACGACCAGTTACCTAAAGCGATTGAAGTGTCATTTAAACTGGCCGGTATTGGTTTGTTGCGCCGCGTTTTTCTACTGGTGCCCGGACATGTGGACCCGGTGGTATTAAAACGCGCGCAAGAGGATGAAAGCAGCGATGATTAGTCTGGCGCGCCAGCAGGGCGTCGCGTTGTTGATGGTGCTACTGATCATCACCATGATGGTCATCTTAGCCAGCCGAATGAGCTTGCAAATGGGGCTAGATATTCAGCAAGTGAGTGAAGTAAAAGCGCAGTCGGATAACTGGCAGCGGCTACTGAGTGGCGAACAATTAGCCTTGGCGGTGTTGCAAGATGTGATGAAGCAGCATCAAACTTTAAATTTGAGTCAAGAGTGGGCTCGGTCGATCACTTTGCCCATCTCAGGTGGGCAGATCCATGGCCGTATTGTTGATTCGTCCCGATGTTTTAATTTGAATTCATTACGCCAGCCTGATGATGCCAACCATCAGTCGATGGTGCAGACTCTCTTGTATCGATTGTTGCTGGTTGAACAGGTTAGCGCCAGTGAGGCTCGCGCTATTGCTGCGGCCACGCGAGATTGGGTTGATGCTGACAAAACCCCATTATCTTACGGTGGCGAAGATTCTAGCTACCAAAAGGCCGGGTTTCGCCCCGCTAATCAGATGATGGTTAGTGTCAGTCAATGGCGAGAGGTCAAAGGCGTCAGCGCCGCTATCTATCGACGGGTTAGTCCGTTATTGTGCGCGCTGCCATCAGAGCGGCTGCGCATTGACATTAATACCCTAGAAAAATCGCAAGTGGCGTTACTACAAATGCTCTTTTATGGCAATTTGAATCAGGCGCAAGCGTTGCGAGTACTCGCTCGGCGGCCCAGCAAAGGCTATTCCAGCGTTTCGACCATCATGAGTTACCCAGAGCTTGCACATTTGAAAACTGATACAGGGATCATCAAAGTGATGGCACTGACCAGCCGTTATTTTATGGTTAAAATGACCGCCCGCTCGCAAGATGGCAGTGAGAGCCAGTTGTCTTCGCTGGTGGTGCGTCAGGGAACTGATAAATTTCAAGTAACTCGCCGAATACTAGGAGATTGGCATTGAGAGAGAGTTTGCTCATTCGTTTTGGCGATGACCCCTTGCAACCGATTGATTGGTTGTGTTGGGCATCCGATAGCCAGCAAGTGATTGCCAGTGGCGAGTTAGCATCGTGCGCTGAATTGAATCATCTCAGTGAGATGGCGATGAGTCGTCAGGTGATTGTGCTGCTGCCTGGCACCGCGGTAAGTTTGCAGCAGACGCCCCTATTGCGCGTGCAATATCGTAAATTACAAAATAGCTTAGGGTATCTATTTGAGGAGCAATTGGCCGAGGATCCGCAGACGCTGCATGTCTGTCCAATTGAGTATCACGATGATTTATTAACCGTGGCGGTGGTGCATAAGCAATCAATGGATTGCTGGCAACAGCGACTAACTGATGCGAACATTGTCGCCGAAAAGTGGCTCCCAGATTACTTGGCTTTGCCACCCGCCCAGCCGTCACAATTGACCTTAATGAGCTATCGTGGCGGCTATCTTCTGCGCACTGCGCATAAGTTTGGTGGCTGGATTGATGCAAATTGGCTCGCGATTGCGCTTGAGCAATTTGATCCTAATGGTGAGTGTTCACTGTACTCAGACATTGACGCATCATTAGGTGGCGGGCGAGCCATCAGCGAGCTTAATAGCGAATTGCCACTGCCTGTTTTAGCACCTGAAGCGATTACCAGTGAAGTAACCTTACTACAAGGGGAATATCGCCAAGATCAGCCGCTGCGACGCTACTTCAAACAAGCCCGTTATTTACTGATAAGCGCAGCCGTGGCATTGCTATTATTGGTCGCGAATCAACTCGCTCAGATGTGGCAGCTTCAGCAACAAGCCCACCAAGGTCAGCAGCAACTAGCGCAGCTTTATCAACAGGTATTTCATCGCGCTGCGCCACAGCAAGACTATCAAGTGCAGCGCGCTTTTTATCAACTAGGAGCCTCACAACAACAGGGCTCTATGCTAGGATTTTTACCTATGTTAAAGCGGTTACTGCCGACTTTTAACCAGTTCAGTGATTTGCAATTTCAAACTTTAAATTATGATCTTAGCCGACATCAATTAATGCTGCGGATCAGTGCGCCATCATTTGCCAGCTTTGAGCAATTTGCAAAGGCAGCTAAACCGTTGCAGGTGACTAATGGCGCATTAATCCGTGAGGCGGATCGGGTCGTAGGCACACTGACTATTAAGGAGCCATCATGAAACAGTGGTGGCAAAGCCGAGAACCTCGTGAGCGTTTAATCCTCACTATCGGTGGAATGTTGATTGTGTTGACCGTTTTTTATCAACAAGGATGGCTGCGTTATCAAAATTGGCGTGAGCAGACCCTGCAACGCATCCAGACTCAGCAGCAAACCTTGCAATGGGTTCGTGCCCATAGCGAATTATTGCATGTGCCAGCGAACAATCAAACGTCGACTACACGTCGTTTAACCTTTAGCCAAGTGGCCAATCAAAGCGCTGCTCAGTTGCACATCGCTATTACTCGGCTGCAGCAGAGCGAACAACATTTCGATGTGTGGATTGCCCCTTTGCCATTTAATCATTTATTACAATGGCTGGATATATTACAGCGCCAGTATGGTTATACGCCTAGTAATGTTGAGTTGCAGGCGGGTGATAAGCCCGGCATGGTAAACGTTAACCGGCTACGCTTTGAGAGGCAGCCATGAGTATAAAATACCGGTGGGTGTTGACAGGTTTTGGCTTTACCATCTACCTACTGAGCTTATTGATGAGCATGCCCGCGCAGCAACTGTTGGGACGCGTACATCTACCGGGCGTGCAATGGGGGGATGCCAAAGGGACTATTCTGATGGGGCAACTCAATCAAGTGCGCTGGCAAGGCTGGCAGTTACAATCGGTGCGCTGGCAGTGGCATCCATGGGCATTATTTTTAGGTCATGTAAGTCTTCACTTACAATTTGAGGGCGATCTCAATGGACAGACTGATGTTCGAGCTAGCCCATGGCAGCTGACGCTTCGCGATCTGCACCTAAGCGGCCAAGCGCAGCGTTTCTATCAAGCTGCTAACATCCCGTTACCCATACAATTGAGCGGAACTGTTCAATTACACATTCAGCAGTTTCGATCTGGCCAACCGTGGTGCCAAGTACTTAGCGGTTCACTGCATTGGTCGCAAGGGATTTTTCGCTCGCCGCTTGGAGCGTTACATTTTGCCCCCTTTAAAGCTCAGCTTAGCTGTCAAAATGGCCAAATTGTCGCGCATCTTAATCATCACGATAAGGTCCTTTCATTGTGGGCGAATGCTTCGCTAAAGGCGTCGCAGTGGCAGTTACAAGGGACGCTCAAACCTGAGGCTGATTATCCAAAAAGTTATTCTCAAGTACTCCCTCAATTGGGAGCCCCTGATGCAAAGGGCAATTATGCCTTTTCCTCAAGCGGGCGATTAAGCGACTAATTGCGCAACAACTTGGATGTGTGCGAGTGAATAGTTTCGTTACAATTTGCTTTCATTCGGCCCATAACGCGGTAGCATAAGCGTATCAATCGTCAGTCTAGCGAGGGAACATGCCCAAACAACGACCTAAAGTTTTAGAGCAGCATATCACCGCTCAGAGTCATTTCTTTAAGGTGGAAGCTTTGCATCTGGAGTTTAGCAATGGCGAGCGACGCGTCTATGAGCGTTTAACAGGTGGACAAGCTGGGGCCGTCATGGTCGTGCCCGTGACCGCTGATGGGCAGCTATTACTAGTGCGTGAATATGCAGCTGCAACTGAGCGTTATGAACTAAGCTTTCCTAAAGGAGCGATCGATGCAGGTGAAACGGCACAACAGGCCGCTAACCGTGAATTGCAAGAAGAGATCGGTTTTGCCGCTGAAAAGTGGCAATTGTTAAAAGAGGTGACTGTTGCGCCTAGCTTTTTTGGCGGCGTGATGCAGATTTTTGTTGCCGATGAACTGTACCCGTCACGGCTGCTTGGTGATGAACCTGAGCCACTGATTGTTGAGTCGATCCCTATTGAGCAGGCGTTATCGCTGATTGATCGTCCTGAGTTTAGTGAAGCGCGTACTATCGCTGCGCTCTATTTATTCCACCAATGGTGGCAAAACAGAGGTTAAGCTTATGCCCCAATCTTTAACAGACCTATTGCCAGCAGTTGAACAAATTGCCCGTCAGGCTGGCCAAGCAATATTAGCGCTTTATCAAAGTGGTGACTATCAAGCGCAGCAAAAAGCCGATCACACGCCAGTAACCAGTGCCGATCTAGCGGCCCATCAGCTATTATGTGATGCTTTTGGCAAACTCACGCCTGAGTGGCCAGTGCTCTCAGAAGAGCATGACAGTCTCGCGCTCGCAGAACGTGCTAAGTGGGATTATTATTGGCTGGTTGATCCGATGGATGGAACCCAAGAATTTGTCTCTCGATCTGGCGATTTTTCCACAATGATCGCCTTGATTTGTCATGGGGAACCCGTGCTTGGACTCGTGTATGCGCCCGTGACAAATACCTGTTATTATGCGATGAAAGGCTTAGGCGCTTATAAAATTCAAGGCCAACAAGGCCCGCAGCAAATCCACTGTCGCCATTATCCACAAATACCTGAAACGCTACGCATTGCTGTCAGCCGAGTGCAAAACAAGCGCAAACTGGACAAAGTGCTCAATGAGCAATACCGTTATGAGTTTTTGCCATTAGGTAGCGCCAGTTTAAAAAGCTGCTTGGTCGCCGAAGGTGCTGCAGATTGTTATATTCGTCTTGGGCCAACCGGTGAGTGGGATGTTGGCGCGCCGCTGATTATCTTAAAAGAGGCGGGTGGAACCTTGCTCGATCTACATCTACAGCCGATGAGCTTTAATTGCCATGAAAGCTTAATTAATCCCGATTTTATCGGTATAGGGGATGACTCATTACCTTGGGCAGATATTATCGCGCATATTCCTAATAACGACCGATTAAGAACGGATCAGTTAACCAGCAATTCATCTAACTAAATGTTTATTAAAATTTGGGGTAAGTCACGGACATGACTATAATTTTGCGTTAGTTTCACTAGCAAAACTAGGCCATTAGTAATGGCTCACCAATCAATCAGCTTGATGGTTTCTGACTCCGCTGTATTGATTTGGCCCTGTAAGCACTGATTGCTTAAGCGCATGTCTCGGTTGGGACATGCGTTTTTTTATTCTAATACGAGTGGTTAGTACTTTTCCAGTTTACGTCCCCTTACTGGCTGTTGGCGAAATAGCATCCTGAAAAGAGTATTTCTCGACAAGTTGTTATTTACTGCGCTTTATGATAATCATGCCGTTCAAGGAAACTTTATTCATTTCTGGTGCATCAAAGAAGATTCTATTTAATACAGTCAGTGCAATAGCATTGATCATACAAAGGGTTATGAGCATCTGGCGTAATCTTAATATACGAAGGTGAGCAAGGATAGTGAGCTGAAGATATGCTGCTGTCCATCAGGTTCATTGTGTTGACTTGTTAACGCTGTATAATTCTTTGGTTAAATATGAGTTAGCTTATTGTAATCGGCAATAATTGGGAACGAAGGATGAAAGCTCAAAAATACAAGGATGTAGCCGCATCTGGTTTCACCAGAAAATGTGTTGTTGGTGTCCTTATTTACACTTTGACTGTGCAGCCTGTGTTGGCCGCAGCGACGTTACCGACCGCCGGGTCTGTTGCCGCAGGGCAGGTTTCCATTGGTACCTCGGGTAACACCACCACAGTCACGCAGCGTTCGGATAAAGCGATTGTTAACTGGGGTAGCTTTTCGGTTGGCAAAGGCGCGTCGGTCAATTTTATTCAACCAGGTAGCACCTCAGCGATTTTGAACCGAGTGACGGGGTCAACCACCTCAACTATCGCGGGTGCCATCCATGCTAATGGTCAGGTGTTTCTGATCAACCCTAATGGCATTGCCATTACCTCAACGGGTTCGATCAAAGTCGGTGGCGGCTTTGTGGGTTCCACGCTGAATATCTCCGATAAAGATTTTTTGAATGATCACTTTGTGTTTAAAGGCGATGGCGCTTCGGCGGGTGTCAGCAATGCAGGCATTATCACGGTCGGTCGTGGCGGTTATGCGGCGCTGATCGGCGGTACGGTTCAGAACAGCGGCTTGATTGCGGTTCCCTTGGGCAAAATAGGCCTTGGCTCTGGCGAGCAGGCTACGCTTAACTTGTCGGGCGATGGTTTTTTGCAAGTGGCGCTGCCGACTAAGACGGGGGCCGAAGGCAATGGCGCGTTGATAGGTAACCAAGGCACGCTTTCTGCCGACGGCGGTACGGTGCTGATCTCGGTAGCGAGTGCCCGCCATGCGGCCCGCCATGCGATTAATCTATCCGGTGTGGTCGAAGCGAACAGCGTGTCGGGCCGCGATGGCAACATCATCATCGGTGGTGGCCAAGGCGGCAACGTCTCTGTGTCAGGCAAGGTCACAGCCACGTCTGCCAGCGGCAAAGGCGGCGACATCACGGTGACAGGCAAAGATATTGCCTTGAACGGTGCAACCATCGATGCCTCCGGTGCCACAGGCGGCGGCTCGATCAAGATCGGCGGCGATTACCAAGGCACAGGCAACACGCAACGAGCGAATACTACCAATGTCGATACAACCAGCGTGATCCGCGCCGATGCCACCCAAGGCGGCAATGGCGGCAAGGTGATTGTCTGGTCGGACGATTTGACCACTTTTGATGGCTTAATCACCGCACGCGGCGCAGGTACTGGCAAGGGCGGCAATGCAGAAGTCTCCGGCAAGGCAAGGCTTGCCTACAACGGATTCACCAATTTAAGCGGCCCTGGTGGGTTTGGTACCTTGCTGCTCGATCCTTATAACGTCACTATTTCCAGTGATGCTGATAACACCTCGTCAGGATTCACGGCCACCGGTGACGACAGCGTGATCAATGTCACCACTTTACAAAACGCCTTGAGTGCGGCGAATGTAGAAGTGACCACTGGTAATGGTGGCAGCCAGACCGGCGATATTGTTGTTGCCTCTACGGTTACTTGGTCGGCTAACACTAAGCTGACGTTGAACGCAGCTGGGTCTATTGCTGTCAATGCTGCCATGACGGCCAGCGGCGAGAGTGCCGGGTTGGTTCTGAACTATGGTTCGGATAAGGACTATTACGTCAATGCGCCGATTACCCTGTCCGGCGCTAATGCGACGCTTAATATCAATGGCAATGACTACACGTTGATCCATTCGATGACTGGCTTTCAGGCTTCATCGGGGAGTGCATCCGGTACTTATTTCGCCTTGGCGCAGGATCTAGACCTGTCTGGCAACTCATTTGACACTGCTCCAGTGACCACCTTTGGTGGCACGCTGGCAGGTCTTGGTCATACCATTTCCAACCTGACGATCAGCGCGTCGGATTTACAATATGTTGGTCTGATAGGAAAGAATAGCGGAGCAATTCGTGATCTCAAACTTTCTGGGGCAAAGAATACTGTTTTAGTGAGCAATCAATATAGTGGGAATTGGGGACTTCTCGCGGGGGAAAATATTGGTACTATTTCAAATGTAGATGTTGTAGGGACACTGAAAGCGACAATAAATATAAATGGTTATTTTGTTATTGGTGGGCTTGTTGGATCGAACTCATCTAATGGAAACATATCGAACAGTACTTCTAATGTTACGTTGACAGCAAATAAAACTCAGAGTGATTCTTCAAGTCTTATTGTCGGTGGGCTTATTGGGAATAACAACGGCACCATTACAAATTCTTCTTCTAGCGGGGCCGTGAGTGCTGAAAGTAATGGTGGTTACGTTTTTGTTGGTGGTCTGATTGGAGTGAATTCTGGTAAAGCATCTACATTATCCAGTTCGTCAGTTGTCAAAGGGGTTATTACTGGGGGGGACGGATATGTATCCAGTGGGGGGCTTGTTGGCAGCAACCAAAACAGCATTGTAAACAGCTATGCAACTGGTGCTGTCAGCGCTGAGTCAACAAACTCTGGTTCCACTGCTTATGCAGGCGGACTCGTTGGAAGTTTGCAGGATGCCACTAATAATGGCTTTCTTGTGAGTGATGGACTTGTTGATTCTAGCTATGCTGTAGGCTCGACATCTGCCATGGGGAGTAGTGCCTATTCCGGTGGTTTGATCGGATATTTAATTAGCGGAGAATCCAAGTTATCCTTCTTTGACGAAGGGACAACAAACCAAGCCAACGGCGTTGGCAATGATTCAGCTGCCAACGGTGTGAATGGCCTGACAACAGAACAGGCCCGTAATAGCAGTAATTACACTGGCTGGGATTTCACTAATACTTGGTATCAAAGCGGTGATATGCGGCCTATTTTGCGCTCGGAAGCGGCCACGGCAGTGGGCGGCGTAATTTCGGTATCGAACCTTCATCAACTGGCGCTGATTGGGGCCAATTTTTCTGGCACCTATCACCTGACTCGCAATATTGATGCCAGTGCGACCAACAGCACAGCTGACTCTTCCGGCATATGGGGCAGCGGCGGCTTCGTGCCTTTGGGTGACAATACGAACGGATTCACCGGCACATTCGATGGCCAGAGCCATGTGATTTCCAACCTCACCATCAATCGTCCTTTGACGGGTTATGTCGGCCTATTCGGTTATGTGGGTTCAGGCGGCATAATCCGCAACGTGGGGATTGAGGGCGGAAGCGTTACGGGAGGATCATCTGATGGTGACTACCAAGTTGATACTGGCAGCCTAGCGGGGCAGAATTTTGGCACGATCAGCAACGCTTATGCCACAGGGGCGGTGATGGGAAATGCATCATTCAATAATATCGGCGGCCTTGTGGGCTCTAATAATGGCACCATCAGCAACGCCTATGCCACTGGGGCGGTGAAGTTTACTGAACACGCTAATATCGGCGGCCTAGTGGGCTCTAATAATGGCACCATCAGCAACGCTTATGCGACTGGGGCGGTGACTGAAGGCGACTTCGTCGGCGGTCTCGTGGGGCAGAGTAATGGCACGATCACTTCATCCTTTTGGGATACCGAGACCACTGGCCAAGCCAGTTCGGCGGGCGGCGGCACTGGCCTAACCACGACTGGGATGAAGACATTATCGAACTTCAGTGATTGGAATATCGATAATAAAGGCGGCACTGGCACGGTTTGGCGCATCTATGATGGCTATACCATGCCGCTGCTACGCAGTTTTATGACTAAACTCACCATATCTGGCGGTTCAGTCAGCAAGACCTATGATGGCAGTGCCACTTCAACGAGTGTAGGTACCCTAACTTACAGTGATGCCAACTATGACAGTTCACTGGTCAATGGCACGGCTCAATATACAGCGAGTAGTGCCAATGCTGGCAGCTATAGTGGTTCAAACCTCACTATCAGCGGATTGTATTCTTCCCAGCAGGGCTACGATATATCCACAAAATCTGGTTCGCTGATGATTAACAAAGCGGCGCTGACGGTAACGGCAGACAAGGCCTCTAAAACCTATGGTGACACGGCGGCGTTGACCTATAAGATAACCGGATTGGTCACTGGCGATAGTTTGTCAGGAGCACTTGCCAGTGATGGTGCTGGATCAGGAGCGAATGTTGGCAGCTACGACATCACCCAAGGCACGTTGGCAAATAGCAATTACACGATTACTTACAAAGGCGCTAACCTTACGGTGACAGCACGTCCGATTACGGTCACGGCGTCGGCTGGTCAGACCATGGTGTATGGCAACAGTACTCCCACTCTGAATTATGGTGTGAGCGCGAATGGACTGGTGAATGGCGACAAACTGACGGGGGCGTTAGCCACCACGGCGGATTCTTCTTCTGACGTTGGCAGCTACAGCATTACGCAGGGTTCATTGGGCAATAGCAATTACACCATTACTTACAGGGGTAACAAACTGGCCGTGACCCCAGCGACGCTGACGGTAACGGCAACGGGGTCTCAAACCTATGGGTCGACCACGCCAACTTACCAGTTCACGGCGTCGGGTTGGAAGAATGGCCAGAGCGATAGCAATTTGACTGGGCTTAGCTACAGCACGACAGCCACGTCAACCTCGAATGCGGGCGGCAGCTACACGACTACGGCTTCTGATGGCAGCTTGAGTGGCGCGGCAAAAGGTAATTACACCCTGAGCTATGCGGCAGGGACATTTACCGTGAACAAAGCGGCGCTGACGGTAACGGCAACGGGGTCTCAAACCTATGGGTCGACCACGCCAACTTACCAGTTCACGGCATCGGGCTGGAAGAATGGCCAGAGCGACACCAATCTCACCGGTCTCTCTTACACGACGACAGCCACGTCAACCTCGAACGCAGGCGGCAGCTACACGGCGACCGCGAGCGGTGGCACCTTGGGTGACAAGGCATCGGGTAATTACACCCTGAGCTATGCGGCAGGGACATTTACCGTGAACAAAGCGGCGCTGACGGTAACGGCAACGGGGTCTCAAACCTATGGGTCGACTACGCCAACTTACCAGTTCACGGCATCGGGCTGGAAGAATGGCCAGAGCGATAGCAATTTGACTGGGCTTAGCTACAGCACGACAGCCACGTCAACCTCGAACGCGGGCGGCAGCTACACGGCGACCGCGAGCGGTGGTACCTTGGGTGACAAGGCATCGGGTAATTACACCCTGAGCTATGCGGCAGGGACATTTACCGTGAACAAAGCGGCGCTGACGGTAACGGCCAATGATGCGTCTAAGACTTATGATGGCAAAGCCTACACAGGTGGCAACGGCGTGACCTATTCTGGCTTGGTGAACAACGAAACCAGTTCTGTTTTAGGCGGAACGTTAGCCTATGGTGGCACCGCTCAGAACGCAACCAATGCGGGCAGTTATGGCATCACAGCGTCTGGCCTGACGTCAGGGAACTACGACATTACTTATAATGCGGGTCAGTTGACGGTGAACAAAGCGGCGCTGACGGTAACGGCCAATGATGCTGCTAAGACTTATGATGGTCAGGCTTACACGGGTGGCAATGGCGTGACCTATTCTGGCTTGGTGAACAATGAGACCAGTTCTGTTTTAGGCGGAACGCTGGCCTATAGCGGCACCGCCCAGAACGCAACCAATGCCGGCAGCTATGACATTACCGCGTCGGGTTTGACGTCTGGCAATTATACTATTGCCTATAAACCGGGTCAGTTGACGGTGAACAAAGCGGCGCTGACGGTAACGGCCAATGATGCGTCTAAGACTTATGATGGTCAGGCGTACACGGGTGGCAATGGCGTGACCTATTCTGGCTTGGTGAACAATGAGACCAGTTCTGTTTTAGGCGGAACGCTGGCGTATGGCGGCACCTCCCAGAACGCAACCAATGCCGGCAGCTATGGCATCACGGCGTCGGGTTTAAGTGCTAATAACTACGCGATTACCTACAAAGCCGGTCAGTTGACGGTGAACAAAGCGGTGCTGATGGTGACGGCCAACGATGGGGCTAAGACTTATGATGGTCAGGCGTACACGGGTGGCAACGGCGTGACCTATTCTGGCTTGGTGAACAATGAGACCAGTTCTGTATTAGGCGGAACGCTGGCGTATGGCGGTACCTCCCAAGGGGCAACCAATGCCGGCAGCTATGGCATCACGGCGTCGGGTTTAAGTGCTAATAACTACGCGATTACCTACAAAGCCGGTCAGTTGACGGTGAACAAAGCGGTGCTGACGGTAACGGCCAACGATGGGGCTAAGACTTATGATGGTCAGGCGTACACGGGTGGCAACGGCGTGACCTATTCTGGCTTGGTGAACAATGAGACCAGTTCTGTTTTAGGCGGAACGCTGGCGTATGGCGGCACCTCCCAAGGGGCAACCAATGCCGGCAGCTATGGCATCACGGCGTCGGGTTTAAGTGCTAATAACTACGCGATTACCTACAAAGCCGGTCAGTTGACGGTGAACAAAGCGGCGCTGACGGTAACGGCCAATGATGCGTCTAAGACTTATGATGGTCAGGCGTACACGGGTGGCAATGGCGTGACCTATTCTGGCTTGGTGAACAATGAGACCAGTTCTGTTTTAGGCGGAACGCTGGCGTATGGCGGCACCTCCCAGAACGCAACCAATGCCGGCAGCTATGGCATCACGGCGTCGGGTTTAAGTGCTAATAACTACGCGATTACCTACAAAGCCGGTCAGTTGACGGTGAACAAAGCGGTGCTGATGGTGACGGCCAACGATGGGGCTAAGACTTATGATGGTCAGGCGTACACGGGTGGCAATGGCGTGACCTATTCTGGCTTGGTGAACAATGAGACCAGTTCTGTTTTAGGCGGAACGCTGGCGTATGGCGGCACCTCCCAAGGGGCAACCAATGCCGGCAGCTATGGCATCACGGCGTCGGGTTTAAGTGCTAATAACTACGCGATTACCTACAAAGCCGGTCAGTTGACGGTGAACAAAGCGGTGCTGACGGTAACGGCCAATGATGCGTCTAAGACTTATGATGGCCAGGCGTACACGGGTGGCAACGGCGTGACCTATTCTGGCTTGGTGAACAATGAGACCAGTTCTGTTTTAGGCGGAACGCTGGCCTATGGCGGTACCTCCCAAGGGGCAATCAATGTGGGCAATTATACCATCACCGCGTCGGGGTTGACGTCTGGTAATTACGACATCACCTACGTGCCGGGTCAGTTGGGTGTGACGGCTGCACCCAATGTACAGCCCGATGCGAGCCAGATAGTGAATATGCCTACCTTTACGCCCGTCCATCTGGTTCCCCGTGTTGGGCAGCAATTGGTGAGTTATGAAACGGCCAATACGGACACAAGCCGTACCGGACAAGGCGACATCATGACGACGCAAGATATTCGTCTTACGGGCGCAGTGTGTTTTGCCGGCAGTGATTTTGCGACCACGTGTAGCGCTACAAACTAACGGATGAGAGAGAGTTTATGAGGGTATGTAATACAGTCTCGGTTGCGGCGCTTGCTTTGGCGGGATTGGCCGCCATTGCCCCCCTACCAGCGTTCGCCCAGACGGCCAGCCAAGTCACACAGCCCAGTTATGCGCCTGCGGTCACCCGCCCGGCTCAAGGCGGCTTGAATTTGCCCGCACGTCCCGGTCCGACGGCTCCAGCTGGAGCCAACACACTGTATGTCACGCCATCGGGGTTAGTGGTTGAGGGGCAATTGCCTGGGCTTCAAGCGGCGACGGCAAAAATCGCCGCATCGATTAAAAACAAGCGCGTGAGTGGGGCGGAACTGTTTGCCGCCGCGCAAGCATTGGAAGCGGCGTATGTGAAAGCTGGGTATCTGTTGGCGCGGGTCACGCTGCCGCCCCAGACCATTAAGAATGGCATGGCGCTGAAATTGATTGTGACCCATGGCTATGTTGAACGCATTGATGCTTCAGCCTTTGATGGTACAGCCCGGCGTCGTATCGAGGCGGTGTTGCACCCTCTGGTGGGGGATAAGGTACTGACCCGACACGAATTGGAACGTCGGTTATTGTTAGCGGGCGACATCCCTGGCGTGCTGCTTAAATCCACGCTGAAGGCGGGGAAAACACCCGGTGCCACCGTCATTGTGGTGGATGGGCGCTATGATCCGGTGACCTATAGCATCTCAGTGGATAATAGTCTCGGCTCAGATCTCGGGCGCTACAATGTCAGCCTCGGGGTGAATGCCAACAATGTGTTGGGCCTTGGCGAAGTGGGTTATCTGCAAGTGGGCGGTTACCCCGGTTTTAACCAATCCGTGGCTGAGCACGACCCGCGCAACCGTCAGATGGTTGCAGGTTTCACCTTCCCTTTGTCGATCAATGGCGTGTGGCTGAATATGGAGGGAGTGGATAGCCGGACGCATCCCCAATCCGGCCTCAGCTATGCAATGCTCGACCACTATCAGCGATTGTCAACCAAGCTGGGCTATAATTGGCTGCGCAGTCGCAACTTAAATACCAGTACCGAGATTGGGTTCAGTATAGCCGATGAGACACAACAAATTGATCTCAGCGGTTCACGGACCAATTGGACCAAAGACCAACTGCGGGTGCTACAGCTGACGCAAACCGCCGATATGTACACTGGCTGGGGCGGCTTTCTATCGGGGAATGTGACCGCTTCTTTTGGGCTGTCAGGTCTGGGTGCTCGCCATGGAACAACCGCTCTGCCGATGTCACGCAGCGGCGCTAAACCGAATTTCACCAAGCTGGATATTAACAGCCGCTATTCGCAGCAACTTGCCAATAACAGAGTGCAGTGGTCTGTGTCAGGTAAGGCACAAACGTCCTTTGGTCATGTTCTGGCATCATCCGAGCAATTTGGTTTGGGCGGTCTGGATGGGTTATCGGCATTTGGGGGGAGCGCACTGATGGGAGATTCGGGTGCGATGGTGCGCAGTGAGTTGAGTTTTCCACTGGCTTTGCCAACGCTGGCATCCCATGCAACGCTAGGGAGTGCGGTGTCGCCGTATGTGTTTGGCGCGGCCGGTTTGATTCATCTGGAACAGGCCACGGCGCTTGAATACTCAACCACCTATGCGAGCGCGGTAGGTGTTGGGCTTCGAGTGGGGGTTTCGCAAATGGACACCGCGCATGGCACGACGCTGACGCTGGAGTACGCCCATGGCGAGCAATCCCATGGTGCCGCGGACAATCGGTTTAATCTACGCTGGTCGGCGCAGTTCTGATTTTCCAACTTACATATTGATATAGAGCTTCTCGCCGCGAGAGTGCGGCGAAGAGTATTTCGGTTACTTTTCATACAAAGAGATAAATACAATGATGGGCCAAGTTCGTTTAAACCGATTTTACCTTACCTTGACATTATGCATGGCTATCATAGTGTGTGTACCCAGCACTGCTTTGGCTGCACAGGCTAAGCCATTTGTGGTCTCCTCAACACCTGCTGACACTACGGCTACCTATGGCAATTGGGTGCTACATTGCGTGCGCTTGAATAGGCAAAATAAACAAGCTCAAGATAGCTGTGAAGTGGTGCAGGCGGTGAAAGTTGAAGGGCAACCGCAACCTATTTTGCAACTAGCGATTGGTCGTCTGCCAGGTGAGAAAACATTTCGGATGACCGCTGTTCTGCCAGTGAATGTGCTTATCCCCGGTGAAGTACATATTGCCATTGATGATAAAGCGACGGATAAAAAGCAGGACGGATTTGATTTGAGCCTGAAACGTTGTGTGCCTAATGGTTGTGTAGCTTCTAATGTGCTGGATAAAAAAATGCAGATGCGAATCAGGGCTGGCAGCGAGGGACAGCTCCGTTTTCTGGATGCAAGTGGTCAACGGATAGCTATTCCATTGTCTTGGAGTGGATTTTCCCAAGCCATGGATGCATTAGAGAGCAAGAATTGAGTTAGAAGAGCCATTCACAGTGCCTGACTTCTCTTTAGGTGAGAGGGCTGTGAATGCTCTTTCGCTTTATTCACAGTTACTTGCCGTTGTTGTTTGAGTGATTAGAACAATGGCATCATAACTCAATATCAGCTTATTGACATGATGCGTTGCATCTAGATTTAGGCTGTAACTGCAGCCCAAAAAAGTCGAGATGCGGTCAAACAGTATGAGTGCTGTTGGCCGCATTGCTCGGTATATAGTTTGCTTGACCTAATGCGAATCAAGTCATGATAGGCAATTATTTTTATACTCAGGCGATGCTTTTGATTCGGTGATATTTTGGAGTAAATCAAAGTAGCTCGTCATTTACAATAAGTTTAATCTTGTTGTTTATCATCAGTTGGTTGCAAGCCCTTAAAGTCGTTGCGTGTTTCAGTTTTAGCTCGGCGCTCTTTACGTAACTTCGGATAGCTTGTGCAAAAAGCTGAATATCATGATATCTATACTACTCGTCAAAATAGAATAACGATGTATTGTATGACAAAATAGATAAACAACATCAAGGATGAAATGATTATAGTCATTTAATGTCCACGCTAGCGCATTTTACTCCTTTGAATATCTTGTCTATGATCCTGCGATGTTCGGGTTGAATGTGGGGTCGCACGCGGCGATCTTTTCATGTCGTTAGGGTCCATGCCATCGTTTTACCGTGTGATTTTTAGCTATCATGATCGATTTTCATCTGCATTGCCTTCGCTCCCAACTTATCGGCTTCATGTTCAAGCGCTGGATTATCATTCACTGCCATCCCTGCGACGGAGGTCGTTGGCTGGACTCGGCCTTGCATCTGTTGCACAACATGGCCTAACTCATGAGGAAGATGTTTTTCCTGTCCGCTGGCTAAATGGATATGATTGCCTTGGGCATAGGCATGGGCTTGCACGGCGGCTGGTTTAGCAGAATGATAGTTCACTCGAACATGATCAAGGTTCATCCCTGAGAGCTGCTCCATCCCTGTTTTCAGTGAGTGAGGAAGGCCAGTTTGATTGCGCTGAATCATTGTTTTGCGTTGGAGTAGCTGGCTTTGATTGCGATGATCGCTGAAGGCTTTATGGCGACTGATACACTGCGTGATCGATGTTGCGCTAGCCTGTGAGGTTTTCTCGGGCTGAGTCGTATAACGTTGCATGGTGTCACCCTCCTATTATGACAAGCCAAATGCTGCATTGTGGCCCATGCAGCCTGACAAGAATGGTTATTTATGGATATCATGTCATTACATAGTAGATGTGTTGTCTATTTTTTGACATTAAATTGTGATCTATGCGAGTAAAAGCCCATTTAAAAGCACGGCTATTGAGCTGGCATGAGTGATTCGTTACAGATCTGGGTGTCTTATGTCTCGGCGTTCAGGTTTATCACTTTCGTTTCAAACTCAGCGAATAAGCAATAAAGACTCTCCATTGGCAGAATAAGATTAAGAATAATCGGGCTTTGATCACTGTTAGGATAAGGTTCGATGTATCGCCGTCCTCATCTGACAAATGCGGGCGTGTTTACACGGTCACATTCGACAAGCTAAAAAATGGCAAAGCCCATCACTGATGAGCTTTGTGTCAGCGATCGCTTATCGGGTCATGAGCCAAGACATTAAGGCAAAGGCTAAGGCGGCCATCGCCATCGAACCGGCTAGGTTTAATGCCATGTTGCTAATCGCAGTGGCATATTTACCTAATTGAAACAGATTCAGTGTTTCTGCGGTAAAAGTTGAAAAAGTGGTTAAACCACCACAAAAACCTGTGGTGATCATTAGCTTCCACGTTGGATCAAGGCTTGGCATTTTGGCAAAAATAGTGATCCCAACTGCTATGATAAACGCCCCGAGCATATTTACTGCCAGTGTTCCAAGTGGTAGTGAACTACCACCACTGTTAAGCTTTAAGCTGATAAACCAACGTAGCATACTGCCACAACCACCGCCGATAAAGACGGCAATCAATGTTGCAAACATAAGACCTCTTATTTAGTGAAGGTGACTTAATTCCACCATTGGGTGAGGTGGAATGTCTTCAACTGAGCGATCGTCTCACTCAGGTGGGTCGGGCACGTAGCAGCCAGTGTTAATGGCTGTCACATCCCTTAGGCATCATCAGCCGGTGGGGCGGTTAATGGAGGAATGCCATCTCCGTTGTCAGAATTCTACACATTTTTTGCTAAAAGCGCAGCTTGTGGCGCGCTTAAGATGCTATTCAAACTTTGGGCACAAGTGTATCTGCCTTCATAATCAACTGCTACGTGCTTAACGGTCGCTTTTTTTATCGCTGAGCATTTCTCGTAAGGCGGCCACGCCCGCTAAGCCCTTTTGTTGACGCTGCTCCGCTGATTGTACGATCCGTTGATTGGCCCATTGCAGATCATCTTGCGGCAGTTCCATTAAAAATCGGCTCGGTTCAGGGCGAAGTAATTCACCAAATTGGCGGCGCTCACGGGTGAGGGTAAAGGTGAGCTCTCGTTGTGCGCGAGTGATCCCCACGTAGGCTAGGCGGCGTTCTTCATCGACACTATCTTCATCAATGGAGGTTTGGTGGGGCAGTAAACCCTCTTCCATTCCGATTAAATAGACATAGGGAAATTCCAACCCTTTCGATGCGTGTAGCGTCATCAGTTGCACTTGATCGCTATCTTCATTATCTTCACCACGCTCCATCATATCACGCAGGATCAGGCGGTTAACAACCTCGGTGAGGTTCATGGCTGGATTGTCTATATCCCCTTCAAGCATATCGCTCACCCAGCGAAACAGCGTGGATATATTTTGCATGCGCATTTCGGCGGCTTTGGCGCTGGGGCTGGTTTCATAGAGCCAGTCTTCATAATGGATATCGCGCACCAGATCACGCACGGCTTCAAGAGTATTGCCGCGCATTGCTCGGTCCGATAGCTCTACCATCCAGCGAAAGAAAAACTCGATGGCTTGAGCACCTCGGCCGGTTAACTGACCTTGCAGTTGGCTGTCACAGGCGGCGCTAAACAGACTGACATGGTGGGTGTTCGCAAAGTGGCCTATTTTTTCCAGTGTGACGGGGCCAATTTCGCGGCGAGGGACATTCACAATGCGCAGCAGAGCGCTGTCATCATCAGGATTGACCAATAGCCGCAGATAGGCCATTAAATCTTTGATTTCACTGCGGGAAAAAAATGACTGGCCGCCGCTAATTTTGTAGGGAATACGGTTGGTCATCAATGCTTTTTCAAGCAGACGAGACTGGTGATTACCGCGATAGAGAATGGCGTAATCACGATATTGAGTGCGATTGATAAAGCGGTGACCCATTAGTTCGGCTATCACACGCTCGGCTTCTTGTTCTTCATTTTTGGCGATGAGGACTTTGAGTGGCTCCCCATAGCTAAGTTCAGAGAATAATCGCTTGTCAAAAAGGTGGTCATTATTCTCAATTAGAATATTGGCGCATTTTAAGATCCGCTGAGTAGAGCGATAGTTTTGCTCTAGTTTGACCACGCGCAACTGCGGGTAATCACTTTGCAATAATGATAGGTTCTCAGGATTGGCACCTCGCCATGAATAGATCGATTGGTCATCATCGCCAACAACGGTGAAAAAGGCTCGCTCGCCGACCAGTAATTTAATGAACTGATATTGACTGGTGTTCGTGTCTTGGTATTCGTCAACCAACAAATAACGGATCTTTTTCTGCCAGCGTTCACGAACCTGTGAATTGGTTTTCAGTAATAAGGTTGGCATTAAGATCAAATCGTCAAAATCTAGGGCATTATAAGCCGTTAACTGGTTCTGGTAACGCTGATAGAGCGCGGCAAATAACTGCTGTTTTTCATCACCGGTCGAGGTCACTTGCTGGGCTAAACACAAGTCGTTTTTCCAGCGGCTGATCTGATGCTGAAGTTGGCGTAATAGGTCTTTATCGCCTTGCAGTTCTTGTTCACTGAGCTCTTTGAGCAGTGCCATCTGATCGTGATCATCAAATAGCGAAAAGTTAGCTTTGAGAGAGAGTGCTTGATGCTCACGACGGACGATATCAAGGCCCAATGTATGGAAGGTTGAGATAGTCAGTCCGCGGGATTTTTGCCGACCGAGTGTTTGGCGAACTCGATCTGCCATCTCTCGAGCTGCTTTATTGGTGAAAGTCACCGCCGCGATATGGCGCCCCTGATAACCACAGCGTTCAATCAGATAAGCAATTTTATTGGTAATGACACGGGTTTTACCACTGCCGGCGCCAGCCAAAACGAGGCATGGTCCTGTGGTATACTCAACCGCTTGTTGTTGGGCGCTATTTAGTTTCACTGCCAAACTCCTGACCTTCGGTCGAGCATTCTACCAAGCTACCGGGACAATACCAATGCTTGCATCATGCCAAAGCGCTGCGAAAGGTTGAGGCACTTAGGCGATACTCTGTCCAAGGCATTCTATCTTATTCAATTACAGAGTAAATTGCATCACTTGAGCGTGCAGACTCTCGGCAATTCGATTGAGCGAATGCGCCTGCTTAGCACTGTCATTGGATTGATGGTGCAGCGTATTGGACACGTCCGATATTGCTTGTGTATTGCAAGTGATATCCTCAGATACGGCCCGTTGCTGCTCGGCGGCGCTCGCAATTTGGGTCGCCATGTCGTTAATCTGAGTGATGGACTCGGCGATGGCATCTATGGCGTCAGTGGCTGCATGCGCCTCTTCGACGCTGTGACTGGCTCGTTGTTGGCTCTGCTTCATCATTGCAACGGTTGATTGGATACGTTGAGTGAAGCGGGCGAGCAGTTCAGCAATGTTAGCTGTGGAACTTTGTGTGCGTTGAGAGAGGTTGCGCACTTCATCAGCGACGACGGCGAACCCCCGGCCATGCTCGCCCGCGCGCGCGGCTTCAATGGCGGCATTGAGGGCCAACAGATTGGTTTGTTCGGCAATATCATGAATGGTCTGTAAGATCGTACCAATTTCTTGGTTATCTTGTTCAAGTTGCTGGACATTAGCGCCGGTGACTTCTAACTGCTCGGCTAATTCAATGATCTGCTGTTGGTTGGTTTGAATTAACTGCCGGCCTTGTTCACATGACTGACGACTTTCAGTCACGGTACTCGCGGTCAGCCCTGCATGATTGGCTACTTCGTTGGCGGTGGCACTCATCTGTTGCAAGGCGGTGGCTATCAAGGTGACATCTTGTTGCTGCTGGTGAAGTGATTGCGCTGATTGGCTCGCAACCTGCGCACTTTGGTTGGCACTCTCTTTGAGTGCGGCTGTGTCATTGCTGATCGCGAGCATGATGCTATGCAGACGATATAAGACCTTATCAAAACTCCTTGATAGCAAGCCGATTTCATCTTGACGGCCTTGGTCGAGGCGCTGAGTAAGATCCGCTTTGCCCTGCGCGAGTTCATCGACGGCTTTGTGCAGTTGTTTAAGCGGGTTAAAAGCAGCGATAATTGTCCAATAAAGCGCCGCGGCAACGATTAAAAAGCTGATAAGGCCATACCAGATGGCTTGCTGCATACTATGTTCAATACTGGCAAAAGCAATGGCTTTGGGGTAGCTCAACATGAGATACCACGGTGTGTTGGCGATAGCGGTAAGCTGCACCAAACTTGGCTGCATTGCAACATTTGCATGGGTAAGGATGTTGTTTTTACCTAGCGAGCGAGCTGAAAGTTCAGGGCTCAATTGATGCAGTGATTTGAGTAACCATTGTGGATGTGATGAGACTAATATTTTACCCGTTTGATCCAGTAAAAAAGCTTGCCGTGATTCATTCGTTAGTGATTTGATCTGTTTGACCATGGTGTTTAAGGATAAATCAACCGCGATCACCCCATCGTCTGTTTTTTTGGCTAACGTCATGACCAGCTCACCGCTGGCCGCATCATGATAAGGCGCTGACATATAGAGGTTAACAGTTTGCGCCTGTTGGTACCAAGGCCGTAGTCTTGGGTCGTAGCCATCAGGTTTATGGTAGTTTGGGTCGCCCGTAATCATTTGACCTTGCGCGGATCCAAAATAGACCAGACTAAAATTTCCGGAGCGCTGCGCTTGCCATAATGCATCAGTAAAATGCTGATCATGGGGTAATGTGCTAATGGTATTTAAAATTCTCATTTTTGTTTGTAACCAAACGTGCATTTGCAGTGCGGTAGTTTGGCCACTTTGCTGAGCTTGAGCGGCTAATTCATCTGTGAGATTACGCTTGAGTTGGACGGTTTGTAGCGCAATTTGCGCTGAACCTAAAAGTATGAGAATGACAACAACGGTGAGCGTTAAACGATGTTTAATGGACATAAATAGTGTATCCCTAATCCTTGGTTACTGCGTTACACGGTGTTATTTCCAAAGGCTGAACTGACGTGGACAGTTCAGTTTATCGTCTGTCTTCAGGGGCAGATTCATTGTTAATACTAAGGACTAATGGCAGCAATTTTAACTACATTATTAATAAAAGCGTTTGTTTGGTGAATATCTATGCAAATTATAGCGTTTTGGGCCTACATACGCTCTGGTAGGCCCCAGATGAGTTGGTGTCAGAGGACGAATTGGGCCATTTCAGTGGTGAGTCGCTGGGCAATCTGGCGCAGTTCTTGAGCTTGTGCATCGTTACTTTGTGCGTGCGTTTGTAAGGTATCACAGGCCTGTTCAATGACGCTGCTATTGTCGCGCACCTTAATAGTTGATTGATGCTGTTGATCAGCAGCGCTGCTAATTTGGGTGGCCATATCTTGGATTTTTTCAATGGTATCATTGATATGATCTAATGCTTCGGTAGCCGCGCTTGCTTCCTCAATACTTAACTGGGCATGTTGACGACTCGCTTTCATGGCATTGGCGGTTCGTTGAGTATGATGCTGCAATTGGTTCAAAACTGAGTGGATTTCATCGGTGGATTCATGGGTACGAGCCGAGAGTTTACGTACTTCATCGGCGACCACGGCAAAACCGCGGCCATGATCGCCTGCGCGAGCCGCTTCGATGGCCGCATTCAGTGCCAGCAAATTAGTTTGCTCGGCGATCCCTTGAATAATCGCTAGGATATCGGTGATTTGATGGCTGCTATTTTCAAGATCACTCATACTTAACGCGTTATTTTCAAGCTGCTCTGCAAGCTCTTCAATTTGTTCTTGATTACGTGCAATAACGGCTTTTCCAGATGCACAAGCCGCCCGCGAGGTTTGCACTGTCATCCCAGTTCGCTCAGCGTTTTCGGCGACGTGGCGAGCGCTGTCCGTGATTTCGTTAAATGAGTCGGTCATTGCGCTGATTTGCTGGCGTTGGCTCTGCGCCGAGTCCGATGATTGTCCCGCATAGTGGGTCACTTGCTCAGCGTGCTCAAGAAGTCGCACTGAATCGCGTTGGATCCCCGCTAACAGCTTGTGTAAACGAGTCAAAAAGATATCCACACTGTTACCAAGCTGGCCAATTTCATCGCGTCGTTTTAAATTTAATCGTAAGGTTAAATTGGCATCTCCTTGCCCTAACTCGTCGATTGCCAGCTGCAGTTGTTTGAGTGGTCGAAATGAAAATGAAATCAACGTGTACATCACTAGGGCCACCACAATAAACATGATCGCGTTATAGCGCAAACTCGCCATCAATCGGTCATGGACCTCAGCATAGGCTATGTTTTTATCAAAACTTATCGCCACTGACCAATGGCTATGCGGAATATGAGAGAAGCTTAACAATACCTCTTTTTTGTCGATTTTAGCGGCAATTAACTGATGTTGTTTGGCGTTGATCAGCTTTTTGGTGAGCTGTTTATCCAACTCACTGATGCTATGTTCAATCCATTTTGCCTTTGGGTAGACCAATATGGTGCCATCATCTGAGACCATAAATGCGGTGACTCGATTATTGCTGACAGCGCTCATTTGGGTCTTAATGGTCGTGAGCGGCAAATCGGCGGCAAATACGCTGTTATTGTTCTTAATCGCTATGGTCATCACCATCTTACCGTCTGTTCCCGTGTATGGCTGCGAAAAATAGGGACTTTGCTGCTGGGCTCCCATATACCAAATACGCACGCGTGGATCGTAACCGTAGGGGATCTCATAATTGGGATCGCCGGCCACCATTTGCCCTTGTTCGTTGCCATAATAAACACTCGAAAATCCAGCTGCTTTTTGGGTTTGATAAAGCTCCAATTGGAAGTCTTGGTTTTTCGGCGATTTATCGGTCACTGCTTGCAGCGCACTCACTTTATCATCAAGCCACGTTGATAGCTGTGTCGCAATGGTTGACGAGAGTTGTTTCGCTTGGTGGTTGAGTGTTTTGGTTACATCATGCTTTAAGCTTTCCACTTGTTGCCAAGTTTGAACGACAGACAATGCTGCCAGCACGACAATGACGGCAATAACGAGTTTGTGCTTGATTGACATAGTGACTTCCATACAGCAAAAGGAAACGTCATCGACAATATTGATACCATCACATGCAGGCTGCTTTTGCCTAACTTGTCAGTACGCGGCTGTGTTTAGATCAAAATTGCGATGATTGACGGCGACAGCCTAACCAGTCTATATGTTATTTTTGTGACAAATGGCTGATGGTTTGACGACATCATCGGTTTCCATGATTTAGCACAAGTGCAATGGATGGCTGGGTATTGAATAGGGAAGGGAGTACTCATGTTGTTAATCGATAACTCATCAAGTGAGCGCACAAGAGGCTAGTGGCAAGCCCCTTGCAAACGAGGGTTAACGACGTCGATTTCGGGCCTTTGCTCGGCGCTCACGATCATGAATTTTCTTTTTCGCCACCTTTTCTTCTCGTAGCGCGGCAAAATGCAGCTCTTCAACTTCAATCTGCGAAGGCATTTCTAGGGTAATCGGGCCCAGTTTGCCATCGCGCAACTCATTGAGCAAAATGGTAGCGGCTTTGGTGTAATCCACGTGTCCCCCGCGAACTAAACAACCGCGCTGACGCCCGAGTGTTTCTAACAAGTCAATTTCATCCACGGGTAATTGTGGCCAGTTATAGCGACTTTGTAAACGCTGCGGATAGTGGCTGAGCAAATATTCGCCCATGAATGCGGCGACATCATCATGACTCATTGCCGTGTCTTTAATTGCGCCACTGGCAGCGAGTCGATAGCCGCTGTTTTCATTATCAAATTTTGGCCACAGAATGCCCGGAGTGTCCAGCAAGGTGATATAACCATCCAAGCGGATCTTTTGTTGCGTTTTGGTGACAGCGGGCTCGTTGCCCGTTTTGGCGATAATGCGCCCAGCTAGGGTATTGATTAGAGTGGACTTACCCACGTTGGGAATGCCACAAATGAGTGTCGTGATGGGCTTATCAGCACTGCCTCGCTGTGGCACCATGTCACGAATCAACGCCAGTAGTAAAGGGATCTGCCCCTGCTTTTGTTGATCCATTGGCAATGCCCGCACACCTTGGGTTTGCTCGAGATAATCCACCCAAACTTGGGTTTGGTCGGGGTCTGCTAAATCGCTTTTGTTGAGGATCTTAAGACACGGTTTTTCACCGCGCAGCTCACTGACTAGCGGATTATTACTGCTAAATGGGAGCCGAGCATCAAGTACCTCGATCACTAAGTCGACCTGCGGCATCACCTCGCGGATCTGTTTTTGGGCCTTATGCATGTGACCGGGATACCACTGAATGGCCATGTCTGTCTCCTTTGTTTGGGTACTATTTAACTTAACGACGATTAATCGCTTCTGCCAAATCACTTGGACTTTCCACTAAGCTTTCTGCATCAAGACTTGGGCCTACGGCTAAGTAGTAACCGTCTTCAGTCATGCCGGGTACCCAACGTGATAAAAATGCACTTAAATCAATGGCTAATGGTTCACAATGGGCGTGCTCTTCAGTTGCCCATGCCTCGGCAGTGTCAGCATCTGGCCAAATCGGCAAACAGTGCTCTTCATCACTAGAAACCATAATGCAGCCTTGGTCGTCTTTTAGTGTCCATATGGTATGAGTTCGGCGAATCGCTGCTAATGTCAGTTGATAGCGTACGTCACTTGATTGCTGGTAAAAGCTTTGTTTTGGGTCACTCATGGTTATATTTCCTAGCAGTGCTCATTGGGATGCGAATTGTAGCAGAACGATTGCGTCACTGCCGCTGGATTTAGTGGTTTTATAATTAGGCAAGCTTTGTCGCCACGGTGCAGCTAATGGACTAAAAAGCCAGGCATCCCTGCCATTGGAGGCATTTGATAAAGAGTGACGCCTAACAGAATGAGGATCAGTGCGCCTAATGCGGCGGGCAGAGCCGTTAACATTGGATGCGGTTTATGATTCCCATAGGCTTTGCTCAATAACCCGCGAGCCGTGACGGTTAACGCTGCCAGCAAGGATGTCGTGCTCCCGGTCCCGATAGCCATGACAAGTGCACTGGCAACGCCAATCCAATAGATCCCCATAAGCGCCGAGACGGTCAGAACTAAGAGGGCGCCACTGCAAGGGCGGGCCCCGATACTAACGATTAATGCGACATAATCGCGCCAATGGGATGCTTTGGCTAACTGCGTTGGCGAAATAGCATGGGCGTGACCACAGCCACATTGTGCGGCTGGACGAAAAGGTTGTTGCAGCGCTGAAACTGGTTTGATAGGCGCAAATTGGCGGTAATGGGTTCGCTTAGGCAGGCTTTTTCTGATGGCCTGAATGGCTAACCAAATCCCTAAAGCGATCACCAATAAGCTATTAAAATGAATAATGTTCAGAGCATTGTTATTCACCTGATGGGCGGTCTGGGTCAGAACAAAACGCAGCAATGTCACAATGCTGATGGCCACCACCGCTTGCATTATCGCCGCGGCCATTGTCAACATCAGGCTGGTTTTGAGCTGAGCTCGATGGGTGGCTAAATAGCTGGACATCACCACTTTACCATGGCCTGGCCCAACGGCGTGAAACACCCCATAGACGAGGCTCAGCGCAATGAGCATCCAAGCGGCGTGCCATTGGTGATCACTGAGCTCGACTAATAGGGTATCGAAATGGCTATAGATCTGCTGTTGGGCCTGCATACTCGTCAATAACAAAACGGGCCAATACTGCCAGATCGCGGCCAGTAGTAAAATGGCAGCCACAAGGGCTAGCAAACGATTTGAAAGAGTCGATTTCATGGTGAGCAGCGAATATCCAATTTTTGGGTGAAAAGTTGCCCTAACTTATAATCAGGGTCGGCATTGGCAGGTAGTGATAGCGCATAGTTGACTTCCTTGGGGGTGGGATGCGGTTTAATTAAATCAAGCTTACAGTGTCCCTGTAGTGCTTTGGCAAGATGAATCGATTTGGCATTGTCCCAATACATATCTACATAATAACTGGGATCGAAGATCAATAGTTGTAGTGGGTGGTTATCAAATGCTAACGGATGATCAAGCGGGATGGTGAAATAGAGAATATATTTTTTCTGTGGCATTGCGGCATGATACTCATGCACCATGCGAAAGCGTACGGGTTTTCCATCGCGATAAAAGTAGGTAAAAAAGTGATCCGGCAGCATATGGGCAATAATGCTGGCGCCTACTTTTTGTAGTGTAGCGTGACGGTGGGCCTTAGAGAGGTCTTCACCATCAAGTGTATAAGCGGTGGTGATGACATCAAAACTCCAGACCATTTTTAACCCAGTTATATGCTGACTATCGCCGAGAATCGTCGTTTGTTGCTCGATCCAAGAGTGTGGATGAGCATTCGCTATAGATGGGATGAATAGGACTAAAAAAACCAGTCGAAAAAATGGCCGCATGCAATGTTCAACGTTGCTAAAAATCACTATAACGTAACATAGACAAACCAATAAGCGAATGATTAATAGAGGTGCGCTAGCAGCTGCATGGCTAATATCAGTACTACCAGAGCAATCACGATATTAAGCAACTGCTGAGTGCGTGGACGGGACAACCATGGGGCCAAATAAGCCCCTGCACTGGCTAATAAAAAAAACCAACATAGGGATGCAGATACGCCGCCGATAATTAACCAAGGTCGAGCATGGGCGGGAATGCCGACTGCATAGCTGCCCCAAATTAAGAGCGTATCCAGATAGACATGTGGATTTAAGAGGGTAATGCCAAGCGTAGCCATGATGACTTGGCGGCGCTGACGCTGTTGGGCAGGTTCTGCGGATGATGGATAACTTGCCCGCCAAGCGCGACGCAGACATACCATGGCATAATAGAGCAAGAAGATACAGCCAGCTAAGATAAATAACTTCTCTAGCAGAGGATGACGAGTCAATAGCGAACCCAATCCATATACGGAAAGGCTGACTAAAAATAGATCGGCAAGCGTGCAAATGGTGGCCACTAGATAGTGATGTTGGCGATGGATCCCTTGGCTTAAGACAAATGCATTTTGCATCCCAATGGGCATGATAAGCCCTAGCATTAACAAATAGCCTTGAATAAATGTTCCCATCATTAACGTCCTTGTATGATTACTTGTTGGTATAGCTTACGAGGATTTATTTTTTAAGTTAAATTAATAATTCTAAAGTTATATTAGGAATACTAATAATGCGTTTTGACTACAAATTATTGCAGGCATTAGATGCGGTAGTCGCCGCCCAAAGTTTTGAACGGGCTGCGGCTCGATTGGCAATTAGCCAGTCGGCGGTGTCGCAGCGTATTCGTTTATTAGAGCAACAGTTAGGCGAGCCACTACTGGTGCGTAGTCAGCCACCGGTATGTACGTCGCGAGGACGGCAATTATTGGGGCATTATCAGCGGGTCGCCTTGCTTGAGCAGGAATTGGCTACACAAATCGATGACATCACCCATACGCCACTGCGGCTACCGATTGCGGTGAATGCTGACAGCTTAGCGACATGGCTACTGGATGCGTGTCATCCGTGGTTAATGAATGGCCAAATTGAACTGCATTTTAGCGTTGAAAACGAGGCATTGACCTGGCGTAAAATGCAATCGGGTGAAGTGCTAGGCGCGGTGACGAGCCGCGCTAAACCAGTCAGTGGTGCGCAGAGCACCTATTTGGGGCATTTAACCTATCTGTGTGTTGCGTCAGCGGAATTTAAAGCGCGTTATTTTCCGCACGAGGCCCCTTCAATTGCGCAGCTACGCGTCGCGCCAGCGATAGCCTATGATCAGCGCGACGATATGCACTTTCAATACATAGATCGTTTCTTTGGCTTAAAGTCAGGTGATTACCCATGTCATACGGTACGATCTTCAGAAGCCTTTGTTAGTATGGCAACCGCTGGGTATGCCTATTGCATGATTTCCCGTCAGCAAATTGTTAAACAGCTTGCTAGCGCTGAGCTCATCGATCTATTGCCTGAGCACCATTTATCGGTGCCCTTGTATTGGCATGATTGGCTATTTGCGGGAACGCAGATGAAGGCTATTCGTGAGCATCTGGTCAAAGTGGCCAAAGATTGGCTGGATCAATAATGGCTCGCGCTTTTGAGCATAATTAGCCTAAACTGAAGATAGCCGTGAAATATGAATGTTATTTCTCAAGGAGAGCTACCCCATGAAAATTGTCGTTGCCCCAGATTCGTTCAAAGAAAGCTTGTCTGCTCCGCATGCGGCCAAGGCGATTATTGACGGATTTTCCCAAATTTATCCAGATGCTGACTATCATGCGCTTCCTTTAGCGGATGGTGGTGAGGGCACTGTCGCAGCCCTTGTGACCGCCAGTGGTGGCAAAGTGGTGCGCTGCTTAGTACATGGTGCGAGGATGACCGATGTGGATAGTTTTTTTGGGATGCTCAGTGATGGTAAAACGGCCGTTATTGAAGTGGCCGCAGCTTGTGGTTTAGAGCAATTGGCCAGCGCACTGCGCAATCCACGTTTAACCACCAGTTTTGGTGTTGGCGAATTAATTTTGGCCGCGCTTGATCAAGGCGCTGAACATTTGCTGGTGGGATTGGGCGGCACGGCTAGTAATGATGCAGGGGCGGGCATGTTACAAGCGTTAGGTGCGCATTTGCTTGATGGCAATGGTAAAGAGTTAGCGCCAGGCGGCGCGGCGCTTTCGCAACTTGCCCGCATCGATTTAAGTAACTTAGACCCACGTCTACAATCGCTGGATATAGAGGTTGCCTTTGATGTGAGTAATCAATTGTGTGGTCCCAATGGGGCAAGTTTTGTGTTTGGCGCGCAAAAAGGGGCTGATTCACAAGGTATTATCGAGCTTGATAGCGCATTAAATCATTTTGCTCGACGCTGCCAAGAGCAACTTGATGTGGATTTACTCAACATTGAAGGTGGCGGCGCAGCCGGTGGGTTGGGCGCGGCTTTTAGCGGGCTACTGGGGGCAAAACTTCGACCCGGTGTGGACTTGTTGATGGATGCGCTTGGAATTGATGAGATGTTGCAAGGCGCTGACTTAGTGATTACTGGCGAAGGCCGATTGGATGGTCAGTCTGCTTCCGGTAAAACACCCGTTGGTGTTGCCAAGCGAGCGGGCCAATTTGGGGTGCCTGTTGTGGCCATAGGCGGCTCGTTAGGGAGCGATTATCAGACACTCTATGCGTGTGGCATTGATGTTATTTTAAGTTGCATTAATCGCATTGATACACTGCCTGCAATCTTAGCAACCGCAGAGCAAGATCTTACCGAAGCTGCGCGTAATGTTGCGGCGCTTTGGCAGATAGCCCATCGTCATCAGGAGTCGTCGTAACCGATTAATTGGTGTTCCTGTGGATAATTTGTTAGTTAAATGCATGATCGTGCAGAGGATTAATCAATGAGGTTAGATGGTGGTCCTGCCATTGGTCATCCAGTTTTAAATAGGAACGGGCGAAGCCTTCTTGTTCAAACCCCAGATGTGCTAACAGTTTATGGGCGCGTTGATTGGCGGGTGGATAGCAGGCAATGATGCGGTGTAAATCTAACTCGCAAAATATATAGTTTAGCGTATGGCACAAGATCTCCTGCATAAGACCTTGTCCTTCGTAGTGGTTGTCAATCGCAAAGTGCAGGTAGCAACCTTTAAAGGCCCCCTCAGTGACGGCGGTAAAATTAGCCACTGCAAGCACGCATTGCTGATCTTGGCTTAAAGCCGAAAAGCAGAGTGCTCGGTCAGCTAAAAACTGTTCATAGATGGTTTCTAATCGCGTTTGCCAATATTCACTGGTGTAGTAACTTGCAGGACGCTTGGGGAACCAAGGTTTAAACTTTTGTCGGTTGCGCGCATAAAACTCAGCCAGCTGGGTGGCCTGTTCGGTACGTAAAATAGTGATAATGGCTCGATCACTAACCAAAGTAGGGACTTGCAACATACCTGTCTCATACCTGCAATTTTATTTTCTCTTGAGCCAAGCATAGTTGTTTAATAACAGGATTGCTGGACATTAGCGAACAAAATAATCCAATTATGGGGCGTAGTCAGGCTATCGAGATCCACTGAGCATCAATGTATAACTTAATTGTAATCGCTGTCGCCAACCGGTATAGCCCTGTGTTCTGCACAGCTGTTGGCGATCTAGTAGATAATAAGGTTGCAATTGGAATGCGCGTTGGTAGTGGCTATCTGAGAGTGCATAGCTTGCTTGCCAACGTGTTATCAACGAAATCGAGTTGAGTAAGATCAGGGGCTTTGACGGTGAGCTTATAAGCCACTGTGAGAGTTGTGCTGTGCTAAACGGTAGCGCAGCGTTAGGAAGCGCTACTAATAAAATATATTGATGACGCGCTTGACGGACCCCGATTTGCCAACAGCCATCTGGATCGCTACGAGTGCTCACTCGGATTGATGTGAGCCCGTCATACTGCATCTGATGAGGTTCTTTAGCCGAAGTTAGCCAGATAAGTTCAGCATCGCCAAGAGATTGACGTAGCTGTTGCCACTGATCCAATAGAGCCTGAGGCGGCGTAGCTGTTGATCCCATTGAGATGATCGACAGATCATCATTGTGAAATGAATCCATGCCTACTCCAACAGACTTAATTGATAGGGATCATTGTATATAAAGTGTAGTCGTAAAAATGTTTTTGACATTATTTCGACAAAGAAGCGAGTTCATTTGCTTTTACATGATAAAGACAATAAAACGGGTACATGAGCCACTGATGACAAAGCGTTAAATCGGTGTACTGGTCAAATGAGGTATCCCCATCAATCTATAGACATTTTTGTCAGTGAATGGTGCGCTGGCGCTACAGCGTATCGCTTTTTGTCTATCGGTATTCCCCTATCGTACTCATTTAATTAGATATTGTGATTGTCTGTCAGAGTCACTAGATTGGTCGCACTGGCACAGCCAACAGCATAGCTGAAGTGTGTCATCTTAAAACAATTATCATCAGGAGAATCCTATGAACATCAAAAAACTAACTTTACCTCTGATTGTAATGGCGGCGGCGATGTCTTTGGCGGCCTGTAATGACGATAAAGCTGATCAACCACAATCGAGCACGACGGCACCCAGTGGTCAAATGAATTCAACGCAAGACAACTCGCAAAACACCGTGGCGCCATCATCTGATTCAACGACCAATGGGGGAGCAAACAGCACCCCAATGGATAGCACTAACGGGAGTGCGCCAGCGACAAGCAACTAATTGCCGACTTGCTGAACGATTCAATTCTCAGTGATAGATTAGGGCGCCGATTAATGAGCGTCTAATACTGAAAAAAGCGCCGATGACACGGCGCTTTTTTATGAAGGAAAGGCAATACTACGAATCCCGTTTCGCTTCCTATGCATCCATGATGAGACGGCCTGTTTTTGACATTTTTTTAACGCTCAAACATGCCATAATGTTTTATGTGAGAAGGGGCTGTCGCTGTAAGCTTGCTGGCGTCATTTAGGATGAGTGACTATTATGAAATTACTGATTGTTGAAGACCATCAAGAGATTGCTGGGATTATTTTTGATTATTTTGAGGCCAGTGGTCATGTGCTTGATTATGCGCGTAATGGTCAACAAGGCTATGATTTGGCAAAAAATGGTTATTATGATGCGATCGTCTTAGATGTCATGTTGCCACGGATGGACGGTTGTACGGTTTGCCGTAAATTGCGTGAAGAAGGCATCGACACCCCCGTATTAATGCTCACCGCGCGCGATACCCGAGAAGATACATTGGCCGGTTTTGCTGGTGGCGCTGATGACTATTTGGTGAAACCCTTTGATTTGGAAATTTTAGAAGCACGCTTAAGTGCACTGACCCGACGTCGGCAAGGGGCTGTACAACCGAAACAATTGCAGTTTGCCGAGTTAACTCTCGATCTCAATCGACACGTATTGATCCGCCAATCATGCCAGTTTTCTTTGAACCCAAGTCAATTTAATTTATTAAAGCTATTAATGTTGCGTGCTCCTAATGTCGTCAGCAAAGCAGAACTTATCAACGTCTTATGGGGCGATGATGAGCCAGAGCGCAATGTTTTGCGTAGCCATATTTATCAACTCCGCCATCAAATGGATAAGCCATTTGCCAAACACTATTTGAAAACTGTCCCCAAAGTGGGCTATCAATTGGTCGATGAAGTTTAACCATGCGCCGTATTAAGACTGCCCGTCAGCTAACCTTTCGCTATTTTTCGTTGGTTGCAATCGCGATTATTGTGATCCATCTGAGTGTGTTTGATTCCACCATGGAAGGACTTGAGTTTCTCTATGCAAAAAATCAGATCTATGCTGCCAAGCAACTTGCTCAGCAAGAACTCAGACTCGATCAAAGCTCAAAGCGGTCTTTTTTTATTCAGCCTTATACTCATGTCTATATTGGGGATGAGTCGGTGCCTAAGACCTTTACCCTAGCTGCGGATTTTCCAGCCGAGCAAATTAAAGTGGTTTATGATCATATGAACCCACCTAATGAGCACTTTGCACTGAAGACAAAGTTGCTATATCACGGTAAATTGACCACGGCCTACTTGATTAATTTTGACAATGATTATGAGCTCACCGAAGGTGAAATATTGTGGACACAGAGTCGACAAGTGCTGTTGTCATTGGCCTTGTTGATTGCCAGCCTGGTGGTGGTACTGCGAATTTCAATGCGGCTGACATCACCGTTGACAACCCTTGCTGATGAGTTAAAAAAGCGTGGCGGACAAGACTTTAGCCCACTTGAACTGCCCAAAGGGTCTTCGACTCAAGAACTATTGCAGTTGGTCAATAGTATCAATGCCTATCGGCAGCATATTGCCGAGTTAATGGAACGTGAGCGCTCGTTTAATCGCTATGCCAGCCATGAGCTACGTACACCACTGACGGTGATCAAAGGGGCGATTGCGCTGCTAGATAAAAATCCCGATCCGAATTCGATTAAGCGTCAATCTTTGCGTTTAAAACATGCCAGTGATGAGATGAATGACTTTGTCACCACGCTCTTGTCATTAACGCGCGAAGAAGATGTCAACGCGCTATCGGATCGTGAAATTTCAGAGCAGGAGCTTGCTAATATCGCCATCGAGCATGAGTATCTGCTCCAAGAAAAACCGGTCAGCTGGCATATTGAACTCATCGAACCTGTCTCGCTAGTGATCCCCGAAACGAGTTTGAAAATTTTACTTGGTAATTTGGTCAAAAATGCCTTCGCCTGTACCGAACAAGGTAGCGTGCGAATTATTGCTGATCGTCAGAAGTTTCAAGTTATTGACACGGGGATAGGCCTTGAAAGCCAAGCCCGCAGTGGCCAAGGATTTGGTTTAGGGCTATTGATTGTCCGTGATATCTGCCATAAATTTGGTTGGCAATTCAGCCTTAATGCTATCCCCTCGGGAGGGTGTCAGGCGATGATACTATTGCATCCAGAAAGTACTCAGAAAACGTCTGATATCCCCAGCTAGCCACTGTGTTTTCTTTATGGATACTGGCGAGCTGTTGAGACTTGCTCATTGGCAACGCTTGAGGCTATTGCTGCCGGACAACATGCGGTCAGGATAGTTCGGTGCATATCGCCTGCGCTGATGGCGATAGCAATACGCAATGTGCTCTGATCCATATTCCCCCAGCAACCACTATTAACCATCAATCTTAATCCTCAATCTTTGAATGATATCCGATGTTTGAAACCACCCTTGTATCACGAAGTTTCATTTTTATTGATCAATAAGTTATAAAATAATTAACTGGGCGAGAGAGTCTGAAATCGCATATGGGCGGCCCGTCATTTACCCAAACTGAGACTTGTCTATTTTTTACTTTGGCGTCAAGTTCCTATTTGGTTGTGATCACAAGGATTGGTCGATATCAGCGCTAGCTTATGTTTAGCGGCTGATGGCCCTGTTAACGGCGGTCATGGCATTTCACTTATGAGATATCGCAGGTGAATTTATGGGCTGATTTTTTGCAATTATTGATGTAGAGCATTCAAATGATCGCAGCGCAGTGTGAAAACGCTGCGCGCTAGACTTTCTAATAATGTTCGTTACTAGAATTGGTGTTACGGGGTCGGCGGGTTATATAGGCGACTAGCATGACCAACAATAGTAGTGGAACCCAAAATGGCATGGTAAAAGCGGCTATAAAGGTTAGCACAATGCCGCCGATGATAAGTGCTGCACCTAGACTCATTAAGACCATCATGAGCAAAAATAATCCCATAATGAGGGCGCCAACCCATCCCAAAGCGCCAGAACTTAGAAAACTAAATTCATGGTCATAATAACTGTCGTGGCTGTAATACACCCAACTGGGATGAATATGTGCAAACTGCCAACCAAAATAAAATGCTCCAACAACGAGCAATAATAAGGCGATGACTTTCATGGCAAGTTAGCCTGACTATAGTGGTGAATGTCGGTTCAGTATAGCATGGCTGAAAAGCGCTGCCAGAGTAGACTGGCAGCGGCTGATTACAAAAAGAACTGGCAGGCTGGATTGTTGGTTTCACAATGATAATTAAAACCTATTTGGTCAAAATGCTCGGTCAGAGTGGCTAAATCTAGTCCATTGTCTTCAAAACCCACCAAGACTTGGCCATAGGCTGCCCCATGATTGCGATAATGGAACAAAGTAATATTCCACTTCGGCCCTAAGGTTTGTAAAAAACGTAATAGTGCCCTGGGTTGCTCGGCGAACTCAAAGCTAAATATATGTTCTTTGAGTGGTTTGGCTGCTTTTCCGCCAACCATGTAGCGCACATGTAGCTTGGCAATTTCATCATCGCTTAAATCAACCACTTGATAATCAGCTTGGCGCAGTGTGTCAATAATTTCATTGAGTTCTTGCTGGCGGTTGGTGACTTTGATGCCGACATAAATGTTGGCGCGATTAATGTCGCTATAGCGGTAGTTAAACTCGGTGATTGCTCGCCCGCCAAGGTATTCGACAAACTCTAGATAGGCGCCAACCCGCTCAGGAATGGTGACTGCTAAGATAGCTTCTTTTTTTTCACCGAGTTCACTGCGCTCGCTAATGTAGCGCAAATTGTGAAAATTCATATTCGCCCCAGACAAAATGCAGGCGAGTCGCTGACCACTGAGTTGATGGTCGCTGGTGTAACGTTTTAAGCCAGCCAGAGCCAGTGCACCAGAGGGCTCGGAGATGGCACGAGTATCTTCAAAAATATCTTGCATGGCTGCGCAGATCTCATCACTTGAAACGGTGACAACTTCATCAATATATTGCTGGCACAAGCGAAAAGTCTCTTTGCCAATTTGCCGCACAGCCACACCATCGGCAAATAGCCCAACTCGTTCAAGTAAAGTCGGTTGGCCTGCTGCCAGCGCCGCTTTTAAGCAGCAGCTTTCACTTGGTTCAACCGCGATCACTTTAATATGAGGGAGCAATTGTTTGATATAAACTGCGATTCCAGCAGCTAATCCACCGCCGCCAACGGGGACAAAAATCGCGTCTAAATGGCTGTCCTGATCCAGTAGCTCCTTGCCAATCGTGCCTTGACCGGCGATGATGTCGGGGTCATCAAAGGGGGGAATCATGGTATAGCCGTGCTGCTGCATCAACTGCTGACAGTGGCTACTGGCTTCGTCAAAATTTTCACCGACCAGGATGACTTCGGCACCATGGGCGCGCACTGAGGTCACTTTAATATCCGGGGTGGTAATTGGCATCACAATGGTGGCGCGAATGCCTAATCGCTTTGCCGATAGCGCCACACCTTGGGCGTGGTTACCTGCCGATGCGGCAATGACCCCACGGGCTTTTTGCTCATCATTTAACTGGGCAATTTTGTTATAGGCGCCGCGCAGCTTAAAGGAATGAACTGGCTGGGTATCTTCGCGTTTAATAAAGATAGAATTACCTAGGCGATCGCCCAAACGTGTCATCGCCTGTAGCGGGGTAAATTGGGCAACTTCATAGACAGGCGATAGCAGGATTCGGCGCAGATAATCGTTGGCCGACACAAGGGATTCTTGCATAACAACACTCAATAGTCAGGCTCTGGCTGGTTTCAGCCAGAGCGCGAGGGTTAGTCCAATTTGCTCTTGTCACGTACCGCACCTTTATCAGCGCTGGTGGCAAAATGGGCATACATTTTTAACGCAGTCGAAACTGGGCGCTGGCGATTGGCCGGTTTCCAGCCCTGGGCATTCTTATCGGCACGGCGTTTGGCAAGTGTTGATGCATCCACATCTAAAACAATGCTTCGCGCAGGGATATCAATCACGATGCGATCGCCGGCTTCAACAAGGCCAATGGTGCCGCCACTAGCCGCTTCTGGCGAAACGTGACCTATGGATAAACCGGACGTTCCGCCAGAGAAACGGCCATCAGTAATCAGTGCGCAGGCTTTGCCCAAACCAATTGATTTAAGATAACTGGTCGGATAGAGCATCTCTTGCATGCCTGGGCCGCCTTTAGGGCCTTCATAGCGAATGACCACCACGTCGCCAGCTTTCACTTTGCCATTTAAGATCCCATCCACGGCGGCTTCTTGGCTTTCAAACACCACGGCTGGACCTTGGAAGGTAAAGTTGGACTCATCAACCCCAGCTGTTTTTACCACACAGCCATCAAGTGCAAGGTTGCCACTTAATACGGCCAAACCACCTTCTTGGGTGTAGGCATGTTCGATATCACGAATACAACCATTGGCACGATCTATATCAAGTGCTGGCCAGCGGCAGTCTTGGCTAAAGGCCTTGGTGGTTCGAATGCCAGCAGGGCCTGCGCGAAAGAAGGTTTTCACTGCGTCATCATCGCTTTGCATTACATCCCATTTGGCGAGCGTATCAGCAAGGGTTTCACCGAGCACATTGGTGACGCTAGTATCGATTAAGCCGGCGCGATCTAACTCGCCGAGCAAAGCTACAATGCCGCCCGCGCGATGAACATCTTCCATATGATAAAGCTGATTGGATGGTGCCACTTTACAAAGATGTGGCACTTTACGCGATAGCGCATCCATATCGCTCATAGTGAAATCAACCTCTGCTTCTTGCGCGACAGCCAGCAAATGCAGTACCGTATTGGTTGAGCCACCCATGGCGATATCCAGCGCCATAGCATTGGTAAACGCCGCGTAATTGGCAATATTACGCGGTAATACTGAAGCATCATCTTGCTCATAATAGCGTTTGGCCAGCGCGACGATTCGTTTGCCCGCATTCACAAAAAGATCGCGACGATCAACATGGGTTGCGAGCATCGAGCCGTTCCCCGGTTGTGATAATCCCAGCGCCTCGGTTAGACAGTTCATTGAGTTGGCGGTGAACATGCCCGAGCAGCTGCCACACGTTGGGCAAGCACTGCGCTCCACTTGTTCGCTTTGTTCATCGGTAATTTTACTGTCTGCGGCCATCACCATGGCATCGACTAAGTCGAGTTTGATGATTTGATCCGACAATTTGGTTTTACCCGCTTCCATTGGCCCGCCAGAGACAAATATAACTGGAATATTTAGGCGCATCGCGGCCATCAGCATCCCTGGGGTGATTTTGTCGCAGTTGGATATACACACCATCGCATCAGCGCAGTGAGCATTGACCATATATTCAACTGAATCCGCAATCAGATCGCGTGATGGCAGTGAGTAGAGCATTCCGCCATGACCCATGGCAATGCCGTCATCAACAGCAATGGTGTTAAATTCTTTGGCAATTCCCCCCGCTTCGTAGATGGCATCACTGACCAGGGTGCCTAAATCTTTAAGATGAACGTGACCGGGGACAAACTGGGTATAGGAATTAACGACTGCAATAATGGGTTTGCCAAAGTCTTCTTCTTTGGTCCCTGTCGCGCGCCATAGGGCTCTTGCTCCGGCCATATTGCGCCCTTCGGTGGTTGTGGCACTACGCAATTTTGGCATAATTCGATCCTTTTATTATCGATGGATGGCACAAAAAAACCGGAAGGTTATACAACACATCCGGTTATTTAAGCGATTAAATAAAGTCAAGCCAGCCTTCGCTGTCTTCAGTTTCACCGTTGAATAGACCAAAGAAGGCGGTTTGCAGTTGTTTGGTCACCGGGCCACATTTGCCTGCGCCAACTTGTTGTCTATCGACGCTGCGTACCGGGGTGATTTCAGCGGCGGTGCCACACATAAATACTTCATCGGCCAGATAGAGCGCTTCGCGGGCGATGTTTTGTTCAACCACTTCCAGATCTAAACGCTTGGCTAAATGAGCGATCGTATCACGGGTGATCCCTGGTAAGATACCAGCGCTCAGTGGTGGCGTATACAGTTTGCCTTTTTTCACTAAGAATACGTTTTCACCGGAACCTTCACTGAGCAGACCGTTGACATCTAGCGCTAAGCCTTCGGCATAGCCGTGGCGGTGTGATTCTTCGTTGATAAGCTGCGATGAAAGGTAATTACCGCCGGCTTTGGCTCCAGACGGCAAGGTATTAGGCGCCACCCGGTTCCAAGAACTGACACACACGTCAATCCCTTGTTCTAAGGCTTCTTCACCCAAATAAGCACCCCACTGCATTGATGCGACCATCACTTCACAGTTTTTGCCTTGCGCCGAGCCGACGCCTAAGCCAACATTACCCGCGAAAATCAATGGTCGAATATAGGCACTTTCAAACCCATTAACGCGCAAGTTTTCACGAATTGCTTCTTCAACTTGCTCTTGGGTATAGGGTTGTTTCAAACGATAGATTTTTGCTGAATCGAATAACCGCTGAATATGGTCTTGCAGACGAAACACGGCTGTGCCTTTGTGCGTTTTATAAGCTCGGATCCCTTCAAAGACGGAAGTCCCATAATGCAACGCGTGGCTTAACACACTAACGGTCGCTTGATGTTCTGGAACGTGTTCACCATTGAACCATATAAGAGATGATTTTGAGTCTGACATGTGCTTTTCCTTTATGCCCATTTTTGTTGTTGATCGGTGCAAAGTTCGTTGATCTGGGCGACATCAATGAGCTTATTCAATTGGTTTAGTAGCAAAGAGATAGGGCGTTCACTGTAAACTGTTAGACGAATACGCAGCGCCTGACGGTTGTCGATCTCATCGACTTGCATGGATTGGATCTGAAAGCCACGATGGCGAGTAACCCGCAATACCCGCTCTAAAACCTCTGGTGTGGCGCGCGTTTGCATTGCAAAAGAGTGCTGATTCATGCGTGATCCTCCATCATCTGATGGTTAGCGGCGCCGGGGGGAACCAGCGGCCATACATTTTCTCGCTCATCGATAGCAACATGCAATAGATAAGCGCCATCGCTGCGTAGTAACCGCTCGAGGGCGGGCGTTATTTGTGCTTTGGTAGTGATGGTTTCACCGGGAATATCAAATGCCCGCGCTAGGGTGAGAAAATCCGGATTATCATCTAAGATCGTTTCACTTAAGCGGCCGTCAAAAAACAAGTCTTGCCATTGACGAACCATGCCTAAACGTTGGTTATCAATCAAGACAATTTTAATCGGCAACTTAGCGCGTTTAATGGTTCCCAGTTCTTGGACATTCATCATAAACGAGCCATCACCACTGACCGCAACCACGGTTTCATGGGGACGGGCAAACTGTGCGCCAATCGCGGCAGGTAGTCCAAACCCCATGGTACCAAGCCCTGAGCTAGACAGATGATCGCAAGGGTGGCTAAAGTGCATGTGCTGGGCGACCCACATCTGGTGCTGACCGACATCACAAGCGACAACATGGCGCTCTGGCAGCGCTTCGCTTAGTTGCTTGAGCAATGCTGGTGCATAGATGGGCTCCCCGGGATGCTGATAATTCCAAGTGTGTTGAATAGCCAATGTCGCTGTTTCATCCAGCCAAGGGGCAATATTCAGCGGTTGTTGTAATGCATCGAGTACCTTGCCCATATCATCACTGATGGCAACATCTGCTTGACGGAGTTTACCTATTTCAGCCGCGTCAATATCGATGTGGATCACCTTGGCATGAGGAGCAAAAGTGTCTAACTTGCCTGTCACCCGATCATCAAAGCGAGCGCCCGCGACAATCAGTAGGTCGCTTTGTTGCACAGCTAAATTGGCAGCCTTACTGCCGTGCATTCCTAACATACCTAAAAAGTTCGGGGTTTGTGGTAAGACACTACCAATGCCTTTTAAGGTAGTGACACTTGGGATGCCTGTTATGTGAATGAATTTTCGCAGCGGCTCGACAGCTCCTGCCATCCCAACGCCGCCACCGACATAGAGCACTGGTTTTTGGGCGCTAGCTAACAAGGCTTTGGCCGCTTGCAGTGTCTCTTGATCCAGTTGAGGGGCGGGCTCACTTGGACGAGGCGGTGTGTTCGTGTAGGGAACGCTGGCCAACTGGATGTCTTTGGGAATATCAATGAGAACGGGTCCGGGACGGCCACTTTGGGCAATCAGGAAGGCCTCATCTAAGGTCGCTGCGAGTTCATTGACATCGCTGACTAAAAAACTATGTTTAGTGCAAGCTAAAGAGAGCCCTAATACATCGATTTCTTGGAAAGCATCGGTGCCGATGACAGGGCTAGCGACTTGGCCTGTGATAGCAACCAGCGGGATGGAGTCGAGCATTGCATCCGCTAGCCCTGTTACCAAATTGGTAGCACCGGGGCCTGAGGTTGCGATACACACTCCAACCTTCCCACTGGCGCGAGCATAGCCGAGAGCCGCAATCGCAGCGCCCTGCTCATGGCGTGTGAGTTGGTGAGCCAAGCCCCCATCATAGAGCGCATCATATAATGGCATGATCGCGCCCCCCGGGTAACCAAAGACTTGGCTGACCTGATTTGTTTTTAACACCTGAACAATCAGTTGTGCACCGTTCATGAGATAATCCTTTTTACTCTGATATAAAAAAAAACCCCCGGACCTTTCGGTGCGGGGGTTCTCTTTTCGCCTGTCTTATGCTTGTTGCAATGACAAACGCCCCCGAGGTGAGTGAATAATCACCACCAGGACGACGACTTTGACTAATAGAGCAACAAGTTTCATTTTATATTTTTAGCGACGTGGTTTGCATTGGATTATTAACAAATATCACACCCTCGATGAGGGTGCAAGACTAAATTTGATCATGGGATCATCTGTACGTTGCTTGAAAGAGTTAATATTTAGATTATTTAGCTAATAATTTTACTTTTATGGAAATTATTAGCTCAAGTTGGTCGAAATAGATACCCAATCTTCTTACATATTGTTGGTTTTTAGCGCAATGATTTTTCTGAGCCATGTTGCATTTTATGATCACAATTGTGCTTTGACGACGATAAATCCTTGGTTTTTAGCTAATGCCGCATACCAAATTCTGCCGCTGACATAATAATCTCGACCATTGACTGATACAGTTTTGTATTGCCTCGGTAATTTTTCGACCAATGTCCCGGGTAAAATGGTGGTGCTAGCTGCATCTGATTGCAATGCATCGGTATTGTCGATGACAATCGTCGTGTTCGATGGTGGAATGCTAGGGGGGTGATCGACATAGATATAGCGATCGCCTGAATGCTGGTAGTATAGACCATCAATAATCGCGTAATTAATACCAGCTATTACCATCCATGCTGCATCATTTGGCAGCCTTGGGCCATGGCTACGGGGTGAAGCGCTAAACCACGGGTGAAAAGGTTCTCTGGGATGAAATTCTGGATGAGCTTGCGCCATTTGTATTGAGACCATGCTACTCAAAAGAAAACTGATCATCAGCCAAGTTAATTGATTACACCAATGGTGTCGGTTCATACTTCATCCCTCTTACTTGTTCGAAAAAACAGCCTCTGTGAATCTTTTTGTGCTGGGCAATCAAGCGTCGATCATGTTTATGTTATTATACATCCGTTATTGCATATTTAAGGCTAGGAAAAGTAAACTTAGGTAAATCATTCCTTTTTAGCGGGTGTGCGAGGCTGGGTATCATTGACCACTATGGGGTATCTGGCGCAATGGGTTGGGTGTGTCCGGTCCTCTTTTTATTTTCGGCTGTTGGCCAAATATTGGATCAATGATGACCTGGGTTGCTACGGCGTTGATGCTGTGAAAACAGTTTACTCATCAGCCTTACAGGTGCTTACGACTGTAGCAGAGAATGTTCACCATCGAGTGATGAGCAGTGATGTGTTCATAGCCGTGAATTATGACTTGGAAGCGCATTGAGTATGACAGAGTTTTCTAATTTTTCTATTCAAGACCGACCTGCAGTGGGCTTGCAAATTTATCAATTCCTCAAGCAATCGATCATCAGTTGTGAGATCGAACCTGGTCGAGCTATTTCAGAAAAAGAGATGGCTGCAGCGATGAATGTGTCGCGCCAGCCCGTTCGCGAAGCTTTTATTCAATTAGCAAAGTGTGGCTTAGTGCATGTCTATCCGCAGCGTGGGACATATGTCAAACAGATATCGATTAAGACAGTCTTGGATGGCCAACTGATTCGCTCCAGTATTGAGTGTGCAATTGTAGAGCGTCTCGCCCGCACGATCACACCTACACAAATACAAGAGTTGTATTATTTGATTGAGCTGCAACGGCATGCCATTGACGGGTGTAACTATCGATTGTTCTTAGAGCACGATGATGCTTTTCATCGGCAACTGTCGGTAGCCGATGATTGCTTACTTGCTTGGCAAACCATTGAAACGGTAAAACCTGTGATGGATCGCATTCGTTATCTAGATTTACAACGTGACTCATCGATGCTGCAAGTTCTGGAAGAACATCGAAACATCGTTGCAGCCTTGGAGCAACATGATGGACAGCAGGCATTGACGCTGTTGCACCAGCACTTAAATGGGTTTCCCTATGTGATCGATGCGATCCGAACACGGTATGCCGATTGGTTTGCCGACTAACTAATGATGCAGTGGCTACAAACTACTGCAGGTATATCTAGGGCGTATTGACGTTTTCCGGATCATTTTTGCCACGTTTGGGTGGGTTAGATGTCAGGGTGAATTCGTGTTGTTGTGCTACATAGGCAGGCGATCACACAGCAGAAATGCCAGCCGAACGTCATCCAAAAGTCTCGTTTACCCCGCTGCGATTACTTTTTTGTCCTCAACGGCTCGTTACTCATTGATCATCACGTAATATCATTTCTCATTTTGCGAGTAAAACCTTGTTCGAATCACCCACTCCATTTCGTCTCGAAACGTCAATATGGGCTAGGTTATGCGCGAGTTAAGCGGCTGAGCAAGCGATCCATCGCTCGATAGCCTAAGGCCTCAACTAAATGGGCGCGAGTGAGCGGTTGCTGGGCGAGATCGGCAATGGTTAATGCGACTTTCCAGATGCGGTGATAAGCCCGAATTGACAGCCCTAATTGGCTGATAGTCTGCTCCAAAAATGTAGCATCTGGGTTATTAAGCGGGGCAATATCGCGCAACTGTCCGCCACTTAGCTGACTATTAAGACACCCTTGGCGTGAGATTTGTCGCTGATGGGCTTGGTATACCTGTTGGCGCAGTTCTTTGCTACTTTGACCACTTGGACCTTGGCTTAAGCTGCCCGTTGGTAGGGTGGTCACTTCCACACTTAAGTCAAATCTGTCTAATAATGGGCCAGAGAGCCGGCTTAAATAACGTAAGATTTGATCAACATTGCTGCGTGCTTGACTGCCTTGATAGTAACCACTCGGGCTGGGGTTAAATGCCCCAATAAGTTGAAAATCAGCCGGAAAGCTCACCTGACTCATCGCCCGCGAAATATGTACTTGGCCTGATTCTAAAGGTTGGCGCAGCGCATCGAGTACCGTGCGTGGAAATTCAGCCATTTCATCGAGAAACAGTACGCCGTGGTGAGCCAGTGAGATCTCCCCGGGTCGAGGTTTACTTCCCCCGCCGACTAATGCCACTGCAGAAGCGCTGTGATGGGGGCTACGGAACGGCGGATTTTGCCATATATTAAGTGCTCGCTCACGATCGCTCAGCGAATAGATTGCGGCGACATCAATGGCTTGTTGTGAGGTTAACGGCGGTAAAATCCCTGCAAGCCGACTGGCCAGCATGGTTTTACCAGTACCCGGTGGGCCGAGCATCAGCAAATTGTGGCGTGCTGCTGCGGCAATTAACAGTGCCCGTTTGGCACCATTTTGACCGATCACATCGCGCAGGTCACCTACTTGCTGCAGAGTGCTTTGTTCCGGTAGCGGGTGAGGTTGGATGAGGGGCAAGGATTGCTGACCATGTAGCCAAGCGACTAACTCGGATAAGCTTGTTGGCGCATAGATACGCGCATTTTCGACTCGCGCCGCCGCGCTCGCATCCGGTTCTGGCAACACTAATTTATGCTGCGCTGCAGTGGTAGCAATGGCCGCACTAATCGCGCCAGGGATGTGCCTAATTTCCCCCGAAAGTGCCAGTTCACCTAATAATTCCAGATTGTGTAAGGGGTGCTCGGGTAACTGCCCGGAGGCAACCAAGATCCCAACCGCGATAGCGACATCAAAGCGTCCCCCTTCCTTGGGTAAGTCCGCGGGTGCCAAGTTAACCGTAATCCGCGCGGCTGGAAAGTCAAATCCACAGGTTAACAAGGCGCTGCGAACCCGCTCCCGCGCTTCTCGTACCGATGCTTCAGGCAAACCCACCAAGGTAAATGCTGGCAAACCATTGCCCAGATGGACCTCAATGGTGACTAATGGTGCATCCAGACCAACACTGGCGCGAGAGTTAATGATCGCTAGTTTTTCCATAAACGAATGAAGGCGCTACAACTGACTAATAAGTCAATTGTAGCGCCTTTATCGTTCAAAGTCTTGCCCTTTGCCGTGATTGCTAGGCGTACCCTCGCATGGTGCGTCTGCAATCAACTCAAAGCCTATCACTTTTTATGGGGGTGAATACGGGCACCGGTTTCTTTCGCGCCAAGTTGAAACAGTTGTTGATAACAGGTGATGAGCGTATCAACAAAAGATGGATGATTGGTCAGTTCCGGTGAAAAAATTTGTGAAATACCAAGCAATGCCATGACCCGTTCAGATGCTAAGCTGGTTTTCTCACAATACGTTACACTATTTTCTCCACTACCAGTTCCAAAGAGTTCCGTCTTCTAGGCGAGCGACCGGCAGATAAGCGGGGTCGTAAGGATATTTCGCGGCGAGTTGTTCATTGAATTCGATACCGATACCTGGTGCTTCACCCGGGTGCATATAGCCATCTTCAAATTGCCATTGATGTGGGAATACTTCTAACATCTGCTCGCTGTAGCCCATATATTCTTGGACGCCAAAATTAGGCACCCATAGGTCAAAATGTAGCGCCGCGGCCATACAGATAGGGGAGAGATCCGAAGGCCCATGTGAGCCAGTACGCACTTGATATAACGCGGCAAAATCGGCAATTCGGCGCATGCCGGTGATCCCGCCTGCATGGGTGAGCGTGGTGCGAATATAGTCAATGAGCTGTTCTTCAATCAGCTGTTTACAGTCCCAGATGCTATTGAAGACTTCGCCAGTGGCGATAGGCGTGACGGTGTGTTCGCGAATCAGGCGAAAACAAGCTTGATTTTCGGCCGGCGTAGGATCTTCCATCCAAAATAGGCGATAGGGCTCAACCGATTTACCAAAGCGCGCCGCTTCAATGGGAGTTAGACGATGGTGCATGTCGTGTAATAGGTGCTCGTTGAAGCCGAATTTGTCGCGAATTGCTGCAAATAATTTTGGGGTATAATCGAGATATCGCTCGGTGGACCAGATCTGTTCTTGCGGCCAATTGCCTTTAGTGGCCGGTTCATAGGCTAAGCCTTTGCCTTTGCTCATCCCGTAGGTTGTCTCCATTCCAGGAATGCCGCACTGAACGCGAATCGCTTTAAAGCCCATCTGTTGATGCTTGGCATAATCTTCGATGGCTTCATCGAGGGTTCGCCCGGTGCAGTGGCAATAGACCATTACACCACTGCGAGAAGCGCCGCCTAACAGCTGATAAAGTGGCATGCCAGCGGCTTTGGCTTTGATATCCCACAATGCCATGTCGATGGCAGAAATAGCAGACATGGTGACTGGTCCGCGCCGCCAGTACGCGCCTTTATAGAAAAATTGCCAAATATCCTCGATGGCATGCGCGTCCCGACCGATCAGTTGTGGGCAAAGATGATCGCGTAGATAACTGGCCACAGCGAGCTCCCTACCATTGAGCGTTGCATCACCCAGACCAATGATTCCTTCATCAGTGATGATCTTAAGGGTGACAAAATTACGCCCAGGGCAGGTGACGAATACATCGGCACCGATAATCTTCATGAATGATTTCCTTTAACAGCTTTGTTTGGCATTACTACCATACAAGTTAATTCAGTGTCGTTTTTGAAGGTACCTCACAATTTAATCAACGTCGTTGTGGGATAAATTTGTTTTGCGCTAAAACATGATCGTTATCGCATTGAAAGATGAGCTAAGTGAGTCGATGGCGCATATCAGATAGGTGTCTGAAGAGTAGAGAAAAAACTAATGGGTAGTGAATTACGCGACAAATTTCAGGAAACATTCGTCCAGCATAGCGCGATAAACGCACGAACGGGGTATCAAGCTTCAGTTGGCGGTTATGAAAATGCCGTGCAACTAATGCAGATAAATAAAATGGATAGATAGAACAAGCACCCTGTGCAGCAGCGTTACATCTAATTGACGCGTTATGGCTGGCGTAACCGACCGACACCGCATTTATACTAGTCCTTTCAGATTGCTCGCTGTTTTGATCGACATAAATCCATGATTAACGGCGCTGCCAAAATAGATCAATGAGCTCACTGAGTAGTTCGCTGGTGTGCTCTTCTTGCTGCTCAAGATCAATGGACCACAACTTAAGATAGCGCTGAGCCTGCGTTGCCGTTAATTTATGTTCATTGAGCCAGTATTCGATTTCAGGTAGCTGTTTGTCAAAACGGGGAATTAGTTGCCAATCCATGGCTTGACCACCTAAGCGATTAAAAGGCTCGCTGGCAAATTCACAAAAACGTTCAACGTGCAGGGCGCCCTCTGGCCCTAAGCAGCCAGGTTCAATGCGCATAATTAACTTTAACGGTAGCAACGAAGCTGACACTAGTATTAGATCCTCTGGTTGGATTTTTCATCAGTATAGCGGCAAACTCAAACACATGTATGTGGAGGCCATAACAACCCTGTTTAACACTAAGGTTTTATAATGCTCTGAGTGGCTTGTCATTGTTTCATCTCAACGGCTACGCAAATACTCATACTTTATCAATGCGAGTTGATAGAGATTGCCGCAACTTATGCGCAATTGGGTATTCCCGCAATCGCCTGTATCAGTTGCCGCTGAATTTTAAGCAAACTTTGATTGCGTCAATTTGGCGATCGCCGAAAATACGGATGGCTGTATTGTGAATGAATCGACCCTGTTTTTGGACCAATAGTTGCTTTCCACCCAGCCTCAATTTCGCCCATCCTTTGACAGACTCTATCGGAGTCAATCCTAACTGATTGATATTATTCACAACCCATTATAAGTCTATTTAGGATGGTTCAAAATAGCTATTTTTTGTGACTCAAGTCACAAAAATATTGCATATTGGTCAAAATAAACGCTATAATCTGTGACAAGGATCACACAACAGGAGGCGTCATATGAGCCGCAAAACTAAAAATACTTTAAAAGAGATCGCTCTACTGGCTACATTGTTCAGCGCGACCTCTGCTGTGATATTTGTTGAAACCCTCGCTTGGGTTTAAGTCACAAAGTAGCCTAAAAGATGATTTGACGCCGAGCTTAATGCTCGGCGTTTTTGTATCTACATTGCCTTAAAAGTGGCTAACGGCTAAGCGATGCGTGATTGCCTTGGCTGATTTACAATATTGCGCATATTTTGAAATATCCCTCTTTTGTTCTCCTGCTAAGATCATCATTGATGATGAGATGACCATAGCCTTTTGACTTTCTGCTTTTCAGCACCTAGCGGGCACGGTACTCTGGTCCTTTGAGTTCAATGCCATTTCAGGCCCTATCTGTCATGTTATATTTCTATCAGAGCAATCAGTTGGATGTGCTGGCCGGATTGATTGGCCCACTAATGCACCAATTACCACTGGCTAATCCGCTCACCCGTGAACAAGTTTTGGTGCAAAGTCCTGGCATGGCGCAGTGGCTAAAGCTTGAATTGGCACGTCAACTAAAGGTGGCCGCCAATATTGAGTTCCCACTCCCTGCCAGTTTTATCTGGCGGATGTTTCATCTGGTCCTCACCGACGTGCCCGAGCAAAGCCCGTTTCAAAAAGAAGCGATGGCATGGCGATTGATGCGGATATTGCCCACCCAGCAAGATGATAGTGATTTTGCGCCGCTGTTTGATTATCTCTCTGAGCGCGGTGAAGGGCATGAACGTAAATGCTGGCAACTGTGCCAAAAAATCGCCGACTTATTTGATCAATACCTCGTCTATCGTCCCCATTGGATGAGTGCTTGGGAGCAAGGTGATGACTTAGTTGATATCACCGCTTCGCAGCCATGGCAACCTAAGTTATGGCGATTGCTGGTGGATGATACGGTCAGTCAGATGGATAGTCCTTATCATCGTGGCAACTTATTTACCGATTTTATTGAGCGATTACAAATTGGCAGCCCGCCGCAGGGGTTGCCTGAACGGGTGTTCATTTTTGGTATTTCAGCGCTGCCGCCCGCTTACCTTAAAGCGATTGAAGCGCTCGGCCAGCATCTAGATATCCATCTGTTTTTTGGTAATCCAAGCCGAGAGTACTGGGGTGATTTACGTGATAGTCATGCGTTGGCGGGGAATCCACTACTCGCATCGATGGGTAAATTAGGCCGAGACTATATTGAGCTGCTCGCCGAAGTTGATAAGCAAGAGCTCGATCTGGATCTCTTTATTGAGCCTGATTCATCAACTCTGCTTGGGCAATTGCAATGCGATTTGTTGAATCTCTACAACCCGATTGATCCCACTGCTTGGCAAGACAGCTTACATAAGCGGGCCGTGGAGATCTCGGATGATAGTGTGACCTTCACCTTATGTCATAGCGCTCGGCGCGAACTGGAAGTACTCCACGATCAATTGCTGGCAATGTTTGAAGCAGACCCAACTTTGAGCGCGCAAGATGTGATTGTGATGGTGCCTGATATCAACCGTTATAGCCCTGCGATTCAAGCCGTATTTGGCTCGGTCGATGAGAGCCGATTTATTCCGTATGCGATATCAGATCGCAGCGTGCGTGATGAAAGCCCACTTTTACAAAGTATCATTGAACTGTTGGCATTGCCTACGGCTCGAGCGAGTGCCAGTGGGCTGCTGACGTGGTTAGAAGTGCCCGCGATGGCCCGATGTTTTAGTATTAAAAGCGATGAGATGCCCAAACTGCGTCAGTGGGTGATTGAATCAGGCGTGTGCTGGGGGCTTGATCAAAGCGATCTGCAACGTTGGTCAAACCCAGATAACAGCGAGCAAAACTCATGGTTATTTGGGTTAAAACGGATGTTGCTGGGCTATGCGATGGACTCAGACTCGTTAGTCTGCGGTATTCTAGCCTATCCTGAGAGCCAAGGTATGGCCGCCGAGCTTGTGGGCAAGCTGGCCGATTTTATCGACGCCCTGATCAAATGGCGCGATATGCTGATGAGCCCCGCTGATTATGCAACTTGGCAGCAGCGATTGTTATGGTTATTGGATACTTTCTACCAATTTGATGAACAAGATGTACTTGAGCAACAACAATTGCATCAGCTGATTGAACGTTTTTATCAGATGGTGCAAAGCTGCGATTACCAAGCACCTATTGAGTCAATGATTGTGCACGATTATGTGCGTAACCAATTAACCAGTACCTCAGGGAGTCAGCGTTTTTTGGCCGGGCCAGTGAACTTTTGCACCCTCTTACCGATGCGTGCAATTCCCTTTAAAGTGGTTTGTTTATTGGGAATGAATGATGCCGACTACCCGCGCAGCGTACCGGCCATAGGCTTTGATCTGATGGGCGAACATCCCATGCAGCGCGGCGATCGTAGCCGCCGCGAAGATGACCGCTATCTCTTTTTAGAGGCGATATTGGCCGCGCAGCATCGCTTGTATATCAGCTATGTCGGGCGCAGTGTCAATGATAATAGCCCGCTTGAGCCATCCGTACTGGTTGCCGAATTGCGTGACTATCTGGCACAAAGCTTTTGTTTAAGTGCCGATTTAACCGCCGCGAGCGACTTGTCAGGCGAGCGCTTGTTGGCGCATTTAAGCTGCCAGCATCCCTTGCAACCGTTTAGCCCAGTCTACTTTACCGAGCAAAGTGGCTACTTTAGTTATCATCCACGCTGGCTATCGGCGGCCAAAGCATTGTTTGATGAGCCGCCACCGATAACAGATTCCCTCGAGCCGTTAAGTGAAGCATTCCCTGTAGATAGAATGTTCGATTACGCGGATTTGCAGCAATTTGTACGCGCCCCAAGTGAGTGGCTCTACAAGCGCCGACTGAATATTCACTATCCTCAATTAGAAGAGTCGTTGGTTGAGGCTGAAAGCTTTAGCGTGAACGGACTCGCGCGGTATCAGTTGGATGAGCAACTGCTGCAAGCGCGCCTTCAGCAGCGAGCCTTTGAGCAGGTGAGCGAAGGTTTGCAAGCGGGCGGCCAACTGCCCCATGGGGAGTTTGGGCGTATCAGCATTGAAAAGCGCTGGCAGTCACTCGACCCGCTGATTGGGCGACTTTCACAACTACCTGCGCTTGAGCCAAGTCGCTGGAGTGTTCGCTTGGCACCTTTCAATGACAATTGTCCGCCGATCCAAGGTTGGCTGACCAGCCAGTGCCCCGATGCGTTGGTGGCGTTTCGCCCGGGTAAGCTGCGCGCTAAAGATAAACTGTTGGCGTGGGTGGATTACCTTGTGGCGCAGCTAATCGATGCCGCTCCCAAACAGAGCTACCTGCTGGGCATTGATGAGGCGATCCACTTTGAGGCTATTTCAAAAGAGCTTGCGCAGCGTTACTTACAAGATTGGCTAGCGGCATTACAAGTTGCTTGGCAACAGCCCTTTGCTTTGCCATGTGAAGCGCTGTGGCTCTATGTGCAGCATAGCTGGGATGACAGCCAACAGCTTATGAGCAGTGATGAAAATGTGCGACAAACCGCTTTGTTTAAAGCATTGCAGCATTATCAAGGCGAGTTTGGCGAAGGGCAAAATCGTTATATTTACCAACAATTAGGCGATGACTTTAGCGATAAGTGGGTGACTTTGGCACCATGGGTTGAGCGATTATTGGTTCCGATGAAATACTATCTTGCGGAGTTTGGCGATGAGTGAGCCGTTAAATTTAATTGATTTTCCATTGGTCGGTGCTCGGCTCATTGAGGCCAGCGCCGGGACGGGGAAAACCTTTACCATTAGCGCGCTGGTTTTGCGGTTACTGCTCGGTGATGACCCGGCGCGCCAAGAGCCGCTCAATATTGATGAAATATTAGTGGTCACTTTTACTGAGGCGGCCACCGCAGAGCTACGCGGGCGTATCCGCGCTCGTATTCATCAAGCGCGGCTTGATTTTTTACGCGGTGAGTCAGGCGACTTTTTAACGGCACATCTATTGGCGCAAAGTCGTGATTTAGCCCAAGATGCTGAGCGTTTGCTGATAGCCGAGCAGAATATGGATCAGGCATCCGTATTCACCATCCATGGCTTTTGTCAGCGGATGCTCAAAGAGCATGCATTTGAAAGTGGCATTGCTTTTGAGAGCGAATTTTTAAGCGCTGAATACACCTTGAAACTACGCGCCATAGAAGATTGCTGGCGGCAAAGTTTTTACCCGTTACCGAAGGTGTTGGCGGCCCGAGTGATGAGCTTTTGGCAAGATCCGCAAAGCTTGCTGCGTTCATTGCAAAGCGTGCTCGCGCAGCCTGCACTGCAACTCGAAGGGGGCAGCGATGTGGATCCGCAGCACTGGTTTACTCAGCGCCTCGCTGCCATCGACGCATTTAAAACGCTCTGGCAGCAACAGTCAGGTAGCTTGCTCGATGCAATCGAGCAAGCGGACCTAGATAAGCGCAGCTATAGCAAGAAAAATCTGCCCAATTGGCTCGATGAACTACACAGTTTTGCTGGTCAGGAAACCACCGATGAGCAGTTACCCAAAAATATTGGACGCTTCTGCAGTGCCATATTGTTTGAGAAAACCAAAAGCGGCGCGCCGCCGAGCCATCCATTGATCGATGCCATCGACGTGTTGTTAAGCGCGGATCTTGATCTTAAGGCGGTGTTACTCGCGCCGCTCATTATCCTCATCCGCGCCCGTTTTACTGAGCTTAAAGCGCAGTTACAGCAACTTGGGTTTGACGATTTGCTATCCATTTTGGCGCAAGCGTTAAGCACTGAGCGTGATGGTGTGTTGGCCGGCAGTATTCGCAGCCAATACCCAGTGGCGATGATCGATGAGTTTCAAGATACCGATCCCCAGCAATATCGGATTTTTAGCCATATTTATCCAACCGAGGCTGTCCATCGCCATGGGTTGTTTTTAATCGGCGATCCGAAACAGGCCATCTATGGCTTTCGCGGTGCTGATATTTTTACCTACATGCATGCCCGTCAACAGGTGCGCGCTCATTACACCCTGCCGGTTAACTACCGATCTAGTGGGGCGATGGTCAACGCCGTCAATGCGCTTTTTGCTTGGCATGAGAATCCGTTTATTTATCGTGATGCAATTGAATTTGTGGCTGTGGATAGTGCGCCTAAACATCAGCATCTCAACGGTTTGGTCGTGGCTGGTGAGAGCCAACCGGCGTTGCAATTTCGGCTGGCGCAAAACGGTGAGCCGACGATGAACAACCGGGATTATCAACGTTTGCAATCGCGAGATTGCGCCTCGCAGATCGCCACTTGGTTAACCGCAGGCTCACTCGACGAGGGGAACGAGGTGGCGCGCACGGTGCAGGCCGGAGACATCGCCGTATTAGTGCGTACCAACCGGGAAGGACAATTAATCGCTGATGCGTTGGATACGTTATCTATTCCTTACGTGCTGCGGGCTAGCCGTGACAGTGTTTTTGTTAGCGATGAGGCCTATCAACTCTATTTGCAACTGGCCGCGGCGCTCAACCCCAATGATGAACGGTTGTTGCGAGCGGCGTTAGCAACGCCACTATTAGGCCTAAGTTTAACCGCTCTCGAGCAGCTTAATAACGATGAATTGCGCTGGCAGTATTGTGTCGATGAATACATCGGTTATCAGCGAACGTGGCGTCAACGTGGCGTGTTAGCGATGTTATTTCGCTGGTTGGAACAGCGCGATATTGCGGGGCGTATTTTGCGTGAGCGTATTGGTGAGCGGCAACTGACCAATTTGTTGCATCTAGGTGAACTATTGCAGACGCAAAGCCAGCAGCTTGACAGCAAGGCGGCGTTACTACGCTGGTTTGCCGAGCAACTGCTCGATGGCAGTCGTGATAACGATGATGCACAAATTCGTTTGGAGAGCGATGCTAAACGGGTGCAGATTGTCACTATCCATAAAAGTAAAGGGCTTGAGTATCCCATTGTCGCTTTGCCGTTTATTTTGAGTTTTCGTGCGGCTAAAGAGGCTATTTACCACAAAGATGGCGCATTAACCTACGCCCTTGATCAAAACGATGCCGCCAAAGAGCAAGCTGAGCAGGAGCGTCTAGCGGAGGATTTGCGGTTGTTGTATGTGGCGCTGACCCGCTCTAAATATCATTGCATGGTTGGGCTTGGGCCAGTTGCGGCGCGAGCTAATAAAAAAGGCACCACCACAATTCATCAAAGCGCGTTAGGTTTTTTACTGCAGCGCGGCCAATCGGGGACACAAGCGAGCCTTATTGAAGCGCTTGAAGGGTTAAGTCAGTGCTCAGATATTAGCTATGCGGCGGTCGTGAGCGAGTGGGCTGAGCCTCTAACGCCAATCGTTGAATCTTCTCAATCATTGAGTTGCCGAGAACTCAAGAGGCGGGTCCCGCGTAATTGGTGGCTAACCAGCTATTCGGCACTATCACGCCATCATGGACAGTGGGATGCCTCCACTGAGATGGGATGGCTCGATCAAACTGTGGTCGATGAAGCCCATGATGAACAGGAACGATTAGATGTTTTTCATTTTGCGCGCGGTGCGCAGGCTGGCACCTTTTTACACAGTATTTTTGAGCTGATTGATTTTCAAGCACTAGATGATGAAGTGCAGGCAAAACTCAGTGAGCTGATGAGTCAGGCCGGCTATGAGGATAAATGGTTACCCGTTGTGGCTGAGCTGCGCACTCAAGTCTTGCAGGCTAAGCTTGATGATCGCGGCGCTCATCAGCCCTTTTGTTTGGCTCAATTAGAGAGTACGGCGCGCTTAGCCGAGATGGAGTTTGTGATGCCGCTCGCGTTGCTTCGAGCTCGCGAGGTCAATGAACTTTTGCGTCAATATGACCCATTAAGTGCGCGCGCCAAAGCGCTTAATTTTGAGCAGCTCCAAGGGATGCTCAAAGGTTTTATCGATTTAGTCTTTTGTGTCGATGGTCGCTATTACGTGCTGGATTATAAATCCAATTATCTGGGTGATACGGCTGCAGACTATCATCAACAGGCGATGGAACAGGCGATGGTTGAGCATCGTTACGATTTTCAATATCAGATCTATGCGTTGGCTCTCACGAGAATGCTGCGCCAGCGCCTGCCCGACTACCAGTATGAAACACATTTTGGCGGTGTCTATTATCTGTTTTTACGGGGTGTGGCAGGTGAACGTGATGCGCAGACCGGCATTTATTTTTCTAGACCGAGTGAAGCGTTTTTAAATGAATTGGATCAGTTATTTGCCGGAGACCGCGGATGAGTGAAACGAATCTGGGTGACTATCTGCAACAATTGCGTGAAACAGGGGCGCTGCGCCCATTGGATTGGCATTTTGCCATGCTCCTTAAAGAATGTGGCGCCTGTGATGCAGTGGTGCTGGCTGGTGCACTGACTAGTGAAGCGCTTAGTCGCGGCGATAGCTGCCTTCCCCTGGAGCTTATTAGTGCTCGCCTAGAACGCCTTGCTATGGCGCCATCTATGACTGATTGGCAGCGCTATCTGAGTGAGTCGGCTCTCGTTGGAGTGGATAAACCTTTGGTGTTTGATGGCGAGCGGATCTATCTGAATCGTTACTGGCAGTTTGAAAACCAACTGGCGCATCGACTCGCGGTGACCGGGCTTCGCAAAGCGCCCGCACCATCTAAAGTAAAACCGATTTTAAACCGATTATTTGGCGAGCAAAGTGAGTTAACCGACTGGCAACGGGTTGCTGCCGCGCAAGCTTGTCAGCGGCGCTTATTAGTGATTAGTGGTGGCCCAGGGACGGGCAAAACAACCACCGTCACGAGGCTACTTGCGCTGCTCCAAGAGCTAGCAATAAAAGAGCAAGGTCAGCCCTTGCAAGTGGCCCTCGTCGCACCAACGGGTAAGGCCGCAGCGCGCCTTAGTGCGTCAATTAGTAAAGCAAGTTATGCCCTCAACCAAAGTCCGAAGGAAGTCGTAGCCGCTATTCCGACGCAAGCAAGTACCATTCACCGCTTATTAGGGGTGATCCCCGGACGGACACGCTTTGTTCATCATGCGCAAAACCCACTTTTGTTGGATCTGTTGGTGGTGGATGAAGCCTCGATGATTGACTTGTCACTCATGACTCATCTATTTGATGCCATCACCGCCAATACGCGGGTGATATTACTTGGCGATCGCGACCAGTTGGCGTCTGTGGAAGCCGGTTCAGTACTCGCTGATATCTGCCAGTTTATTGATGCGGGGATAAGTTCCTCCCTTAGCGACTATCTGCGCCGCTGCGGAGCCGCTGACTTAGCGGGCAATCATGAGCAAGTGGCGGCGATAGCGGATAACCTAGTGATGCTACGCAAAAGCTATCGGTTTGATGATCGCTCAGGGGTCGGTCAGTTGGCGCGAGCAGTCAATCGTGGCGATAGTGCCGCGATGATCCGTTATCTACAGGATCAACAGTTCTCAGATATTGATTGGCGACTGCTGAGTGAGGATAGCTACCGCTTTGCCTTAGATCGCGCTGAGCAAGCTGCAAGCCGTTATCTCAGTGCTTTATCTGAGCAAAAACCATTAGTGGAAGTGTTCCAGCGATTTCATCAATTTCAACTGCTGGTGGCGCTGCGCCAGGGTGACTTTGGTGTCGAGGGGATCAATGCGCGGGTGCAACGGCAATTGCAGCAGCATGGGCTACTTAAAGAAGCGAAAGGGTGGTGCCCAGGATTGCCGATTATGGTGCAAAATAATGATCACGCCCAGCAGCTTTATAATGGTGATATTGGCCTTTTTGTGCAGGTGGCAAATGGCACTTTGATGGTTGCCTTTGAAAGTAATGAATCGCCAGAGGGCATCCGCTGGGTGTTGCCAAGTCGATTACCTGATCATGAGCCTGTTTTTGCGATGACAGTCCATAAAAGTCAAGGCAGCGAGTTTGCCGAAGTACTGATGTTATTGCCACCTCAAGCGGGGGGGAATCCCACGCGGGAGCTGCTTTACACGGGGATTACGCGTTCGCGCAACCACTTTTCACTGATTGGTGATGAATTCAGTTTGCGCCGCGCTTGTCAAAATCGCACTAAGCGTCGCTCTGGTTTAGCGCAGCGCCTAGGGCTGATCACTTAGCCTTATAGTTCGATATGGGTATTTTGTTTTCAGCATTTGTCTCTAGCTTCGGTCATACTTTTACTGGCATGGTAGATAGAGATAGATGAGGCAGTTTTGAGTGCTGCCAAAAGAAGAATGATTTACTTCGAATCATTCGCATAAGGGGGATCGTATGACCCGTTATATATTGATTGGATTATTGTGGTCGGTTAGTGTGCTCAATGCGAGCGCCGCTTCGACTCAGCTGAGCTCAACAGGCACGTTGTTTAGTTACAAGGGACTGATTGCCAAGGCCCGTCAGCTCGCTGAACAAGATTACCAGCCCCGAGCGATTCGAGCGCCTCAGTTGATTCACCAAATTGATTACAGCGTGCTGCAGCATGTACATTACCGCATAGATAAAAGTATTTATCTTAATCCACAATTGCCGCTGCAGTTTTATCCGGTGGGACGATTGTTTCCCAAAGCGGTACAAATTTCCCAAGTGATTGATGGCCGGGCGTATCCGTTTGCCTATCATCGCAGTAATTTCAGTATGCCTGCCGATAGTCCTGTGGCGAAACTGCCCGATGATATCGGTTACGCGGGCTTTTCTTTGATGCGCTCTGATCTGAGCCATTTCTGGGGAAGTTTTTTAGGCGCCTCTTATTTTCGCCTGCGTGGTAATCAACACCAAGAAGGGTTATCAGCGCGTGCATTAGCGCTCAATTCGGGAATCGCCAGTGTTAAGGAAGAATTTCCTGATTTTACTCACTTTTGGCTCCAAACTGTGCCGAATCACCCCAATCAAGTGGTGATCTTTGCGCTATTGCAGTCTAAGAGTGTCACAGGCGCATATCGCTTTCATTTAACCAACACGGCTAAGCACGGTCAGATCGTGAATGTTGATAGCCATCTGTTTTTTCGCCAGCACGTAAAGCGCATTGGAATTGCGCCGTTATCAAGTATGTATTGGTACTCTGAGAGTAATCGCAACACCGCGTTTGATTGGCGCCCCGAGGTCCATGACTCAGATGGATTGGCCATTGAGACCCATGATCAGCAATTCATTTGGCGGCCATTGAACAATCCATTTAAACCCTTTACTCAATCATTTAACGGCGAGGGTGTGAAAGGATTTGGTTTGATGCAGCGGGATCGCAACTTTGATCACTACCAAGATGCATTGGTTTTTTATAACCGTCGCCCCTCCGTTTGGATTGAGCCACTAGCGCAGAGCTTTGGCGCCGGTCAGATCCAATTGGTCGAACTTCCGACCACACGTGAAACCAACGACAATATCGTGGTGTTTTTTAAACCGAAGGGGCCACTGCCGCTTCATCAAGATATTCATTTTAGCTATCGCATGCGGTGGTTAGATCACCCTATGCCGGCTATCTCGAAAGACTATGCAAAAGTGGTCGCAACGCGTGTCGGTCAAGGCGGATTAGCAGGTATGAAGCCCCATGGCGGGCCGATTAAGATGGCTGTCGACTTTTCTGGTGGGGCGTTAACGAAATTAAGTGCTAAGCAAGCCGTCTTAGTTCAGCCTGTGGTGAAATTATCTCACGGCTATGCCCACCGGGTGAGCATTCAGCGCACGCCAACTGGCATATGGCGGGTGTTCTTTGATGCTGATGCCAGCCAGCCAATTGATGGCAAAGTTTATTTGCGGATTGGTCAGCATATCCTCTCAGAAGTCTGGATGGATCGCATCGATGAGACGTTATTTAATCGTGTTCACCGCTGAACCGACAAGTGCCAGCGATGCGGGGATTCATGATGAATTAGCTAAGATATTTAAACCAATCAAGCTTTGGCCCTTGTGGGATAATTTGAGTCGGATTGAGCGCTTTAATTGAGTAATAGCCGACTTTGATATGTTCAACATTGGTGTTTTTGGCAAAAGCATCGATCTGAATGAGATCGTGAAAATAGCGATTAAGATGCGCAAAATCTGCGATACGTTGGCGATTGGTTTTAAATATCCCATAATAGGCGACATCAAAACGGGCGAGTGTGACAAACAAGCGAATGTCGCTTTCGGTGAACCTGTCACCAAACAGATAGCGACGAGAGGCAAGGCGATTATCGAGCTCATCGAGCATGGCAAAGACATGGGTATAGGCCTCAATGTAGGCGTGTTGGCTTTGCGCAAATCCTGCTTGATAGACACCATTATTCAATTGACTATAGATGCGCTGATTGAGCGCTTCCATTTCAGAACGCTGCTGCTCAGGGCGTAGCTGATAGTGGCTTTGATGCAAAGGACGCAAATCATCGTTGAGAATAGCCAATAGATCGGCCGATTCGTTGTTCACAATGATGCGCTGAGTATTATCCCATAACAGTGGGACAGTCGCGCGACCTGTAAAGTGTGGATCGCTCAGTGTGTATAATTCATGCATATAGTTAAACGCAACCTCCGCTTTGGGTGTCGCGCCGGGAAAGTCGCTAAATTCCCAGCCATAGTCGGTGATCGCTGGTGCGACAATTTTAATGGGCAGCGCATCCTCTAGCCCCAACAGCGAACGAGCGATTAAGACCCGAGTGGCCCATGGGCAGATCAGTGCTACGTACAGAGTGTAGGGGCGTTCGCCACGGCTCAGCTGCGTGATAGCCGATGTGTCAAAACGGGTTCGGAAGCTGCTGGTTTGACGAATAAATCGGCCCTGTTTATCTTGCTTTTGTACCGGGTTCCACTCGCGTTGCCATTGCCCATTAACTAACATATCGACTCCATTTAGATTAACAAATAGGGTTACTAGCTTAAATGCAGTGGAATAATTGAACAATTTCTGCTTTCATTGAAATTATGTTCAAAAATATTTAACAGCTATGGATAAACTGAATTTAATGAATAGCTTTGTGCACATTGCCGAACTGCGCTCTTATACGGCAGCAGCAGCAAAGCTCAATAAAACGAAGGCGCTGATGAGTACCCATGTCCGTCAGCTCGAAGAATCGCTTAATGTACGGTTAATTTCCCGCTCAACCCGCGGTTTCACGCTCACTGAAGCGGGACTTCACTACTATCAAAAAGCACGTCATATTTTGGATGAAATATCCGAAATGGAGGTCGATCTGCTGGACGGTGAGCAGCAGATGGCCGGGCGGTTAAGGATATCGGTGCCTAATACTTTTGGCGAACAGGTGATGATGGAGTTTATCAGTCAGTTTATAGCTCACTATCCGAAAATGAATATTGAGGTATTGTTGACGGATCAATTTATTGACTTGATCAACCAAGGTTTCGATTTAGCGATTCGGATCGGCTATTTGAAAGATTCGACCATGATCGCCAAAGAAATTGGCCAAGTCTACTCGGTCTTGGTGGCTTCGCCACAACTCATCGATGCGCTAAATATCGCTCATCCACAAGATTTGAATGGCTTCCCGATGATTTTTGATACCAATTTGCGCGGTGACAGGCAGCGCTGGGTGGCGCATCGCAATGGTCAACAATTTCCTCTTGAGCTCAAGCCTGTTGCTTATGTCAATAGTGCTAGAGCCAGTGCTGAGTTGGCCCGACATAATGTTGGTGTGGCCTGTTGTCCGATGTTTGCCGTACATCAATATATAGCGGAAGGTTCGTTGGTGGCATTATTAAGTGACTATGACTTTGGCCGAGCCCCGATAAATGCCATCTACCCCAATCGTCAACAACTTTCGGTGCGAGCACGCCACTTCATCGATGAGTTCGCCGATTACCTACGGCAATATCAGGCAGTTAACTAATCGGTAAAAAAAGGCCCTTCATAATGAAGGGCCGATGACATAAGGGGAAGAAATGAGCTAGTGTTTATGAGTTATATGCATTTTCGCCATGACTGTTGATGTCTAAACCTTCACGTTCATGCTCAGCATCAACACGCAGTCCAACCAACATATCGGCAATTTTCAAAGAGACAAAGCTTACAACGCCAGACCAAACTAAGGTGGTGCAGACACTGAAGATCTGAACCCAAACCTGATGGCCCATGGTGACCCCGCTGGCATAACCGACACCGCCGAGAGAGGTTGAGGTGAATACCCCAGTTAAGATACAGCCGACGATTCCGCATACACCATGACAACCAAATACGTCACATGTGTCATCAACGCGGAGCCATTTCTTCAAGGTTGTAACACCCCAGAAGCCTGCGACACCAGCAATCAGGCCGATAATCAGTGCACCGCCAACGCCAACGGTTCCCGCTGCTGGCGTAACTGCAACCAATCCGGCGATACAACCTGAACTGGCACCCAACAGTGATGGTTTTTGGCGTACGAACCACTCAATTAAGGTCCACGACAAAATAGCGCCCGCTGTGGCCATCACGGTATTTAAGAATGCCAATCCTGCGATTGAGTTTGCAGAGACCGCGCTGCCAGCGTTGAATCCAAACCAACCGATATAAAGAATACTGGCACCAATAAAGACCATGGGTAGATTGTGTGGTTTCAGTGAATCTTTACCAAAACCGACCCGTTTGCCAACCATATAAGCGCCGACTAATCCAGCGGTTGCCGCGTTGATATGCACCACTGTGCCGCCGGCAAAGTCTAATGCGCCATCACTGGCAAGATAACCGCCGCCCCAAACCATATGGGCGATTGGCAGATAAGCAAAGGTAAACCACAGTGCAGAGAATATCAGCACCGCACTAAAGCGGATCCGTTCTGCAAATGCACCCACAATCAAGGCGACTGTAATCGCTGCAAACGAACATTGGAAAGCGATGAAGATATAAGAATAGATGCTTCCCGAAAGCGAGTCTGGTGAAATGCCGTGTAGCATAAAGGCACTAAAACTACCAAAGAAAGAACCACCAGTAGTAAATGCCAAACTGTAGCCGTAAACAAACCACAGTACACAGATGAGTGCAAAGCTCACCATCACTTGAGCCATCATGGACAGCACGTTTTTTGAGCGCAGTAGACCCCCGTAGAATAATGCAATCCCTGGGACTGTCATAAACAGCACCAGTGCGGTACAAATCATCATAAAGGCGTTATCGGCGCCGCTGGCAGTTGGGGTATCAGCCATTGCCAGAGTAGGCAACAGTGCACTAGCGACCAGAGTTGACTTGGCAATACGTTTTATCATTATCACTTCATCCGTTTTTAATCAGGGTTATTCACCATCGCTGGGACACAAGTCGTGCGTTTGCTACAACACGTATCTTGGCGCGTCCAGGCGCTTACCTATCCATATCAGTTTCATCAATAGTGATTGTGAACTGGCAATCTCAACGTTTTTTGATTGATTTAACAAAAATGCCCAACCTAAAGGCGTTAGTTTAAGATTGCGCTTTAGCAATCGCAAAACTTATGCCAGAACCTATAGAGAGTTTATTTTGATGATTAACTCTATGAATATTATATAGTTAATTAGAACGAGTAAGCCTGTGAGAGAGGTGGGAGAAGACGATGCTAACAAGGTGTGCACAATTTTAAAGCGTTCATGCCTTAAAGTTGTGCACTAAAGAAGGGCATTACGATGAATGCCCTGTGATGATTGCTGTGATTAACAGTAGGCGCGAGCGACTCGCCCCGCTGTTAAGATCCGATAGCTAGCTGTTCCCGCAGCAATAAAGGCCGATTGACCGCGTTGCAAGGTGATGGATTCGCCTTCGTAATGGCTTAATTGCACCTTGCTGTCGATGGCAAAAATAATTTCAGCACTGTCACAACTTAATGCGACATCACAATCTTGGTAGATAGCAAAGCGAAAATCATTTACTGGGATAGGGTACACATCACCGTCGCCAACTTGGCGGGGTTGCATCAGCAGTTGCTGTGGTTCTTTACTGACAAATTCGGTACAGCTCAAAAGTTCTGGTACATCAATATATTTTGGTGTTAATCCAGCGCGCAAAACGTTATCTGAACTTGCCATTACTTCAAGGCCAGTTCCTTTTAGGTAAGCGTGCGGCGTGCAGGCATAGAGAAACATCGCATCGCCAGGCTCAAGGGTCATAACGTTGAGTATCAGCGGGGCAAATAGGCCCACATCATCGGGATAAAGTTCATGAAGCTCATTAATCAATGCCGCTAATGGATCGGAGGTGTGTTTACGGCTGTAACTGACGAGCTCTTCAATAGCTTGATGACGGGTTTGTCCGCTAAGCGATAGTATCTGGCCAAAAAATTGCTCGAGGCCTTTGGCATTTTGATTGTCACTTAGCTGTGTAACTAGCGGCACCAGTGCGCTGATAGAAAATTGTTTAAATAGGGTAAGGATGGTTTCTATCGGGCGAAAGCCATTCATCGCTTGATAACGGGTAAGTGCGTAAACTAACTCGGGCTTGTGATTGGGATCTTTATAATTGCGCTTCGGATCAGTTAAATCGATGCCCGCTTGCTGCTCTTTGGCAAATCCCTCTTTTGCTTGTTGCATGCTTGGATGAACTTGAATGGAGAGTGCTTGGGCGGCGCTTAATACTTTAAATAAAAAAGGCAATTGGCCGAAGTGTCCCATGGTTCGTGTGCCCAAAAAATAGGATGGTGCCTTTGCTATTAACTCACTGAGGGGAATACTTTGCTCTTGATAGTTAACCTGTGAACAACCATTGGGATGGGCACCCATCCAGATTTCAGCTTGTGGTTGTCCATCAGGGTTACTGATACCAAATAAGTGATTTAATTGATCGGTTGAGCCCCACGCATAATGCTGCATGGGGTTGTGCATACGATAAAAATGAGGGTGTTGGGGAGTGTTCATCGTATCCTTCTATAGCTGGGTAGCTGTTAAGAAAATATATAAATTGACGTTGATAAATCAATTAACTAAAGCACCATCATATCATGGCATTTTTTCAAGTTTATGGGAGATAGCCCTCAAAGTAGCGAAAGGTGAATAGATTGTTCAATAATTTAAAGCGGCGCGAAAGGTCGCATCGCTGTATTTTAATAAGTAATTACTCGTATTTATATGACCAAGGAGAAGTGTATGCCTCAGCTACCGACTTATTTTCTTTCACATGGAGGCGGGCCATGGCCTTGGATGCAAGAATTTGGCACCGCTTATGATGAATTAGCGCAGTCATTGACCCAGTTATCGAGCGATTTGACAAGCCGTCCTCAAGCGTTGTTAGTGGTGACGGCTCACTGGGAAGAACCAAGTTTTAGCGTCTCATCAGCCGCGTTTCCTAGCATGATCTATGATTATTATGGTTTTCCTGACTATACCTATCAGATCCAATATCCCGCGCCCGGTGATCCTCAATTGGCGCAATCGGTAGTGGAACGTTTGCAATCGGCTGGAATAGAGGCAAGAACGGATAGCTCTCGCGGGTTTGATCATGGGACCTTTACGCCGCTGGCCGTGAGCTTCCCTAAAGCCGATATCCCCGTAGTGCAATTATCACTCAACAGTAATCTAGATACGGCGCTCCATTATCGTGCTGGTCAAGCGCTGCAAGGGTTACGTGACCAAGGCGTGTTAATTATCGGCAGTGGCTTGAGCTATCACAATTTGCGTCGCTTTGATAAATCAGCGCAGGAGCCTTCACGCCAGTTTGATGACTGGTTATATCAGACCTTAGCGTTGTCTGAATCTGCCCGTTATCAAGCACTACAGCACTGGCAGTCGGCTCCAAGTGCGCGCATCGCGCATCCGCGTGAGGAGCATTTGATGCCACTGTGGGTTGCCCTTGGCGCAGCCAGCAACGCCAAGGCGCATTGTATCTATCGTCAAAATGACCTGTTTGGTGGAATTAGTGCATCAAGCTATCGTTTCGACGGCTAAACTTGCCCAAAAGCCACAGGGCTTAACGCCCTGCTACACTAACGTGGTTCGATGGTTTTTACATAGCGACTGACTGAGAACCAAGATGAGAGCAGCCCTAATAGTGATGAGAAGAGCATTAAATCAATAAAGCCACTGACGCTTAAACCGGCCAAATAGATATCTTGCTCGTAAAGACTCGCTAGCTGGCTGAGGGCACTGCCTAAATACAGCATCATAATATTGCTCAGTAGCCACGCTAACAGCCCACCAATAAACCCATACCAAAACCCTGTGTACAGAAAAGGACGCTGGATAAAGGCATTGGTGGCACCAATAAGTTTCATCACTTCAATTTCATTACGCTGACTTAATACGTTTAAGCGGATGGTATTACCAACAGTTAACACAATAGAAACTAACAACAAACCGATCAGCAGTTGCAGTACTTGGTTCGCAATGCTGATGATATTTTCAAGGCGGGTGAGCCATTGAGTGTCCAAACGCGCTTGGTCAACATGAACCATGGTAGCTAGTTTGCTTTGTAGTAGTTGCAACTGGCCACTTTGACGCTGATTGGCATTGGGCGTGACGATGAGTAAGTCAGGGAGCGGGTTGCTACCAAGTAGATCAAGCGCTTTGCCAAAACCAGAGTTTTGTTTAAATTCTTGCAAGCCTTGTGCTTTGCTAACCAACTTAACATGTTCGACCGAGGGCATCGCACGGATCTGCTCACTTAACTGTGCGACACCGTCTGAGTCGGTATCTGGGCTGACAAACACATTGATCTGAGCAGTTTGTTGCCAACTTGGTACCGCTTGACGAACGTTTTGGATCACTAAATGAAACGAAACCAGCAAGGCTAAACAAACTCCGATCACTGTAATTGTCATCAGGGAGCTGGTTGGATTACGCCAGATCTCACCTAAACTCGCAGTGCCTTGTTGTAGATGGCGAACCCAAAATGCCACAAAACGGCGTGGCCATGATAAGCCACGACGCATAGAAGCTCCTAAACTCATAGCGTTTGTTCCTGTGAATCGACCAGTCGACCTTCATGTAAGGTTAAGGTTCGATAGTTCATTCGACTGATCAAGCCCAAATCATGGGTGGCGACGAGCACTGTTACCCCATTATGATTAAATTCGCTAAAGATCTTAAGGATCTCCTCAGACAATTGTGGGTCCAAGTTCCCGGTGGGTTCGTCGGCAATCAGTAATGTCGGTTTATTAACCACTGCCCGAGCAATACCGACTCGCTGCTGTTCACCACCAGATAGCATGGCGGGGAGACACTGGTACTTATCACGCAGTCCAACTTTATCAAGCGCTGCTAACACGCGAGGTTTGATATCACGAAAGGCATAGCCTTCAATAACCAGCGGCAATGCCACATTATCTAAGACGCTACGGTCATTGAGCAGTTTGTAGTCTTGAAATACAATCCCAATTTGGCGGCGTAAAAAAGGGATCCGATGCGCCGCTAAGCGGGTTATATCTTTACCCGCAAATTCGATCTGCCCAGCACTAACTCGCTCCATAGCCATGGCGAGGCGCAGTAAAGTACTTTTACCTGCGCCTGAGTGACCCGTTAAGAAGGCCATCTCTCCTTGCTTGAGTTCAAAATCTACCTTTTGCAATGCTTGGTGACGCCCTGGATAGACTTTACTGACTTGAGAAAATCGGATCATCGTGTATTCCTACAATCGCGTTACATTACGAATCGCTATCATGGCTAAATAGCGCTTCGACAAATGGCCGTGCTTCAAATGGGCGTAAATCATCAATTCCTTCACCGATAGCAATATAGCGAATAGGCAATTTAAATTGGTCTGCCACTGCAAAGATAACCCCACCTTTGGCTGTGCCGTCCAATTTGGTTAAGGTAATCCCCGTTAGGCCGACGGCTTCGTGGAATAGCTTAGCTTGGCTGATGGCATTTTGACCTGTTCCAGCATCAATGGCGAGCATGATTTCATGGGGGGCTCGCGCATCAATTTTACGCATAACTCGGACAACTTTTTTCAGCTCTTCCATCAGGTTTGCTTTGTTTTGCAAACGTCCTGCCGTGTCAGCAATCAGTACATCAATGCCACGAGCTTTCGCCGCGCTGTAGGCATCAAAGAGTACTGATGCGCTGTCGGCGCCAGTATGTTGGGCGATCACCGGAATATGGTTACGCTCTCCCCAGATCTGTAACTGTTCGACGGCGGCGGCGCGGAAGGTATCACCTGCTGCGAGCATGACCGATTTGCCTTCATTTTGAAACTGTTTAGCCAGTTTGCCGATGGTGGTAGTTTTGCCCACACCATTGACCCCAACCATTAAAATCACAAATGGACCATCATCGGTTTCGGGGACTAACGGCTGCTCGACCCCCTCAAGTAGTGCACTCATCTGCTCTTGCAACAGTTCATAGAGGGCTTCACCATCTTTCAGGGCACGGCGGCTGGCCGACTCGGTCAGATTTTTAATAATCTTTTGGGTTGTTTCAACCCCCAAATCGGCGACAAGTAGCTGCTCTTCAAGTTCTTCAAAGAGCTCATCATCGATTTTTTTACCTTGGAACAAACCTAAAAAGCCACTGCCGATGTTACCGCGAGTGCGTTTTAATCCTTGACGCAGGCGCGCTAATAAACTGGGGCGTTTGGCGGGTTTTTCGTTGGCTTGCGCTTTTTCTTCCGCTTCAAGGCGGGCTTGTTCTTGTGCTTTAGCTTTTTCTTCCGCTTCAAGGCGGGCTTGTTCTTGCGCTTTAGCTGTTTCTTCCGCTTCAAGGCGGGCTTGTTCTTGCGCTTTAGCTGTTTCTTCCGCTTCAAGGCGAGCTTGCTCTTGCGCTTTAGCTTTTTCTTCCGCTTCAAGGCGGGCATGCTCTTGCGCTCTAGCTGCTTCTTCCGCTTCAAGGCGGGCATGCTCTTGTGCTTTAGTTTTTTCCTCTGCTTCAAGGTGAGCTTGCTCTTGCGCTTCTGCCTCTAGAATCGTTTGCTCTTCGGTGTCGGTTGTCTGATTGTTATCTTTACGAAACCAGGAAAATAACCCTTTCTTTTTTGCCATCGAATTGTAAACCCTTCACTACATAGCCATGGTTGCGGCTGAAATGATTATTTGCGTCGGCGTAACACTGTTACAATACGGCGCATAGCTGGAGTAGATAGTATCATTATTACAGGACAGGCTAAATTAGTATGGCACCACATTCTAAACGAAATTCTGCGATGGGCAGTATTCGCATTATTGGTGGTCAGTGGCGAGGGCGCAAATTACCAGTGTTAGATGCACAAGGCTTACGTCCAACCACTGATCGGGTGAAAGAGACGTTATTTAACTGGCTACAGGGCCGAATTGCAAATCGTAGGTGTCTTGATCTTTTTGCCGGCAGTGGTGGTTTGAGTTTTGAAGCACTTTCTCGCCAAGCAAGCTTTGTGCAAGCGTTGGAGTTATTCCCTCCTGCGGTAAAACAACTCGTCACCAATCGACAAGTTTTACAGCTCGATGAGCAAAAATTGCCGATCCAATGCACCGATACATTACAGTTTTTAGCCAATCAACCTTTACAGGGGTTTGATCTGGTGTTTATTGATCCGCCATTTCGTACTAACTTGGTCGCGCCATGTTGTCAATTGTTGCAATCATACGGCTGGCTAAACCCCGCCGCACTCGTCTATATTGAGTGCGAACGCGAGGCGTCGCCGCTTAATGTACCGTGGTCATTATTAAAAGAGAAATGTGCCGGACAAGTATTGAGTCGGCTATACCAAGTAGAGGGAGAAAGAGTATGTTAATACAACTGGGTCGCGCTTTAATGATTGTGATTTGGCTTGTGATAATTAGCTCGCCATGGACGGCAATGGCGCGTATTGCGCCGTTGTTACTGACCGCAGGGGCGTTTGTATTAGTGCTGCATATAGCGCAAATGCTGCTGATAAAAAAGAGTTTTCAGGACAGTGGTCATTGGTGCAAAGGCGACGAATATCGACTCATTTTTTTCGGTGTTTTTGGTTTGATGACAATCCGTCAACGATTGTTAAAAAAGTAGTATTAGCGAGCGTGTGATGAGCAGAGAGATTAGCTTTACCGTCAAGCATTGACTTGGGGTTTAAATCAATGCTTGACGAAGGAGTAAAAACTGTGTGCTAAGCGTGCAATCGAGATTGATAATTTAGCAAAGCTATATTGCCCAATTAGTGCATCATTTGACTGGCGGTGTGCCAATATTTAATCAAGCCATCGAGTAACATTTGCACTGAAAGCATAATCAATAGCATCCCCATCAGTCGCTCGATAGCAGTTAGTCCTCGTTCACCGAGATAGCGAGTGAGAAAGCCGCCACAGATCAATATGATCGAAGTGCATAGCCATGCGAGAATGAGTGCTAAGCTCCACTGTCCCATTCGGCTCGGGTCTTGATGGGCCATCAACATTAGGGTGGCTAGAATCGAAGGACCTGCAACCATCGGAATGGCCATGGGCACTAAAAATGGTTCATCACCGGCGGCAAGCCCCGCCAAACCATTCTCGCCTGGGAAGATCATTTTCAGTGCGATCAAAAAAAGGATGATACCGCCAGCGATACTCACTGCCTCTTGTCGTAAATTTAAAAATCCTAAGATCTGCTCTCCCGCCCATAAAAAAGCCATCATAATAATCAGCGCAAAAACCATCTCTCGAATTAAGATCTTGACCTGACGTTTGCGATCAATGTGTTTCATAATCGCCATAAATACGGGGGTGTTGCCAAGTGGATCCATAATGAGGATTAACATTACGGTGGCAGAGGTAAGGCTCATAGAGCTCCTTATGAATCGTCAATTATTCGATATTATTGCATCGTCAGGGTAGCTAAGAATAAACCGATGAGTCGATTTTCTCAGGACGCGTAGTCTAACAAAGACTCGGCTTAGAGCACATGTAATTCCCGCAAATTTTGTATTGATTGAGCAAATAAAAAAGTGTGCGTTAGTGTGTCTGCCAACACTATCTATGATCACATTTATCACTGATAAATATTGGATAGCAACATCTGTTAAGCCGCGAGGTCGATAATCGGCCTTAAGGGATAGGGATTTAATCGTGAAATGGAATCGAGGTGTTACCTTTAGAGATAATCGCCGATTTGGGCATCACAAATGGCCAGCAAATTGTCGTCAGGTGGTCGTTTGTCAGGTTCACTACAACGTCCTGCCAGTCTGGCAAAGACAAAATCTTGATTAGTCAGTCGAAAGTGATGATTGCTCCCATAATAGTTTTCGATAAGTTTTAGCGTTGATGATTCTTTGCTTAATAGCCCATCATGTTCCAACATGACTTGCATCAATTCTAAGTTACTGACTGATTCGCACATACTTTTTCTCCACAAATGGCGATATCGGTTAAATCGATTGGTTGAATTGGTGACCAGCCGCATCGGGCTGATAAGCGGCATCGGTTAAAGCGCTGCGCCTTAGGTGCCGCTGTATTGACTGGCTAGATACAGCCAGCGCTTGATTGACATTCATCACCGTATCGCGCGCTTGTCCTTGGGCTCGAATGGCTGCTTGGGTGATGCGCTGATTCGGCGCCGACTGGAGTTCCCGAGATTGTTGTGTTTGTCGCGTGGTGTTCGAGTCGGGAGGTTCTGAGGATTGGCTTTGATTTGCCGATGTGCTCGGGGCGAGTTGAGAAGCTTTTGTTGATTTTGCAGAGGCCGGTTGAGGATCTGAACTATTCGATGGCACGCGGGGTGGTGGTGTTGACGTTTCCGAGGGTGTGCTGGGGCTTGCATATAACAACGGATTTTGGGGGGGGTGATAGTTCTTTGGCTGACTTGCTGGTGGGGCACTTGGATTGACCTGCGGGCGGTGCGGATCATCCGCGCGCTGTCCTGGTTGCGGCAGTGTTCCAGTGATTCGAACGGGAACCACCGGCGCTGACGCGCGTGCTGCACCTTGTTCAATTCGCCGATTCAAAGCTCTGCCATCAGGGGCATTTACGGAGCGCTGAATAGGCTTTAACACTTGTTGTGTACTTTGTGTTTGACTGGCTGAAATAGGACTGACCACAACGACTCTCTCATACAACTTGACTACCACGATGTTAATGATCTGAATGTATACACATTAGATCATGCGAAGGTGACGATCTTACTTACCTATCACCATAGCTAGGATCACTCAATATAAAAACATCGCCTATAAAACCTACGTCTATTCTAAATATAGCAGCGCTAATTTTGTACAGCGATTTTTTTAGCTATTTTGTCTTATATATTGTCCTTATTTTAAAGGCAAGACGCTGTTGATCATGAGATTGGGATGTCATTGTGTTGATAAGTTGGATAGTAAAAATGTCAGCAATCCGATCGGGTTGGTTCTCATCATGAATTAATTTCACTATAGGTTTATTTTAGATGAATATGCGTTGACTCTTTGAGCGTTTACTATAAGGTGGCTATACAGACGTCTGAACGTCTATTTTAACTTTTATTATAAAACCGACGGTCTGGAGAACAACATGGTCTTTCAAAGCGCGCAGCAACTTGAGAATCTCAATCAGAAGATCAGTGAACTTGAGGGGGATATTCAAGTTTCATTTGAGTTTTTCCCACCCTCGAACTTGGCTATGGAAGAAACCTTATGGCAGTCGGTTAATCGGCTTAAGGTGCTTGCTCCATCGTTTGTATCTGTGACGTATGGTGCTAATTCGGGGACGCGCGATCGGACCCATGCGATTATTAAAGATATTACTCAGCGCACCACGCTTAAAGCGGCGCCTCATCTAACTTGCGTAGACGCTAGTCGCTCTGAACTTAAACAGATCGCACAAGATTATTGGGATAATGGTATTCGGCAAATTGTTGCACTGCGCGGCGACTTGCCCGAAGGGGCTGGAAAACCCGCGATGTATGCAGAACATCTGGTCTCGCTTCTCAAAGAAATCGCTGACTTTGATATCTCGGTAGCCGCGTATCCAGAAGTACATCCAGAAGCAAAATCAGCACAAGCGGATTTGCTCGCACTCAAACGTAAAATGGATGCAGGAGCCAACCGAGCAATCACCCAGTTTTTCTTTGATGTCGAATCGTATCTGCGTTTTCGTGATCGCTGTGTCGCCGTGGGTATCGAACAAAATATTGTCCCAGGGATACTGCCCGTCTCGAATTACAAAACGTTGTGTAAATTTGCGGGTTTTACCAATGTGAAAATCCCGCAGTGGTTGCATCGTCAATTTGACGGACTGGATGATGATCAAACCACTCGTAATTTAGTGGGTGCCAGTATTGCCATTGAGCAAGTTAAAGTGTTGAGCCGGGAAGGAGTAAAGGATTTTCACTTCTATACATTGAATCGTTCTGAGCTGACATATGCGATCTGTCATACATTAGGCGTTCGTCCAGCTTCAGTGTTAAAATAACCGCCTTTGCGATGGAAGCGATTGGTCATCGCAGCTTAATTATTCATGAAGTGGGATCCATATGTCTATTGAGTTTGTTGCATCATCATCCCTACCAACTCGTTGGGGGGATTTTACCATGCATGGCTTTGTTGTTTCTGAAACGGGTAAAGAGCACGTTGCATTAACGATGGGTCATTGGCAAGAAGACCAGCCCGTGCTGGGACGGATCCATTCTGAATGCTTAACTGGGGATGCGCTATTTAGTCAGCGCTGTGATTGTGGCTATCAGCTGGAATCAGCGATGCATCGGATCAGTGAAGTAGGGCAAGGATTTATTTTATACCTGCGTCAAGAAGGGCGAGGTATAGGCTTGATTAATAAGATTCGTGCTTATGATTTGCAAGACCAAGGCTATGACACCGTTGCTGCCAATCTTAAGTTAGGGTTTGCCGCCGATCTGCGAGACTTTTCCATCTGTCAGCCGATGTTAGCTCATTTAGGGATACATAAAGTTCGACTGATGACTAACAATCCTCAAAAGATCAAAGCAATGCAGGAAGCTTCTGGGATTGAAATTGTTGAGCGAGTGCCATTAGCGGTGGGTGATAATCCGCATAACCATTTTTATTTGCAAACCAAAGCCAAACGGATGGGGCATCTGTTACATATTGATAATGATAATGATAATGGGCAGTCTTAGCGCGTAATCGAAAGACGAATATGGAAACGCCGCCCAAAGGGCGGCGTTTGTTTCTCGGTTAACCTGTGTTGCGCATGCCTGCTGCAACCCCTGCGATGCTGACCATTAATGCTTGATCAACCAATGCATCAACTTCAGCGTTTTGCCGTGAGCGGCGCAGGAGCTCAACTTGCATCACGTTTAATGGGTCGATATACGGATTGCGCAAACCAATGGATTCTCTAACCCATTCATCATTAGCCCCTGAGCTAGTTGGCGGTATCAAGCGAGCGACTACCTGTTGAGTAAGCGCCAGTTTTTCGCGTAAGTGATCGCCGATATGACGCAATGATTCATCGACCAGCTCTTTATCATAAATTTCCGACAGCCATGTATCGGTTTTCATAAAGACCATCTCTAACATAGATAGACGATTGCTAAAAAATGGCCATTCGCACATCTCTTGAATCAACTGTTCATGACCATTTTCAAGTTGCTCTTTGAGTGCTTCTCCTGCACCTAACCAAGCGGGTAGTAATAGCCGATTTTGACTCCATGCGAAAATCCACGGAATGGCTCGAAGACTTTCAACGCCACCATTAGGATTGCGTTTAGCTGGTCGACTACCCAGTGGCAACTTGCCTAGTTCCTGTTCGGGAGTGGCTGAGCGAAAATAAGGCACAAACTCTGGATCTTCACGCACAATCTGGCGATAGGCCTGACAGGATGTCTCGGCGAGCTGATCCATCACCTCTCGCCACTGCGTTTTAGGGGCAATTGGTGGCAGCAGATTCGCTTCGAGTACGGCGCTGACATACATGGATAGGCTATCGATCGCCACTTTGTCTAAACCAAATTTGAAGCGGATCATCTCGCCTTGTTCAGTGACCCGTAGTCCACCTTTGAGCGATCCTGGGGGCTGTGACAACAGCGCTGCGTGAGCGGGCGCACCACCCCGACCAATAGTGCCTCCGCGGCCGTGGAACAATACGAGCTTCACGTTTTGCTCATCACACATCTGTACTAACTCTTCCATGGCGCGATATTGTGCCCATGCCGAAGCGAGTACACCCGCGTCTTTGGCTGAGTCTGAATAACCAATCATCACATATTGTAAGTTATTAGTGATGCCTCGATACCACTCCAGTGACAACAACCGACGGATGGTCGAAGCGGCTTTATTGAGATCATCGAGCGTTTCAAATAACGGCGAAACCGGCAACATAAATGGACAACCGTTCTCTTTGAGAAGAAGTTGTACCGCTAATACATCAGACGGCTCACTGGCCATCGAAATATTATAGATCCCCAGTGCCTCACGTTTTTGTTTGGCGATGACGCGGCAAGTATCCAGCACCTCTTGCACTGGCGCTGAAGGCTGCCAATTTTGCGGAATAAGTGGCCGCTTGCTAGTGAGTTCGGTGAGTAAGAAACTCTGCTTATCCTCTTCGTTCCATTGCCCATAGTCACCAATTCCGAGATGACGCGTCAGTTCTGAGAATACTTCCGTATGACGGCTACTTTCTTGGCGGATGTCTAAACGGACTAACTGCACGCCAAAGCAGGCTAAGCGGCGCAACATGTCGAGCAGGGTTCCCTCGGCAATTAGATCCATCCCGCACTCTTTAAGTGAGCGATAGCAGACCATCAGCGGGTCTCTGACTTGATGCGTTTGGGTGATGAGATCGTGCGAGCGGGTTTCGCGATTTTGCAGCATTGCTGTCAGATAATCGCGGGTTTCACGCATATCTACTCGCAATGTTTTCAGTAAGGTACGATAAGGCTCTTCTGTATCAGGCCCGACTGCTTCACGTAGCTCGACGTTACAATCGGCCATAGAAAGTTCACTGATGAGCAGGTCGATATCTTTAAGATAGAGATCTGTTGCAACCCAGCGGCTAGATAATAAAACTTCTTCGGTCACTTTAGAGGTGACAAATGGATTGCCATCACGGTCTCCGCCCATCCATGAGGTAAGCTTGATGACTTGGCTGTCAATGGGCAGTCCCATGCCGATATTCTCTTGTAGTTCTTCATCGAGCATGCGTAAAAAATCAGGGACAGCTTGCCACAGCGAACTTTCAATCACGGCAAATCCCCAACGAGCTTCTTCAACTGGCGTCGGTCTGACTTGGCGGATCTCATTGGTATGCCACGATTGGTCAATCAACTGCTCAAGACGAAGATGCAACATGCGGCGTTCTCGATCACTTAAGTTACCGAGTTCTAAAAAGTCGAGACATTCATTAATCCGCACATATTTGGCGATCATGGTGCGGCGTGTAACCTCAGTTGGATGGGCTGTTAAGACCAATTCAACATTGAGTGATTCGACCGCTTCGCGAATAGTTTGCTCGCTAATCTGCTCTTGTTTAAGTCGGCTGAGAAGACTGTGCAGTGGAGAAGTATCTGTAACTGACTGTTTACTCGAGCGCGAGATGGTATGAAATTGTTCAGCAATATTAGCAAGGTTCAAAAATTGGCTAAATGCGCGAGTGACGGGTAGTAGTTCTTCATTTGACAGATTACGTAGTGTATTGAGGAGATCTTTTCTTGCCTCTATATCACCTTGTCGAGATGCCTTCGCTAATTTGCGAATAGTTTCTACTTTTTCTAGTAGGGGCTCGCCAAGATGATTTTTAATGGTTGTCCCTAAAAGTTGACCGAGAAAACTCACGTTGCCGCGCAACGCTTTGGTTTTAGCGTTCTTTGTCATTGTATGGTTCCTGTATCTTGATCTAGATTACAGCGACATCCGCGTACTCAATGTATCGACTTAGCTGCGATCTACCGCTCCATGTATGGCCCAAAAGGTCTAAAAGAATTGAATGGCTGCTGCCATGTTTATTTTTTGTAATTATTACGAAAGTTGGTCAAAACTTAAGCCAACGACCAACCGTTATATGATGTTAACTTACCAGTTTCAACCCCAAATCGCCCGAAAAACTGTTATTTTTTTTCATCTCGGTGGTGTTTTATCATCGGCTGATGTGCTTATCAATGTTGATAAGCATTAATTGTACCTTTTTGCATATTTAGCTAAAAATTTTCTATAAGTTAGTCATTGACATTTCATTTCCAAAATGAATGAGTAGCGTGTATGTCTCATGCTGTTAAATGCGATGCAGGCAGTCAAGTTATGCTTGCCAATAAAAAATATAAATGCAATTTATTTGCATAAATAATTGGCCATGGTATGCTCCTATTTTATCAGGTAAATTGTCATTGAGACTCTTTTTTAAGCGTTGAAGTGAACGTTAAAAACCAAGGGTATCGCCATGAATTTTCATCAGATCTTGAGGAATAGATGAAAGATAGTAATCAGTTGCGAGTCGCCATCGTGGGGGCTAGTGGATATGCCGGAGCCGAGTTAGCTGCGATCTTAATACGCCATCCACGGGTTGAACTCTGTGGATTATATGTCTCAGAGAATAGCGTCGATGCAGGCAAGCCAATCAGTGACTTATATGGCCGATTACGGGGGGTCGTCGATTTGCCCTTGCAGCCGCTTCCCACTCAGTTTGATCCTTCACTGTTTGCCCAAATTGATTGCGTTTTTTTAGCTACGGCTCATAGCGTTAGCCACGATTTAGTGCCGAAATTTTTAGCCTGTGAGTGTCAAGTTTTTGATCTCTCTGGAGCCTATCGGGTGAATCAGGCTGACTTTTATCCGGATTATTATGGGTTTACGCATCAATATCCAGAGCTATTAGCGACTGCCGTTTATGGTTTAGCCGAGTGGCAGCAAGCGGCTATCCAATCGGCTGAATTGATTGCGTTACCAGGCTGTTACCCGACAGCCTCGCTAAGTGCGTTAAAACCGCTGCAGCAGGCTGGATTACTCGATGATGATTGTACGCCACTGATCGATGCGACCAGTGGCGTCACGGGGGCAGGGCGTAAAGCGGCGCTGGCCAGTAATTTTTGCGAGGTGAGTTTAAACCCTTATGGTGTGGGAACGCATCGTCATCAGCCAGAAATCAGTGCCCATTTGGGCCGCCCAGTTATATTTACGCCACATCTTGGCAGTTTTGCGCGCGGTATTCTGGCCACGATTCATGTTGATTTAAAAGCTAACGTCAGCGAAGCCGATGTCATGAACGCTTTCCAGCTAGCTTATGCTGACAAGCCGTTGGTTCGATTGCTGCCTCAAGGGGTTTGGCCGTCGATTAACGCCGTGGCCCATACGCCGTATATCGATCTCAACTGGTCGAAAATAGGCCAGCATCTGATTATATTTAGCGCTGAAGATAACCTTTTAAAAGGCGCATCATCGCAGGCCATTCAATGTTTCAATTTGCGTTACGGATTTTTAAGTACGCAAGCTTTGGCCAAGGAGAGCGCGTGTTAGAACCGATTGTCGTGAAATTGGGTGGTGCTATTTTTGAAGATGAGACGGCACTAAAAAATCTATGTCAGGCTTTAGCTCAAGTGCAGCAGCGGCCTTTAGCTTTGGTGCATGGCGGCGGGGTAATTGTTGAATCACTACTTGCGCGCCTTGGCCTGATAAGCGAAAAAATCGATGGGCTGCGGGTCACACCGCATACTCAAATTGACTTTATTGCGGGGGCATTGGCAGGGACCGCCAATAAAAAGTTGACCGCCGCTATTTTAACGCAAGGCCGTGCTGCAGTTGGGCTGTGCTTAGGTGATGGTGGATTGTGTCAAGTGACGCAGATGGATGCAAAACTTGGTGCTGTGGGAAGTTGTCACCCCGGTGACCCTGACTTATTGACCTGTTTGCTTGAACAGCATTATCTGCCCGTTATCAGTTCAATCGGTATTGGTTCAGATGGTCAGTTATATAATGTCAATGCGGATCAAGCGGCATTGGCCATAGGTCAGATGCTGCAAGGACCTATGGTACTACTGTCTGATGTCCCCGGTGTTTTGGATGCGCAAGGGAAATTGATTAACGAACTTTCAACCTCTCAAGCGCAGCAGTTAATTTCTCAAGGGGTGATCAACGGCGGCATGGCGGTAAAAGTCAAAGCGGCTCTTGATGCGGCGAAAACCCTACAGCAACCAGTTATTTTAGCAGGTTGGAAAGATGCACAGGCATTGTCGCGATTGTTAAGTGGCGAGCCGTTTGGAACACGGATTATTGCCTAAGATAGGCATTTACCAGGATAGGGGAAACCAAAGAAGAGATGAATAACTTGAATCACTTGCTTACGCTGCAAGATCTCAGCCGAGAGCAGATCCTCGGCATTCTTGATTTGGCAAAAAACATCAAAGCTGATCCAGCCCGTTACGCGACTACATTAACGGGCAAAAGCATCGTTACGTTGTTTGAAAAACCATCGCTGCGTACCCGTGTTACATTTGATATAGGGGTAAATCGATTAGGGGGGCATGCGGTTTACTTAGATCAGCAAAACGGCGCCATTGGCAATCGTGAGTCGATTAAAGATTATGCCAAGAATTTAAGCCGTTGGTGTGAAGCCATTGTTGCACGGGTCTACAGCCATAAGACGTTGCAAGAACTTTGTCGCTATGCCAGCGTGCCCGTAGTCAATTCATTGTGCGATCTCTACCATCCATGTCAGGCATTGGCCGATTTCCAAACGATTGCGGAAAACTATTCGGATTTGAGCCAAGTGAAGCTAGCTTATGTCGGTGATGGTAATAATGTCACCCATTCGTTGATGTTAGGTGGTGCCATTTTAGGCATGGAAGTCGCGGCAATTTGTCCCATGGGATCAAGTCCTGATGCACAAGTGGTTCTTAAAGCTAACGAGCTGGCCAAAGCCAATGGCGGTAAAATTGTGGTCAGCGATTCGTTGGATGCGCTCGCGGGTTACGATGTCGTGTACGGCGATACATGGGTATCGATGGGTGATGACACGCCGCTTGAACAAGTCAAAGAGCGCTTTGCCCCTTACCAAATTAATCAGCAAATGCTCGATCGTTATGGCATCGGTCATGTGTTGCACTGCCAACCGGCTCACCGCGAGTTTGAAATTACTTCGGCGGTGATGGATGGCCCTCAGTCTATTATTTTCGATCAAGCGGAAAATCGGATGCACGCGCAAAATGCCGTGCTGCTTTCGTTGATTCAACATGATTAAAGGATTTTTACCATGGCTCAGTTTAAAAAAGTAGTGTTAGCCTATTCTGGTGGTTTAGATACATCGGCCATTATCCCTTGGCTGAAAGAAACTTATGGTTGTGAAGTCGTTGCCTTTTGCGCCGATGTCGGTCAAGGTGAAGATGATCTCAAAGGTGTTGAACAAAAAGCCATCGCCTCTGGTGCAAGTGAATGTTATATCGTTGATCTTAAGGACGAATTTGCTACTGATTATATCTATCCAACCCTGAAAACAGGCGCAGTTTATGAAGGCACCTATTTATTAGGAACATCGATGGCGCGTCCTGTTATTGCCAAAGCACAAGTTGAAGTGGCTCGTAAAGTTGGTGCCGATGCGCTCTGTCATGGCTGTACCGGCAAAGGCAATGACCAGATCCGCTTTGAAGGCTGCTTTGCTGCGCTGGCTCCTGATCTAGCCGTCATTGCCCCATGGCGGGAGTGGACCATGCGCTCGCGTGAAGATCTACTGGCCTACCTCGCTGAACGCGATATTCCTTGTGCCGCGAGTTTAACCAAAATTTATAGCCGAGATGCCAATGCATGGCATATCTCTACCGAAGGCGGTGAGCTGGAGAACCCTTGGAATGAACCGTCTGATCAAGTTTGGACATGGACCAATTCACCCGAACAGGCTCCTGATCAAGCACAAAGTGTTACCTTGACCTTAGCAAAAGGCGAAGTGGTTGCGGTTGATGGTCAGTCAATGAGTCCTTATCAGGTTATTACTCATCTCAATGAATTGGGCTCGAAACATGGTGTAGGTCGTGTTGATATCGTGGAAAACCGTTTAGTTGGGATGAAGTCTCGAGGTTGCTATGAAACTCCAGGGGGCACGATCTTAGTGGCGGCGATGCGTGCGATTGAAGAGCTGGTCTATGATAAACGCACCCGAGAATGGCGCGAAACGGTGGGTCAACAATTTGCTCATTTAGTTTATGATGGTCGCTGGTTCACACCACTTAAAGATTCATTGTTGGCCGCAGCAACAAGTTTAGCGGATGAGCTTAGTGGTGATGTCGTGCTCAAGCTTTACAAAGGGCAGGTGAATGCGACACAAAAACGCTCACCCAATAGTTTGTACTCTGAAGCGTTTGCCACCTTTGGTGAAGATGATGTGTATGATCAGAAACATGCAGAAGGTTTTATCCGCTTATATTCATTATCAAGCCGGATTAAAGCATTGAAACAACAATAATAACGCAGTGCAGTTGATCAAGTGCCGGCACTGCCGGCACTTTGGTAAGTGTCGTATTGACAGGTGCAATAAGGGTAGAGATAGATGGCATTATGGGGCGGACGTTTTAGTCAGGCAGCCGATAGTCGGTTTAAGCAGTTTAATGATTCGCTGCGTTTTGATTATCGCTTGGCTGAGCAGGATATTACAGGATCAATTGCCTGGTCTAAGGCTTTGGTTTCGGTTGGCGTTCTGACGCAGGCCGAGCAGCAGCAAATTGAAGCTGCACTCAGTGATTTAGCCGTTCAGGTCAATGAGAGTCCGCAACAAATATTGGGTTCTGATGCCGAAGATATCCATAGCTGGGTTGAGTCCCAGTTGATTCAGCGTGTAGGCGATCTGGGCAAAAAATTACATACTGGCCGTAGCCGTAACGACCAAGTTGCTACCGATTTAAAACTATGGTGCAAAAAGGAAGGGTTATCGTTACTCGGACAGCTCGATATGCTGCAACAAAAACTAGTGCGTCTGGCGCGTGAACATCAGCATACGGTCTTGCCAGGCTATACCCATTTGCAGCGGGCTCAACCGGTCACTTTTGGTCATTGGTGTTTAGCCTACGTTGAGATGTTTGAGCGTGATTATTCGCGTTTGACCGATGCCCTAGATCGCCTCGATAGCTGCCCACTAGGTAGCGGAGCTCTCGCAGGTACCGCTTATCCGATGGATCGGCAAAAATTGGCACAGATGTTAGGATTTCATCAAGCGACCCGCAATAGTTTAGATAGCGTTTCGGATCGAGATCATGTTGTAGAGTTAATTGCCTGTGCATCATTGTCGATGTTGCACCTGTCACGGATGTCTGAGGATCTGATCTTTTATAACTCCGGCGAATCTGCTTTTTTAGAGTTATCTGATCAGGTCACCTCCGGTTCATCATTGATGCCGCAGAAAAAGAACCCAGATGCACTAGAGCTTATTCGCGGCAAAGCTGGGCGAGTGTATGGTGCATTAAGCGGCATTATGATGACTTTGAAGGCATTACCACTTGCTTACAACAAGGATATGCAGGAAGACAAAGAGGGATTGTTTGACGCACTGGATACGTGGGGACAATGCCTAAGTATGGCAGAACTGGTCTTACATGATATGAAAGTGAATAAACAAACGACTGAAGAAGCGGCTAAAGGTGGATATTCCAATGCTACTGAGCTGGCGGATTATTTAGTCAGCAAGGGTATTCCGTTTCGTGAAGCGCACCACATCGTTGGCATTGCCGTGGTGTATGCCATTGAAAAAGGTGTACCGCTGGAGGCACTTACGCTTGATGAGTTTCAAACCCTGGCCCCTGAAATTGAAGAAGATGTGTATCCCAATTTATCGTTAAAATCGACCCTTGAGAAACGCTCAGCGTTAGGTGGCGTCGCTCCTCAGCAGATCGAGTTCGCGCTTAATGAAGCTGAGAAACGTCTTTACAGTCGCGATATTCCCGGGCTCTATGTGCGTTCTGCACGTATGACCGATCTCGATGGGATTGCCGAGCTAGTCAACTACTGGTCTGATGCGGGTGAAAACTTGCCGCGTCCTCGCCGGGAGTTAACCAAATCGATTGGCGAATTTGCGGTGACCGAACAAGCCGGGCGAATCACGGGCTGTGCGTCGTTGTATTTGTATGATACGGGCTTAGCGGAGATCCGCTCATTAGGGGTCAACCCTGAATTTCAACGCGGTGGACAGGGTAAGGCACTGGTTGAATTTATGATTGAAAAAGCCCATGGTATGGCACTGGAGAAAGTGTTTGTACTGACGCGAGTACCAGAATTCTTTATGAAACTAGGATTTAGCCCAACGTCAAAAACTTTCTTGCCAGAAAAAGTGATGAAAGATTGCGATGTATGTCCGCGTCAGCATGCCTGTGATGAAGTGGCGTTGGAGTATTTGATCCCTTATCAACGCTCACTTATCTATAAACAACGCGTGGCTTAAAATAGGCAGCAGTTGGATATGATAGGATAAATTCTTTCCAGCTGTTTGCTATTGCTGCTTTTTTCTCCATAGTGGCTTGTGTTTTGTTTGCCAAAGCGTATAATAACGCAGCTTGAGTTAGTAAGTAGTCGGGTTTACCCGCTCAGCTTCAATTTGAAGCTGGTGACAGTGCGTCCGATTTGGACGCAAATGTTAATCGTCGCATACGCCACCATCCCCGGATTTCGGAATAGGATGAGATGGGGTGTGTTAGGTTCTTTTTTATTTATTTTGGAGCTCTGGTCAATGCAGAACCAAAGAATTCGGATCCGTTTAAAAGCGTTTGATCATCGCCTGATTGATCAATCGACAGCGGAAATCGTAGAAACTGCTAAACGTACAGGCGCTCAGGTTCGTGGGCCAATCCCACTTCCAACTCGTAAAGAGCGTTTTACCGTACTGATTTCTCCACACGTCAATAAAGATGCGCGTGATCAATATGAGATCCGCACTCACAAACGCCTAGTCGACATCGTTGAACCAACTGATAAAACAGTTGATGCTTTGATGCGTTTGGACCTGGCGGCTGGCGTTGATGTGCAAATCAGCCTGGGCTAAGCAGAGCTGGAAAGATAAGAGGTTTTTACAATGATTGGTCTAGTCGGTCGTAAAGTTGGAATGACTCGCATCTTCACTGAAGATGGTGTGTCGATTCCAGTTACCGTTATCGAATGTGAGCCAAACCGTGTGACTCGTTTAATCAACGAAGAATTAGACGGTTATCGTGCTCTGCAAGTGACCACTGGCACGAAAAAAGCAAACCGCGTCAACAAAGCTCAAGCTGGCCAATTTGCCAAGGCGGGAGTTGAAGCGGGCCGTGGCCTGTGGGAATTTCGTTTGAACGAAGAAGAAGGTGAAGGGATCGAAATCGGCGGTGAGCTGAAAGTTGATCTGTTCAACGAAGTGAAAAAAGTAGACGTTACTGGTACTTCTAAAGGTAAAGGCTTCCAGGGTGGTGTAAAACGCTGGAACTTCCGTACCCAAGATATGACCCATGGTAACTCTTTAAGTCATCGTGCGCCGGGTTCTATTGGTCAAAACCAAACTCCGGGCCGTGTCTTCAAAGGTAAGAAAATGGCAGGTCATATGGGTGCTGAACGCGTTACTGTTCAGTCTCTGGAAGTGGTTCGTGTCGACCTTGAGCGTAACTTGCTCTTGGTGAAGGGTGCAATCCCTGGCGCAACCAACAGCGATGTGATCGTTAAACCTGCTGTTAAAGCATAACGTCTGAGGAGATAGTAATGGAATTGGTATTGAAAGACGCGCAAAGCGCTCTTGAAGTTTCCGAAACTACCTTTGGGCGTGAGTTTAACGAAGCACTGGTTCATCAGGTGGTTGTTGCATATGCAGCTGGTGCCCGTCAGGGAACTCGTGCTCAGAAAACCCGTTCTGAGGTATCTGGCGGTGGTAAAAAGCCATGGCGTCAGAAAGGTACTGGCCGCGCTCGTGCCGGTACAATCCGTTCGCCAATTTGGCGTAGCGGTGGTGTAACTTTCGCTGCGAAACCACAAGATCACAGCCAGAAAGTAAACACTAAAATGTATCGTGCGGCAATCCGCAGTATCCTGTCTGAATTAGTTCGTCAGGAACGCTTGATTGTCGTTGAGAAGTTTGATGTTGAAGCGCCTAAAACTAAACTGCTGGTTGCTAAGCTGAAAGAATTTGAAGTTGAAGACGTTCTGATCGTTACAAATGAAGTAACTGAGAACTTATTCTTAGCTGCTCGCAACTTATATCGCGTTGATGTACGTGACGTTGCTGGTATTGACCCAGTTAGCTTGATCGCATTCGACAAAGTGTTGATCACTGCTGATGCAGTGAAGCAGATTGAGGAGTGGCTGAAATGATCAGTGAAGAGCGTCTGTTAAAAGTACTTTTGGCACCGCACGTCTCTGAAAAGAGCACTGTGTCTGCTGAAAGCGACAACACAATCGTTTTTAAAGTTGCCACTACTGCTACTAAAGCTGAAATTAAAGCTGCTGTAGAAAAAATGTTTGAAGTTGAAGTAACTGGTGTACATACCCTGAATGTTAAGGGTAAAACCAAACGTCATGGTGCACGTATTGGTCGCCGTAGCGACTGGAAAAAAGCATACGTGACTTTGGCTGAAGGTGCAGACATCGACTTCGTTGGCGGCGCAGAGTAAGAGGAGTTTCTTAAAATGGCTATTGTTAAAACTAAGCCTACATCTGCTGGTCGTCGCCACGTTGTTAAAGTGGTAAATAATGACCTGCATAAAGGCAAGCCGTATGCTCCGCTGTTGGACACCAAAGGTAAATCTGGTGGTCGTAACAACAACGGCCGTATCACTGTTCGTCATATCGGCGGTGGTCACAAGCAGCATTATCGTGTTATTGATTTTAAACGCAATAAAGACGATATTTCGGCAAAAGTTGAACGTCTGGAATATGATCCTAACCGTAGCGCAAATATTGCGTTGGTGTGTTATGCCGACGGTGAACGTCGTTACATCCTAGCTGCTAAAGGCATGCAGGCTGGCGATCAAATCATCAGCGGTATTCATTCACCAATTAAAGCAGGTAACAGCCTGCCATTGCGTAACATTCCAGTTGGTTCGACTGTTCACGCAATTGAAATGAAACCGGGTAAAGGTGCGCAGTTGGCTCGTAGTGCCGGTGCATATGCTCAGGTTGTTGCGCGTGAAGGCGAATATGTCACCCTGCGTTTACGTAGTGGTGAAATGCGCCGAGTTCTGGCAGATTGCCGGGCAACTTTAGGCGAAGTAGGTAATGCTGAGCACATGTTGCGTCAGTTGGGTAAAGCGGGTGCCAGCCGTTGGCGTGGTGTTCGTCCTACCGTACGTGGTGTTGCAATGAACCCTGTTGATCACCCACATGGTGGTGGTGAAGGTCGTACTTCTGGTGGCCGTCATCCAGTTTCACCTTGGGGTACACCAACTAAAGGTAAGAAAACTCGCAGCAACAAGCGTACCGATAAATATATTGTACGTCGTCGTACATCTAAGAAATAAGAGGATTCACCATGCCACGTTCTCTCAAGAAAGGTCCATTCATTGACCTGCACTTGCTGAAGAAGGTAGAGAAAGCGGTGGAAAGCGGGGATAAAAAACCAATTAAAACTTGGTCCCGTCGTTCAACGGTCTTCCCTAATATGATTGGTTTGACCATCGCTGTCCATAATGGTCGTCAGCACGTTCCAGTTTTTGTTTCCGACGAAATGGTTGGTCATAAACTGGGTGAATTTGCACCAACTCGTACTTATCGCGGTCATGCTGCTGATAAGAAAGCGAAAAAGCGTTAAGGGGAAAATGATGGAAGCATTAGCTAAACACCGTTTTGCCCGCACTTCTCCACAGAAAGCCCGTCTGGTCGCTGACCTTATTCGTGGTCTATCTGTTGAGAAAGCACTGGCGGAACTAACTTTCAATAACAAAAAAGCATCTGCTTTAGTGAAGAAAGTTTTAGAGTCTGCTATCGCCAACGCTGAGCATAACGAAGGTGCGGATATTGACGAGTTGAAAGTAGCCAAAATCTTTGTAGATACTGGCCCGACTCTGAAACGTGTACGTCCACGTGCCAAAGGCCGCGCAGACCGCATTATCAAGCGTACCAGCCACATTACTGTGGTTGTATCTGATAACTAGGAGATAAGCAATGGGTCAGAAAGTACATCCTAATGGTATTCGCCTAGGTATCGTCAAACCATGGAATTCTACTTGGTATGCAGATAAAGGCGAATATGCAGAGAACCTGCATAGTGATCACAAAGTGCGTGAGTTTCTTACAAAGGAACTGAAAAACGCATCAGTGGCACGTATCGTGATTGAACGTCCAGCTAAGAGCATTCGTGTGACTATTCATACTGCTCGTCCTGGCGTCGTCATTGGTAAAAAAGGTGAAGATGTTGAAAAGCTGCGTAAACGCGTTGCTCAACTGGCTGGTGTTCCAGCACAGATCAACATCTCTGAAGTTCGTAAGCCTGAGCTGGATAGTCAATTAGTCGGTGACTCGATTGCTAGTCAGCTGGAACGTCGTGTTATGTTCCGTCGTGCGATGAAACGTGCAGTGCAAAATGCAATGCGTTTGGGCGCGAAAGGGATCAAAGTTGAAGTAAGTGGTCGTCTTGGCGGCGCTGAGATCGCACGTACCGAATGGTATCGTGAAGGTCGTGTGCCATTGCATACATTGCGCGCTGATATCGATTACTCTACTTCTGAAGCAAAGACAACTTACGGTATTATTGGCGTAAAAGTTTGGATCTTCAAAGGTGAAGTACTGGGTGGAATGCCTGTTGTACAACCTGAAGCGCCTGCGAAGCCAAAACGTAAAGATCGTCGCGGTAAATAGGAGACACGGTAATGTTGCAACCAAAACGTACTAAGTTCCGTAAGGTTCATAAAGGCCGTAACCGTGGTCTTGCTAAAGGTACCCAAGTAAGCTTCGGTGACTTTGGTCTAAAAGCGACCGGTCGTGGCCGTTTGACTGCTCGTCAAATCGAAGCAGCTCGTCGGGCAATGACTCGTCATATTAAACGTCAGGGCAAAATCTGGATTCGTGTATTCCCAGACAAACCAATTACTGAAAAACCTCTTGAAGTTCGTATGGGTAAAGGTAAAGGTAGTGTGGAATACTGGGTCGCTCAGATTCAGCCTGGTAAAGTATTGTACGAAATGGATGGTGTTCCAGAAGTTCTGGCACGCGAAGCATTTGAATTGGCAGCTGCTAAATTGCCAATCAGTACTACTTTTGTAACTCGGACGGTGATGTGATGAACGCTAGCGAACTTAAAGACAAAAGTGTTGAAGAGCTAAATGCAGAGCTGTTAAGCCTGCTTCGTGAGCAATTCAACCTGCGCATGCAAGCAAGCACGGGTCAATTGGCTCAAACACATTTGCTGAAGAATGTGCGCCGTAGTATCGCACGTGTTAAAACCATTCTGAATCAGAAGGCAGGTGCGTAATGAGCGAAACAATCCGTACATTACAAGGTAAAGTGATCAGTGACAAAATGGATAAGTCTATTGTTGTTCTGATCGAGCGTCGTGTAAAACACCCAATCTATGGGAAATTCATGACTCGTACTACTAAACTGCACGTACATGATGAAGCTAACAGCGCCGTTGAAGGTGATGTAGTGGTGATCAAAGAGTGCCGCCCAATTTCTAAGACTAAATCTTGGACGTTGGTGAACGTGGTCGAAAAAGCCTAAATATGAGGGCCCCTCTTGGGGCCCTTTGTTATCCTTCCCATTATGACTCCTTATTCCTTCTTGGAATTACCAGAGAAATCAACCGTCTAAAATAGCTGACAGCAGTGACGAGCGGGCGACTTTAAGGTAATGTTTCGGCTCTGCCAAGGAAGCGACATATGTTTGAACAACACCAAATGCAGTCCTATTTGACCTTTAATCGAAACACTTGGTCGAAACTCCGTAATTCTGTGCCCCTGACTTTAACTGAAATCGAGCTTGAAGAGCTACGAGGGATCAATGAGTCTGTGTCACTTGAAGAGGTGCGTGACATTTATCTCCCACTCTCTCGATTGATTAATTTGTATGTGAAATCGCGCCAAGATCGGCGTAAAGTCATTGGTGAATTTCTCGGCCATGAGGATAAAATCCCATTCTTAATTGGTGTCGCGGGCAGTGTTGCTGTTGGGAAAAGTACCACCGCGCGGATCTTGCAAGCGCTGTTAGATCGTTGGTCAGAGCATCCGAAGGTCGCATTGATTACGACCGATGGTTTTTTGTATCCAAATGATGAACTAAACAGGCGCGGCATCATGCATCGTAAAGGCTTCCCTGAAAGTTATGATGGGCGCAAGTTAGTGCAGTTTGTCGCGGATGTTAAAGCGGGTAAGCCGCAAGTCATCGCTCCTGTTTATTCGCATATTACCTATGATATTTTGCCCAACCAGCACAAGGTGATCGATCAGCCTGACATTCTTATTCTTGAAGGGCTTAATGTATTACAATCAAATCCAACTGATGATACTGGTCTGCGTCGTTATGTGTCTGACTATCTTGATTTTTCTATTTATGTCGATGCCCATGTTGAGCAATTAGAAGAATGGTATATCCAACGATTTTTAGATTTCCGTAAAGGTGCTTTTAGCGATCCCAATAGTTATTTTAACCACTATGCAAGTTTACCTGATACACAAGCCATTAGTGTTGCCAGAGAGATCTGGCGAACGATCAATTTGGTGAATTTGCAGGATAATATTCTTCATACCCGTGATAAGGCGGATCTGGTCTTACAAAAAGGCGACAGTCACCGCATGAAGCAAGTATTATTACGCCATTAGTAGTCGCATATAGCAATGGCGTAAATGCCGATAGAATAAGGTAAGGCGGATAGTCATGAAAGATGTTCAATCACTGCATACGTTTGGTGTAAAGGCATATTGCCGTGATCTGTTGATTCTGAATCATCTCGATGATTTAAAAGAGCTCGCAGAGCTTGAACGCCAAGGCCTACCTTGGTTAGTGATCGGCGAAGGTTCGAATGTCTTGTTTGTTGAAGACTTTCAAGGCACTTTAGTGGTGAATCGATTAAATGGGCGGCAACTTGTCCAACACCCACAGGGCTGGTTTATTGAAGCTGCCTCAGGGGAGAATTGGCATCAATTGGTTAGTTGGTTGATCGATCGCGATGTCCCCGGGCTGGAAAATCTAGCACTCATCCCAGGATCTGTGGGAGCGGCACCGGTGCAAAATATTGGTGCCTATGGCGCTGAATTTAGCCAATTTTGCCGATGGGTAGAAGTATGGGATGCAAGCTGCGAGCAGTTTAGTGTGCTCACCCAAGCACAGTGCCAATTTGGTTACCGAGACAGTTTATTTAAGCATGTGCCGCGCAGTTCAATGGTTATTACCCGCGTTGGTCTGCAATTACCCCAAGCGTGGCAACCTAATTGTCAATATGGCCCACTGCGTGAATTAGATGATACCGCGACGGCTCAGCAAATTTTTGAACTGGTGTGTAGAACTCGCCGCGTAAAATTGCCGGATCCAAAGCAGACTGGCAATGCTGGGAGTTTTTTTAAGAATCCTATTGTCAGTGAAGCATGGCTGCGTCACTATCAAGCTCAATATCCTCAGTTGCCCTTTTATTCACAACCTGAGGGAAATTATAAGATAGCGGCCGGATGGCTGATTGACCAATGTGGTTTGAAAGGTTATCGCCAAAATGGTGCGGGGGTACACTCTCACCAAGCCCTCGTGTTAATCAATGAGTCCGGTACAACCAGCGGGTTGGCAATAGCCCAATTAGCGGCCCATATACAACAACAAGTTCACTCGCGTTTTGCGGTGACTCTCGAACCGGAAGTATTGTTGATTGGACGGCATGGGTTTATGCAATCAAGGGAGAAATTATCCAACTATGCAAAATCATCATAATGCATTTGAGCTCTTGAACTACCTCAGCGATGGTCATTTTTACTCCGGTCAATTGCTCGCACAGCACCTAAATGTTTCACGTACTTCCATTGCGACTTATATTCACCAGCTGCAGGCTATGGGCGTTGATATATACTCAGTTAAAGGGCGCGGCTACTGTCTTGCACATTCTATTTCGATGTTAGATTTAGACAAGTTACAGCCTCATATTAAGGCTCCCATTCACCTCTTTTCGGAAATTGCATCCACTAATAGCTGGATGATGGGCCGCTTAAATGATTTGAGTCATGGTGAATTGGTTAGCTGTGATTATCAAAATGCGGGGCGTGGGCGGCGTGGTCGCAGTTTTCACTCGGCAGTTGCCGGACAGCTCCCATTTTCTATTCATTGGCAGCATGAGGGCAACTTAGATGGCTTGCAAGGCTTAAGCTTGGTCGTTGGTATCGCCGTTGCACAGACGCTGCGAGAGATGGGATATACTACGGTGGGGTTAAAGTGGCCCAACGATATCTATGCTGGCTATGAAAAACTGGCGGGGATACTGATTGAAATGACAGGTCAGCCTCAGCAATTGGTGCACATCGTCGCCGGGATCGGTATTAATGTGCGTCTGGGCGATGTATCAGCCGGTATTGATCAAAAAGTTGCCGATTTAAGCCGCTTACAAGAGCAAATCGTGGATCGCAATGATTTATTGGTGCGTTGTTATCAAGCGCTGAATCAAGCCTATCAGCAGTTCTCTGAGAACGGCTTAGTGCCATTTATTGAACAATGGAATGAATTGGATATTTTTCATGGTGAAGCTGTAAAATTAATTTTTTCTGATGGCAGAACCGTTGAAGGGAATGTGAGTGGTGTTGATTCGCAAGGTAACTTGTTACTCAAACAGAACCATGAAATTCATGCTTTTTCAGCCGGTGAAGTTTCTTTAAGGCCTCAATAGTGCCAATATTGAGTGAAAATTATGCATTTAATCGCTAAAGACAGTTTTTTTTCACATTAGCAGTTGCATTTGAAAAAGGGATTCCCTAGAATGCGCAGCACTTAACGACATCGCCGACTTAGCTCAGTAGGTAGAGCAACTGACTTGTAATCAGTAGGTCGCCAGTTCGATTCCGGCAGTCGGCACCATCGTTAAGCTAAAATATGGAGGGGTTCCCGAGCGGCCAAAGGGAGCAGACTGTAAATCTGCCGCGAAAGCTTCGATGGTTCGAATCCGTCCCCCTCCACCACTTTTTCTCGGTTTGAGGTGGTCTGATTTAAAGACTAACAGCGCGGGCATCGTATAATGGCTATTACCTCAGCCTTCCAAGCTGATGATGCGGGTTCGATTCCCGCTGCCCGCTCCAGTGCTGATATAGCTCAGTTGGTAGAGCGCACCCTTGGTAAGGGTGAGGTCGGCAGTTCAACTCTGCCTATCAGCACCAGTCCTTTATCTCGCCTGCCTTAGATCGTTTTATAACGTTTGTATCAACAACCTTTGGTGCTAGAACACCAGTTGACTCCTTGTATGAGGGACGAGCATGTCTAAAGAAAAATTTGAACGTTCGAAACCGCACGTTAACGTTGGCACCATCGGTCACGTTGACCACGGTAAAACTACTCTGACAGCGGCTATTACTACTGTATTGGCAAAAACATACGGCGGTTCAGCGAAAGACTTCGCTTCTATCGATAACGCCCCTGAAGAACGTGAACGCGGTATTACAATTAATACTTCTCACGTTGAATATGATACACCAGCACGTCACTATGCACACGTTGACTGCCCCGGACACGCTGACTATGTGAAAAACATGATCACGGGTGCTGCGCAAATGGACGGTGCGATCTTAGTGGTTGCAGCAACTGATGGCCCAATGCCACAAACGCGTGAACACATCCTACTGTCTCGTCAAGTTGGCGTGCCTTGTATCGTTGTATTCATGAACAAATGTGACATGGTTGACGACGAAGAGTTGTTAGAACTGGTTGAAATGGAAGTTCGCGAGCTGTTAAGCGAATATGATTTCCCAGGTGATGATCTGCCTGTTATTCAAGGTTCTGCACTGGGTGCATTGAACGGCGAAGCGCAGTGGGAAGAAAAAATCATTGAATTGGCGCAAGCATTAGATGATTACGTTCCTGAGCCTATTCGTGATATCGATCATCCATTCTTGTTGCCTATTGAAGACGTTTTCTCAATCTCAGGCCGCGGTACAGTTGTGACTGGTCGTGTTGAACGTGGTATTGTCAAAGTTGGCGATGAAGTTGAAATCGTCGGTATCAAAGCGACAACTAAAACCACTTGTACAGGTGTTGAAATGTTCCGTAAACTGCTTGACGAAGGTCGTGCAGGTGAAAACATCGGTGCATTGCTGCGCGGTACTAAACGGGAAGATGTTGAACGTGGTCAAGTACTGGCAAAACCAGGTACAATTACACCACATACACAATTTGAATCAGAAGTTTATGTTCTGAGCAAAGAAGAAGGTGGTCGTCATACCCCATTCTTCAAAGGCTACCGTCCACAGTTCTATTTCCGTACAACTGACGTTACGGGTGCTGTAGAGCTGCCAGAAGGCGTGGAAATGGTAATGCCTGGTGACAATATTAAATTCACAGTTGAATTGATTGCACCTATTGCGATGGATGAAGGGTTGCGCTTTGCGATCCGTGAAGGCGGTCGTACAGTTGGCGCTGGCGTGGTATCTAAAGTTATCGCGTAATCGTTTTAACGATTGCTAATAAAAAAAGGTCGCTTTAGGCGGCCTTTTTTAATATAAATTATTCGCAGATGTCACTCTAACTGTGATGTTATTTATTCGTGCATAAGAATCACTTGTGCGCTTTTTAAGGCTTGTTCTAACTCAATCGCCTAGATGCTAACACCATTTAATTGGTTCACTGATTTTATGTGGGGCGTTCAATTTACATTATTGAAGCAATATCAGTAGACAGCATTAACCTATTCACTACGACAGCCGGCACCAAGTAACTTGAAAGTCGCAATATCGCGCCAACACAAGTAACACATCAGATATAGTGAATGCATGAACCTACCTATTCCATCCTAATATAAATGGGTTATTATCAAGCGGGACGATATAACGAAGAGAGGTGAACGGTGGTTATTCGATCCGCACAAGAGTCCGATTTAGATGCTTTAACCATGCTTAATCAACAAATTGGACAGATCCATTTTGACCAGATGCCTGAGGCTTTTGATGCTCCATCGGCGGCCGACCGACAATTTTTAGTTAATGTGTTAAAAAATAATACACATCGTTTTTTTGTGGCGCAGCGTGGCCAGCAGGTCATCGGCTTTATCACTGCGACCATCACACAAAATGAAACCATTCCATTTTTAGTCAAATTTCCAATTTGCCGCATTGGGTCGATAGTCGTTGATGAACATCATCGCTCGCGGGGAGTCGGACGAGCATTAATGAATGCAGTTCATCAATGGGCGCGAGAACAGGGCGCCAAGCAAGTGCGCTTGGAAGTAATGGCTTTTAATCACAAAGCACATCAGTTTTACACTACGCTTGGGTTTAGCCAGCATTCATTTATCATGGCTAAACCACTTGATTGAGCTAGCCGTGTGACTCACTACGCCGCAAGATTTGCGTTGCAGCAAGCTAGTCCTGCGCAACAGGCTAAGCCATAGTACTGTCTTATGTCGACTGTTGACTCAGTTAATTTGTTAGGTGAACTATTATGACCCAATTTATCACACTCAGTAATAACTATGCGCACTATCATAGCCATGTTTATTTTGACAAAACAACCTGCGAGCAAGCCCGCGCACTACGCTTGCAGATCATCGAGCAGCTTAATTTAGAAGTGGGGCGATTCCATGAAAAACAGGTTGGACCGCATCCATCCTGGAGTTTTCAAACGAAGTTCACTCAAGCTGATTTTGCGATGTTTATCGCATGGATTGATACTCATCGGCAAAACTTGACGGTATTGGTTCATGCGGTGACGGGTGACGACTATATGGATCATACTGAACATGCAGACTGGCTCGGAGAGCCTGAAACACTAAACTTAGCCATCTTTTGTTGTTGACCGATCCATTTTCAATAAATAGCCATTAACCTGCGAGGTTGTCATGCTCGATGCTATTCATCATTGCGCAATTATTTGCTCGAACTATCAGGTCACTAAACATTTTTATACTCAGATCCTTGGCCTAACGGTGATTGCTGAACATTATCGCGCCGAACGTGATTCTTATAAGCTGGATTTAGCCCTGCCTGATGGCAGTCAAATTGAGTTATTTTCATTTGCCCATCCACCGACTCGATCCACATCGCCAGAAGCTTGTGGGTTGCGCCACCTAGCATTTTCAGTGTGTGATTTAGATCAGGTTATTGCCTATTTACAGCGACATGATATTAGCTGCGAGAGTGTTCGGGTCGACCCATATACACAAAAACGCTTTACCTTTTTTAAAGACCCGGATGACTTGCCGCTTGAGCTGTATGAAGTAAGATCTGCTCAACCATTGCAGAGTCGTTTATTTAAGGAGTCGAGTGCAATTAACCACTCAGTATAGAATGCAGCGAAATTACAATAAAATTAAATTTTTCCTCTACGAGCTCACGCTATTTCTGGTATCATGATACACAGGTCAAATTGTAGCTGACACTAGGTTCACAATTTAAGCGAAAGCCCCTAAAAACGGGGTTTTCTTTTGTAGGGGTGTAGTTCGAATTGGTAGAACGGCGGTCTCCAAAACCGACGGTTGGGGGTTCGACTCCCTCCACCCCTGCCAATTAGCTAGTTTAGCGCCGGTAATTGGCACGTGTTGGCTCAATTCAGTAGAAATAAAGTAGACACGCTAAACAGCGTCGTTTTTAGGTGTGGGATAACAGGTAGTTTATGTCAACGAATACAGAAAACCAGAGCGGGTCTATGGATGGCCTAAAATGGGGATTAGTCGCAATTCTCGTCGCCGCTTCCGTAGTCGGCAACTACTATTACTCTAATATCTCGATCCTGTTTCGAGTGATCGGAGTTGTCGTCGCGATGGGTCTTGCTTTAGGGCTCGCTATGCTGACCACTAAAGGGAAAGCTGTCTGGAGTTTTGCTAAAGAAGCTCGTACCGAAGTGCGCAAAGTTGTTTGGCCAACCCGTCAAGAAGCTATGCAGACAACACTGATTGTACTGGCAGTTTCTGCGGTGGTTGCGTTAATTTTATGGGGTCTTGATGGTATACTCGTTCGTCTAGTCAGCTTCATTACAGGGGTGAATGTTTAATGAGCGAAGAGTTAAAAAAACGCTGGTATGTCGTTCAGGCCTTTTCTGGCTATGAATCTCGTGTTGCTAAATCTCTGCGTGAACACATTAAGATCCATGGCCACGAAGATTTATTTGGGGATGTTCTTGTTCCTACTGAAGAAGTGGTCGAGATGCGCGCAGGTCAGCGTCGTAAAAGTGAGCGTAAGTTCTTCCCCGGCTATGTGCTGGTGCAGATGCACATGAACGATGAGAGCTGGCATTTGGTGCGTAATGTCCCTCGCGTATTAGGTTTTATTGGCGGCACTCCAGAGCGCCCAGCACCAATTACTGATCGTGAAGCGGACAATATTTTAGATCGTCTCAATGAGTCTGCCGATAAGCCACGGCCAAAAACTCTGTTTGAACCCGGTGAAGTGGTTCGCGTGGTTGATGGCCCATTTGCTGATTTCAATGGTACCATTGAAGAAGTCGATTATGAGAAAAGTCGCGTAAAAGTATCTGTTCTGATCTTCGGTCGGGCGACACCAGTTGAGTTAGAATTCGGTCAGATTGAAAAAGGCTGATCGAAATTTCGCCAGAAATGGTTGAGATAGGGCAGAGGATATTTTATAATCCGCTGCCCTTTTGTTATATCGGGAAGCTAAGGTCCACGTTGGATTGAGGCGCTAGACCCAAATTAGAGGAAATTATGGCTAAGAAAGTCCAAGCTTATATCAAGCTACAAGTTGCTGCTGGTGCAGCAAACCCTAGTCCACCAGTTGGTCCTGCATTAGGTCAACATGGTGTGAACATCATGGAATTTTGTAAAGCGTTCAACGCTCGTACTGACAGCTTAGAAAAAGGCGCGCCAGTTCCTGTTGTTATCACTGTTTATAGTGACCGCTCTTTCACGTTCGAAACCAAGACACCACCTGCTTCATACCTGCTTAAAAAAGCGGCGGGCATCAAGTCTGGTTCTGGTACACCGAACAAGCAAAAAGTGGGTACGGTAACTCGTGCGCAGCTTGAAGAGATCGCTAAAGTTAAAGAAGTAGACATGACCGGCGCTGATTTAGATGCGATGGTTCGTTCAATCGAAGGTTCCGCCCGTGCAATGGGCCTGGTAGTAGAGGGCTAGACAATGGCAAAACTTTCTAAACGTATGCGTACTATTCGCGAAAAAACTGACGCGACTAAAGACTACTCAATCAACGAAGCGGTTGCTTTGCTTAAAGAATTAGCGACGGCTAAATTTGTTGAAAGTGTTGATGCTTCTATTAACCTGGGTATTGATCCTCGTAAATCTGATCAAAATGTTCGCGGTGCGACTGTTCTACCCAATGGTACTGGCCGTACCGTTCGTGTTGCTGTGTTCACTCAAGGTGCCAATGCAGAAGCGGCGAAAGCAGCTGGTGCAGATATCGTGGGTATGGATGATTTAGCAGCGCAAATTAAAGCGGGCGAAATGAACTTCGACGTGGTTATTGCTTCACCTGATGCGATGCGTGTTGTGGGTCAATTAGGCCAGATCTTAGGTCCTCGCGGGCTGATGCCAAACCCTAAAGTTGGTACTGTAACGCCGAACGTTGCTGAAGCGGTTAATAATGCTAAAGCCGGTCAGGTGCGTTATCGTAACGACAAAAACGGTATTATTCATACCACCATCGGTAAAGTTGACTTTGACGATGACAAGATCAAACAGAACTTGGAAGCGTTGCTAAGCGCACTGCGTAAAGCTAAACCTGCCCAGTCTAAAGGTCAGTTCATCAAAAAAGTAAATCTATCAACTACGATGGGTGCTGGTATTTCTATTGATATTGCATCTCTAGAACAACTTGCTTAATCCGATTTAGGTTTACATGGCGCGTTAATTGCTGTAAAATTGCGCGCCTTATCTTATGGGTCTGGGTGTAACATTTGCCCACGTCCAAGACCGCAGGTGACAATCAACAAATTGTCTTAAATTTCCTGCGCAGACGGTGAAAGAACCCTGAATAGTTTTATGACTTATTCTGGATCTGTAGCCGTACAAGTGCCCTAAATTAGTTTTATTTAGGGGAACATTAGTACTAGGTTTTCCTAGTTTGGAATCCAGGAGTAAAGCCAATGGCATTAAGACTCGAAGACAAAAAGCAAATTGTCGCTGACGTCAACGAAGCTGCCAAAGGTGCCCTTTCTGCTGTTACTGCCGACTCTCGCGGTGTGACTGTAAGCGCTATGACTGAACTGCGTGCGAAAGCACGTGCAGCTGGTGTTTATGTACGTGTTGTTCGTAACACGCTCGCACGCCGTGCCGTAGAAGGTACTAGCTACGAATGTTTAGTTGAAACCTTTAAAGGTCCAACTTTAATTGCATTCTCAAGCGAACATCCAGGTGCCGCTGCGCGTCTGTTTGTTGATTTCGCTAAAGTGCAAGAACACTTCGAAGTTAAAGCTGCAGCGTATGAAGGCGCATTAGCAGACGTAAACGTTTTGGCAACACTGCCAACTTACGACGAAGCAATCGCAAAACTGATGGCGACTATGAAAGAAGCCTCAGCTGGCAAATTGGTTCGCACTATCGCGGCTATTCGCGATCAGAAAGAGCAAGCGGCAGCTTAAATTTGCAATTTGCTGCTTAACTGTATAAATTTTAATTAAGATTTAGGATTTTGAGTCATGTCTATCACTAAAGACCAAATCATTGATGCTGTTGCTGAAATGTCAGTAATGGATGTTGTTGCTTTGATTGAAGCAATGGAAGAGAAATTCGGCGTAACTGCAGCTGCTGCTGTTGTTGCTGGCGGTGCTGATGCAGGCGCTGCAGTTGAAGAACAAACTGAATTCAACGTTATCCTTAAAGCTGCTGGCCCGAACAAAGTTGCTGCTATTAAAGCAGTTCGTGCTGCAACTGGTCTGGGTCTTAAAGAAGCGAAAGCTTTGGTTGAAGCTGCTCCAACTCCAGTTAAAGAAGCTGTTTCTAAAGAAGAAGCTGCTCAGCTTAAAACTCAGCTTGAAGAAGTTGGTGCTGAAGTTGAAGTCAAATAATCTGCTATACTGCAGATTACAGCCTGAATAGGGCAGTGGCTGGTGATTTTTTAATCACCGGCCTTTTTGCGCTGTAGGATGTCGGCTATTTCATGTCATTTAAACCGGTCATCTTGCGCCCGAGTACGTGAATCTCCTGCGTACTTCAAATACAGAAATGACGTAAGTTAGAACTGTCCCGTCAAAGGACAGAGTGGGTCACTTATCAGCGAGCTGAGGAACCATATGGTTTACTCTTATACAGAGAAAAAACGCATTCGTAAGGACTTCGGGAAACGTCCTCAAGTAGTGGATACGCCTTACCTGCTATCTATACAGCTTGATTCTTTCGAGAAATTTATCGAAGTCGATCCGGAAGGCGAGTATGGCCTGGAAGCAGCGTTTCGTAGTGTTTTCCCCATAGCCAGTTACTCTGGCTATTCAGAGTTGCAGTATGTTAGTTACCGTCTTGGTGAACCCGTATTTGATGTGAAAGAATGTCAAATTCGTGGTGTAACCTATTCTGCTCCGCTGCGGGTTAAGCTACGGTTGGTGTTGTACGATAAAGACGCACCAGCGGGCACTGTCAAGGATATCAAAGAGCAAGAAGTGTACATGGGCGAAATTCCGCTCATGACCGAAAACGGAACTTTTGTGATTAACGGCACCGAACGGGTGATCGTATCTCAGCTGCACCGTAGTCCAGGGGTATTCTTTGATCATGACCGCGGCAAGACCCACTCATCTGGGAAAGTTCTATATAACGCGCGAGTGATTCCCTATCGTGGTTCTTGGTTGGATTTTGAATTCGATCCAAAAGATAACCTATTTGTTCGTATCGACCGCCGTCGCAAGTTGCCAGCAACTATTATTATGCGGGCACTGGACATGGGGACTGAAGAGATCCTCAATTACTTCTTCGATACGACTGATTTTGAAATCCGCGAAGGCAAAGTATGGATGTCATTAGAACCTGCGCGTTTGCGCGGTGATATTTCATCATTTGATATTTTGCTCGACGGTGAAATGGTTGTCGAAAAAGGACGTCGGATCACGGCTCGTCACGTTCGTACTTTAGAAAAAGCGAATGTCACGCAGTTAGAAGTGCCATTGGAATATCTAGCCGGTAAAGTTCTGTCGAAAGATTATATCGACGAGTCAACCGGTGAAGTAGTTGCTGCTGCGAATACAGAATTAACGATGGAGTTGGTCGCGGCATTGTCGCAGGCGGGCTTCACTAAATTGGCAACTATTTATACCAATGACTTAGATAATGGCGCCTTCATTTCGGAAACATTGCGTACCGATTCGTCGACTAATCGCCTCGAAGCATTAGTTGAAATTTATCGGATGATGCGCCCTGGTGAGCCACCAACTCGCGAAGCAGCCGAAGGCTTGTTTGAAAATCTATTCTTCAGTACGGATCGTTATGATCTGTCAACTGTCGGACGGATGAAATTTAACAGCCGTGTGAATCGTGACGATGGCAATGAATCGGGCATTTTGGATAAACGCGATATCTTGTTAGTGATTAAAACACTGATTGATATTCGTAACGGTCATGGTGAAGTGGATGATATTGACCACTTGGGTAACCGTCGTATCCGTTGTGTCGGTGAAATGGCTGAGAACCAATTCCGTGTTGGCCTAGTGCGTGTTGAACGCGCCGTACGTGAGCGCTTAAGTTTAGGTGATCTCGATACGTTAATGCCGCAAGATTTGATCAACGCCAAGCCGATTTCGGCTGCCGTTAAAGAGTTCTTTGGTTCATCACAGCTGTCTCAGTTTATGGACCAAAACAACCCGTTGTCTGAAGTGACGCATAAACGTCGTGTTTCAGCGTTAGGCCCGGGTGGTTTGACTCGTGAACGTGCAGGCTTTGAGGTGCGCGACGTACATGCCACGCACTACGGTCGTTTATGTCCAATTGAAACCCCTGAAGGACCCAATATTGGTCTGATTAACTCATTGGCGGTGTACGCACGAACCAATGATTACGGGTTCTTGGAAACGCCGTATCGACGTGTTAATAATAGTTTGATTACTGATGATGTTGAATTTTTGTCAGCGATTGATGAAGGTAAATACGTTATTGCTCAGGCGAACGCGCCATTTGATGAAGATGGTCGTTTAACTGATGAACTAGTACCGTGTCGTTACGCGGGTGATTCAACCTACATGACGGCTGACCAAGTTCAGTTCATGGATGTATCACCTCAACAGATTATTTCTGTTGCAGCGTCATTGATTCCGTTCTTAGAACATGATGATGCGAACCGAGCCTTGATGGGATCGAACATGCAACGCCAAGCCGTTCCAACGATTCGTGCGGATAAACCGCTAGTCGGAACTGGGATTGAGCGTGCTGTTGCGGTTGACTCTGGGGTAACCGTTGTTGCTAAACGCGGTGGCCGAGTCAACTATGCCGATGCATCACGTATCGTGATTAAAGTTAACGAAGATGAACTGCTCCCTGGTGAAGCTGGGATTGATATCTATACGTTGACTAAATATACCCGTTCTAACCAGAACACCTGTATTAACCAGCGTCCTGTTGTACAAACAGGCGAACCGGTGATGAAAGGTGATGTACTGGCTGATGGTCCATCAACTGACTTAGGTGAATTAGCACTGGGTCAGAATATGCGTGTCGCCTTCATGCCTTGGAACGGTTACAACTATGAAGACTCCATCTTATTAAATGAAGATGTAGTTAAAGAAGATCGCTTCACCACGATCCATATTCAAGAACTGTCTTGTATTGCGCGTGACACCAAGTTAGGTCCAGAGGAGATCTCTGCGGATATTCCTAACGTTGGTGAGTCAGCATTAAGCAAACTGGATGAGTCTGGGATTGTTTATGTGGGTGCTGAAGTGAAACCTGGCGATATTCTGGTCGGTAAAGTCACCCCTAAAGGTGAAACTCAGCTGACTCCAGAAGAGAAGTTATTGCGAGCGATCTTCGGTGAGAAAGCATCTGATGTAAAAGATACATCGCTGCGAGTACCTAATTCGACTTACGGGACTGTTATCGATATCCAAGTCTTCACTCGTGATGGCGTGGAAAAAGATAAACGAGCTGTTGATATTCAAGACTCTCAGCTGCGTGAAGCGAAAAAAGATTTAACTGAAGAGTTCAAAATCTTTGAAGAAGGTGTTCTGTCACGTGCCAAATCAGTGTTACTAGGTGCGGGTAAATCAGAAGCTGACTTGAGCCGGATGCGACCACTGGATTGGTTTGAAATTGCATTGGTTGATGAAGGTGCACAGACTCAGCTTGAACAGATCGCCGATCAGTATGAAGAACTCAAGGCTGATTTTGAGAAAAAACTCGACATTAAACGCCGTAAGATCACGCAAGGTGACGATCTCGCACCAGGTGTGCTGAAAATCGTTAAAGTGTATTTGGCCGTGAAACGTCGCATTCAGCCTGGTGACAAAATGGCGGGTCGCCACGGGAACAAAGGGGTGGTTTCGATCATCGTTCCACGTGAAGACATGCCATATGATGAAACCGGTCGTCCAGTTGATATCGTATTGAACCCACTAGGGGTTCCATCGCGAATGAACATTGGACAAGTATTGGAAACACACTTAGGAATGGCGGCAAAAGGTGTCGGTGAGAAAATCGATGCAATGCTTAAAAACCAACGTGGGGTGGAACTGGCTAAGCTTCGTGAGTTTATCCAGAAAGTTTATAATCTAGGACAAACTCGTCAGCATGTTGATTTAGACGAATATAGCGATGACGAATTGATGACTCTGGCCCAGAACTTACGTAAAGGTGTGCCAATGGCAACGCCCGCGTTTGATGGTGCTCATGAGCCTGAAATTAAAGAAATGTTGCGTTTGGCTGATATCCCTGATTCTGGGCAGATCCAATTGTATGATGGTCGTAGTGGCATGCCATTTGAGCGCCAGACTACGGTAGGTTATATGTACATGCTCAAACTGAATCACTTAGTTGATGACAAGATGCATGCACGTTCAACTGGTTCGTACAGTTTGGTAACACAGCAACCTCTGGGTGGTAAAGCTCAGTTCGGTGGTCAGCGCTTCGGTGAGATGGAAGTATGGGCACTTGAAGCATATGGTGCGGCTTATACCTTGCAAGAGATGTTGACGGTGAAATCAGATGACGTCAATGGTCGTACGAAAATGTATAAAAACATTGTGGATGGTAACTATAAAATGGAGCCAGGTATTCCAGAATCGTTTAACGTACTGCTTAAAGAGATCCGCTCACTTGGTATCAATATCGAGCTGGATCAGCATTAACTGTCAGTAGAACAAGTGACTTATATTGGGAGCGTGCGTGATGCACGCCTCCCGCTAGGTTTGACTCCACACTGGAGAGAAACGTGAAAGACTTACTTAAGTTTCTTAAGCAACAAAACAAGACTGAAGAGTTTGAAGGGATCAAAATCGGTTTGGCTTCGCCTGACCAGATCCGTAGCTGGTCATTCGGTGAAGTAAAAAAACCGGAAACGATCAACTATCGTACCTTCAAACCAGAACGCGACGGTCTGTTCTGTGCGCGGATTTTTGGTCCGGTAAAAGATTATGAATGTTTGTGTGGCAAATACAAACGTCTCAAACACCGTGGTGTGATCTGCGAAAAATGTGGCGTTGAGGTCACTCAATCTAAAGTCCGTCGTGAACGGATGGGTCATATTGAGCTGGCATCACCGGTTGCACATATCTGGTTTTTGAAATCATTGCCATCACGCATTGGTTTATTACTGGATATGACTTTGCGCGATATTGAACGCGTTTTATATTTTGAATCCTTTGTGGTTACCGAAGCGGGTATGACTACATTGGAACGCGGCCAAATGCTCACCGAAGAGCAATATTTGGACTCGTTAGAAGAATATGGCGATGAATTTGAAGCAAAAATGGGTGCCGAAGCGGTTCTTGAACTGCTGCGTCATTTAGAATTGCCTAGTGAAATCGAGTCGATGCGTGAAGAGTTAGGAACGACTAACTCTGAAACCAAACGTAAAAAATTGACTAAGCGCCTGAAATTAATGGAAGCGTTCGAGCAGTCTGGTAACAAACCAGAATGGATGATCATGACTGTACTTCCAGTACTGCCACCTGATCTACGTCCATTAGTACCGCTTGATGGCGGTCGTTTCGCAACGTCCGATTTGAACGATCTATATCGCCGTGTAATCAACCGAAACAACCGTCTGAAACGACTGTTGGATTTGGCTGCACCCGATATTATTGTGCGTAACGAAAAACGCATGTTGCAAGAAGCTGTTGATGCACTGCTTGATAACGGTCGTCGCGGACGTGCAATTACGGGTTCAAACAAACGTCCTCTGAAATCTTTGGCCGATATGATCAAAGGTAAACAGGGTCGTTTCCGTCAGAACTTGTTGGGTAAGCGAGTCGATTACTCAGGTCGCTCTGTGATTACAGTGGGTCCTTACCTGCGTCTGCACCAATGTGGTCTGCCGAAGAAAATGGCGCTTGAATTATTCAAACCATTTATCTATGGCAAACTCGAAGCGCGTGGTCTTGCAACTACAATTAAAGCTGCCAAGAAAATGGTAGAGCGTGAAGGTGTGGAAGTTTGGGATATCCTAGAAGAGGTGATCCGCGAACATCCTGTCATGCTCAACCGTGCACCAACATTGCACCGATTAGGTATTCAAGCGTTTGAACCGGTCTTGATTGAAGGCAAAGCGATGCAGTTGCACCCATTGGTGTGTGCGGCCTACAACGCTGACTTCGATGGCGACCAAATGGCAGTTCATGTGCCGTTGACTCTTGAAGCTCAGCTTGAAGCTCGCTCATTGATGATGGCAACCAACAACGTACTGTCTCCTGCTAACGGTGAGCCAATCATCGTACCATCGCAGGACGTTGTTTTGGGCCTCTATTATGCAACTCGCTCAAAAGTTAACGCGAAAGGCGAAGGCATGTACTTAGAAGGCCCGAAAGAAGCTGAGAAGCTATATCGTGCTGGATTAGTTGATTTGCATGCTCGTGTGAAAGTTCGTATTCGCGAAGTTGAAGTCGCCGAAGATGGCTCACGCATCGAAAAAATTGAGCTTAAAGATACAACGGTTGGCCGCGCGATCATGTGGTTGATTTTCCCTGACGGGTTGGCTTATTCCCTCCTCGATAATGCGCTGGGTAAAAAGCAGATTTCTAAACTGATTAACGTTTGTTATCGTCGTCTGGGGCTTAAAGCATCAGTTATCTTCGCTGACCAATTAATGTACACCGGTTATCACTATGCAACTCTGTCAGGGATCTCTATCGGTATTAACGATATGGAAATTCCGCCAGAGAAAGCACAGATTATTGGTGATGCTGAAGCAGAAGTTACAGAAATTCAAGAGCAATTCCAAAGCGGTTTGGTGACTGCAGGTGAACGTTATAATAAAGCGATTGATATCTGGGCGACAGCCAACGATAAATTGTCTAAAGCAATGATGACCAACCTCTCGACTGAGACGGTGATTAACCGTGATGGCGTAGAGGAAATTCAAGACTCATTTAATAGCATCTATATGATGGCTGACTCTGGTGCACGTGGTAGTGCCGCTCAGATCCGTCAGTTAGCAGGGATGCGTGGCTTGATGGCCAAACCAGATGGTTCGATCATTGAAACGCCAATTATTGCGAACTTCCGTGAAGGTTTGAACGTATTACAATACTTCATCTCAACGCACGGTGCGCGTAAAGGTTTGGCGGATACGGCACTGAAAACAGCAAACTCAGGTTACTTGACCCGTCGTTTGGTTGATGTGGCGCAAGACTTAGTGATTGTTGAAGACGATTGTGGCACCCATGAAGGGGTTGTCATGACGCCGCTGATTGAGGGCGGTGATGTGGTTGAGCCACTGCGTGAACGCGTTCTTGGACGTGTGGTTGCAGAAGATGTATTCAAACCTGGCTCTGACAACGAGTTACTCGTTGCCCGCAACACACTACTTGATGAAAAACTATGTGACCTGTTGGAAGTCAATTCAGTCGATCATGTTAAAGTTCGCTCAGTGATTAGCTGTAATGTCGACTATGGCGTCTGTGCTAAATGTTACGGTCGTGATTTGGCGCGTGGCCATTTAGTGGGTATCGGTGAAGCGGTTGGGGTTGTTGCAGCCCAGTCAATTGGTGAACCCGGTACACAGTTAACGATGCGTACCTTCCATATTGGTGGGGCTGCATCGCGTGCCGCTGCAGAAAGCAGTATTCAGGTTAAGAACACAGGTTCTGTGAAGCTGCATAATGCTAAGTATGTGAAAAACGCTGAAGGCAAAGTGGTTGTCACCTCGCGTTCAACTGAACTGACCATTATCGATGATATGGGCCGTACGAAAGAAAGTCATAAACTGACTTACGGTAGTATCCTCGAAGTACAAGATGAAGGTGAAGTCAAACCAGGCGATATCGTTGCTAACTGGGATCCACATACTCACCCAATTATTACCGAGGTGGCTGGTCATATTAAATTTGTTGATATGATCGAAGGTGTTACGGTCAGTCGTCAAACCGATGAACTGACAGGTCTATCTAGCATCGTTGTCATGGAAGCGAATGAACGCTCCGGCGCAGGTAAAGAAATGCGTCCGATGGTGAAAATGGTCGACGACAACGGCGATGAGCTGTTGATTCCGGGCACTGATATTGTGGCCTCTTACTTCTTGCCAGGTAAAGCAATTGTGAACCTGGAAGATAGTTCGGTTGTGAACATCGGTGAAGCTTTAGCGCGTATTCCTCAAGAATCTGGCGGTACTAAAGATATTACTGGTGGTCTGCCACGTGTTGCTGACTTGTTCGAAGCACGTCAACCTAAAGAGCCAGCTATTCTTGCTGAGATTGACGGGACTATTAGTTTTGGTAAAGAAACTAAAGGTAAACGTCGCTTGGTAATCACCCCGAACGAAGGGGATGCGTTTGAGGAAATGATTCCGAAATGGCGTAACCTCAACGTGTTTGAAGGTGAAAAAGTCCAAAAAGGTGAAGTGATTGCCGATGGTCCTGAATCACCACACGATATCTTACGTCTACGTGGTATCGGTGCTGTAGCGAGCTACATTGTTAATGAAGTACAAGACGTTTACCGTTTGCAGGGCGTGAAAATCAATGATAAACACATTGAAACGATTGTCCGTCAGATGTTGCGTAAGTGTATCATTAGCACTGCTGGTGATAGCCTGTTCTTACCAGGTGAACAACTTGAAGTGGCGCGGGTGAACATTGAAAACCGTCGTCTTGAAAATGACGGCAAACGGCCGGCAACTTATCAGCGTGAACTGCTGGGGATTACCAAGGCATCGTTGTCAACTGAGTCATTTATCTCAGCGGCATCGTTCCAGGAAACCACACGTGTTCTGACTGAAGCGGCAGTGAGCGGTAAACAAGATGAGCTTCGCGGTCTCAAAGAGAACGTGATTGTCGGTCGCTTGATCCCAGCTGGGACAGGTTTCTCTTATCATCAGCAACGTCGTGCTCGCAAAGAAAAAGAAGTTGCTCCGCAACAAACCACGGTAACTGCAGATGAAGCTGAGCAAAACTTAGCGGATCTGCTTAACGCAGCTGACCAAGGCGAGTAATTCGCTGTTCAGGTGTGTTATCTGTCTAAAAAAGGCGACCCAATGGTCGCCTTTTTTTAATCCTAAACTAGTTAGTTGACAAATACACTGGCTATGCACAGACTGATATCTTTGTTTGTGATGACAGTATTAATGAATTGGGACATATATTATGGGTAAACAAATCGTATCAACCAATGAAGCACCTAGCGCAATTGGTCCTTATTCGCAAGGGACTAAAGTGGATGGCATTGTCTATACTTCGGGGCAGATCCCTCTTGATCCAAACACGATGGCTGTGGTTGAGGGATCAATTAGCGAGCAAACCAAACAGGTTATGGAAAATCTAATGGCCGTATTAGATTCAGCAGGCGCGGATGCTTCAACGGTGGTCAAGACAACTTGTTTTTTAAGTGATATGGAGAACTTCGCCGAATTTAACGTCATCTATGGCTCGTATTTCCCAGAGATGGCTCCGGCTCGCTCATGTGTAGAAGTTGCGCGCCTGCCTAAGGATGTGTTGGTTGAAGTTGAAGCCGTCGCTTACGTGAAATAATGACATTGCGTTATACTTTATTGGTAACTCAACCGGCCTATGGCCGCCAAGGCGGTACGACTGCGCTGCGCTTTGCCAATAGTGTGTATGAAGCTGGCCATCAACTTGAGACGGTATTTTTTTATTTGGATGGGGTGTCGCACGCCAATTATCTACTGTCTCCAGCCAGTGATGAGATCAACCTGTATGCGCGTTGGTGCGCTCTAGCACAGCGCTCAGGTTGTTCATTATTGGTTTGTGTGAGCGCTGCAGAGCGCCGCGGGGTCATTGGCAAAGCGCATGCAAGTTTAAATGGCTGGCCACACTATAATCTACAATCGCCTTTTATCATTGCAGGGTTGGCTGAGCTTTCCATCGCGATGTTACAAAGTGACCGAGTGGTGCAGTTATGAGCTCGATGCTATTTATTATGACTCATCCGCCGCATGGTAGTAGTGATGCTCGTGAAGGGTTAGATGCAATACTCGCAGCGTCTGCTGTCTGTGATGATATTCGAGTCTTGTTTGACGCTGATGGCGTTTGGCAGTTATGCCAAGGTCAACAGCCAGAGGCTATTTTACAGCGTCATATTGAGCCAACCTATGCCATGCTTGAGCTTTATGATATTGAGCAACTTTATGTCAGCAAGCAGGCCCTTAAGCAGCGTCATTTAGATATTGATGTATTGGCTCTGGCGCCGCAGGTTGTTGATACCTCACAGCTAAAACAATTGCTCCATCACTCTGATATTGTCCTGAGGTTTTAGATGTTGCACATCTATCGTGATTGCCAATTTCCCAGTCAACAGTTGACGCAATGCTTAGCGATGCTTACCTGTGACGACCATTTATTGCTCATTGAAAATGGCGTCTATTTGGTGTGCTATCAACATCCTGAGCTTCTCGCATTAGCCCAAACTAATCGCTTGTCGGTTCTTACTGACGATCTTGACGCTAGGGGCGTACAAGCTCCTGCACTTTATCCTACTATTAGCATGAGTCAATGGGTCGCATTAAGTGCCCAACACGTTAATAGCCTGACATGGGCTGTCAGTTCCTCAGTTTGAAATAACTTGACCTTATTGATGACCTTTAACTGAGTTAGCAGTAAACTGAAAACTACTTATTCGGTGAAATTTTTGCCGTTCATCGGGGGAAATAATCGGTGTCGATAATATCATTCTTGTAAAGTACCCGTTTATCTTGACTCTGCGCCATGAAGCGAATAAAATTTCGCCTCCCCGATTTGCGGGGGGATTTTTCACATGTTTAAAAAATTTGAACCAGGAGCTATTTTCAATGGCAACTATTAATCAGTTGGTTCGCAATTCGCGTAGCCCTAAAGTTGTTAAAAACAACGTACCGGCTTTGCAAGCGTGCCCACAACGTCGTGGTGTATGTACTCGTGTATACACTACTACGCCTAAAAAACCTAACTCTGCACTGCGTAAAGTAGCGCGTGTTCGCTTAACTAACGGTTTTGAAGTTACTTCATACATCGGTGGTGAAGGCCATAACTTGCAAGAACACTCAGTGATCCTGATCCGTGGTGGTCGTGTTAAAGACTTACCAGGTGTGCGTTATCACACTGTTCGTGGCGCATTAGACTGTGCTGGCGTATCTACTCGCCGCCAAGGTCGTTCTAAATACGGTGCGAAGCGGCCTAAATCTTAATGGTTCTCCGTTGAGTAAGGCCAAACATTCATTTTAACGAAATTTTATTAAGTTCGTTTTGGGGTAACCTGAAGCAAATCGGAGAATACTAAGATGCCAAGACGTCGCGTCATCGGTCAACGTAAAATCCTACCCGATCCTAAGTTCGGATCAGAGTTGTTGGCTAAATTTGTCAACGTAGTTATGGTTGACGGTAAAAAATCTATTTCTGAAAAAATTGTATACGGTGCACTGGATATTGCTGCTGAAAAATCAGGCAAAGGTCACCAAGAAGTTTTCGAAGTAGCTCTAGACAACGTGCGCCCATCGGTGGAAGTTAAATCTCGCCGTGTAGGTGGTTCAACTTACCAAGTTCCAGTGGAAGTTCGCCCAGTTCGTCGTAATACCTTGGGTATGCGCTGGATGGTTGATGCTGCACGTAAACGTGGTGAAAAATCTATGGCTCAGCGCTTAGCAGGTGAAATCCTCGACGCAGCTGAGAACAAAGGCTCTGCGGTTAAAAAACGTGAAGACGTTCACCGTATGGCTGAAGCAAACAAAGCATTTGCTCATTATCGTTGGTAATTCCTTACGCGGCAGTATCATGCTGCCGCTTTTATTTCTTTATCGATTTTTTCTAAGGGATTGCCCTTAGTAAGAGGATAAAAATGGCTCGCACAACTCCAATCGAGCTCTACCGTAACATCGGTATTTGTGCTCACGTGGACGCTGGTAAAACTACCACAACAGAACGTATCTTGTTCTATACAGGGCTGTCTCACAAGATTGGTGAAGTACACGATGGCGCTGCCACTATGGACTGGATGGCTCAAGAGCAAGAGCGAGGTATTACTATTACTTCTGCAGCAACCACCACCTTTTGGCAAGGTATGCAGGCTCAATTCCCTCGTCATCGTATCAATATCATCGACACTCCCGGACATGTAGACTTTACCATTGAAGTAGAGCGTTCATTGCGCGTACTTGATGGTGCTGTGGTCGTTTTCTGTGGCGCATCAGGTGTCGAACCGCAATCTGAAACTGTCTGGCGTCAGGCCGATAAATATCATGTTCCGCGGATGGTGTTCATTAATAAAATGGACCGAGCCGGTGCCAACTACGAACGGGTGATTAACCAGATCCGTAAACGGCTAGGTGCAACGTGTGTCCCTATTCAGCTTAATATCGGTGCTGAAGAAGAATTTAAAGGTGTGATCGATTTAATTAAAATGAAAGCGATCAATTGGAATGAAGAAGACAAAGGAATGACCTTTGTTTACTCGGAAATTCCCGCCGAACTAGCTGATAAAGCTGCTGAAATGCGCGAGTATATGATTGAAGCCGCTGCTGAAGCGTCTGATGAATTAATGGATAAATACCTTACTGATGGTGAACTGTCAGAAGAGGAAATAAAACACGCATTACGCCAGCGTACTTTACGCAATGAAATTGTTATAGCAACCTGTGGGAGCGCCTTTAAAAATAAAGGGGTCCAGGCTGTTCTAGATGCAGTGATTGAATTTATGCCTTCACCTGTTGATGTCCCATCAATTAAAGGTGAAGATGAAGACGCAAATCCGATTGAACGTCATGCTGATGATAGCGAACCGTTCTCTGCATTAGCTTTTAAAATTGCCACAGACCCTTTCGTTGGAACATTAACCTTCCTGCGCGTTTATTCAGGGGTGGTCAATTCAGGTGATCAGGTGTTTAACTCGGTTAAACTTAAACGTGAACGCATCGGGCGAATCGTGCAGATGCACTCGAATGATCGGAAAGAGCTTAAAGAGATCCGTGCGGGTGATATTGCAGCGGCGATTGGTTTGAAGGATGTTACAACCGGCGATACCTTATGTGATATGGATAACAAAGTGATTTTGGAACGGATGGAGTTTCCTGAGCCTGTTATCTCAATTGCCGTTGAACCTAAAACTAAAGCCGATCAGGAAAAAATGGGGATTGCGTTAGGTAAACTAGCTGCTGAAGACCCATCATTTCGAGTTGCAACGGATGAAGAATCAGGGCAGACCATTATCTCAGGAATGGGTGAATTGCATCTTGATATCATCGTGGACCGAATGAAACGTGAGTTTGGTGTTGAATGTAATGTGGGTAAACCGCAGGTGGCCTATCGAGAAACCATTCGCCAAGCAACGGAAGTTGAAGGTAAATTTGTTCGTCAATCAGGCGGTCGTGGTCAGTACGGTCATGTGTGGCTGAAATTGGAACCTCAAGAGCCAGGTACAGGGTTCACGTTTGAGAATAAAATTGTTGGTGGCGTGGTACCGAAAGAATTCATTCCTGCCATTGAGAAGGGAGCCCATGAGCAAATGTCGCAAGGCGTCTTAGCGGGCTATCCTATGTTAGATATCAAGGTGACGCTGTTTGATGGGTCCTATCATGATGTCGACTCGAACGAAATGGCATTTAAAATTGCCGCTTCTATGGGCTTTAAGAAAGGTGCTTTGCAGGCATCACCTGTTCTGCTTGAGCCAATGATGCAAGTAGAGGTCACAACTCCAGAAGAATGGATGGGTGATGTAGTCGGTGACATCAATCGTCGCCGTGGTATGATTGAAGGTATGGATGAAGGCGTTGTTGGCCTGAAAATCATCCGTGCCAAAGTGCCGCTGGCTGAAATGTTTGGCTATGCAACGGATTTGCGTTCTGCAACACAAGGACGAGCTTCTTACTCGATGGAGTTCAAAGAGTATAGTGAAGCTTCAAAAAATGTTGCAGATGCTGTAATTGACGCTAAAACTAGATAAATCCATTTAGGCTAAGGCTTGGCATTGTTCAAGCCTAGTGATATAGAAGGTACATATTGTGTCTAAAGAAAAATTTGAACGTTCGAAACCACATGTTAACGTTGGCACCATCGGTCATGTTGACCATGGTAAAACTACTCTGACAGCGGCTATTACTACTGTATTGGCAAAAACATACGGCGGTTCAGCGAAAGACTTCGCTTCTATCGATAACGCCCCTGAAGAACGTGAACGCGGTATTACAATTAATACTTCTCACGTTGAATATGATACACCAGCACGTCACTATGCACACGTTGACTGCCCCGGACACGCTGACTATGTGAAAAACATGATCACGGGTGCTGCGCAAATGGACGGTGCGATCTTAGTGGTTGCAGCAACTGATGGCCCAATGCCACAAACGCGTGAACACATCTTACTGTCTCGCCAAGTTGGAGTGCCTTGTATCGTTGTATTCATGAACAAATGTGACATGGTTGACGACGAAGAGTTGTTAGAACTGGTTGAGATGGAAGTTCGCGAGCTGTTGAGCGAATATGATTTCCCAGGTGATGATCTGCCTGTTATTCAAGGTTCTGCACTGGGTGCATTGAACGGCGAAGCGCAGTGGGAAGAAAAAATCATTGAATTGGCGCAGGCATTAGATGATTACGTTCCTGAGCCTGTTCGTGATATCGATCATCCATTCTTGTTGCCTATTGAAGACGTTTTCTCAATCTCAGGCCGCGGTACAGTTGTGACCGGTCGTGTTGAACGTGGTATTGTCAAAGTTGGCGATGAAGTTGAAATCGTCGGTATCAAAGCGACAACTAAAACCACTTGTACAGGTGTTGAAATGTTCCGTAAACTGCTTGACGAAGGTCGTGCAGGTGAAAACATCGGTGCATTGCTGCGCGGTACTAAACGGGAAGATGTTGAACGTGGTCAAGTATTGGCTAAACCAGGTACAATTACACCACATACACAATTTGAATCAGAAGTTTATGTTCTGAGCAAAGAAGAAGGTGGTCGTCATACCCCATTCTTCAAAGGTTACCGTCCACAGTTCTATTTCCGTACAACTGACGTTACGGGTGCTGTAGAGCTGCCAGAAGGCGTGGAAATGGTAATGCCTGGTGACAACGTTAAGTTTAAAGTTGACTTGATTGCACCTATTGCGATGGATGAAGGGTTGCGCTTTGCGATCCGTGAAGGCGGTCGTACAGTTGGCGCTGGCGTGGTATCTAAAGTTATCGCGTAATCGTTTTAACGATTGCTAATAGAAAAAGATCGCTTTTAGGCGGTAATGCCGATCAGTTCAGTCACGTATGGTCGGTTGAGTGCTCTTTCAAAGATATCAAAATCCGAGTGTATTCAATACACTCGGATTTTTTTATGGGCATCTCACAAACCCTAGATGTCATCAACAGTTGAAAACCCAATTAGGTCGAAGTATTGTCTGATTGCCTTCCCTATAGCTGATAGACGAAGCGTATTCACCGACTAATACGAAAGCGTCAGCTGGCTTGAGGGTCGATCGTCTTGCGAATGGCCATTTATAACAATCACTCCATCAAAAACCTTGTTCATCAGCTCGATATTGAGGATAGAATTAGGAAAGAATTTGTCGTGTTTAGTGCATTGAGCCAATGCCAAAAGATGTTGGGGGAAAGGTGATGAAAGCTATTTTTCAACAGATGGTCATGCTCTAGATTGACTGACCTCAGGGAAATAGCGTGATGGTTATACCAGTTGAGTGGGTCGCTTAAATGCGATGCGTTTATGCTGCGACCTGTTGGGTGGTGATCAAACAGGTTATTAGAAACACGTATTGGTGAACAGGGTGATTCTGAATCTCTTCATTTTTGCTTCATCGTATCGTTAAGGATGAGTTGTCTGTCGATAATTAGCGGATCAATCGGATGTGAGCTGCTGCTGGAGAAACAATGAAAGATGGATGCTTATATGACATGCGGGCCAATTGCATTGGGTTTGCAATCGGCCCGAAGCTCATCAAACAGCATAAAACATAAGCGTTAGCCGATGAATGTACTGATTACATCCGCATGGTTAGGCTTAGCAAGATAATAACCTTGCATGTTATGAATACCGAGTTGTTGGCAGAGCGTAACATGTTCGAGCGTTTCAATTCCTTCAGCAACCATTTTCAGATCAAGCGCTGTCAGCATCAAGACCAGTCCTTGTATCAGTGCTTGTGCTTTGTGGTCCTTGGGTGAGGAAGGCATTAGCGATCGATCAATTTTAACGATATGAATTGGAAACTGCCGCAAATGTGATATTGAAGAAAAACCGGTGCCAAAATCATCAAGGGCAATCCGACATCCAAGTCGATTGAGCGCCATAATGCTCTCAGTTTGATTCGTTCTATCACCAATTAAAGCGGTCTCGGTTAATTCAATGGTGATCTGTTCAGGTTGGATTTGATGAATGTGCAGGCAGTGTTTGATGAAGTTAGCTAAGGTATCGTCGTTTAACTGCACCGCTGAGATATTAATGGCCATCGTAAGCGGTTGTTCTATTTGACTATTCCAAATGGACAATTGAAGAATACTTTGTGCAATTACATATTGGCCTATTCGATGGATAAGCCCTGATTGTTCAGCGATAGGGATAAACTCGGCGGGGCTAATAATGCGACTATTTTGTGTCCAGCGGATCAACGCTTCAAACCCGACAATTGTCTGACTGGATGTCGTATAGATGGGCTGATAATGCATCACAAATTGTTGTAGCTCTATCGCTTGACGAAGCTGCGTCTCTAATTGATAGCGATGTGAGAATTTTGTTTGCAGTTCGTCGTGAAAAAAACAGGCTTGATGGCGACCCTGGTGCTTGGCTTGATACAAGGCTATATCTGCATGTTTGAAAATATCATTGGCGCTAATGAGAGGGTCTGATTGCCAAGCGATGCCAATACTCGTGCCGGTGTTGATTGATAAACCATCAACCTGATACGGGGTTTTCATCGCATCGAGAATCCGTGTTGCGACAAGTGTTGCATCGGCTGGGGTAGATAGTTTTTCGACAAGAATAGCAAACTCATCACCACCGATGCGCGAGGGTAGTTCATTGCTACGTAAACATGCCGAAATACGCTGTGCAACTTGGAATAAAAGTTTATCACCGATACTGTGGCCATGATAATCATTGATGTATTTGAAGTGGTCTAAGTCAAGTAAGATAAGTGCAAAGTGATGCGTGGAATCTTTGTGACGAAGCAGGGCATCGTTAAGATGTTGATTAAATAAATAGCGATTTGCCAATTCGGTTAGGCTATCAACTTCAGCAATCCGCTTAATTTTATCGTAGCTAACACGTAGTTTTTGCTCAAGTTTAAAACGCGTCTGAGCATGTTGGATGGCTCGATTTAAACGCGGTGCATTCATATCTGATTTGGTGAGAAAATCTTGTGCACCAGCCTGCAATGACATCAGTGCTATTGACTCATCTTCTGAAACACTGATCATTAATATCGCGCTACTCTGATGGACATCCTTAAGGCGAAGCTCTTTAAGTAAGTCCATGCCGTCTCGCCCGGGTAGCGAATAGTCTAGCAAAATAACATCAAAATGGCAGGTATTGAGCAGTGTCAATGCTTCTTCGACGCTACTCGCTTCCTCGATCTCTCTTGGCTCTTGGGCACTACATAATATGCGCCTTAGTTCTTGGCGATCAACTGCATCATCATCAACAATTAGTATATGCATGCTTATACTTTACCCCGTTTTAAGCTGAACTATCCATTTTCACTTGAGGTAACTGGGCAATATGCCAATACCCATCTAATAGTTTCACCACATCACGAAAGCTATCAGCGGCTTCATCTTTGACGAAGTAACCGGCAATATTTTTACTATAACTGTGGAGGATATCTTGCTCGGAGCGAGATGTGGTGAGGACAAAAATAACGGCATGACGGAGTTCGATATCTTGACGAATTGCATCCAAAAATTCGATACCATTCATCCGAGGTAGCTGTAAATCAAGGAGAATCACAAAGGGGGAAGGGACTTGGCCGTTGCGTAATAGTTCCAACGCTTCAAGACCATCGTAGGCGCGCATGATTGGGTTGGCGATACGTTGATTTTTAAAGTTACGCTCGATACTGATGGCATCAATGTCATCATCTTCAACCAGTAATAGGGTCACAATATTATCTGCCATTAAAAGATATATCCTTGGGTGCGGTTTCTATAAACGGCCATTGCAGGGCAATTGTGGTCCCTCGGCTTCCATCAGAACGAATGGTCAGTGACCCACCTTGATGTTCTATAATCTTCTTTACTAATGCCAAGCCCATGCCACTACCTTCTACACGATCGCGCGGTTGTAGCGTTTGAAACATGCTTACGGCTTTTTCATGTAGCGATGGTGGAATACCAGGACCATCATCTTCCACTTCAAGATAATGAGTATTGTGGCTCGTATGATAGTGAATTTGAATTTTACGGGTGTCGTTATCTCGGTGTTTAACAGCATTGCTCATTAAATTATTGAGGATAGTTTCAAATGGACTGCGTGGCACCTTAAGCTGCACATGATCACACTCAAATTGGATCTCTTTGGGCGCATCTATTAATGCATAGAGCTCATTTGCTAGTGTATTTAACTCAATGGTTTGCTGCTCATATTCAAAGCGGTTAGCCCGCGAATAAGCGAGTAGATCATCGAGCAGACGCATTAACCGCTGGGTACGTTGTTCGAGCAACTGCAAGTGCTGCTGTGAGGATTGCGGTAAGATCGCACCGCAATCTTCTTCTATCCATCCGACGATTTTTTGAATCGCATTGAGCGGTGATTTAAGATCGTGTGAAGCGACATAGGCAAATTGGTCGAGTTCTTGATTTGTGCGCTTTAAATCATCGATCTGTTTGGCTAACTGGCGCTTGGTGAACAGCCTTTGGCGAATATCTATAATCGTAGCCACCACACCAGAGGGTTTCTGCTCGGTATCAAATAATGGTGCCAATGCGACTTCGACATCAATCAACGTTCCATCTTTGTGACGCCCTTGAAGGTCACGCCCTTTGCCCATTGTTTTGACGCTTGGGCTTGCCATATAGTCATGGCGTAATTGTCGGTGATGGTGGTGTAAGGCTTCGGGAAGCAATACTTCAATTTGTTGGCCAACTAACTCCGCACGGGGATAGCCAAATAGCTGTACAGCTTGCGCATTGACGATATCGATTTGACCTAAGTGATTAGTGGTAATAATCGAGTTGGGTGAGTGCTCAATCACATCGGTGAGGTTACGCTCAGTCGCCAGTTGCTGGCGAATATCAATTAATGTCACAATGACGCCAGCCACTTCATCATTGTCACTAGTTAGTGGGATGAGAGCCGCCTCGACTGAAATTAGAGCACCATTCTTATGGCGCGCCTTAATGGCTAGGTCTTGACCCAAATAGCGCGGGCGTGGCTGGCGCATATAATCATCACGTAGGCGTTGATGATGGGGGTTGGTGTCGGGTACCAACACTTCGATAGGCTGACCTTTCAGCGCCTCGCTTGTGTAGCCTAATAATTGATGGGTTTGCTCGTTGGCCTTTAAAATATGGCCCGTCAGATCAACTAACAATATAGCATTCGGCGAGTATCTAATGAAATTATCAAAATTGCTATTCATACATGATCCCACTCGCGCGTATGCCGTATTAGCATGACTATTTTTGATTTGTAATCATGCATTGAGAATACCCTTTATTGAATAGGGTGTAAATAAAGTGACTAAAATAATATATTTGAAATACCATTTTATGGAATGCCGTTGGCTGAGGTCTTTATAAGTGAGTATAGGCGAATATAGGATTTTGCATGGCTTTAAAGTCGATCAAGAACTCGGGGTGACAATTAGATCATAATTAAGAAGATATTTTGTGCATCATGATGCGAGGCGATGATCACCTCGCGAACAAAAAGTAGGTTTATACGAGGCCTTCAAAATCAGAAGCAGCATGGCGCTCAGCTAAGTGAACCTCTCCCCATGTTCGGTTTACGATCCGACCGCGCGTTACGGCGGGGCGCTGAGCGATTTGCTCGGCCCAACGTTGTAAGTGGGGATAGGATGTCACATCAAGGAATTCACCGGCATCATATAATTTCCCTTGAATTAAGTTGCCATACCAAGGCCAAATGGCAATATCAGCAATGGAATAGTCTTGGCCCGCAATATGGGGTTGATCGGCTAATTGTTGATTTAACAGATCCAATTGACGTTTAGTTTCCATGGTAAAGCGGTTGATCGCATATTCAAACTTCTTGGGTGCATAACTATAGAAATGACCAAAGCCACCGCCTAAATAGGGCGCAGAACCTTGTAACCAAAATAGCCAGTTGAGGACTTCGGTTCGTTTCGATCTTGACTCTGGTAAGAAATGGCCGAATTTTTCGGCAAGATAAAGCAGAATTGAACCAGATTCAAAAATGGATATCGATGGCGTTTCGGATTGATCAACTAAAGCGGGTATTTTTGAGTTCGGATTAATGTTGGCGAAGCCACTGGAAAATTGTTCGCCCTCTGCAATTCGGATCAGATGAGCATCATACTCGGCACCCGATTCATTAAGCGCCAGTAATTCTTCAAGCATAATGGTTACTTTTTGTCCATTCGGCGTCCCCATTGAGTACAATTGAAGAGGATGGTTGCCTACAGGGAGCTTTGCATCATAACGAGCACCTGCGGTTGGCCGATTGATTTGTGACCACGTGCCACCATTTTTGCTGTCATCACGCCAGACTTTTGGAGGTTCATAGTTTGTATCACTCATGCATTATTATCCTCTTGTCATCACCATACAAAGACAGCGGCCCTCTTCGCGGTGAAGACCAACTGCTCACTCTTAGTTCATCATAAGACTAACTTACTTGAATCGCGATTGAAAAAATCAAGACATTGTATTCTATATTTCCGAAAGTTGTTTGGTGCGGTATTAGACGACTTGCGGCAACAGCAGAGCGCTTCCAGTGAGTATTGTGGACAGACGCGGGTAGTCAACGCATCTATCCGTCATAGTTTGCGCGGCACCTACCACGCTTTCCATCTGTTGTTAGCACCTATGCAACCCGAAAAAAGCAATACCACGTGAATAGCCAATGTTAATGGTTTTGTGGTGCGCAGAAGACTTAAAATCCGGCGAGTGTAGCTCAATAGATTGGATTAACTGGTAATTTTATAATCCTTTTTTTCAATAAGATAAGGCGATAATGCTTGGCTTAACACACATTGATAATGCTCCAACCACTCGTAGCGCATCCGATAAGTCTTACGGCGGGAACGTTTAATCTCCTCTAAGGGCCGGCGTTTGGACACTAAAGGTAGCTCATAAAACCACTGATCATGTTCAACACCATCGAGCTCTTCCCAGAGCTGATCATAATTTAAGTTAAAACGCTGAGCTTTCCCGTGATAACGTTTTGCATTGTAGATATGTGACTCATTTTTCACAGCATAAATATGTTGGATATGGAGCGGTTGGGCTAACAGCCGTAAGCTCTCAACCATGAATGATTTAGGACGCATGCCATGAAAAGCTTTAGTAAAGGCATGGCTAAACCCGTTATCATCAATGCTGCCTTGGATGCAGCCAATGTGAAAGCTATTATTTTGACAAGTAAAGGCTAAGGTATAATATTGATAGCCAGTGTCATCGATGAGTGACAGCGCCAGTTCTCCTTCCTTGCGTACTTTTACATCAAAATTTAAGGTGAGATGACAGCGTAGATCATCGGCCTCGAGAGTATTGAGTACAATGTGCTCAAGATAGATTTTTTTACGAGCTGACTCGGTGAACGTTGATTCCAACCAATCATAGTGTGCATCGAGTAGTTCAATAATGGTCTGCTTTGACAATCCCACATGTAAAAAAGGGATCATGCATTTCATCAAATATTTGGGCTGCTCAATCAGTACTTGCGAGCGTTCACCGTGACCAAAGATATTAAACATTTGGCGAAAATAGCGATGAAAGACGAGTGCGCGAAATATAAATTTAATGATATTGCGCGCTTTTCGTTTCTTATTTTCTGCACATGCCTGTAAAGCTAATTTGACAATCACAATAAATACCACACCATTATCATTTGACTGAATCAGTTTGCGTCTTTCACTGCCAGTCGTTGTCACAGGGCGAGGCCCTCATCACAAGATAGAGTGTTAGCATAAACTAATAAAAATAGATGAATTGAATTAGGCTCGCGAAGGGGCGTCCTAATACTGTATTCAGCACTCACATTGCGATCTTGTTATAAAAAGGAAACATTGATCCTGCGGCGTATTTAGGTAAGCTTCACCATGCCTGCAGTTTGTGGTACTGAACTTATGATTGTTATTATATCGATTTGTCAATCAAACTGTAAACAATCAATAAACATGTGTTTACTTAAGCATTACTTTAATCGCGTTATTTTAAGAAGATACACGCTGATATGAGTAGTGTGTTTAATAACTCCTATTGCTTAACATTCCATCGTGTTAAAGAGGTAACAATGCGAATTTTGATCCGTTTATTTTTTAAAGTACTGCGCCGTGTTTTGATGCCATTTATGCTGATCTATGCTGCTATCTCTAAACCAAAACCCATTCAACGATCAGATGAACAGCAAGCGCAGGTAGACGCAGATTGTCAACAGCTGAGTTTATATCAATTTTCCTCATGCCCATTTTGCATTAAGGTGAAAAAAGAGATTTATCATTTGGCACTGCCAATTTCAATGCAAAACGTTCAGCGTGATGCTCGTGCGCGTCAAGCGCTGCTCGAAGGCGGGGGAAGCGTAAAAGTTCCCTGTCTGAAAATCATTCATGATGATGGTCAAGAACAATGGTTGTATGAATCTAGTGATATTAATATCTACCTACAGCAGCGCTTTGCCCCATTAGTGAGCTGACGAACCCGCTGCCGTTTAGATGGATTTAAGCGGCAGCATCTATTTTAAACACTTTGGTTATTTATACCTAAGCTTAGGGAGCTTCATTAGCATTAAACAATAGTTGAACGGCTATCAATTGGCTGCTGACTCTATCTGCTGTGACTGATTGCTAAGAATATGGTTAATATTGTCTTCGATCCAATCCGCTAAACTGACAACTCGCTCAGCGACCGCCATTCCCAAACTCGTTAAACTGTATTCAACATGAGGTGGTACCACGGGGAATGAAACTCTCAATACAAAACCATCTTGTTCCAAAGCTTGTAGCGTTTGCGCTAGCATTTTCTCACTTACGCCATTAATGGTTCGTCTTAATTCACTAAACCGATGCGCATTGCAATCTTTTAAGGCGATCAAAACTAATACGCCCCAACGACTTGTTACATGTTTGAGAATCGCACGAGAAGGGCACTTATCAGAAAACACATTGCCGCGATCAAATTGTACTGACAACCCAGATTTTTTTAGATGAGGATCAGTTTGCATATTTTCTTTCATACTTACCTTTTTGTATGTACTTACTAAAAGTTTGTTAGTGATCTATTCTACGGCTAACAACTTAAAATACAAAGGAGATAATCATGATTTTAGTTACAGGTGCTTCCGGACAGTTAGGCCGTTTGGTGATCGATTCTTTATTAGAAAGAATTGAAGCGAGTCATATCATCGCGGCTGTTCGTCATCCTGACAGTGTCAATGATCTGGTCGAAAAGGGTATTCAAGTTCGCCAAGCTGACTACTCTGAGCCGGAGAGTTTAAAAACCGCCTTTGCGGGTGTTGAAAAATTACTCTTGATTTCTTCCAGCGAAGTGGGGCAACGGGCAGCTCAACACAAAAACGTTATTAATGCAGCAAAAGCGGCTGGTGTCTCTCTTATTGCTTACACCAGTATCTTAAAAGCTGATACTTCCCCTCTCATTCTTGCTGAAGAGCACGTCGCAACAGAAAAGTTGTTGGCTGATTCTGGTGTCCCTTATGTGTTACTTCGCAACGGCTGGTACTCAGAAAACTATACTATGGGTATTGCAACGACGCTTGAATACGGTCTAGTTGGTTGTGCTGGGGAAGGGCTATTATCAACCGCCGCTCGAGCCGATTACGCCGCCGCCGCAGCGGTCGTTCTTGTGCAAGATGCTCAAGCAGGGAAAATCTACGAACTAGCAGGTGACCACGCCTTTACACTAAGTGATTATGCAGCGGCTATTACCAAGGTTTCTGGTAAAAAAGTTGCTTATCAAAACGTTTCTGAGGCGGAATATGCCAAAATTCTGGTGGGTGCAGGCTTACCTGAGGGTTTCGCTGGCATCTTGGCCAACTCTGAAACCGGCGCTTCTCTCGGTGGCCTTTATAGCACTAGCAAAGCGCTATCAACACTGATTGGCCGACCAACAACGCCTATCGAAGATAGTATCAAGGCTGCGTTATAAATCTTGTTAGACACAATAAAAGGGCGTTCAGGATAACTGAATAGCTCTTTTTATTCATTCAGCTCTTGGCTCAGTGACGCTCACTATATTAAATAGCATCGATGCTGATTGGATCAGATCGTGATGCTATCATCGCTAAGACGTATGCCCTCCACTCGTGTTGTCGATGATCGTTGAAAACACATATCTGCAATTAAATGAGCAACTTTTTCTGCCGTTGTGGCGCGATAAAATAATAGAGCTAGAGCGCGTCCACATCACCTATTTTACCGCGATATCTTCAAAAATTTCCCCCGGGTTGCTGAACAGGAAAGAGCTCTTGGACGAAAAAAAAGGGAACTGCTGCTGCGTCAATGCGTGTCGATTTTTCGGACGATTACGGGGTCAGTGCTGTGTCCGCTAATCTGTATAATCTTCTATGCATAAAAAAACCCACCAGTGAAACCAGTGGGTTTTTACAACCATAAACATAAAACGAGTAATTATTTAGCTGCTTTACGTGCTTTCGCTTCTACAATTACTTTTTCAGCCACTTGTTGTGGACAAGGGAGGTAATGAGAGAATTCCATAGAGAATTGACCACGACCTGATGTAATTGTACGCAGATGACCGATATAACCGAACATTTCAGACAATGGAACGTCAGCTTTAATGCGAACGCCTGTTGCCCCTGGTTCTTGGTCTTTAATCATACCGCGGCGACGGTTCAAATCACCAATTACATCACCCACATTGTCATCAGGTGTGAACACATCAACTTTCATGATAGGTTCAATCAACTGAGGACCAGCTTTTGGCATAGACTGGCGGAATGCACCTCTCGCGGCGATTTCAAACGCAACAGCAGATGAATCCACAGCATGATAACCACCGTCAAACAGTTCAACTTCAACGTCTAACACTGGGAAGCCAGCTAATGTCCCTTCTTGCATCATGCCAGCAAATCCTTTTTCGATCGCTGGGAAGAATTCTTTAGGAACGTTACCACCAACTACAGTTGATTTAAATTTGAAGCCAGAACCGACTTCGCCAGGACGGATGCGGTAATCAATTTTACCGAACTGACCAGAACCACCAGACTGTTTCTTATGGGTGTAGCTATCTTCGATAGCTTGAGTGATCGTTTCACGGTAAGCAACCTGTGGTTGACCCACTTGCAGCTCAACCCCATAAGTACGTTTTAAGATATCGACTTTAATATCCAAATGCAGCTCACCCATTCCTTTAAGAATGGTTTCACCTGAATCTTCGTCAGTTTCAACTTGGAACGATGGATCTTCTGCAACCATTTTACCAATGGCAATACTCATTTTCTCAACAGAACCTTTGTCTTTTGGTGTTACTGCAATTGAGATAACAGGTTCTGGGAAGATCATTGCTTCCAGTGTACAAGGGTGTTTTACGTCACACAGGGTATGGCCGGTTTTAACGTTTTTCATCCCAACAATAGCGATAATATCACCGGCTTGGGCCGAGCTGATTTCATTGCGTTCATTGGCATGCATTTCAACCATGCGGCCGATACGTTCTGTTTTACCCGTTGCTGAGTTCAGAATGGTATCGCCTTTGTTCAATACGCCAGAGTAGATGCGAACGAAGGTCAATGCGCCAAAACGGTCATCCATAATTTTGAATGCTAAAGCGCGTAGTGGTTCGTCAGCAGAAACAATCGCTTTGTCACCTGTTGGCTCACCCGTTTCTTCGTCAGTCAGATCTTGTGGATCGACTTCATCTGGTGATGGCAGGTAGTCAACAACTGCATCCAATACCAGTTGAACACCTTTGTTTTTGAAAGCACTACCGCAATAAGTTGGGAAGAATTGCAACGTACGTGTTCCTTCACGGATACAACGTTTGATATCTTCAAGTGCAGGTTCCTCACCTTCTTCAAGATAAGTCAGCATCAATTCTTCGTCGATTTCCAGTGCTGTTTCAATCAACTCTTCACGATACGCCTTAGCATCGTCAACTAAATCTGCTGGAATATCGATGATGTCGTAGTTTTCTGGCAGACCAGTTTCATCCCAGACGTAAGCTTTTTGACTCAAAACGTCAACTACACCGATGAAATCTTCTTCACGGCCAATTGGCAGTGTCATTACTAATGGACGGGCCGCTAGAACATTTTTGATTTGATCGACAACGCGATAGAAATCTGCACCCATCCGGTCCATTTTATTGACGAAGATGATCCGCGCAACTTCTGAATCATTCGCATAACGCCAGTTGGTTTCAGATTGTGGCTCAACACCACCTGAACCACAGAATACCCCGACACCGCCGTCGAGCACTTTCAGTGAACGATAGACTTCAACTGTGAAGTCAACGTGTCCTGGAGTATCGATAATGTTCAGGCGGTGCTCTTTCCAGAAACAGGTTGTTGCAGCTGACTGAATGGTAATCCCACGTTCAGCTTCCTGTTCCATGAAGTCGGTAGTCGCTGCACCATCATGAACTTCACCAGTTTTGTGAATTCTACCAGTCAGTTTCAGAATACGTTCAGTGGTTGTGGTTTTACCTGCGTCAACATGGGCAAAAATGCCGATGTTTCTGTATTTTTTTAGGTCTGTCATAACAATACTCAGTTGGAGACACAAAATTTCGCGGTATTTTACCTATTTTCTTGATGTATTTCTCGTCGTTTTTTCGTTTAAATAACAATCTTTTTAAAATATTCTTTGCTTACTGAGGGTTAAGCCAAATATTGTTTTATCTAATGTTTTTTTATACAGTGATTTTAGCGTCAATTGACCAATTTCGACTTGGCTGTCAAAGCTATCAACGTGGTGCTTGCACCGTGGAAAGATTTTTCAATCACTGCATCCGCTGTTTTAATAATCTCATCGACCTAAACATGTTAATTAGCAATAACGGATAACCTCAAGATCTAATTTTTTCTACTTAGTGCAAGCACCATACTGGCATGTATCAGCGCTGTGTGTCTATTTAATGACGTGGTCTCGACGCAATATCAAAAACACGGTGGCAATGCCTACAGCATTTATAGACTTAGCTGATGCTCTCATCTGGCGTGCAGATATATAATCGTGGGACTTTTAACATATAGTAAGCCATGCCGATCAGTAGTAGAGCTAATAATCCAAATGTTGTTGCTAACGCTGCCACATAGCCATGGTTAAGCATTAATGCATAGATAGCCCCCGCAAACGCCGTACCTAGCGCAAAACAGCCTTGTTGAATGGTATTTAGGGCGCTACTCGCTTCACCCGCATGATGAGGGGCCACTTTGGCCAAGGCCATGCGAAAAGCCGCGGTGAGCATCATCGCATTACCGAGCCCGACGATCCCTGTGGCGATAGACAATTGCATGATGCTGATATGGGTGTGCCAGACTTGAATAAAACCGGTGGTCAGCACGAGCCCCAGTAAGGTCGTCATTGCGCCACTGGCAAATATGCGATAATTACCAAATCGTTGGGTCAGATAACGGCTTAGTAGTGAACCGAGAAAATAGACTAAGCCTAATGCGATAAAACTGTCACCGGATTGGCGCGGGCTAAATGCTAAGGCATCTTGCAATGTTAATGCAGTGACAAACAGATAGCCAGGATACAAAAATGTCACTACCGCTTCGCCGATAAAGCCAGTACGCGTGGTTTCATTTCTAAATAATGAGGGCGGTAAGAGAGGGCTTCGTCCCTGCTGCTCTTGAACGTGTTCAATGCGCCATAGGTGGCGTCCTAGGGGGATGGCTGCTAGCAACAATATCCCCAAAGGTGGCCAATGTTCAGCCAAGGTGACCGGTAAAAGAATACATAATAGGAGGAGGGTGAACAGGCCCATTCCTGCAAAGTCCATTGTCGGTGTGTTCGTAGCGCGAGTTTCTGGGATAAGCCGCGTACCAGCCATTAAAACCAGTAGACAGATAGGTATGTTAATGAAAAAGGCGATTCGCCAACTGAGATCAAAAATGTTGGCGCTTACTAACCAACCGCCCAACATTTGCCCCAATGCGACGGCTAATCCAGCAACCGAGGTATAAATACTAACGGCGCGGCTATGTTGCTGGCCGGTTAATGTCGCGTGAATTGTCGCCATAATCTGTGGCATCAAGAGTGCGCCACAGAGCCCTTGCAGTAACCGACCTACGAGCATCATGACAAGTCCATTGGCAAAACCACATAGTGCAGAGGCTAAGGCAAACCCGCTAATACCGATAAAAAATATGCGCTTACGACCATAGCGATCTCCCAACCGAGCGCCGGTGGCAATGAGACTGGCAAAACTTAAGCCGTACAGCGCTACAATTAAAACTAAGCCTGTGGCGCTGGTGTGAAGCGTGTGCCCCATCGCGGAAAGTGCGACATTGACGATCGAAAAATCCAATTGGGGCAACAATTGCCCAGCCACCAGTAAAATCAGTCCGAAAATGGGTAAGCGTGGTTGTGATGCCATAACAGACTCCTATGCATGAGGTAGGTATTGCAAGATGATGGTGCTATTATGCTGATAAATTAGAGGTGTACAAGAAACAAGTTAGCCACGTATAAAAAGGATCAGGATAGTGTATGCAGCATGATCATTGGCAACTGATTGGCGCTTTTTTGCGTCGTAAACGAGAATCGCTTACCCCTGAAATTGTCGGGTTGACAAAACCTGCGCGCATGCGCACTCCGGGGCTTCGTCGCGAAGATGTGGCAGCGATAGCTGGGATCAGTACGGTTTGGTATAGCAAAATTGAGCGCGGCAAAGTGACGGGAATTTCTCAAGACGCGTTGACTCGTTTAGCCGATGCATTGGCGCTGAGCACAACCGAGCGTCAATATATCCGATCATTGTTGACCAAAGAGCCGCGGGATGAAAGAGAACCATGTCGACATATTAGTCGCCAAAGTCAGCGCTTACTTTCACAATTAAACCCGCTCCCGGCCCTATTTATTAACGATTATTTTGATATTGTCGATAGTAATCGAGCGTTTCATCTGATGTGCGGGGTCGATTTAAGCCAGCTTGAGCTCAATGATCGTAACTACATCTATCTGACAATAACTAATGCCACTTGGCAGCAATTTTTGCCTGTCAGTGATGAGCAATCCTTATATAACCGGTTGCTTGTCATGGCGGGATTATTACGCGGGTTTTGGGCAACACGCACGCATGACTGCGTACTGCAAAAACGAGTGAAACGGTTTCAAGAATTATCACCGCTGTTTGCCCGCGCGTGGGCAAGCCTTGCAATGCACCCTGTTGAGCAACTTGAATTTGAGTTTCGCCATGCCCAGCTCGGGAGGCTAACATTGACCAAACAGATCTGGTCAAGCTACAGTGGTGAGACATCGGGACGCTTAAATGTTTATCATCCGCACACCGAGCGTGATTATCAGCTCCTCAGCGCTTTGATGGACGCTTCGAGCAAGGCGGATATATAAGGAAAATACCATGGCTAAACGGTCGATTATGAATCACCCGTGGGTGCGCTTGATCTTAAGCTTGTTTTTTGCCGGGCTGAGTTTTGCTTTTCCTACCGATTTTGCTACCCAAATTGGGCTCGCTGGCTTTTTTGGCGCGTGCGCGTTGCTCTTTATCGTGCAAATGTTTATCCAGCGGCGCAACTGTCATATTAGCCGGTTATTGGCCAAGAGCGAAAAGCGTTAACGGGTCGCGTTTCACCGGATCCGCTGAAGCTGTTCGTCATCGCTTTTAGCCGACTCCGATAGTTGGTCAGGGATTCATGTGTTCGAGGTTTGGTTCATCCCCACTCACGTGTGTTATTTGTGGCTCAAAAAGTCCTGCACTTGTTCTAGATGGAAATTATTATCGGGGTTGGCCGGCTCTATCTCTTTTATCTCAACATGTCGATAATAACTGACTTTCGAAAAAGGATCGCCAGCCACCAGTGCTTCAGCCTGTGCGCGGGTTTGACATTCAAACACCATGAGCGCCGTGCCATCGGTGCAGGGGCCACAGAATTTAAGAGTCCCTTCTTGCCATTTCAACTGCAAATATGCAACGTGTCCGCGGATAAGCGATTTACTCATCAGCGCTTTATTCTTATCTGATAACAACACCACGAAGCTTTTCATACCATCTCCTATTTAAAAAATACTGTATAAGCATACATGTATTTTATGATGACTCAAGCCCATCTTTGGCTTCGCTAACTTGAGCAAACATCGGATGGATCAATGTAAGTGATAGGAGCAGTGGGGCATTTGTCATTTGCTTTGAAATACGTACCTTGTCACCTGTTCATTTAGGCAATGTTACGTTTAAAGATATAATAAGCGACAGCGGTTGAGATCACAGTAATGACGCCTAAAGCAAAGACCTGCGGTAAGATGATGGATAGCTGCGCGCCCTTGAGATAGACCATTTTGGTTATCTCAGTAAAATGTAACACGGGGTTAACCCAGACTAGTTTTTGTAGCCAATACGGCATGTTTTCAACTGGCGCGACATATCCTGAGAGTAAGATGGCGGGCATCATAAACACAAATACTCCGATAAACGCTTGTTGTTGGGTGCGGCAAAAAGACGAAATGAGTAGACCGATTCCAATTAATGACAGGCTATAGATCAACATGGTGGCATAGAACAATAATACCGAGCCTTGGAACGGAATATGGTAGCCAAAAACGGCACTGGCAAATACCACCGTTGCTTGGATAATGGCGACAATAATCGCGGGGATTGCTTTGCCTAAAAAGATCTCAGCGGTACTTAAGGGTGAGACTAACAGCTGTTCAAGCGTGCCTTGTTCACGCTCACGCGCCACTGAAAGCGAGGTGACGATCAACACTCCAATTGTGGTGATCAAGGCAATCAGTGATGGCACAATAAACCATTTGTAGTTTAAGTTTGGATTATACCAGTTCCTTGTGATGAGGGCGGCGCCGGGATCTTGCCCCGTCTTCTCGTTGGCAAAGCGCGCCACAATCTGCTGGACATAGTTGCCTGCAATTTGGGCGCTGTTGGAATTGCGGCCATCTAATAAGACTTGTACCTGAACAGGCTGGTGGGCAGCTATTTTAGCAGAGAAGTTATTGGGGATACGCAGTGCCAATAACACCTTTTGATTATCCAGTAGTGTTTTCAGCGCCGCTTCGCTATGTACCGATTTAAGGTTATCAAAGGCGCTCGCGTGTTGCAGACGTCGCACTAATTGCAAAGCGCTATGACCGCTATCTTGGTTGAACACGGCTACAGCCACATGCGTCACATCTAAAGTTGCTGCAAAAGGGAAAACCAAAACCTGTAAAATCACTGGAATAATTAAAATAGTGCGAGTTTGTCGCTCACGTAACAGCGATTGCAACTCTTTCACAACTAACGTAAGTAGTCTGCGCAGCATTAATGAGTCTCCAGTCGGGTGGGGGTTTTCCAGAAGGTTAAGCCGATAAAGAGAATAGAGGCCCCCAACAGATATAAACTATTAATGAGAATCAAGGTGCCCAAATTCCCTGCCAAGAAGATGGTTTTTAAGATGCTGACAAAATAACGGGCAGGAACGATATGACTGGCGAGTTGAATGACAGCCGGCATACTGTTGATCTCAAAGACAAAACCTGAGAGCATCACGGCAGGTAAAAACGCAGCATTTAAAGCAATCATCGCCGCATTAAACTGATTTTTTGTCAATGTTGATATCAGCAAACCAATCCCCATACTACTGGTTAAAAAAAGCAATGTGGTGAGGGTCAGCAGCCATAGTGAGCCACGAAAGGGGACATCTAATACCAGTGTTGCGACGAAGACGCATAATCCCATAGCGAACAAACCCAGTACATAATAAGGAAGTAGTTTTGAGAGCAATAGCTCGGTACGGGTCAACTGGGTTGACAACAGCGCTTCCATGGTACCGTTTTCCCATTCACGAGCGATCACTAGCGAGGTTAAGATGGTGCCAATCACCGTCATAATAATACTAATGGCACCAGGGATAATAAAATGGCGACTAATGGCCGCTGGATTAAACCAGACGCGCTCGTTGGTGGTGAGTAATTCGGTCGTATCTTGCCCCTGTTTGATTTGCTCTTGCGTTTGCCAAATTTGCCACGCTCCTTGCACGTAACGCTGCATAAAGCGAGCTGTATTGGGCTCGCTCCCATCGCTAATGATCTGTAACGGCGGGATCTTCCCGGCGCTGACCAATTGATCAAAATTGGGAGGTATAATCACTATGCCGCGTAGTTTCCCTTGTTGCAACTGTGCTTGCAATGGTGCTTTATGATCACTGACGGTGAGCGCCAGATAAGATGAATTCTTGAACGTTTGAATCAAGGCTCGGCTGGCAGGCCCTTGTGAATGAGCGACTACACCAATGCGCAGTTGCCCACTATCTAAATTAATCCCATACCCAAAGATAAACAGCAGCAACAAAGGGATCACAATAGCGATCAATGCATTACTCGGATCGCGAATGATCTGATAACTCTCTTTTTTGCACATGGCCCTTAAGCGGCGTATCGATACCCTGCTCATGTATCCTCCTGCTGCGTTTCAATTAAACGAATAAAGGCCTCTTCCATGGTTAAATCATGTTCATCGTCATGCATGACTTTGGCTTTGAGATCATCAGGCGGAGCGAGCGCGATGAGTTTGCCTCGATAGACTAAGCCAATGCGATCGCAATATTCGGCTTCATCCATAAAGTGCGTGGTGACCATGACCGTGACCCCTTTTTCCACCATGCCATTAATATGTAGCCAAAATTCGCGGCGGGTCAGCGGATCGACGCCTGATGTGGGTTCATCCAAAAATAGAATATCAGGTTGATGCATGAGGGCGCAGGCGAGTGCTAAGCGTTGTTTAAAGCCCAATGGCAGCGCATCGGGTGTTTGTCGCAAAATAGATTCAAACTGGAATGTTTCGACCATCTCATCGATGCGTTGACGCTGAAGATTGCCGTGCAAGCCATAGGCCCCAGAGAAAAACTGCAGGTTTTGCTCGAGTGTCAGGTTGCCGTACAGCGAAAATTTTTGCGCCATATAGCCAAGGCGAGAGCGAATTTTCCCTGGACTGTGTTTCAGATCCATGCCGAGCACACGCGCTTCACCCGAAGAGACGGGCAATAACCCACACATCATGCGAAAGGTGGTCGATTTCCCTGCGCCGTTGGGACCCAATAAGCCAAATATTTCCCCGCGTTTGACTGCAAAATTGACGTTGTCGGTTGCAACAAAATCACCAAAACGGCGCGTTAAGTTAATCGCTTCAATAGCATGACTGTGATCATCTGGGATCTGCGGCAAAATATCGGCTAATGCCGAATGGCGATTCTCTTGCCCGCCAAGTTTATCGATAAAGGCATCTTCAAAGCGTGCTTGCGTGGGCTGCAGTTGTTGCTCATTGAGCGATAATGCCTGTGCGAGATCGAGGCGTTTATCTGGGCTATCAATCAGCGTGCGGATCTGCTTGCCTTGCAACACTGCGTCACGGACTTGGGATTGCTGTAAAACTTGTTGTAAACGCTGGCGCGGCTGCTTTCCGCCATCAATCAGTAGGCTGCGCCCTTGCATAGTCTGCGTGAGTTGGGAGGGGCTGCCTTGATAGAGCAGCTTTCCCTCATTCATCAGCAAAACCTGCTGACACTGCTCTGCTTCATCTAGATATGAGGTGCTCCAGATGATTAACATCCCATCACCTGCAAGCTCATGAACCATTTTCCACAGTTCGCGGCGCGAGATGGGGTCCACGCCAACGCCCGGTTCATCAAGTAACAAGACTTGAGGTTGGCCGACCAAGGTACAGGCAAGTCCGAGTTTTTGTTTCATCCCGCCGGAGAGATTGCCAGCCGCGCGCTTAGTAAAGCGCTCAAGATCAGTAAATTGCAGTAATCGTGAGCGCATCTTTGGCCAGCCGGCTAAATCCACGTCGCGAAGGTCTGCATATAAGTCGAGATTTTCTTGAACCGACAAAGCACTGTACAAGGCAAATTTTTGCGGCATATAGCCAAGCTGAGCATGTAATGACTCTAATTGGGTGACGGGATCGAATCCGGCGACCGACAACGACCCCTCTGTTGGGATTAGAAGTCCGGCAATGAGGCGCAGTAGCGTGGTTTTACCTGCGCCATCAGGGCCGATTAAACCGGTTACATAGCCTGCCTCAATGTTGAGATCGAGTGGGGCAATGGCCGCTTGGCTCATGCCTTGAAACTGTTTGGTCAGCCCTTTTAAGGCGATTGCTACAGAGCTCATGAGTGTGATTTGTCTGGTGCAAAGCGAACGGTGACGGGCATACCTTGGCGAAGCAATGTGTCGCCATCATCAACGATGATCCGTAACCGATAGACCAGTGAGGTTCGCAGATCCGTGGTTTGAACGGTTTTAGGGGTGAACTCTGCGCTCGCTGAGACAAACCCGATATGTCCATGATAGACCTTACCCTGTGCACTGTCGGTGGTGATCAGCACCGCTCGACCCGGTTGTGCCTGACCTAACTCGGCCTCATTGATATAGGCTTTTACCCATAGCGGTTGAGTGAGAGCGAGGGTATAGACAGTGCTTCCGGCGCTAACTATCGCCCCTTGCTGGTGGACGCGAACCAAAATCGTGCCGCTTGCGGGCGCTACCAACTGGGTGTCATCGACATTAAGCTGAGCTTTGGCAACGCCTGCTTGCGCTTCTTGTAACTGCGCCTTTGCTTGTTCAATTTGCTGTGGGCGATTCCCTTGTTGATATTCGGACAACTGCTGTTTGGCCGCCTGTAAGTCAGCAAAGGCTTGATCGCGTTTATCGCGAGCGGCATCTAATTTATCTTGAGAGATCGCTTGTTTGCGGCGCAGCGTATTATAGCGTTCTAAGGAGCGCTGCGCGTATTGATACGCTGAGTTCAGCTGTTTGACTTGTTCCTTGGCCCTTGCGATTTGTTCGCTTCGATAGCCTGCTTGCTGTAGATCAAGGTTTGCTTTAGCCGCTTGCGCTTGGGCGATCGCCTGCTGGAGAGCGATTTGATAAGGTCGTGGGTCAAGCGTTGCTAATGGCTCACCTTGGTGAACAGTATCGCCTTCGTCGACATTCAGATGGGCAAGTCGTCCACCAACGCGAAAACTTAATGCGGTGGTGCGAATATCCACATTGCCATAGAGCGTTAATGGTGCGTTGCTGGCGCGCAGATGGACATAGGTATAGTAACCACCTCCTGCCGCTGCGAGTAACACAATCAATATAGCGATAAGAACTCTGCGAGCCATGAATACTCTCCTGATAAACAAATTGATATGGCCACTATATTAAATTCAAATTTAAATTTAAAGTTTTTTTTGTTAAATTAGCGCCTACCCCAATAGTTATTTGACCCTAGTGTCATTATAGGTGAAAAAAGGTTATGAAATCGGATCTGAATGCCATGCGCCGGCGTCGTCCTGATGGCGATAAAACGCGAGAGCGAATTATTGACGCGGCAGGTGAGTTATTTGCCCAATATGGTTATCAAGGCACCACCAGCAAAGCGATTTGTCAACGCTCTAAAGTGAATCAAGCCGCTGTTAACTATCATTTTGGCTCGCGCCAAGAGTTGTATAAAGAAATTTTATATCAAGCCCACGAAGCACTTTTAGAATTGGATCATCTTGATGCTTTACTGGATGATAAGTGTAGTGCGCCAGAGCAATTATATAATTTTCTAGCAGAAATTATTCCGGCAATTATGGACGCCAAAAGCTGGCAACTGCGGGTTTGGGCACGTGAAATTGCGGTGCCATCAGAGTTTTTATCGCAACTTGTTGAACAGCAAATTAGCCCTAAGTTTACTCGCCTACAGGGGTTAATTGCCGATGTGACAGGCATCCCGCTCGATGATTCGCGATTGCTACCGGCGATGTTTAGCACCTTAGCACCGTGTTTGATGTTGTTGGTACTCAACCGCGAGAATTCCATGCCGTTATCCCCAATTTTTGATTATGACTCGGCTGAGTTAGTGACTTACTTGCACCGTTTTTTACTGGCCGGATTGCAAGCGATACGTGTCTAAGCGCTGCGCTTGATCCATCAATGTTCGCTAACGGCGCGATATATGCGGGTTAAGGTATAACCTAAACTACTCAACGCAGTGATAGTAAAGCTGATAGGCCAGTCAGTGTAATAAGAAAGGCTAATGCCGCCAAGGCCATAGGTGAGCGCCATTGCTGCGCTCAGTATCAGCCCTTGTTTTAAGCGACAGGTCAATTGCAGCGCGGCAGCGCCTGGCGCGATCATTAATGTGAAGACCAATAATGCTCCGACTATTTGGCTACATGCGGCGGTTACCAATGCACATAATACAAAAAAGATCATACTATAGCGTGCTACCGGATAACCGCGGGTTTCAGCAATATCGGGTTGTAAGGTGGTGAGTAGTAACGGTCTAGCGAGCAATAAAAAGGCAACGCCACAGATACAACTGAGCACGATTAAGCGGATCACCATGGTATGGCTCACGGCTAACACATTGCCAAATAATAGGCTATTGGCTTGCGTGGCAAATTGGGTGTAAAAATGCAGTGCCAGTAATCCCAACCCTAATGCCAGCGAGAGGACAATCCCTATCACTACATCACGGTGCTCTAAGCGGTTGCCTAAAAAGCCGATAATAATGCCTCCGGCTACTGTGGCAATGAGCGCGCCAGAAAAGGGTGTGACGCCTAAAAATAGCGAGGCACTCGCACCAGTAAAACCGAGATGGGCTAAAGCATGGCCAGCAAAGCTTTGTCCGCGCAATACTAAAAAATAACCAATGGGGCCCGCTAATAGCGCAATAAAAGTTGTCGCCAACCATGCATTACGCATGAATGAGTAATCAAACATATAAATCAGAATCCGGATGAGCAATCAGATGTTGGCGACCATGGTGGGTGATCACATGCAAGTGGCAGTGATAGAGTTCACTTAAGGTATCACTGGTGAGTAATTCGGTCGCTTTACCTTGGCGCAATAGCTGCTCATGAATTAACAATACCGAGGTAAAATGGTTGATAAAGGGGTTTAATTCATGGGTAGAACAGATGACAGTCACGCCGAGGTCTTGCTGAAAGTGAGAAATAAGTTCCACTAAGCGATATTGACGATTTGGGTCAAGTCCAACTAACGGCTCATCGAGCAATAATAACTTCGGTTCATTGAGTAAGGCCTGAGCTAGCATTAAGCGCTGATACTCGCCCCCTGAGAGTGTATCCATGGCTTGTTTGGCAAGGCTTAAACCGTTGACTTGGTCAATGGCATAGTCAATTCGTTGTTGCCACTGTTTTCGACTGACATGACGTGGTCGCCAACATTGAAACAATGAGTCAGCACACAAGGCTAAGCGACTACTATGGGCTTTTAACTGCGGCAGATAACTGACCGCCGCATTGCCTTCATTACAGGGTTTGCCTAATACATCGAGATGATGGTAATGAGCTTTTTGTAGTCCCAGTAACATCCGTAAAAAAGTAGTTTTACCCACACCATTGCCGCCGAGTAGGCCAACGAAAGCACCTTGCTCAATAGCAAGGTGCTCGCAATGGAATAGTTGCCTGTGACCTAAGCTGAGGCTTAGGTCAGTTGCGGATACAGCAAGATTAGTCATTATTTTTTAAGTACTTTTTGCACAGCATCCAATTCTTGTTTGAGCCACTGTTGATAGTGAATGCCTTTAGGCATCGTTTCGGTGGCACCAACAATAGCAACTTTGTGAGTTTGCGCAAGTGTCTTCAACTGTTCTGTCATTGGGTCTGAGACTTGCAGATTATACAGTAAGAAAGCAACTTTGTGCTCAATCAGATCGTTATGTAAGCCTTTCATTTGGCTAATGGAAGGCTCGGTATCATTCATCACTGCCATCTGAAAACCAAGGTTACGCACCTTAAATCCAAGTTCTGCAAACATATAGCCAAAGACCGGTTCAGTGGCAGTTACTTCGGTCCCCGCATAGCGCTGACGCAGGCTATCAATGTCGGTTAAAATAGGATGCATAGATGCAACAAACTGTTGCCAATTATGTTGATAAGATGCCTGATGCGCGGGGTCTAACCGAATAAGCTGCTGTTTAATCGCTAATGCGAAGGTCAGCATGGTGTGTGGGTCATACCAAATATGTGGATTATCTCCGTCTTGGCGGCCAATTAAGCTTGCAACGTCAATGATAGTTAGGTGTGAATGTCCAGCCAGTAATTTCGACATCCAGCTGTCATAACCAATACCACTATAAATCGCTATCTTGGCTTGCGCGATTGACTTTGCAATTGTTGGACTTGCTTCAAACAGGTGAGGGTTGTCATCAGGGTTTGACAAAATACTTGAAACGCTTACATATTCGCCGCCGACCTGTTTGGCGACATCAGCATAAAAGTTTTCAGCTGCAATAATATGAAGAGGTGTAGCTAGAACAAAACTGCTTAAAAAACTGAAAGTTAACGCAATAGCTACCAGCAGCAAACGGCGCAGTGACATGGACATCTCCTTGGGTTATTTAGTTGTTATAACATAACACTTTGAAGCAGGCTGAATCAATCACCACTCATCTTTTTCAGCTATAATTTTGATTGTTTAAAACTATCAGTCTAGGCATAATGGCTGATAGAACACGTCATTATTGGCGTTCATCTCGATGGTACTGCGCCTCTCGTTTACATTACTTTGTGATGGCAAGCCGCAGCATGGCCCTTGTTCTCCACTCAACGTCTGGAAATCATCATGAATTTGCGAGATTTAGAGTATTTAATTGCGCTACAAGAAGTGAAACATTTTCGCAAAGCGGCAGAAAAGTGTTTTGTCAGCCAACCTACATTGAGCGGTCAGATCTCTAAGCTAGAAGAAGAGTTGGGATTATTGCTCATTGAACGGACTTCTCGCAAAGTGATATTCACTCATGCTGGCGAGGATATTGCGGCTAAAGCGCGGCAGATTTTGTTGGAGGTGAAAGGGCTTAAAGATATTGCTAAGAACTATCAAGCTCCGCTTGCTGGGCCATTGCACATGGGACTGATACCAACGGTTGCACCTTATGTTTTACCTAAAATTGTGCCGCCAATTCGTGAACATTTTCCAGATCTTGAGCTGTTTCTCTATGAAGAACAGACGAGTGCCTTGGTGAAAGGACTTGAAGAAGGTGAGTTAGACTGCTTAATTTTGGCTATTTTACCAGATATGGAACGCTTTGGCCGTATCGATCTGTATCGTGAGCCGTTGTTACTGGCATTACCGAAAATGCATCCGTGGCATCAGCGAGAACGGGTCGCTATCGAAGAGCTTAAAGGCCACCGCGTATTGATGCTAGAAGACGGCCACTGTTTACGTGACCAAGCTTTAGGTTATTGCTTTACTGCCGGAGCCAAAGAGGATACTAGTTTTAAAGCAACCAGCCTTGAAACGTTACGACATATGGTCGCCGCTGATTGTGGGATCACGTTATTACCTGAACTCGCCGTCCCTCCGGCTGGCGAAGATCACGCTGATCTTTGTTATAAACGCTTTGTAGAACCGCAACCGGGGCGCACTATCAGTTTAGTCTATCGGATGCACTCGGTGCGTCGCCCCTGTTTTAATGAACTTGCCAAGCTTATCCAAGGGCTTATTCAATTCTAATCGCTATGCTATGGAGCACCCACGACGCTTAAGCGGCGCGAGTGCTCTAATTCATCCCTCTAGCGTTTTTCGTTTAACAACCTTCGCTTTATGAGCGGGTCGTTAAAAGATCTGATCCTGAATACTACTATCACTATTACTACCCGATGTTTGTACATATTGGGTTGGCTGAGTTCCTGCAATAAAATATTCAAAGCGACTGGTGTAGTCGGTTTTATTGCTGAGTAATCCAGTTTTATCATCAATCCTGACAGAAACAATGCCTGGCGGTGTGGGGAGCTGATGCTCAGGGATCCCAGTGAGAGCTGCGCGCATCAGATCAATCCATGCTGGCTGCGCTGTTTTACCGCCAAACTCGCCGCCATAAACCTGATCTTTGCCCAAATTATTGTTATAAGCGCTGCTACCTAGGTTTCGAGTGTAATCATCAAAGCCTACCCAACTGGTCACAACAATACCGGGACCAAATCCGGAAAACCAGGCATCTCGCGAATCATTGGTGGTGCCGCTTTTGCCATAGATGTCATCACGGTGTAATTCTAATGCGCGCCAACCTGTACCATTCCATCCGGTATGATGCGCCCAACTGCCGCCACCAGTAATGACACTATGCATCGCTTGGGCCACTAAAAATGCATTTTGTTGTGAAATGATGCGCGGTGCTAATTGCTCTGGTGTGGCATAGTCAATCGGGCATTGTTTGAGTGGATTGCCAGGCTCACTTGTTAGCTGGACTATTGTCGGTGGCACTTGCGGATGCTCGCAGTGACTACAGGCAATTTTGGGTTTCGCTTGATAGATAATCTGGTCGGTTGAATCACTAATATGATCAATAAAATAAGGCGTAATTAAAAAGCCGCCGTTGGCAAAGGTGGCATACCCTCTGACGACTTGTATAGGAGTCAATGAGGCTGAACCTAATGCAATGGTATCATTGTGTGGCAGTTCATCTTTGGCAAAACCAAACAGGTGTAAATGCTGAACGACACTGTCGATACCCAGTTTTCGCACCACTCTGACAGAGACAACGTTTTTCGATTCAGCCAAGGCGACGCGAAGGCGCAGCGGGCCAGCGTAAACGGGCGGTGAGTTTTTGGGGCGCCAAGCCGTTCCTAAACTCTGATCCCATTGATTGACCGGCGCGTCGTTGACTAGCGTTGCTAGTGTCATCCCACTGGCAAAGGCATCGGAGTAAATAAATGGTTTAATATTTGAACCGACTTGACGACGGGCCTGAATGGCACGGTTAAATTTACTCTGATTGAAACTAAAGCCACCGGAAATGGCCTCGATAGCGCCATCATCTGGACGCAACGCTACAATTGCAGCACTGGCATCGGGCAATTGCGAGAGACGATAATCGTTGCTGTCAGCTTCGGGCAATACCCAGATTACATCACCGGGTGCCAAGATTTGATGAGCGTTTTGCGGTTCATTGCCTTGTTTATCATCAGAGATAAAACGACGCGCCCACTTCATGCCATCCCAATTCAAGGTGATCGTTTGTCCCCCTTTGATGATCGCAGTCGCTTGTTTGTCGGCTACGTCTGTGATGGTGGCTGCGCGCAGATGCGCATAATTAGGCAAGGTTGCAAGCTTATCTGTGATTGCCTGCTGGCTGAGCGGTGTTTGACCATCTTTCCACAAATGCATCACTGGGCCGCGAAACCCGTGGCGCATATCGTAGTTGAGCAGATTTTGTCGCAGCGCTTTTTCAGCGGCCAGTTGCCGCTGGGAAGTTACGGTGGTATAGACTTTTAAGCCACGAGTATAGGCTTTATCACCATATTTTTGTTCCATTTCTTGGCGCACCATTTCGGCCAAATAGGGCGCATGAACTTGAATTTCTGCGCCGTGATAGGTGGCACTTAATGGTGTGGCAATCGCCTGCTGGTAGGTTGCTTTATCAATATAATTTTGCTCTAACATTCGCCCTAATACCACATTGCGGCGTGATTTAGCGCGAATAGGGTCATGTAACGGATTGAGCGCCGATGGCGCCTTGGGAAGACCTGCTATCATCGCCATTTGCGGCAACGTCAGTTGGTTGACCGACTTGCCATAATAGACCTGCGCTGCAGCTCCCACACCATAGGCACGATAACCAAGCGAGATCTTATTTAAGTAGAGGTCTAAAATTTCATCTTTGCTGAGAATATGCTCGATTTGCAGTGCTAAGAAGATCTCTTTTATCTTGCGGATATAGGTTTTTTGCCGAGTTAGAAAGAAGTTGCGAGCGACTTGCTGGGTGATGGTACTCGCCCCTTGTGATTTTTTACCTGTGAGCACGAGATTAAGCGCAGCGCGCATGATCCCTATTGGGTCAATCCCTGGGTTTTGATAAAAACGAGAGTCCTCAGTAGCAATAAAGGCCTGTTTCATTTTCAGCGGTATGTCTTGAATCGGCAGTGGGATACGGCGTTTTTCGCCAAACTGCGAAATGAGTTTGCCATCGGAGGTGAAAACACGCATAGGGGTCTGCAATTGAACATCCTTGAGCGAATTTACATCTGGTAGTTCGGGCAGCACATAGATATACATTGCTCCAACGCCTGCTGTACCGACAACGGCGCCGAGCAGCATGATCCCTATAAGTCGTTTTAGTCGCTTCATTGATTCAAGTTGCCCATGGTCTATTGCAAATACCAGCAATTATATAAGCAAGCGAGGTTATGATTCGACCTATTTTAAGCGAATAAGCATAAAGGAATATACCTACTCACTATTGATTAAAATATTATTAATGAGTAAAATACGAAGATCGATGGCACACACGCGGAGCGATTGATGATAAAACCTCTCTATCTAGGGATTGAGCTGCAAGCCCATCAGCTTTGTGCGGTTGGGTTGCAAGCTGGCCTCGCCCCTAAACCATTTACGAAAGCGCTTAGATGTGACGAAAGTTGGCCTGAACTGCTTTGGAACAAGCCGCAATGGCTAGCAGCTGGCTTGAGAGAACTTAAAAAAACGATTGGTAAAGGACGTGTTTCGGTGGCGATTAATCTGCCTTTAAGCTGCGTTAGGCACACACTGGTTAGTCTACCGACCGTTCAAGCTCATCAGCCGAGTGTTATTGCTGACCGTTGTCAGCGCAATGGTATGATCATTGAACCTCAGCAGTTAGTTCAAAGCCGTTGGTTGGCTGGTGATGGTCAGCGTTTCGGGGCAGGATTGTATCAAGTTGTGATGATTGAACGGCGCTTACTGGGGGTGTTACAGACCTTATGCCATCGTCTACATTGGTCATTGCAGCGAATTGATTTAAGTTGTTTTGCTCGCGCCTACGCTTGGTGGCACGTTGAGTCCCCTTGGCCGGGACGCTATGCTGAGCTGCATGTTGCCCAAGTGAACCAGACCCAAGAGGTGAGTTTATTTTTACATAAACGATTATTGGACTGGCGCCGATTCGATGTCAGTTTAGGTGAGTCATTGGCACATTATTTAACGCAATTACAACTTTTATGGCGACGTTTGTCTGGTATTGAGCTCAAACAAATTCGTAGTTTGGAACATCTATCGCTTGACCCATCACCTGTCATAATCCGCTCTGGGGAGCGTCTATGGGCTCAACATGATGACTCTTTAGCCGCGTTCGGTGCGGCTTTGGCCATCTCGCATGAGCGGTTATAACTTTGTTCCTACACGTCCTCACACCGATAAATTCTCGTGGTCGGTAGTGATGTTGTCGCTATTGTTGCTAGGGACTTTAGCGCTGCATAATCGGCAGTTGCATCATCAATTGACAACGGCTCGCGATCATGAGCTGCAATTGCGTCAGCAATGGCGTGGCCAACCCATGTCGGCTATTGATAAACATCCCGTTAAATTTTGGTCAACTCGGCTTATGAATATTACTCAGCAGCTTCCACCCAAGGCTTATTTGCGACAACTTCGTATCAGTCGCAAGCGGTTAATGTTAGTAGGGCGAGTGCACAAAGCGCTGCAAGCTAGGCTATTTTTGCAGCGATTACGCGCACTTAGTTGGGTGCGGGTGGGGCAATTAAAGAAACTACAACGTAAACCAACTCAACAAGAGTATCAATTTGTACTGGAATTAAGACTTAACCATGATTAGTTCACAGAGCACACTGCGTAAGTTCATCATGTTAGGTGTAATGCTCACCCTGCTCGGATTAGGTTGGGACTGGTTAGCTTGTCGCGCGCAGCTCGCTCAGATCAGTGCTGCACAGCGCCAGTTACAACATAGCCTTTGGCAACGCTCATCGATGCACCGCTCAGGGCAAATTAAACTCGCATCTGATTGGCTGAGTCATCTGCCTTTTACCTTACGAGCCTACCAGATCCATGGTCATCAGCTTAGCCTGATAGGTGATGGTCAATTTGGGCCCCTTATCCAGTGGCTGAACCGAGCATCAATGCTGGGTATTACGCAGCGCTTGAAACAGTTGAAACTTGCCAGTGAAACAGCAGATGGACAAATGTTGCGGATAGAACTGATATTAAACTGGTCGCCGCATTCATGACTCGTGTGATGATTTTTGTGCTGATAGTGGTATGTGGTTTCGAGTCCACTTGGGCGATTCGCAATCCATTTTTACGACCAATGACGAAAAGTGATAAGCCAGGCACTCGTGCACCTATTGATAGCCCGTCGGCGTCTGCCAAGACGAAAATACAACGCAATAGCCCAACATTATCTGCTTCTCATTTAGAGTGCCCTCATCATTGGCATTATCGAGGTGAGCTCGACACGAGAAATAGTCATTACGCGCTAATGCAGCAACCCAATGGAGGGTATCGCTGGGTTGCACAAGGTCAGCGATTAGAAGGAACACTATGGCGACTTTTCAGCATTCAACACAACAGCATTCAACTGATAGCCCATGTCACGCCGCAGCAATGCCACATGGCGCGAGATTACCACTAATACTTTTGTTGATAGGGTTGATATGGGGCGGCTATGCTTTGCGGGTAGAGGCTCAGCCGCAATCGTTGTCGTTGCAATTTCGTACTCGCGATACACAGCCTGAAGTGGTGTTACAGTTTGTCGGTACATTACCCCATTATCGAGCTGTTAGCCGAAATGGTCAGTTAAATTTGTGGTTTGATTCACCCGTACATGGTTCTATTTTGGCATTAAAACGCTTAAAAAAGAGTCATCCGATACTAAAAAAGCTGCGCTGGCGGACTCATCCAGCTCGTTTAAGCGTGCAATTTAACGGAGCGTTGCAGCCTCAGCTACAAGCCAATAAGCATCGTCACCAATTAGTGATTCGTGCTCAGACTGGCACGGCGCAGGCGCAAATTGCGCTCAATGTTTCTCAGATGCCCGTTGATAAGCTCTTGTTATGGCTGGCGGACCGAGTCGGTCAAGATGTTTTATTGCGTACTCAATCTGCACCGAAAATAAGTTTAACCTTGCACCAGCAAAATTGGCGTAAAGTGTTTGCATTGATTTTAAAGTTTTGTGGTTTGCATGCCAGTCGAGTGCAGAACACATGGTTTATTGAGCCGCTACAGTCGTTATTAAAACGTCAGCGCCAGCAGCTTGATGAAGCCAAAATAGCGACGCGTATCGCCTCCCTTCATAGTGCGGTTATTCCAATTCGCTATGCGAAGGTGAAACAACTCGTCAAGATTATTCGTTCAGCGATGCGCCACCGTTTGTCTGCTCGCAGCACTTTATCGGCGGATACTCGCACCAATACATTAATTATTCGTGCGCTCTCTTCTGAGATGCGTATTTTAAAGCAGTTGGTTAACACACTGGATAAACCGGTGCGGGAGGTTGATATTGCCTCTCGAATGGTGACAGTGCATTCGAATATTTCTAAGGAACTCGGGGTGCAATGGACGATGAAACACCCACAGATAGGGACAACTGATAACATGGATGCGCTGAATATCCAGTTGCCAGTGGCGCAGCCAACCAGTCAAGCGGCCTTTAAACTTGGCCATATTGGTTCTGCCTCTATGCTCGATCTAGAGCTATCTGCTCTTGAAGAGGAAAATAAAGGCGAAATTATTGCGACCCCGCAGATCACCACTGCGAACTTGCAACCTGCCTATATTGCTCAAGGGCGCGAGATCCCTTATGTGGAGTCAGCTGCCAGTGGCGCGACTTCAGTCACTTTTAAAAAAGCCGAGTTGAGTCTGAGGGTGACGCCCCAGATCACCCCATCGAATGGCATTTTATTAAATCTATTAATCACTCAAAATAACGAAGGGAATACAGTTGAAACGCCAACTGGGCGGGCGGTTGCGATTAATACCCAAGAGATCAAAACCCAAGTGCTATTACATAATGGTGAAACGATTGTGTTAGGCGGTATTTATCAACAGCAGAAACAAAAATCAGTGAGCAAAGTACCTTTCCTTGGAGATATTCCTGCAATTGGTCAACTATTTCGTCATACTATTCACAAAGTACAAAAGAATGAATTATTAATATTTGTCACACCCACCATAGTCACATCGCCAAAGATATTGGCTAAGCATCTGCCCAGCTGAATTTCCGGTTGCCAAAGCAGTGTGCAAACTGAGATAATCGCGCACCTGATCTTTGGTAAAATAAAAAGGTTGGTTACGATGGTACTCCGCAAGTTTGTCAGCGGGGGATGAATTGACGCAATAGATTGTTAATGTAGAGAACATGGCTGAAAAACGAAATATTTTTTTAATTGGTCCGATGGGCGCAGGCAAAAGTACCATTGGACGTCACTTAGCTTCACAACTGCACATGCAGTTTCATGATACTGACAGTGAGATTGAGCGCCGTACCGGTGCCGATATCTCCTGGGTTTTTGATGTGGAAGGTGAAGAAGGTTTCCGTGCTCGCGAAGAGACTGTTATAGATGATATGACCCAGTTACAAGGGATCGTCTTAGCAACGGGAGGCGGCTGTATTAAGAGTAAAGAGAGTCGCAACCGTCTTTCAGCTCGCGGCATTGTTGTCTATCTTGAAACATCTATTGAGAAGCAATTTGCGCGAACTCAGCGAGATAAACGTCGACCACTGCTACAAAACTGCGATGATCCGCGTGAGCGTCTTGAGCAATTAGCCCAAGAACGTTTGCCGATGTATGAAGAAATTGCCGACTATCGAGTCGTCACTGATGATCAAAGTGCGAAAGCGGTGGCCAATCAGATTATTGAATTGTTAGGGTTTTAAATCAATCTTATGGAAAGGTTAACCGTTGCATTAGGTGATCGCAGCTATCCCATTTCAATCGGGCCAGGCCTGTTAGGTCAGCCCGATTTTTTTCAGGGAGTGCTTCGTTCAACCCAAATTATGGTGGTGACCAACGAAACAGTTGGGCCCTTATATTTAGAGCTATTGCAACGCACTTTAGCGAATTTTCAGGTTGATGTGGTCACCTTACCTGATGGTGAACAATACAAAACTAGCGAAACTTTAGAGCAGATTTATACCGGTTTGCTTGAGCATAATCATGGTCGAGATACCACGATCATTGCTCTCGGAGGCGGTGTCATTGGTGATATGGCAGGTTTTGCAGCGGCGTGTTATCAGCGCGGTGTTGCTTTCATTCAAGTGCCGACAACCCTTCTTGCCCAAGTCGACTCATCCGTCGGCGGAAAAACCGCGGTCAACCATCGATTAGGTAAAAACATGATCGGTGCGTTTTATCAACCGCGCAGCGTCATTATTGATATTGATTGCCTGAAAACATTACCTCTGAGAGAGTTTCAAGCGGGAATGGCTGAAGTAATCAAATATGGCATTATGTATGACGGCGAATTTTTTACTTGGCTTGAGGATAACCTCGAAGCGTTACAGCGTTTAGACGCTGCAACGCTGACGTATGCTATTCAGCGCTGCTGTCAGATTAAAGCTGAGGTTGTTGCCAAAGATGAAACTGAGCAAGGGCTTCGTGCTTTATTAAATTTAGGTCATACCTTTGGTCATGCGATTGAAGCGGAACAAGGTTATGGCAACTGGCTGCACGGTGAGGCCGTGTCTGTCGGGATGGTGATGGCAGCGATTAGTGCGGAGCATCAAAGTTTACTAAGCGGTGCGCAAACGCGACGTATTCGGCAGTTATTAGAACGAGTAGGATTACCGATTCGTCCGCCTCGCAGCATGACTGTAGACGATTTTATGACACATATGATGCGTGATAAAAAAGTACTCAATCAGCAGCTGCGGTTGATTCTGCCAACGTCTATAGGATCAGCTATAATTACCGATCAACTTGATCAAGCTGATATTGCCCGAGTCTTGCAGGCTGTTCGTTGACCATGCCCCGCGGCGGATTAGTTGAATTATCTAGCCAACACCAATTATTAGAGCGGCTGGAAACGTTAGTACTTTTTTCCAGCCATATGATTGTCGTGTACGGCGAGGGGGGGGCAGGGAAAACCAGCATTGCCAAGAGCTTGCTCGATCGCGCTGAATTTGCCAATCAAGCATGGCTTAATATTCATACTGAGCACAGTGATGCGAAGTTACGTGAGCGCATACTTACTCAGTGGTTGGCTGACCCGTTGTTTAATGCAGATGATCGGCTGTTGGATAGTCTCACGCAAAATATGAACGAGTCGGTGGCGGGACAACTACTTGTCATTGACAACGCCCAATTTCTATCGCCACAGATATTTACTGAATTATTTGAACTTATCGAGCAATACCCTCTCAATTACCAACATCCATTAAATATTGTGTTGTTTTCATCAACTAGTTTTCAGCAGTTATCTCGAGAAAATCAATGGACGGTAACGGATGTGCTTGAATTGGATATTGAACCACTCGATGAGTATGATGCCACGACATTAGCCAAGCAGCTCTTGATGCGAGCGGATCTCCCGGCTGATGTTGTGAGTCGACAAGCTTTAGTCCATGGTATTGAACAAGCGCAGGGTAACCCCGGTGCTATTTGTCAGGTTGTTGAGCAAACTATTTCAGGAGCAGGGATCATGTCAGAAGAGCAGAGTAAGCCACGTAAACCCTACCTTATTTGGGCGATTATTGCTGTATTGGTAGCCGCTGTTGCCGGTTTGGCCGTGCAATTATTGAGCGGGTCATCGAATCCCGCTAAAAAGGCTGCTGCCACTGGGCAAGCCAATATTAACATTCCAGTGGTGTTACCAACCAAAACTGATCAGCAAGCGGCTGATGCAACTGTTTCGGGGGGAGCTAATCCTGCCAATCAGGGCAACGGGAGCACAGCTAGTTCGTCTAAAGACAATACCGATATATTGCCAAAGCCAGTGACTGAACAAACCATCGATAAAAAAGATGCACCAGTAATTGGTCAACAGCGGGTCGTGGTGGATGATGCAGTGGTCGATCAGCTAATGAAAGCTCAGCAAGATCAAAATGCGAACAGCACATCGACGGTGGCCAGTGATGATCATGCACAGTCTCAACCGACGGACACTCAATCATCGTCGTCAAATGCTGCGCAAACGACGGCTCCATCAACAACAGCAGTATCGCCAAAGGCGTCGCCAAGTTCGACATCGGCGGTTAGTGGTCAACCCCAAGATACTGAAAGTGTCTTGCGTGCGAAACCACCTCGGCATTATACACTGCAGTTAGGGGCTTATAGCTCGATGCGAGCAGCGACTGATTTTGCCAAAAAATTAAATCAAGAAGCGGCTTGGGTCTATCCTTTCCAAGCAAATAATCGGATTTTGTATAAAGTGATCGTCGGTGATTTCTCTGACCGCCGTAGTGCCGGAGCGCAGCAACAAGCGTTCAAAGTTAAAGGGCAGAACAGCCTGATTAAGTCATTTCGACAGGTTCAATTTGAGCTAAATAAGAAGTAATAAGCACTGGTGAGTTAGTAGATCGTGATGAAAACCCGAGCATTTTTAAAGTGGGCTGGCGGCAAATTCCATTTAATTGAGACTATCCGCCGTCATCTTCCTGAAGGCGATCTATTAGTCGAGCCTTTTTTAGGGGCCGGATCGGTGTTTTTAAACACCGATTATCCACGTTACTTGTTGACAGATATTAATGTCGATTTGATCAACCTATACAATCTGCTAAAGCGCGACCCCGAACGCTTTATTGCAGATGCGCGTGGCTTTTTTATTGCGACTAATAATGAACCAGAGAGTTATTACGCGCTGCGTCAAGAGTTTAATAGCAGCGTCGATCCCTATTATCGCTCGCTGCTATTTTTGTATCTAAATCGCCATGGTTATAATGGCTTATGCCGCTATAACAAAAGTGGTGGTTTTAATGTACCTTTTGGTCGTTATAAAAAACCTTATTTCCCTCAGGCTGAACTGGAATTTTTTGCACAAAAAGCGCAGTGCGCCGAGTTTGTCTGTTGTAGTTATGAACAGACGTTTGCCAAAATACAAGCGGGTGATGTGGTGTATTGCGATCCGCCTTATGCGCCGCTTTCTGCAACTGCTAGTTTTACCAGTTACGCCAGTGATGGTTTTAATCAAGGTGATCAACAGCGTTTGGCTGAACTTGCAGAAAAAGCGTGCCAAGAGCAAGGCGCAACGGTACTTATCAGTAATCATGAACTGGCCTTCACTCGCCAGATATACCACCGAGCTCAGCTAAGTTCTTTGCAAGTACGTCGCACGATTAGCCGTAAAGGGAAAGCGCGTATTAAAGTAGACGAATTGCTCGCGCTCTATCCGGCGCAGGAGCGTGTAGCGATTGCACCAAGTTTGGTGACTGCGATTAAATTGCGCTAATATCGTACGCTTATCCTCAATATAGATGGTGACCCGATGAAAATGCCGTATCATATTGCCCCTTCGATCCTCTCTGCTGATTTTGCTCGATTAGGTGAACAAGCCAGTGCCGTGTTGGCTGCTGGTGCTGATCAAATTCATTTTGATGTGATGGATAATCACTATGTGCCTAATTTGACCTTTGGGCCGATGGTCTGTCAGGCGCTGCGTCAGTATGGTATTCGCGCACCAATCGATGTGCATCTTATGGTTAAACCCGTTGATCGAATCATCCCCGATTTTGCTAAAGCAGGGGCGAGTACGATCACTTTTCACGCTGAAGCCAGCGAACATATTGATCGCTCATTGCAATTGATTAAAGAGCATGGTTGTCGCTGTGGATTGGTGTTTAATCCAGCGACACCTCTGCATTATCTTGATTATGTGATGGATAAAATTGACCAAGTGCTATTGATGTCGGTCAACCCCGGATTTGGTGGTCAGGTATTTATTCCCATGACGCTTGAAAAAATCAAGCAAGTACGCCAGCGTATTGATGCTTCGGGTCGAGAAATTCGTCTGGAAGTGGATGGCGGCGTAAGCTGTGCCAATATTGCTCAGATCGCGAAAGCTGGCGCAGATACCTTTGTCGCAGGTTCTGCGATTTTTAATCAAAGCGACTATCGTCAGGCGATTGCGGCGATGCGCCAAGAACTGGAGACTGTATGAGCTCACAGCCAATTAAAGCGATAGCTTTTGATCTCGATGGTACCTTAATTAATAGTGGTCCTGATCTCGCTTTAGCGATTAACTTAATGCTCAAAGAGCTTGCGCGCGAGCCCCTTGATATGGCGTTAATCCATAGCTTTGTGGGCAATGGTGCCGAGTTATTAGTTAAGCGTGCGTTATCTGGTTCACAAACTGTCGCCGAAGATCTTGATGAATCATTCTACCAAGATGCTCGGGCGCGTTTTGACCGCCTGTATGCGCAGAATTTGTGTGTGAACACGCATCTCTATTCTGGGGTGCGTCAGACGTTAGAATGGCTCGATGAGCAGGGGATTGCAATGGCGGTAGTGACCAATAAACCATATGTGTTTACCCGTCCGCTACTTGAACAACTACACATGGATCACTATTTTGACATCGTTTTGGGCGGCGATTCATTAGCTAAACGCAAACCCGACCCTTATCCATTGCAATATATACTTGAAAAACGACAGTTATCCAGTGGTCAAATGTTGATGGTTGGCGACTCTCGCAATGATATATTGGCTGCCAAAGCTGCCGGTTGTCCGAGCTTGGGGCTGACCTATGGATATAACTATGGCATTCCTATCAGCGAAAGCCAACCTGATTGGGTCGCGGATAGCCTAACTGCTTTGTCAGACATTCTTAACATCGCCCACTAACTCTAATAGCTAGGAATCATCTTTAATGAGCAAACCCATTGTTTTAAGTGGCATTCAGCCATCTGGTAACCTGACGCTTGGTAATTATGTGGGTGCTATTCACCAATGGCTACCGATGCAGCAACATAGCGATTGCTATTTTATGATGGTGGATCTGCATGCAATCACCGTTCGTCAAGATCCAACGCTGCTGCGTCAGCGTACTTACGACGGCTTAGCGATGTATATGGCCTGTGGTCTGGATCCACAGCAAAGCACTATTTTTGTACAATCGCATGTACCCGAACATGCGCAACTGGCTTGGGTGCTTAATTGTTATACACAGATGGGGGAACTGAGTCGGATGACACAGTTCAAGGATAAATCGGTCAAACATGCCAATAACATTAATGTGGGTTTGTACGATTACCCCGTTCTGCAAGCTGCGGATATCTTGATCTATCAAGCCAACCAGGTTCCGGTCGGTGAAGATCAAAAGCAGCATTTAGAGTTAACCCGTGATATTGCAACGCGTTTTAACAATTTATATGGTGAAGTTTTTACTGTTCCTGATCCCTTTATTCCACAAGTTGGGGCGAAAGTGATGTCGTTGCAAGATCCCAATAAAAAAATGTCTAAATCGGATGACAATCCTAAAGCATTTATTTTGCTCAATGACACGCCAAAACAAATTGAGAAAAAAATTAAATCGGCAGTGACCGATTCGGATGAGCAGGCCCGGATCTATTTCGATCCAAGCGAAAAAGCCGGTGTTTCTAATTTGTTGACCTTACTCTCGGTCGCTACTGGTACGTCGATTGCTCAGTTAGTGCCTTACTACGAAGATAAAATGTATGGGCATTTGAAAAAAGATGTGGCCGACGCAGTCGTGGCCATGCTAGAGCCTGTGCAAAACCGTTATCAAGACTTGCGTCGTGATGAACAAGCAATGCGTCAGGTGATGGCAAAAGGGGCGGAAAAAGCACGTGAGCACACCGTTATCACCCTCGCGAAGGTCTATGATGTCCTCGGATTTGTGCCGGCAAGCGGGATCTAAGCTCAGCAATGGTAATACAGACACATTGCTATGCAATGTGTCTGTCCACTTATTCAATCACCATGCGGGCGTTTAATGGTTGAACGGGGCGCGCATCACTGTGGCCTTTCTGACTCACTATGAATTTTTGCACCTGCTCTTTAGAGATCGTTGTATGCGCTTTTAACAGCATCCAGCTTACCCCCTCACTACATGGTGGCGTGGTGAGTGAGCCATTAAAGCGATAATAGGTTTCGTTCAGCGGGATAAGATTCATTGGATTGAAAGTCCGGGCTAGTTTACGGCGGTCACCCGCATGCATCGGCATATTTTGCCAAAGTCCTGATAGAACTTTATTTGCCGCGCCTTCTTGGAATAGCACGCCAACCACCGCTAAATTGCCTTGACTATCCGCATGCACAAAATGCGCTTCTAGCGGAAAATTATGGCCATTGATCATATTTTCACTAGGTGAGTGAAAATGCAGCTGTTTTAGATCATAGCGATGATTGTTGACGGTGATATAACTGCCAGGTTCTACATTGATTTGTACCGTATGACCGTTATTCAGCAAATCGATATGGCTGGCTTTGTAAGAAAAATGAATGGCTGGAAGCTCACCTTTGACGGTTTGAGTGATATCGATGGGGGATTGGTTTTTTCCCTCAGAGCACATCATAAATTTGCTATTGAGCTCTCCCCAATGTTCTGGGCCTGTCGCTCCGCTATATCCCCAAGACGCACCTTGAGAAGCCAAGACTGCTGGTGAAGCGAGTAAGGCAGTGAGCAACCCAGCTTGGACGAATCGTTTCATATATGACTCCTTTGAATGATTGCTACAGAATATCTGTGATTCATTGATCAATGTGCCCTGATAAAGTAGCCACATCACAAATGGCTTTTCAGTCTCATTTTTATGAAGGCCACTGAGTTCAACAAACTTTAGTGAGTGTAGTCATAGATTATCTATTTTGATGGGATTATTGACTCTTTTATCCTTTTATAAGAGAAGGGCTAGTTATCGCATCGATCGGCTATAGCTGGAAAGAAACAAGCACTGTGAAACGTGCGCAACAGAGCAGCTATCGATAAAAATATAACAAAATGATTTATATGTGTTTTTCACATAGAGATGAGTGGGCGAATGACTTGTAAACAGAGCGTGAGGTGACTGTTACATAGGACACTTTTGCAAAACATGACAGTTCTCATTAAACGGGGTAGAGTAAAGAACCGATAGATGAGTATGCCTCAATGTCAGTGGCTAAGTGATAACGGCCGAGGCGTTGACGTGTTCTACGATAAACTAATAACTGCCTCTAAGCTCGATGGTCTATTTGCTGCTCTAACTTGCAAGAGTAGTTGTGGCCACTGTTTGGGCAGCCGTGTTATGCAGGGAAATGTTGTGCTGCTGATCATTGATAATTATGACTCATTTACTTATAACCTTTACCAGTACTTTAGTCAGTTAGGCGAGTATGTTGAAGTGCATCGTCATGATGAGATTACCTTAGAGCAGATCGCTGAACTTGCTCCCGATTATCTGGTTATTTCCCCAGGCCCTAAAACACCGCAACAAGCGGGGATCTCATTGGCGCTGATAGCAAAATTTGCCGGTCAAATTCCTATTCTTGGGGTGTGTTTAGGCCATCAATGTATTGCGCAGTATTTCGGTGGACAGATCATCCATGCCAATAAAGTGATGCATGGTAAAACCAGCGCTGTGCATCATCGCCAGCAAGGGGTATTTGCCGGATTACCCACGCCGTTACAAGTGACGCGTTACCACTCTTTGGTCATCGACCCGCAGACACTCCCACAGTGCTTAGAGATCACTGCTTGGATACCTGCTGAGGGGGATGCGCCAGCTATTATTATGGGCGTTCGGCATCGCCAATTTGCCATTGAGGGAGTGCAATTTCATCCCGAAAGTATCCTCACCGAATCGGGTTTAACGCTGCTGAATAACTTTTTAGAGTCGAATAAATCGAATGAAATAGGTGGGTTAGGTGAATAACTGGCATAATTTTTGGGATGAATAAGTTATGAATAATTATGCAATTATTGGTGTTGCATTCTGATATAGTGATTGAGCCAAACCATTGATGATAGATATTTAATGCACTTTTTGCGATTAATCATCACTTTTTTCGTGTGATCGTGGCATCTTTGTGACAGACAATGGTAGGAGATTTTGGAATAATCCAGCCATTCCATGATTCATTAACGTGATGGACATGCCGATAGCCATCGGTATCAAAGGAGACAGTAATGACCAATGTTAACCATCCAACTCGCGCACTCTTTGATGATGTGATGGTGCCGACGTATAACCCTGCGGCGATGATTCCAGTTCGGGGTGAAGGTTCTCGCGTGTGGGATCAAGAAGAACGAGAGTATATCGATTTTGCCGGTGGTATTGCCGTCAGTGCACTGGGACATTGTCATCCAGCGTTGGTGGGTGCACTAACAGAGCAAGCAAACAAGCTTTGGCACTTAAGCAATGTAATGACCAATGAACCTGCGTTGTGTTTAGCCAAGCAAATTGTTGAGAATACCTTCGCTGACAAGGTGTTTTTTGCCAACTCTGGTGGTGAAGCTAATGAAGCTTGTTTGAAGCTGGCTCGCCGTTATGCATTTGATACCTTTGGCGAGCATAAAAACAAAATCATCGCCTTTAAACAAGGGTTCCATGGACGTACTTTTTTTACTGTGACCGTAGGTGGACAACCGGCTTATTCGGATGGATTTGGTCCTAAGCCCGGCGCTATTACACATATCCCTTACAATGATATTGAAGCTTTTAAAGCCGCCATCGATGATGACACCTGTGCGGTGATGATCGAACCACTGCAAGGTGAGGGAGGTATCGTTTCACCGGATCTTGAATTTATTCAGCAGGTTCGTAAGTTATGTAGTCAACATCATGCTTTATTGATCTTCGATGAAGTGCAAACTGGTATGGGGCGTACTGGTACATTGTATGCTTATCAACAGCTGGGTGTGACGCCTGATATTTTAAGTACCGCAAAATCGTTAGGCGGCGGCTTCCCGATTGCTGCGATGTTAACAACCGATGAATATGCCCCACATTTGAAACCGGGAACTCATGGCAGTACCTACGGCGGAAATCCTTTAGCTTGCGCGGTCGCCAGTAAAGTCTTTGAGTTGATTAACACGCCACAAGTACTCGATGGTGTTAAAGTCCGAGAACAGTGGTTCCGAGATGGGCTAAATGCGATTAATGAAAAATATCATGTATTTAGTGAAATTCGAGGCAAAGGCCTGTTGTTGGGCGCAGCATTAACTAGCGAGTATGAAGGGCGTGCGCGTGAATTCCTAACGGCGGGAATTGAGTGTGGCGTCATGGTACTGGTCGCTGGTGCTAATGTTATTCGCCTAGCACCTTCGCTGATTATTCCTCGTGAAGATGTCGAAGAAGGTCTGCGCCGTTTTGAACAAGCTGTCGCCAAAGTACTCGCCAAATAAAGCCGCAGCGATCGCTTTTGAAAGAACTTAGCGATCGCTCACTCAATAATAAGGAGAGGCATATCCATGCTCGTCATTCGACCGATTAAACAAAGCGATTTTTCGGCGTTATTTGAGATGGCCAAAGAATCTGGCGTGGGGTTTACCTCACTGCCTGTCGATGAGCCATTGCTTTATGACAAAATTGCGCATTCGCTGCGCTCATTTGCTCCAGAGGCACAGCCAGAGCGCTATTTTTTAATGGTCGCTGAAGATACCGAAACGGGTCAAGTTGTAGGAACTACGGCTATCGACTCGGCAGTCGGGTTGAGCAATCCATTTTATACCTATCATTTAGGCAAAGTGGTGCATGCTTCTCGTAGTTTAAATGTCTATAACGTGGTAGAAACATTAACGCTAGGCAATGATTATACGGGTGTGACCGAGCTTTGTACCCTGTTTTTACGTGAAGCTTTTCGTTGTGGCAATAATGGTCGGTTGCTCTCAAAATGTCGTTTTTTAATGTTGGCAGAACATGGTGTACATTTTAATCCGTTAGTGATAGCGGAAATGCGCGGTGTCAGTGATGATCAAGGGCGATCACCTTTTTGGCAGTGGTTACAAGAGCACTTTTTTAGTGTGGATTTTCCGACCGCTGATCACCTCACTGGGGTAGGGCGTAAAGAATTTATCGCCGAGTTGATGCCTAAGCACCCCATCTATGTGAATTTATTATCAAAAGCCGCCCAAGCAGTCATCGGTAAGGTTCACCCTAAAACAATTCCGGCACTAAAATTATTAGAAGCCGAAGGATTTTTAAATCGCGGGTATGTGGATATTTTTGATGCAGGCCCCACGGTTGAATGCCAACTGGCCCATATTAAATCCGTGCAACAAAGTCAGCGGTTAACGGTCGTAATCGGTGATGTCATTGGTGGCGATGAACGGTTGTTAAGCAATACTGATTTAGCTCAATTTCGCGCCTGTGTGGATAAAGTTAACCTTAACTTAAAACGCAATGAGGTCACACTGACTGCGGCTACAGCTAAGGCTCTTCGGGTCAGTGACGGTGAACCGATTCGCTTGGTTGCCCTGCGTTAAATAAAGAATGGGGAGTGAATAACATGCAATTTATTAATGGGCAATGGATTGAAGGTAAAGGCAGCGCCTTTGTCTCGATCGACCCGGCGAAAAATCAGCAGATCTGGGAAGGAGCCGCAGCCGACGAAAAGCAAGTTGATGCCGCTGTTAACGCGGCGCGTAAAGCGCAGCAACAATGGTGGTTAGCCGGATTTGAACAGCGCCTTGCTATCGTGAAACAGTTTGCTACGTTGTTAGAAGAAAATCATGAAGCGTTAGCGCTCACTATTGCTCAAGAAACCGGCAAGCCGCTTTGGGAAACGCGTACTGAAGTCAATGCCATGAAAGGAAAGGTGGCTATATCGGAGCAAGCCTATCATGAGCGAACTGGAGAAAAAAGTCAGCCGCTCGGCGATGCTCAGGCGTTGCTACGCCATAAACCCCATGGTGTCGTGGCCATCTTTGGTCCGTATAACTTTCCAGGGCATCTGCCCAATGGCCATATTGTACCGGCATTGCTAGCAGGCAATACAATCGTCTTTAAGCCTTCTGAACAAACGCCAGCAGTGGCTGAAGCAACGGTGCAGCTGTGGCAAAAAGCTGGGTTACCTGATGGGGTGCTTAACTTGGTGCAAGGCGAAGTAACAACGGGGAAAGCATTATCGAGCCATCTTGGTATCGATGGGTTGTTTTTTACTGGCAGCTCGGCTACCGGTCAATTGCTCCATCGCCAGTTTGCCTCACAACCTAGCAAAATTTTAGCTCTAGAGATGGGTGGCAACAACCCGTTGGTCATTGATAAGGTCAGTGATATTGATGCGGCCGTGTATGCGATTGTGCAATCGGCCTTTATCTCATCAGGGCAGCGCTGCACTTGTGCACGACGTTTAATTGTGCCTGCTACTGAGCAAGGGGAAGCGATCTTAGGTCGCTTACTGGAAGTGAGTGCACAAATTGTGGTTGGCGAGTACGACAGCGCAGTCCAGCCATTTATGGGCGCGATGATTTCGGCTAAAGCGGCTAGCCAGATGGTGAGTGCTCAGCGTGATTTAGTCAGTCGTGGCGGCTGTCAACTATTAGCGCTGACCCAGCCTGAAGCTGACAAGGGGTTTGTCACGCCTGGGATTATTGATGTCACAGGGGTGCGTGAGCTTCCCGATGAAGAGTTCTTTGGCCCCTTGTTGCAGGTGATCCGCTATCAAGTTTGGGATCAGGCGATTGCCATTGCCAATAATACCCGATATGGCCTATCGGCTGGATTATTAAGCGACGATCAAAGTCGCTGGCAGGATTTTTATCAACGTAGCCGTGCGGGCATCATCAACTGGAATAAACCGATTACTGGGGCATCGAGCAGTGCGCCCTTTGGCGGAGTTGGTGATTCGGGGAATCACCGTGCCAGTGCCTATTATGCAGCCGACTATAGTGCTTATCCGGTTGCAAGCGTGCAAGCAGAGCATGTTAGCTTGCCGGAGACCCTCTCTCCTGGGATCATTTTTTAGGCATAATATACCAGCCAATGGCGTTATTTGTCGGGTAGCGTTTGGCTGGTTTATTTTATTATTGATCCATCGATTATCTAAAATAACAACACGTGCTTTTTTATGTATAAAAGCCTACCCATTCGCTGCAACATTGTTTCTGAAATATCAACGTCCTTTATGGCCTGTCATTGGATACGCTAAGCCTCTAAGCGCAGCAACTGGAATCGCTGTGAATCTTATACCCCTATCTTGATGCTTTGACTTGCTCAGCGGCTGCTTTTCTCAGCATATGACTAATATGCTATAAATCATTAACGCGATTAATTTAGCGTTTGATCCCAATTCGTGAAACAAATTCGGAAATTTTGGAAACCGGTTTCCAAAACTGTGCGCTCTACCACATCCTAATAGCTGATTATTTTCTAGTCTCTCAAGGCAAGCGAGGAAAGCTGTCAATATGCGCTGTACTAGCGACGTAGTGATGGGCCTAACAATTCAACCTGCGAGATGAATTGCCCTCGAGGTGCTTGTAGGGACAAATCAAAACAAAGCCAACAAACGGTACCGAAAGGATAATTGGTATGAAAATGATTAAACGAATACAGCTTGTGGCGCTCGGATGTGTCTGTGTTTCACTGGCATCAGGCTCAGTATGGGCCGCTCAGAGTAAGCAAGTTGTTGGAACTCAAACCCTCAAAGAAGAACTTGCTAAATTAGATAACATGCAACAAGCCTATCAAAGCGAACTTGCGAAAATGCGTCAATTGCGTGAACAATATGCCGCGCAGCTTAAAAAGATGAACGAAGCTAAACCGGCGCAAAGCACGCTCAGTGATAGCAAATACAACAAATTGAAAGAACAGCTCGATCGTATTCAAATATCTGGTTTTGTAAGAGCCAAATATGACTCTGATGACCGAGATGGAATTGGCTCGGGGAGTAACAACAAACACTTCTATATGAATTTAGAAGGGAAAATGAAAGTGTCGGATGATTGGGATGCTCATTTTCAAAGCGAAACCCGCAAAGGTTATACCGTCAATCAGTCGTGGCGTAATGGTGATCCAGGTAGTGATGACCAAAACGGCACCTTTCAGCGGATCTGGGTTGAAGGTAAGCCTGCTAATATTGGCATAGCACTTGGGACTAAATGGTGGGGGCTTGGATTTCAGAATGTTCCATTTGGTCACGCCGCAGATGGTATTTCGGTGGATTATGATGTCGTGCCAAGTTGGAATGTAAAAGCCTATTGGCTGCGTCCGCGTCAGGGGGATTTGGTGACTATGCCGAATGGTCAAGAAACCACGATAACGGGGATGAATATCACTGGTAATATCACTAAAAATCTGGCGGCCAGTATCACCTATGCAGGCAATAAAGATTATAATGGTGACCAGAAAATGAGCCAAATGGGCGCTTTTGAACTGCAATATCAAGCGACCGACGATATCTTACTGCGTGGTGCGTTTGTTAGAACGAATGCCGATGATTACAATACTAGCCAAGAGTATCGTGTTGATTATAAAGGATCGAAGCTTGAACAAGTCGGTTCTTATGGCATGTATGTTCGTTATATCGATTTTGAACGGTATGGCGATTACTCGCACGATGATGAATGGGGATCCCTGCCAAATGATGCCAAAGGTTGGCTGCTAGGGGGAACTTTCGTCCCATTTAAAAATGTGGTTTGGGAAACATTTTTCTCGGTGCAGCGCCGTAATAGAGCATCTAGCGTTGATCATAACGCGATGCGGCATCTGCTCCGTACCCAAATTGACTTCCACTTTTAATGGTGACATCAAACCCATGTCCGGCACATGGGTTTGATGGGATGCCTTGTGGCAAAACTCGCAAAAATAGGAAAATAGCTACCTTTGCTGGCGTAAAAATACGTGAAAGGGTTCACAAACGCTGGCAGAGGATGCTGCTACCTTTGCTCCATCACGTACAATGGCATATACGTTTGATGGTGGAGCAATAATGACAATCGACACGCTTTTTCGCCAGTTATGGCAGCAGTATCTAGAGGTTACCCCCAGTGCCAAGCCGATCCAGCAGTTGCTCGGGCAAGGTGATCCGATTATTAATGATCATATTGCGCTGCGTACCTATGCACTACCGGATATCGGTTTAGAAGATTTAGGCCGTCATTTTGTCCAGTTAGGATTTGAGTATGCTGGAGATTATCAATTTGGCGTCAAAAAATTACGGGCGCGTCATTTGCAACATCCAGATCCATCGATCCCTAAAGTCTTTATTAGCGAGCTTAAGGTTAATGAGCTTTCAGCGACAGCCCAGCGCATAATTGGGCAACTGTATCAGCAGGTTAAGGTCGGCTTTATGGGGAGCGTCTCACATCTTTATAGTGGCCGCCCTTGGTCGGTGAGCTATCACGATTACCTCACACTCTTAAACGAGAGTGAGTATGCGGCGTGGGTCGCAGCATTTGGCTATCGGGCCAATCATTTCACGGTTAATGTCAATCTGCTCGATGGCTTTTATGATTTAATCCAAGTGAATCAGGCGCTGGTCAATGCAGGGTTTAAACTCAATCACAGTGGCGGGGAAATCAAGGGCAGCGAACTGGCAATGCTAGAGCAATCATCTACCTTGGCAGATCATGTGGCGGTCAGTTTTAGCGATCAACAAGCGATTATTCCATCCTGTTTTTATGAGTTTGCACTGCGTTATCCTGATGCGTCTGGCCAACTCTATCAAGGGTTTGTTGAAGCATCCGCGGATAAAATTTTCGATAGTACCAACGCTTTATAAGCATGAATTTTGGCGTGTGTCGCTATTAGGCGCGCGCTATTATTCCTCCTTACATTCTTCTTCTATCGCTGTTTTGCTATATAAGTCATGGATGGTTCTGCAGACGAAAAAATCAATTATTCTCATATGGTTTTCTTCTTTTTGACAGAAGATAAGGCGCTAGAACACCCATTAATATTAACTAATTGTAAATTAAATATTACAGAAATGTGATATTCATATCATATTGATAGCTTTTATTAATCAAAACATTAGAAATTAACAATTTCAAACAATCGTTAATCTCCCATAGAATAACCTCTGTCAACCCAATACGATTCTATGAACCTTAAGGATAACGCCATGATTAATACTGCGATCAAACCATTCCAAGCTACAGCTTTCAAACAAGGTGAATTTGTTGAAATTACTGACAATGACCTTAAAGGCAAGTGGGCTGTCGTGTTCTTTTACCCTGCCGACTTTACTTTTGTTTGCCCAACTGAGCTAGGTGATTTGGCCGATAACTATGATGAGTTCGAAAAACGTGGTGTAGAGATCTTCTCTGTTTCGACTGACACACATTTTACTCATAAGGCGTGGCACGATTCATCTGACACGATCGGTAAAATTCAATATCCGATGATTGGTGACCCAACACATCTTATGGCTAACAACTTTGGCGTATTGCGTGAAGGTCAAGGTGTTGCTGACCGTGCGACATTTTTAATTGACCCAGAAGGGGTGATCCAAGCGATGGAAATCACTGCTGAAGGGATTGGTCGTGATGCGCAAGACCTACTGCGCAAAGTGAAAGCCGCTCAGTATGTGGCCGCCCACCCTGGCGAAGTGTGCCCAGCTAAATGGGAAGAAGGTGATGCAACATTAGCACCTTCTTTGGACTTAGTAGGCAAAATCTAAGTTTACTTCTGGCAGGTCTTTTGGCCTGCCTGCTGTGTCACCTTCGATGATCTCTTGTAACAGGTATGGTTCTTACGATGCTAGATTCAAAAGTAAAAAAACAGCTCGACACCTATTTTCAAAATATCGTTCATCCGATTGAGATTAAGGTGTTCACAGACCAATCAAACAAAGCCGCTGAACTGGCTGCCCTAGGGCAAGAAGTGAGCGAATTATCTGATCAAATCAAGTGTACTGTCGTGGCTGCAGATGGTTTTCGGGCACCGATGATGCAAATTGCCCCGCTAGGCGAGAAAGCGCGCGTTACCTTTGCCGGGGTGCCAATGGGACATGAGTTTACCTCATTTGTATTAGCGCTATTGCAAGCCGGTGGACATCCTTCTAAAGCGGATGTAGCAACGATTGACCAAGCACGCTCAATTAAGCAAGAATTGCATTTTGAAGTTTATGTGTCATTGACCTGCCAAAACTGCCCCGAAGTGGTTCAAGCCTTGAATTTATTTGCTAATTTGAACCCGAATGTCACCAGTACCATGATTGATGGCGCGCTCTTTAAAAGTGAAGTTGAGCGACGCAATATCATGGCTGTGCCAACAGTTTATCTCAATGGGGAAGAATTTGGACAGGGACGGATGTCACTGAACGAGATTTTAAATAAAGTCGATAGTGGCGCTAGTGTCAAGCAAGCGCAGGAACTGTCGACCAAAGAGCCCTTCGATGTGTTGGTTGTTGGAGGGGGCCCCGCCGGAGCTGCTGCTGCTATCTATGCGGCGCGTAAAGGGATCCGCACCGGGATCGTCGCTGATCGATTCGGTGGGCAGGTGTTAGATACCATGGCGATTGAAAATTTTATCTCCGTGAGTGCCACCGAAGGGCCTAAGTTAGTCGCTAATTTAGAGCAACATGTTTTAGATTATGATGTCGATTTGATCACGACACAGCGCGTCGCTAAATTGGAAAAGCACGACTTGATCGAAGTCACTTTAGACAATGGCGGGCAACTGAAAAGTAAAGCGGTCATTTTAGCAACAGGGGCGCGTTGGCGTGAGATGAATGTGCCCGGTGAGCAGCTTTATCGGGGCAAAGGTGTGGCCTATTGCCCACACTGCGATGGCCCACTGTTTAAAGGTAAACGGGTTGCGGTTATTGGTGGTGGTAACTCTGGTATTGAGGCCGCCATTGATTTAGCTGGGATCGTCGAACATGTCACTGTGCTGGAATTTAGTGACACATTGCGCGCCGATGCAGTGTTAATTAAAAAAGCGCAGTCACTGGCCAATGTCACTATTATGACACAGGCAATGACCACCGAAGTGATCGGCGATGGCCAGCGAGTGATAGGGTTAAATTATAAAAACCGTACTAATGGTGACGCACATCTGCTCGATGTTGCTGGGATCTTTGTGCAAATTGGTTTGGTCCCTAACAGCGAATGGTTGCGTGATACCCTTGAGCTCACTGAGCGCGGAGAAATTGTTACCGACGCCCATGGGCAGACCTCACTTGCGGGCGTTTTTGCCGCTGGCGATGTCACTCATAGTCCATATAAACAGATTATTATCTCAATGGGGAGTGGCGCTTCCGCAGCACTAGGCGCTTTTGACTACCTCATCCGTCAATAAACCCGCACGAACACTATGATTTAATAACCGCTTCATTCACGATGCTTGGCTGAAGCGGTTGCGTTTTTGTCCTTCGATAATATAGCTAACTATTCACTTTGAGTTTAATGCGTCGACCAATGGGGTAGCCACAAGGCGATGTCTGGGAAAATCATAATCAATACCAGCCCGAACAGCCCCATCAGTGCATAAGGTAGTGCCCCGACAAGGACATCCGTAAGGGTATAATCGGGGCAAATTGCTTTAACGACAAATAAGTTCATTCCTACAGGGGGAGTTACTGCGCCGATTTCCATATTGATCACTAAGATCACCCCAAACCAAATGAGATCAATATGCATAGTTTGCAAGGCCGGTAATAAAATCGGAACGGTGACTAAAATGGCGGCAGCCGCGTCCATAAACATCCCCAAAATGAGGTAGAGGATATTGATCACGATTAAAAACTGCCAGGTGTTCATCTGCAAATGAGTCATCCACTGTGCCACATCTTGAGGGATCTGTAACAATGACAAAGTGTTGCCAAATACCGATGCGCCTGCAATTAGCATTAAGATCATAGCACTGGTCTGCACACTGGCAGTTGTTGCGGCCATAAATTGTGGCCAGCTCAGTGTTCGTTTTAGCCCTGCAGTCCAGATTAAAGCATACAAAACGCCTACTCCAGCCGCTTCTGTCGGGGTGAACCAGCCACTATAGATCCCGCCTAGGACGACGGGAATAATCAACAAACTGCCAATCATCTCTATATTAATTTGGGGTAAGGGGGCTTCGCCTGACGTTGTCATCGATTTGCGATTTGTCTCTCTGTCAGTGTACATATACATGGCGTAAACAGAGTAGAGCATAAATAATCCAGCCAGAAGCAGACCGGGTATAATGCCAGCTAAAAATAGTTTGTTGATGGATGTGCTTGTGACCAGTGAATAGAGGATAAATGAAATACTGGGCGGGATCAGAATCCCGAGCGTGCCTGATACGGCAACGCAGCCGGCGCTGAGTCGACGAGGATAGCCACGACGACGCATCTCGGGAATACTGATCGAGCCAATAGTTGCGGCTGTCGCGGTTGACGAGCCTGAAATCGCAGCAAATATGGTACTGGCGATAGTCGCGGCAATGGCTAGCCCTCCGGGTAGCTTGTAGGTGAGCCGATGTGCTAAATCAAATAGATCTTTACCTGCTTCACCTTTGAGCATTAATTGCCCCATAAATATATATAGAGGAATGGCGATGATCACAAACGAGTTTAAATCGCTGTAGGCTGTTTGAGCGAGCGCATCAATTCCCGGATTGATACCAATGACCAGCATATAACCAATCATGCCACTTAACAGCAGTGAAATGGCAATCGGTAGCCCGAGAATCAACAGTATTGCTAAAGTGAGGCTCATGAGAGTGAAAGACATTAAACAGCTCCATTGCAACAGACAAAGCAAAAAAGACTAAACGAATCATTATGGCCAATCATTCAGGATTTATTCGATGATGATTGGCGCCAGTCGCGTAAAAATTTATATAGTTCAGCTATCCCCCATAAACTGGCACCAATAGGGATCGCTATCTCGGCAATCCATACCGGCCATTGCACGACATCAAGTGTGATTTCATGCGTTTGGATACTGTCAATAGTGAGTCGGTAGCCCGAGAGCGCAAACACAATCAAAAAGCCAATAATGATGAGAAAGCGTAATATCATCAGCCATTGACCCCGTCCGATGAGATGCTCAAGTGCAATTCCCGCGTTTACATGTCGTCCATGTAAAGCCGTGCTAACCGCGCCGATAAAGGCCAGCCAAAGTAGGCAGAAGAGATCTAAATCATAGGTCCAAGAGTTATCAAGTTTGAACACTCGCAATGCAATACCCATGATGATCGAGACGCTCAGTAAGATTAATGATGTCCCGCTAACTAAGCCTGCCCACTTTGCGACCTGAGCGCAGCCTGTCTCAAGTTTACGAAAAGGGCCCGTCTGGCCCCGGTGCGATGTTTGATCTGACTGAGTAACCATGCCGGTGCTCGCTATCCATGGATTGAAGAGGGATTGATATCCTGCAATAGCATTTTGCCCGTTGCACCTGTTTCCTTCAGATAGTTTTTGCGATCAAGTGTGCCTGCGGTTGCCATCCATGGTTTAAGGGCCGCGCCTTTTAGCACGCTCACGTGGTTGCCCGCTTGTTTAAGCGTTTGGATATCCTGTGTGTATTCATGTTCAATCGATTGAATGGCTGATTTTTCTGAAGATTGTGCAGCCTTTGAAATAATTGAGCGTTGCTGTGGGGTTAGACCGTTCCACCAGTGCAAGTTAACTTGAACCGGATAAATGAGCGGAACATAGTGAATTGCACTGACATATTTACCCACTTCATACCATTTGCGCGACACAATTGTAGATAATCCTGATACTCCGCCATCCAGCGCGCCGCGCTGGATGGCGGTATAAACTTCACTCGAGTCGATTGCGACGGGGGTCGCGCCTTGGCTTTGTAAGAACAGCGCTGACAATTTCCCTTCAGAGCGGATTCGTAACCCTTTTAAATCCGAGGGTTTTATGATCGCATGGTGATTATTAATGTAGGATTTAGCATAACCATAGAAGCCCCAAGCAATGATGCGAACGCCATGTTTTTCTAAGATAGTATTAATGTCTTGGCCGAGTTTGCCATGCAAGTTGGCTAATAAGCTCTTCGCATCAGGGACTAAGAAAGGGATGGTATCAAACTCAAAAGCAGGCTCATATTTTGACCACCAATGCAGTGCATTGATCCCCATGTTGGTGGTGTTATTCATAATTCCTTTGGCAATATTTGAGGCCTTAAACAGTGAGCCTGACGGATAAGTCTGTACATCAATTTGGCCGTGACTGAGAGTCTTTATGTTCTTAGCGATAAGTTCAGCTTGTTCGGCTGTCGCAGTATGAGGCGGCATATACCATGCAAAGCGAAGTTGTAATTCGCTGGCCTGAGCGGCCACTGTACTGCAACTCAAAAGCATGGCGCTAACAAACAGGCGTAATTTATGGTGTGGATAGTGTCGTATATTCATAAGGCCTCTCTTGGCGTGCGATGGTGTGACTGTGCTTATCTCCGCTTACGCGCCGGCATCAATCGATTCACGTTTTAGCGTAAGCGATGGCAGCGAGTAGGTTAATATTATTGTTAATGATGTGTTAATATTATGTTTTTTATCATACCAAGGTAGCGGTTCTGGGCAAGATGAACAGTGAAGTAAGCAGAGATTTTGTTGAGAAGTCTGATAGACATCGCATTTTAGCTAAAGGCGAGTGTGACTCGCATCACGACAAGATAGCGGTTATGGCACGAGATGGCGAGCGCGTGTAATCGTCAGATAAAGCGTTATCTTTTGTGTAGGGCAAAGCTTGAGAGATTGTTGCGGCGCCTGTTGAAATAGGCGCCGGACGGTTGTCGTTTCACTGTCAGCGTGAAACGACATGAGTTGGGTTAGCGGGTACCAAAGACGACAATGGTTTTCCCGTGAGCAGAAATCAGATTTTGCTCTTCGAGCATTTTTAAAATCCGTCCGACTGTCTCCCGCGAACAGCCTACAATCTGCCCAATTTCTTGGCGTGTGATTTTGATTTGCATCCCATCAGGATGGGTCATCGCATCGGGTTGTTTAGCCAAATTCAGCAATGTTTGGGCAATCCGTCCAGTGACATCCAAAAATGCTAAATTCCCGACTTTTTGGCTGGTGACTTGTAGACGCTGCGCCATTTGTGTGGAAAGTCGCATCAGGATATCTGGATTAACCTGGATCAGCTGGCGAAATTTCTTATAAGAAATTTCAGCAACTTCACAAGGCGTTTTTGCTCTGATCCACGCACTACGAACTGAAGTTTCATCTTCTTCAAACAGACCGAGTTCTCCCATGAAATCGCCCTGATTAAGATAGGAGAGGATCATCTCTTTGCCTTCATCATCTTTGATCAGCACAGATACCGAACCCTTCACAATATAGTAAAGCGTCTCTGCTTTTTCACCTGCATGGATAAGGGTACTTTTGGATGGGTACTTATGAATATGGCAATGCGATAGAAACCATTCTAATACAGGATCCGTTTGAGGTTTTCCGAGTACCATAGATAGTCCTCTAATTTTTTTAGTTTTATTTCAAATTGTGCCTAGGGTATGTTGACGTTTTGAGGTTGAGTTTTATCCATCGAAAAGTAGCCGATCATTATGCTTTGTTGCCTTGGTGTGCACTAGGTGTCACAGCCATGGGCAAAATCCATTTAGATGAATCCAAAGGGCAGCGGTTGCTGAGAATGTATTCCGCATTCGTTCACCATCGGTGTTGATAATCACCATGATGATGCGCTATCTGGTCAACTCTCGGCCATTTGCTACAAAACCATCACAAAACGTCAATATTTCCCTAGCATGTAGGGCACATCGAGCAATCCCTTAGACTTCATAGCATAAGCGGCTTGCGATATTGCTGCAAGAGGGATCTGCACAATAAAATAGGGCTTATCTGAGTCATCACTCACGAGCCTCGTTTTTCAGCGATCCAAAGCTGGCGTTTCATCAAGGGCTCTATTAAGCTGACGCTTTTGAAATTGCACGTCGTGTGTTGTAGGAGCAAACAGAATGCAAGCGAAAGTCAAGTGGGCTGGTGATATGCAGTTTATTGGTGAATCTGGATCAGGTCATGCGTTGGTGATGGACGGTAATGGTGCCCAGACGGCAGCCAGTCCGATGGAAGTGCTGTTAATGGCTGCAGGTGGTTGCAGCTCTGTGGATGTTGTTTCTATTTTACAAAAAGCGCGGCAACCTTTTCATGACTGCTACGTTGAATTAACCACCGAGCGTGCCGATACCACACCACGTGTGTTTACCAAAATTCATCTACATTTTGTACTGACAGGTAGCGCTAAACTCAGTGACAAACAAGTTGCTCGTGCTGTCGATCTATCGATGGAAAAATATTGTTCAGTGTCACTGATGCTGAGCAAACATTGCCCGATTGAACATAGTTATGAGATCCGCATTAGCGAATAACGCTAGCTGACTTCTCCTGTATCGAGTAATCGTTGCAGAATGGGCAGTAAAATCAACTCCATGGCGAACCCCATTTTACCACCCGGAACGACCATGGTGTTGATGCGTGACATAAAGGCACCGTCAATCATCTGTAGCAAATAGGGAAAATCGATATTTTTTAATCCACGAAACCGCACGACCAGCATACTTTCATCGGCACTGGGAATGCTTTTGGCACTAAATGGGTTCGAGGTATCAACGGTCGGCACCCGCTGAAAATTAATATGGGTGCGTGAGAATTGCGGCGTAATGTAATTAATGTAGTCATCCATGGAACGTACAATTGACTCTTGAACCGCTTCACGAGAATGACCGCGTTCGGTTGTATCGCGGATCAGTTTTTGAATCCACTCTAAGTTGACGATAGGGACCATGCCAATCAACAGGTCAACATGCTGTGATACATTGACATCTTCCCAAAGTACGCCGCCGTGCAGCCCTTCATAAAATAATAGATCCGTATCGGTTGCTAACTCTTGCCAAGGGGTAAATGTGCCAGGCATCTGGTTGTAGGGAACCGCATCATCAAAGGTATGCAGGTAGCGCCGATAACGCCCCGTCCCCTCATCACCATATTCTTTAAAAAAATTATGTAGGAGCTGAAAATCATTGGCTTCGGCGCCAAAATAGCTAATATGGCGGCCCTGTTCCCGAGCTTTACGAATCGCAATGTCCATTTCCGGACGGGTATAGCGGTGAAAACTATCCCCTTCAATAAAAGCTGCACGTTGGTGAAGCTGGCGAAATAAGTGGGCAAATACTTCGCTGGTTGTAGTTGTCCCCGCTCCTGATGAGCCAGTAACTGCGATGATAGGATGTTTGGTTGACATAATGATTCCTGTATCGTGGCGTCCGGTTACTTCATCGAGCTCGATTGCTGCGCTTTAAAATCTTGGATTGACATCAAATTAACAGACTCATGTAACTCAGAATAAACAACTACAATATGGCCTGACTCAAGCTGAGCGCGTAGCGCACTGACCTTTTCAGCAAAGGATAGTTCCTCAGAGCCGTAATCGGTGCCTTCTCGCAGCACAAAAGATTCTAATAAATTGGTGAGGGTTTCCTGATTGAGTTGCTGCCAAGGAATAATCATCAACGCACCTATTGCAGAAGATATCAAGCCGTCATCATACAACATATCATCGATGCAGTTTAATCCAATTATATTTCATCATCCCTATCATGAAATGTATCGGTTACACGACCGTCGATAAGTTGCTGCTTTAATGTGCGAATGGTGGTTTGAAAAATACGTTTAACCCAGTGGCTAAACGCATCGACAGAGCTAAAGCCGAGATGCTCGGTCAGTTGCTCTTGGGTGAGTCCATCGCGTAAACCGCTTAAGGTCTCAACGCGGCGCAAGCGATGCTGCCAGACGCGATAACTTAATCCAGTTTCTTTGACAAATAATCGCGCCAAGGTGCGAGAACTCGCCCCAACCTGTTTCCCCCACTGGGTCAGATTTTGGCGCAGTGCAGGGGATAGGATCAGTGCATCAGTGATTTTTTTAAGCCTCGGATCGCTTGGAAGTGGTAGCTGATTATCGCTGGGTGGGGCCTGTTTGAGTTCATCGCATAACAGATCGATGAGCAGATGTTGTGTGTGTGCTGAGGCGGGTTTTTTTTGTAGTAGCTTGTCAAAAATACCAATCGCCAATAACGAGGCATCAACCAGGCGTACTTGCGCGGGCCAGGTACTTGTCATTTCTGTGGGCAAATAGAGCACGCCAAGGGTTGCGCTTTGATGATTTTGAGCTTTATGGCTAATCATTGGCGGGATCCAAATCAACATATTGGTTTGAATGAGCCAATGCTGATGTGCGGTTTGTCCAGAGAGCATCCCGCGGCGCATCCAAATTAGTTGCCCTTGAGGATGCTGATGTGAATCTTCTGACATGGGGCGCTGCGTATCAATAATGCGCTCAACCGCGTAAGGTAAGATGTCATCAAGCATCGTGCTCTCCTCATTCAAATTGCGACTCGTCTGGGCCATACTGTTTGGTTGCGCCTAGATCAGTGAATGGATTCGTGCTGCCGGCGTTTACTGGTAAAGAGATAACGGGTGCAGATGATGCCCATGCTCATCAATAATGCCAGTATGATAAAGCAAGTTCGCGCCGTCAATGCGTGTGTATAAAGCCCTGTTAGGAGGCTAATTCCACAGACGGAACCGAGATTACGAAAGAGCTGGACAGCGGCCGTCCAGCGGCCAAGTGCCGAAGGCGGGGCACTGTTTTGTATCCATACTAATGTTGTAGCAGCAACGATGCCAGTTGCTAGCGCACTAATCAGTAATGCACAAGGCAATGCCCATCGTCCTTGGTTGAGTGACATCGCGATGCCTAGCGGACCGATGATTAAACCGACTGAACCGGATAGCAGCATGAACAGTTGATTGTTGGTGTTGAGTAATTTGGCGCAAATGATCGCGCCGCCCACCCAGCCTAATGCCGCTACGGTGATTAGTATCCCGGGACTAAGCATACTATGTGAGTGGACTAACACGCTTGGCAATAGCGTGACGGTCGCATAGATATTGGCGCTAGATAACAGCATAAGAAGCGTCATACAGCGTAACGAGGGCTGCATAAATATCGCTAGTGGAATCGGTGAACGAGAAGGGTTTGCGCGAATGCGAATGATGACCAAGATCGTACTGACGATTGCGACAACAACAATGTTTAGCTCGACTATGTGTTGCGGCCAAGGCGCATTCAAACTGAGTAGCCAAGACACGATTGCGATGATGCTTAACGATTGCGCCCAGCCATCAATGGAACTCTTAGACTGATTGACGTGACGCGGAAGGTTTAACCGATGGCTGAGAGCTAGAGCAATTAGCCCCACTGGCAAATTGAGCCAAAAGATCCCGCGCCAACCTAATGTTAATAAAATCAGGCTACCAAGGACAGGACCGATGACGGCGGCTAAACCCCAAACTGCGCTTAGTAGCCCCTGCATTTTAGCGCGCTGCTCGGGTGGATAGAGACTGCCAAGCAGCGTGTAAGCGAGCACGATAATCCCTCCTGCGCCAACCCCTTGAATAATGCGAGCGCTAATGAGAAGTGCCATGGTATGGGCTAGCGACGCACCTAGCGAGGCGATAAGAAAAATACCGATACTGACGCGAAATACGGTTAAAGCGCCAAAAATATCCGCTAGGCTGCCGACTAATGGTGCCATAAAAGCGATAGGGAGTAAAAAACCAGTCATGATCCAAGGCCAGCTTGAATGATTGCTAAACGTGACTTGGATGGTGGGTAGCGCGGGCGCAACAATGGTGCTATCCATTGCTGCCAGAAAAAGTGCTATCGATACGGCGATAAGGATCCCGCGGTGTGCCTGAGCATGGAGAATTGACAACTGCATATTTTTGATGCCTGTATGAATGAAGTGTCAAGCTAGTATAGAGCGCACTGTTGTTGTTCTTAATGGTCGGATAAGTCATATTTTCGAACGAAGCAGACAATCTAGGGGGCCCTTCTATGAGTTGACTCGATGAGCTCAAGGGCTGAACTCATCGATTTGTAACAGCTTTGCGTCTTACCGACGTGGGCCCGCATCGCTCAGTGCGGTTTGCACAATAGGATTAACATCCCAACTTTGCGGCAGAATAGGCGGTCTTTCAATAAAAAGATGTTCGAGATGCAATTGTTCAACCCCCTGTGCATAGATGGCTGGCAGACCGTTGGGGTAGTGCTCGACGCCAAAGGCTTGTCCGGTGTTGGGGTTAAGGCGATAAGCATTATCAAGTCCCATGCCAGTAGGTTGGTCAGGGTTACAAGGCGGACGCACATCGTACAATCCTTGTTCAGACTGGTCATTTACGCATTGTTGCATGTGTAGGTGACTGAGCGAGATATGCAGCAAACTGCCAGGGGTGTCGGTATGCATATTAATGGCACCTTCGGTTGTTCCGCTAAGATGAGAGAAACTGACCCAACGAACTGCTCCTGGGGCGATCGCTGGATCGCGATGGCGACAGGAGATAAAAATAGGATCTGCTTTACCCCAATGGCAAGGGTGTACATGGTGGCAAGCAAAGTTAATGTGACTGAATTGTAGTCGCTGGATCACTCCGCCATCTCGACTGACGATGCCAATTGCGCGATTACTGTCATAGATGGAGCAATTGTTAACACTGATATCTTCAATCGCATCAAAGGTTTCAGTACCAATTTTGAATGCACAACTGTATGAACGAAGTAGGCAATTTTGCACTAATACATGTTGGGTCGGGCGGCGTAGTTCGCTGGGTTTACAGGTGGTTTTGAGGCAAATGCCATCATCAGCAGAGCTAAAGTGGCTATTGCTGATCTGGACATATTGGCAGCCGTCGATATCTAATGCGTCGGTATTTGCCATGGTCAGGTCATTGCTGATGGTTAGCTGGTCGATAAAAATATGTGCAGAACTCACTAAATGAACGGTCCACATTGGGGCATCAATGATCGTGAAATGAGTCAGTCGGATCTGTTGGCAATCTTCAAATACGATCAATCGAGGACGATGTGGCGCGGGCAAGCGATACCCTTGTTCATCCGGTTCTGACGCAAAATAAGCGCTGGCATTACCATTGATAAGGCCAGGGCCGGCAATCGTGATATTATGTTGATGGCGAGCATAAAGCATCGCGCGATCCGAGTTTTCTGCGACCGATAGGGTGATTGCACCTTGAAAATCCTGATAATCAGGGCTGGCAATCAGCTCAGCCCCAGCTTCTAGCCACAAATATAAATTCGATGGTAATTGTAATGCTCCGATTCGATATCGTCCGGTGGGAACAATCAGAGTTCCACCTCCGGCTTGAGCGATCTGATCGAATGCTTGTTGAAATGCAGCGCTGACATCTTGTTGGCCTTGGTGGTGAGCGAGTGCTGCGAGAGTAATCTGCATCGACAAAACTCCTTTGACAATAATGGGGCGGGTTATTTGACCGCGCCTTCGGTGACACCGCTGATAAATTTGCGCTGGAAGATAAGAAAGACGCAGATTAACGGAATAATGACGATCATCGCACCTGCCATGAGCACGGGAATATTAATGGTGTTGCGGTTTTGAAAGAACATCATGCCAATCGGTAGTGTGCGCAGGTTATCTTGATTGACTAAAATTAATGGGATCAAAAACTCATTCCAAGTCCAGATAAACAACAGTAACGCCAGTGTCGATAGTGTGGGCGCGATAGCGGGGAGCAGTACTTTCCAGAGTATTTTCCAGCGAGGTGTTTGATCCATTACTGCCGCTTCAAGCAATTCTTTTGGAACCTGGCGAAAAGCCGTGGCGATCATCAATGTCGTAAACGGCAATGATAAAGCAATTTGCGGCAAGATCAGCGCCCAATAGGTATTGGTCAGCCCCATTAAGCGAAGTTCCTGATACAACGGGATAATGAATGATTCCGAGGGCAATACCATTCCCAGGGCCATCAATGCGGCGACCAGCGTTTTACCGGGTATCTTTAAAAAGGCGAAGGCAAAGCCAGACAAGATCCCGATAAAAAGGCTACTGATGACTACGGGGATAACGACCACTACTGAATTGAGGAAGTAGATACGAAAGTGTCCCTGTTGCCAGGCTTCAAGATAGTTATGCAAACTGATATGGCCAGGCAAAACGAACAACCCTTGGAATAACTCCGATTGGGTTTTAAACGAGGCTGATAGGACCATCAGAAATGGGGCAACGGTCAGGAGTCCAAGCAGCCATAAAAATAAGCGTGAAATAGTTAGATGTTTTAACATTATCTGCGTTCTCGGATCATAAAATGAATCAGGCCATTGACGATAAAGATAATCAGCATACTCAAGATGGCTACCGCAGAGGCATAGCCAAAGTGGCGCAGATCAAAGCCTTGCTGATACATGTACATATTGGTAACTAACGTGGAAGTCCCCGGGCCACCACGCGTCATCACATAAATAAGGTCGAAGGCTTTTAGGCTGGCGATCACTGTTAAAATTAAGGCCACTTTGATCTCAGGACGAAGTCCGGGCAGGGTGATCCGCTTAAATTTTTGCCAGCGTGATGAACCATCTAGTTCGGCCGCTTCATGAATGGATGGGTCCATGCGTTGGATCCCGGCCATAAACAACACTAAGCAGAAGCCAAAAAAATACCAGACGGCAACCATACCTGTTGCGGGGAGTGCCCAAGTAAAATTCCCCAACCAAGCGATAGCCAGTTGAGGCATGCCAATGAATCGGAAAAATTGATCAATGGGGCCAAATGCTGGGTTGTATAACCAGCGCCAGACTACCCCCAGTACCGCCATCGGCATAATATAGGGAAGGAAAAAGAGTGCTCTTAATAGCGTCAACTCTTTAGTCCCTTTGAGTTCATTCAAAAAACTGCACAGCGCTAATCCAAGAGCAATAGGGAAGAGCGTATAGAACAGCATCAAGATGACATTATTTCCTACCGCGACCCAAAATTGGTAATCACCAAAAATAGTCACAAAATTTTGCAGTCCAACAAAAATTGGCCAGCCGCTACCATCCCAGGCGGTTAGACTTACCAATAATGAGGCTATTAATGGAAAAAGCAAAAATACGCTATAGATAAGTAGTGCTGGCAGTAAATACAGCGAGTTTTTTAATAACGAGCCATTGAGCATTGATGCAACTCCTTCTATCGAACTCAGCCCACCTTGCTGTGAGCTGAGTTGTCTCAACAATCAATGAGAGAGTGATGCGAGATATTTTTGGTAGTCTTTATCGAGTACATCGGTCAGCTGCTTCGGAGTCATTCGTCCACCCATTAACTTCTGTACGCTTTGATTAATCGTGGTTAACATGGTTGGCGTTGCCCAATCGATATAATGGCCCAATGCATTGCTTTGATTTACCGTTACCCAAACTCGATAGACATCGCCTAACAAAGGGTTATCGGCTGGAAGCTTGGCATTTTTGGCCACTGCGGCGGCTAAAAAGCCATGTTGCAACCACGCATTAGCAACTTTGTCAGACACTAACTCGTTGATAAATGCAGCTGCTGCATCACGTTGCGCTTTGGTTTTAGCGGCGGTGGTGATGGAGAATGGCAAATCGGTCCCCCCTTCAATTAATGGATGCGGGACGCCCGCAAATTTGGGAAGTGCGGCAAAATGGATATCTTTATTCGCCTTGAACTGCCCCATATACCATGTCCCACTAATAAAGAATGCTGATTGGCCACTTTGAAATAAGGTGGCCGCATCATCATGGCCAATCCCTTGAAAACCTTGAAAGAAATAACCCTTTTTGGCCCATGACTGCATTAGTTTTGCAGCTTTCATTAATTTGGGATTGTGGAATGTGCCGCCTTGGTCATAAATGAGTTTATCAAGGGTAGCGCGGTGACTGCTATCAATCTGGTCTTGCCATAAGGCGCTCAGCATTTGCTGGCCAGCATTGCCATCCAACAGGCCTAGCATCATCGGCGCCACGCCCTGTTTTTTCAGTTTAGCCATGTCAAGGTTCAGCTGTGTCATCGTCTTGGGAACGCTGATTCCGGCCTTATCTAATATTGCTTGATTATAATAAAAACCAACCATCTCGCCTAAACTGGCCACACCGTATAATTCGCCTTGACTAAATTTAAGATCTTTTGACCATCGATTGCTCTTTAAAATAGAAGGCGGAAAGCGTTCAGTCCAATGATAGTGTTTTGCATAGCTATCCATTGGGACTAACAACTGTTGTTTAACTAAGGCTCCCATATCGCCTCCCCCCTGATTAACTTGTGCCACCTGTGGACCGCCCCCTGATGAGAGCGCCAACTTGAGTGGAATACGCATATCCTCAAAGGAATGGACAGAGCGGGTGATTTTGATATTAGGGTGTTGCGCGGTGAAATCTTTAATCGCTTGGTTGATTACGGCAGTTTGTTCAGGATAGTTATAAATATCCCACTCTTTTAGTTCAATGGAGGTTGCGTGCACTGCTGGAATGACTGCAACCCCCACTAAAGTGGCTATTGATAAGCTGGTGTAACGTATCCAGTTATGAATATTTTGTGGCTTTGGCATGATTATATCCCCTGTTCATCAAGTTCCATGATGGGTGGTCGTCGTTGGATGGTCGTATCGCATCAAGTATCCCAGACGTTCTCCATATAGACTTACTTATTTTTATATATAAAGTAAAGTTGTTTTTCTCTCTCACATTCTAGTATTTCGATCTGGATCGAAAAATATTAAGACATATCTTGCCAGCAAATTTATTGTGCTACAAAAAATTAACAATCATTTGGTGAGGATATTAAAAACTAATTGATTGGGATAATAATAGATTATTCAACTAATTTTATATCAATAATAGGTTATAAATCTGTTTTTTGAGGGCATCTTGTTGAGCTCATTGGATGGATCAACTCTTCGTTATTGTTTGTTAAAGTCGGCCAACAGGTTTGTTGCGGCGAATTGATCTTGTAAATACAGCTATCGAAGTGAATAACGCTTGCATGGAAATCATATTTATTATTTACTGAAAATTAAGTTTGATGATTTATTCATCACCATTTACTGACGGTGTAAGGAGTTGCCCGATGGATCAGCCAGTCGCCTTTATTCGCCATGCCAAGCTAACCGATAGGCCAATGCTTTACCAGATTTGTTTGCAGACGGCGAAGGCTGGAGACGATGCAACAGGTTTATATAGTGATCATGAGTATCCTGGTCAAGTTTATGTGATCCCTTATTTACTCTTTGAGCCGCAATTTGCGTTTGTATTAGAAATGAACCAGCAAGTTGTTGGATATGTCGTCGCAACAGCAGATACCGCGCATTATGAGCAAACGCTGGCTAAGCAGTGGTGGCCTAAGTTAAAGGCGCAATATGCCGAGCGTGAAGAAATGGCGCTTTGGGATCACAAAGTTCTCGGCCAGATTCGACATCCTTCAGGGGCAAGTCCCGAGTTATTAGAACGCTGGCCTGCGCATTTACATATTAATTTGCTGCCTCAAGCACAGGCAGGGGGATGGGGACGGAAGCTGATCGCCCATCAACTCCATGCGTTAAAAGAAGCGGGTGTTGATGGGGTGCATCTTGGCGTGAATTTAGCCAATGAAAGAGTCTGCCAATTCTACGAAAAAGTCGGTTTTGAGACCATTTTGCGCAGCCACGCTATTTATATGGGGCAGCGTTTAGACGAGGAATAAGATGGCCAATTTAGCGTTACAACAATTAAAGAAAAATTTTGATCAGCACACTGTTATCCATGGAATTGATCTTACTATTGAAAATGGTGAGTTCATCGTTTTTGTTGGCCCGTCAGGCTGTGGTAAATCAACCTTATTGCGTATGATTGCAGGCTTAGAGACCATTAGTGATGGCTCGCTTTGGATCGATGAGCAGGATATGACGGCGCAAAATGCGGCCGATCGTGGGATCGCAATGGTGTTTCAATCATACGCGTTATATCCAAATATGAGCGTGCGCGCGAATTTGGCATATCCTCTTGAAATGGCTAAAAAAAGAAAAGATGAAGTGGCCAGCAAGGTGAGCGATGTGGCGAAAAAGCTGCATTTAACTGAGCTGCTTGAGCGTCTGCCACGCGAGCTTTCAGGCGGTCAGCGCCAGCGCGTTGCAATAGGTCGGGCGATAATACGAGAACCCAAAATCTTCTTATTTGATGAGCCGTTGTCGAACTTAGATGCTGAGCTGCGGTTGCAGATGCGTATTGAGATCGCCAAATTGCATGAAGCATTGGGCAATACCATGATCTATGTGACGCACGACCAGCTTGAGGCGATGACCCTTGCGGACCGCATTGTGGTGTTACGTGATGGTCAAATTGAACAAGTGGGTAAGCCGCTCGCCATTTATCACGATCCTGATAATATCTTCGTGGCAGGTTTTATCGGTTCTCCGCGCATGAACTTTTTGCGAGCTCGAGTCAGGGCCTGTAACGGTACGCAGTTGCAAGTAGAGGTGGCTGAACTCGGTATCGAATGCTTAGTTTGTGAGGTGGGCTCGACAGTAGCGGAAGGCACCGAATTAACACTTGGTATTCGTCCCGAACATGTAATTAGTCAAGCACCAAGCGAGCAAATAAACGCCTTTGAGGCTACTATCGCCTACGCAGAGCGTCTCGGTCATACCAATTATCTTTATTTAGATATCGGTAGCGAGGCGATGTTTGTGCTCGAAGATCGCCATGCCGACTCACTTAATACGCATGCCTCGTTGAGGCTTGCCATCGATCCGCAAAAGGTATTACTGTTTGATGCTGAAGGTGCAAGAGTGCGTTAATTCATAACAGCATGTTGGGGTGAGAGACTAAAATATTCAACTTTCAAGGTGAGCCTCACTCCTGCTTGCTGTCGGCGATGATGAGTTTGTTTGATTCGCGTGGATCTGCTAGAGAAGTTGGTGATGATTTAAGGGAGACAAGCCAGCTATCAAAATTAGCTGGCAGTAAAAAAGAGGGATCGATTAAGTATATAAGTCAAATGACGGCGGGTTGCCAATAATATCTATCTATTCGATTTTTAAAATAATTAAGGTGCGAAGTGAGATGAGACCATTTAAGTCACATTTACATCTCGCTTGAGAGCTCATCAATCAGTCGATTGACAGCAAGCCCGGCTGCACCTTGGGCTGACATTCTCGATTCTGTAATAAACTGCAACGGAGTTAACTGCGGAGCAAGTTTAAGGCGAAATTGCTGAAAACTTTGAGCCACTTGGTCGAGTAAAATTCGAGAAGCCATCTGTGGCTCAGTGACTAGATAAACGACTTCTGGATCAAAAGCAGTGGCCAAATTTGCCAGAGCAATACCTAGATGATGGCCCGCATGGGTGAGCACTTCGAGAGCCAGCTCGCTGGGTTGGTGGTCAAGCTCTTGTAGGTGGTGCAGCGGCGCCTTAAGCAAGGGATCATCTGCCAACTGACTTAAGATCGCTTTGGTTGATGCGACATCTTCGAGTACGTTCCCTGAGCCATCCGCTAATAATGCACTTCCTATTTCACCTGCAGTACCGTGGTTACCCCGATAAAGTTGACGATTGATGATAATACCCGCACCAATTCCTTGCCCATATGTGGCAATAATTGCTGATTTTGCTTGCCCAAGTTGACCAAAAACCAAACTTGCTTGAGCCATTGCATTCGCATCGTTTTCGATATAAACCGGAATGTTAAAACGCTCCATTAACTGCTGAGCGATAGGCACGCGAGTCCAACGAAGTACGGTCGAGCGAAGACATTCACCACTGATAGGGTCCACTAGACCGGAGATGGCCAGACCAATTGCTCCGATATGCTTGTCGCGATTGGTATTTAAAAATTTAGCCAATGCATCGCTCAACTGTTTAGGCGATAACTCGCCAGAGGGAAGCTGCTGCTCACTAATTAAATTCCCACTTAGGTCGGTCATAATGATCAGATTACGCTCAGCGTTGAGCTGCACGCCGATCACATTGGCATAATCAGGTGTGAGTCCAAGTAACATTTTGGGACGCCCCATCGAGACACGGCGTAAACCTAACTCTTGAATGAGACCTTTGGATAGCAGTCGATTCGTGGCCTGAGAGACTGCTGACATACTTAAACCACTTAGTGTTTTTAGGCCTGATTGACTAATTGGGGCCCGCTCAACAACTAAGCGCAAGATGCGTGTTGTGATTGAAGGTGTCGTCATCAAGGTTATCCAAATATTCTTATCGATAGGTTGAAATTTGACCAATTCAGCTGGCGCGCTGCGCATTAGCTATTGGACTTCCGGCTAACAGGCGTGCCCCAGTTAGCGCATCTTCCTGGGGGGGCACTACTTTAGCTTGAAGCGTTGTGGGAAGCCAGCGAAGAATCGGTTCGGCTAATCCTCCCATTAACGCAACGGGTATGTCGTTGTTGCAGGTCAAGTAATCCAGCATGGTGCTAATCTCCCGCGCGGTTTGACGAATTAGTGCACGGGCATGTTTATCTGTGTCAGCATGCGCAAAAACGACTGGCGCAAATTGGCCCCAATCGGCAGGTGTAGCTTGGCAACTCCATTTGAGTAATTGTTCAGGTGAGTGGGAAAAATTCGCCATAATTTGTTGAGTGAATAACGTCTGACTGAGCAGATCTTGGTGTGCTTGCAGCGCTAAACGCACTGCACTTAATCCTAATTGTGCACCTGATCCTTGGTCCGAAATAGTCATTCCCCAGCCACCAATGCAATGGAATTGCTGAGAATCCCAATAGACACCTTGGCTACCTGTACCAATAATCAGGACAGCACCGGGCTGGGTTAAATGAGCACCGATACATGCAATCTCTACATCTGAATAAACTTGATAGGTATTAAATGACTGAGGATAAGCTTGAGCCTTGCGCTTGGCGCTTTGCACATTAGCCCCTGCTAAACCCAGCACCACTGAAGTCTGTGTTAAGGCCGCTGATGGGAGATTAGCTTCAAGCAAGGCTTGGTCAATTAACTGCATCACTGTTTGCATGGCTTGCTCAAAATTGGAATAGATATTTGCCGAGCCGCCGATGCATTGAGCCAATTGAGTACCAACTTGGTCGGTAAGCTTAACTCGGCAACGAGTTCCGCCGCCATCGACACCAATAAAATATTGCGGTTGCAAGTGAGAGGTTCTCCTATAGAGCTAGCCATTGTAGCCAAAACACTGCACAAGTCAGTGATTTATAGCTAGAAGATTAGGGGAAAAATAACTGAATATCAATACTAATTAGTTTTTATAAAAAAAATAACAACATTCAAAATATTATTTTTATTAATTTTTTCAATTATTTATGCCAAAAATTGGTAATGGTTATTTTGTTTTTATTTGACATTACTTTTTTACATGTAATAAATTGAGGGTGGCAGGTCAACGCATCATCGATGGGATGATCATCGGCATAACAGTTCGCTGGGTGACGGATAAGGTGGAAAAATGAAAGTTGCAATTGTAGGGTTAGGGTTTCGACTCTCTCATGTAGCCAAGGAGTTTAAAAAGGCTGATCCGCAATTTACCATTGTTGGATATTATGATCCTGCACCAGCAGGATTGCCTAATTTGCGAGAGTTCGGGATTGATCCTGGCCAAAGTTTTCAGTCGCTAACCAGTATGCTCGACGCTGGTGGATTTGATCTATTAATGGTGGGTTCGCCTAACTTTATGCATTTAGAGCATATTCAAGCGGGGTTGGCGGCCGGTTATCGGGTCTTTAGTGAAAAACCAGTTGTAACCACTGAACAACAGAGTTTGGAACTTGCTAAATTAATCGCTCAGTATGGCCAAGACCAGATTATCGTTGGATTGGTACTGCGTTATTCTCCGCTCTATCGTGACTTAGTGAGTAGCAAAGCTAATGGTTCATTAGGCGAAATTACTTCAATTGAAGCCACTGAACACATTCGTCCTTTTCACGGTGCTTTTTTTATGCGGGATTGGCGGCGATTTGAAAAATATGCCGGTCCTTATATTTTGGAAAAATGTTGCCATGATATCGACTTATATCAAGGTTTAATTGGGCAGCGATCCAGTCGGGTTGCCAGTTTTGGTGGCCGCAAATCGTTTACCCCACAACATGCCCCGCGAGGCAACATCACACCTGAATCAGAGGTCTATCATAGTAAACCCAGTGGTTGGTCGAGCACTGATGCGGTGTTTGATAGCGATGCGGATATTGTTGACTATCAGAGTGCGATTGTCGAGTTCGCTGGTGGTGCGACATTAAGCTTTCACGCCAATCTCAATGTCCCCGATGAGTTTCGCCGCTTTTGCGTGATGGGAACGGATGGACAGGCAGAGGGTGATTTTGTTCGCAACTTTTTCAAAGTGCACGATGCTCGAACTAGTAAATCATTAGTCGATAAAACTTATGCTGGTAGTGCGTATGACGGTCACTATGGGTCGGATGCGTTAATGGCCGAAGAGGTCGTCCGCCATTTGACCACCGGTTCAGCGCTGCAGGTGTCAGTCATCGATGCGTTAGAAGCTGGGCTTACTGCCATTAAAATTGACGAAGCGCGCAAAACCAAATCAGTGATTGATATGACGGAATGTTGGGCGCAGTTTGATGCAGCGTTAGGGCGCTAATCAATCCTTTTCGATGGTTGGACTGATGGAACGTTGTAGCCAGCGTAGCAGCGTTTCATCTAACCAACTATGCTGTAAGCGCCATCCTTGACTAAACCCGACATGTCCGCCATGGCGACTCAACTGATAGTGAATGCTTGGGCTTAAACGTTGGGTCAAATCTTCTGGTGCGGGATCAACCACTGGATCATCGGCTGCTCTCAATAGCCAGGTTGGGGTATCAATCAACGCTAATCTTGGCAAACAACTCGCCTGTTGATAGTAATCGTTAGCACTGTTGAAGCCACAAGCTGGTGCGGTATAGCATTCATCAAACTCAGCGAGAGTGTGAATGCTTTTTAATGTGGATCGTTTGATAGGGGCATTGGCAAACTGAGCTATTTTGGTGCTTAAGCGCTGCTTTAGACTGTTTAATAGATAGCGGCGATAAATCAGACGGGTGGGTTGATTTAAAAGCGCCGCGCTTACGGCTAAATTCAATGGTGGGCAGATTAGCGCAGCGCCATTGAGCGGATGGTCGGCTAAATAGTTTGCCAACAGATTTGCCCCCATCGAATAACCAATGGCATAGAGAGGGGTTGTCGGCCAGCGTGTTTGACAATGGCGAACGAGCGCTTGCAGACCTAATTGATCATTGCTGTGATAGCTACGCCATAATCGATTCATAGTTGGCCCACAGCCGCGGTGGTGCAATACGACAGTCGTCAAATTAGTGTGTTGTAGTCGAGCTAATAACCGACTGATATAGTGGCTGGCAATGGAGCCTTCAAGGCCTGGTAATAAAATGATGATCACTTGAGTCAGTGGTGATGGTGCGTTTACCCAGGCCAGCTCAACATGATCCCCGTCGGCAATCGGAAGTATTTGCCAATTAAGCGGTGGTAATGGGTAGGTAAACAACGTTGGTAAAATGGTCTGTAGATGACGATTGTTCGCATAAAAAGCAGCCTTAAACAGGCCGCGTCGGTTCTTTTCATCGTTCATAGTTGTCACATCATTACAATAACGCTTGGCGTAGGTTATCGGGCCTAGTGGCTTAGAAATAAATCCAGCATATCGCTTGGGTGATGATTGTGCGATGTATCATGCCAATTTGAGCTGTTAAATGGCATCAACTCGCAACTATTGATCATTTATTGTTAGGCTACATCTAAGTGATATATATACCATTACATGAGTTTTGACAGAAATGCTTGGTCCGATTCCCCATGTGTTGGAGCATTATTGCAACATAAATAATTGAATAGGTGTATAATTATCGTGTTTGTACCATCCCTGTTGTAGGAGCTTCACAAACCATTGCACTTTGGGCTAATCTAACGAAGAGATCCCATATTATGCTAATTGAGCTCCCTGTTCCGACCTTTGCCTTTCCATCCCCTCCGCACTTTCGTGTAACAAATCGCGTTGTTGAACCTGGCTTGACCCTAAGTGTCGGGGTAGCCAAACACGATAGTGATCTGTTCTTTAGCCAAGTTGATTGGCAGGCTGAATTTTTTCAAGATAGTTGGTTTGGGCGTTATGCCATTGCTTGTCCCAGTGAGCTACAACATGCGCTAAGTAAGCGCCGAGCCGAGTTTTTCGCAGGTCGATTAGCCGCCTTGAACGCACTTACCTTAGCGGGCAGTCTTGAACTTCATGTTCCTCGTGGCGTTTTTCGAGAGCCGCTGTTTCCCGAAGGGTTTATCGGCAGCATCAGCCACTCTGGGCAAACTGCCTGCTCGATTGTTAGCGCGAAGCATCCGCAGCGCCGTTTAGGGCTTGATCTGGAATTTATCAAGCCGCAGTTTATCTTGAATTTGGTGGATGAGATCGTCACCCCAGATGAAAAGCGAGTGCTGCAGTGCTATTTTGCTGATGTTGAATTGGCAACTTATCTGGCTTTTTCAACCAAAGAGAGTTTATTTAAAGCACTGTTTGGTGAGATTCAGCAATTTATCGGGTTTCAATGTGTCTCACTTGACAAAATTGATATACAACAGCGAACTTTTTCACTGCGCTTGAATAAAACTTTAACTACACAGCATCGTCAAGGGGATACCTATCACGGCGTATTTGAGCTCAGCCCACGGCATGTCTTTACCCTTTGTTCTGCCGTGAGCTCTGAATGTGACAAGCAATTGGCGACGACATTACTTTATCCCAATATTAAATAGGACGCTGAGTGCTATTTTTCATCACTAATAAGCGTTAGCTACACTCATAGAAAACAGTCTATGTTTGTAGTGCTGCGCCCATAACACACTTAGTCTCTCTTGCTATGAAATAAATTAATATTAAGTGGGTATGCCTGAACGATGAGCTAAAGGACGATGGTCCTTGGGCTAAACAGGCTGCGTTGAATCGCGTTTAAAGAGCGTTTTGCATGCTATGATTGACGATTAACAATGGGAGATGATAATGGCGTGTCAACGGTGTTCGAGCGACTGGTTTTGGCAAAAGTTGGGGCGTTGCCGCCAATGTATGCTGTTAAATCTCTTGTTATTGCTGATAGGCCTCACCACGCTTTGGTGGAGCGAGTCGATGACGCCGGTTTACCATTTTTTGGCAATGTTTGTGACCGGCGCGGCGGCTTTGTTGCTGGCTGCGCATCTGGTGATGGCGCTCTACTATCGTTATTTTGAGTCAGCCCAACGACAGTGACTAAGTAACTCATTGGCTTGCTCTAATAAGTCCCCATGTGCGTTTAACCAATGAATGGTATCACCGCGGCGCTGCATTTTGCGAAACCAAGTATCTTGGCGTTTGGCAAACTGATGGATCTGTGAATTTAATTTTTGGAACATATCGTTATAACTGAGTTCGCCTTTTAGATGACGAGCAACAAGGCGATATTCCAAGCCAAAAAACTCCAACCGTTCATAACTTACGCCCTGAGTATGTAAGCTTTCTACTTCTTCGAGCATACCTTGATTGAAGCGCTCTTTAAGGCGTGCGGTGATCCGGGCTCGCAATTCGCTGCGAGGCCACTGGACACCGAGAATAAGTGGATTGATAGCTGGGTATTCAGGCGCGGGTTGAGGCTGTTGTTCGGCCATGGCTATCTCAATAGCGCGAACCAAACGTGGTCGCACTAATAGATCGGTATGGTTGTGTTGATTGCTCTTTAGCTCTAATAGTTTAGTTTGTAACTGCTCAAGGGTGAGCTCGGCTAACTGTTCGCGCAGCGGATGGTTGATAGCCACCTCATGCAGCGCATAGTTTTGCGTGATGGCATCAATATAAAGCCCTGTACCACCGACCATGATTGGCAGTTGTTGGCGCTGACAGATGTGCTGATAACTGGCGAAAAAATCTCGCTGATAATGAAACAGGCTATAATCATGACCCGGCTCGACAAGGTCAATTAAATGGTAAGGCACTTCACCATACTCGTCGAGATCTTTACCGGATCCTAGATTCATCCCTCGATAAACTTGTCGCGAGTCAGCGGAGAGAATCTCCCCTTGATGTTGACGAGCGAGCGCGACGCCTAATCCGGTTTTGCCCGATGCGGTCGGGCCTAAAATAACCAATAAGTTGTAGGGTTGCTGCGTGTTCATAAAGCGGATTGCCTGATAGACGGGATGAGCCAGTGCGAAGTGTAGCAAGAGCCCGTGAAGCACTGCAATAATTTAAGCGATAGCTTACGCGATGGTGTGCAAATTAAGCGGTGATTGGTGATTAAGGCTTGGGGTTAACGGTTTATTGCGGTGGTATGTGACTTCGTTGAAAACGAAATCGGCACGCAAGCGCGCCGATGAACATAGGATGAATCCGTATCCTTACAAAGCGTTAGCGTTGCCAGAAATGTTTGGCAAGTTCCTGCTGACGTTGCTGTTCATCCAAGCCGATATCACGCAACAAATAAGCTGGCATATCGTCAAGATGTTGGCGAGTCCGTTGGCGTTCATGCCAATGATTCATCATGTTTGATGCGATTTGGATAAATTGTTTCAGGTTATTAGCCGATTGATTACGACGTTCAACGTGTGCGATACGAGTTGTCATGGTGGATTCCTCCTCTGTAAATTATGATCAGATAATAGACAGTTATTGAGTATTCATCAAACGAGCAAAACTCATTCCAAAGGATTACTTTTTCTAATCTATAAATGTTTTTCTGTAACAATTTTGCAACCATTAAATAGAAATTTATAAAAATCTATTAATTATTTAAAAATGTATAAATTTCAATTAATTATGTGCCATATTCAAAAATATCATCAATGTTTTAAATATTGCATTTTTGTGATGCATATAACATTTCATATGTATAAATAAAATTATCCCAAAATGTGTTGTTTGAATTATTTATAAAAGGTGCATATTCCAGCGGTTACACGCCGCTTCGGTGAATAGATATGCGTGGCGATGATTGTTACTGATCTTTCGCTGATGCGGTGTTCAACAATCGGTATGATAGAAAAGTCAGCTCAGCAATAGGAGGTTTTGTGGATTTAGATTTTTCTGGGCTTAATATGACGGATTGCTATCACACTATGATCCAAACTGTTACGCCGAGACCCATTGCATGGGTTTTGAGTGAAAACGATTCGGGGAACTACAATATTGCCCCGTTTTCTTTTTTTACCGTCGTATGTGCTGCGCCTGCAGTATTGATGTTCTCAGTGGCGCCGGCCGTCGATGGCCGTGGTGATAAGATACGCTATATAACATTCGCCAGCGGCGCCAGTTTGTAGTGCATATTGCCGATGCGTCCCTCGCCGAACAAGTCACGCAAACGGCGGCGAGTTTGCCTCGTAATTACTCGGAAGTTGAACCGAGTGGTTTGTCGATGACCAAGATGACCAAATTCCCATTGCCGCGCATTAGCCAAGCGAAAGTAGCGTTAGGTTGTGAGCTCTATCAGTTGCAATCAATCGGCGATAACGCGGCGCAAACACTAGTCTTTGGTCGAGTCACTCAGGTTTATATAGATGATGAGATAGCCTGTATTAACGATAACGGGCGCTTGCGTGTTGATCCGCAAAAATTGGCCCCATTAGCACGTCTTGGTGGTGATATTTATCAGCTGCCCGGTGATATAGTAACCATCAAGCGACCGAAATAGATTCACGGTCAGATTGGGCGAGTAATTGCTCCCGCAGCCAGCGCTGTGCCGGATCGCGGTGGCTACGTTCATGCCAGAGCATCATCAATTCAAAGCCCGCGACTTCAAGCGGTGGCTGGCGATAACACAATTGATAGGCTTTGGCTAAACGCTCTGGGAGCATTGCGACTAAATTACTGTGGCTAAGCCACTGCACCATCACTAAAAAATGCGGTACTGATAACACCACCTGACGCTGATGGCCTAGTTTGGCCAATGCTTGGTCGATTTGGCTCTGAAAGCCATGACCATTAGGTGAGACGATGATGTGCTCAAGTGCGCAGAAATCATTGAGTGAGAGGTGTTGCGCGAAAACTGGATGGTCAGCTCTGGCACATAATACATAGTTTTCACGAATGAGTGGACGATAGCGCAGTGGCAATGGGGCATCATCGAGTACATGCAAAGCGATATCTATCTCTCCTTGACGGAGTTGCTGCTCGAGTGTCTGCGGGATTAATGGCATCAGAGCGAGTTTAGTGTGCGGGGCTTGGGCGCGGATGGCTATCGAGGCGGGTTGAATGATGGTGACAGCCGCATAATCGGCGGCGCTAATCTGCCACGTTTGTCGCGAATGGTGTGGATCAAAGCTATCAAGCTTGCTCAGTAATTGGGTTAAGTCGGCTAACGTCTGTTTTAAGGGCCGAGCGAGTGTTTGTGCTAAAGCGGTCGGCTGCATGCCTCGCGCTTGCGGCACCAATAGTGGGTCGTTAAATATCACTCGCAGTTTGCCTAGTTGCACACTGACTGATGGCTGGGAGAGATACAGCCGCTGAGCCGTGCGGGTCACATTTTGCTCATCAAGCAACACATCCAGAGTACGCAGCAGGTTCAGATCGATCGTCATTAAATTAATCATTTTAATAGCTACTATAGTTTGCATTCATTTTAACTATAACATGGGCGGCTGTACTGTCATGGCAGGTTTCTAACGGAGCAACACCATGAATGTATTGATTGTCTATGCACACCCTGAGCCGCGCTCACTGAACGGATCGCTGAAAAGCTTTATCTGTGATCATCTTAACTCTTTGGGTCACCATGTGATGGTGTCAGATCTGTATGCGATGCGCTGGAAAGCGAGCTTAGATCAGAACGATTTTCCCCATCTTCGCGCTGATGAGCGCTTTGATCCCTCGAGTGCATCCCAATATGCTTTTTTAAATGATAGCCAGCCTGCGGATATTAAATCTGAGCAAGATAAGCTGCACCAAGCCGACTTGGTCATTTGGCAGTTTCCTATGTGGTGGTTTTCGATGCCAGCGATTATGAAGGGTTGGTTTGAACGCGTTTATGCCTACGGACTGGGTTATGGTGTCGGTGAGCATAACCAGCAGCACTGGGGCGATCGTTATGGTGAAGGCAGCTTTGCTGGAAAGCGGGCGATGATCGTGACCACGATGGGCGGGTGGGAGTCGCACTATAGCGAGCGGGGGATTAATGGCGCGCTTAGTGATCTATTATTCCCGATTGAGCATGGTATGTTGTTTTATGCGGGATTCAGCGTGTTACCGGCGGTGGCTTTTTACCGCGTTGGTCGCTTTGATGCGGCGCAATTTGAACATTGTTGTCAGTTACTTACCGAACGTTTGAACCATATTGAGCAGATTGAACCGATTGACTTTCGCCAGCAAAATGGTGGCGATTATGTGCTCCCCGCGCTGACCTTACATCCGAGACTTTCAGCTGCTGAAAAAGGGCTGAAGATCCATCGTAAAGGTTGATGGCGCTTCGCCCTTATATATATAGAAGGATTATTTAAAACTGAAAGCGGTTAGTCGTCGTTGCTATCCCAGTGCAGTGAACGTTTCACCGCTTTTTGCCAACCTTTATAGCGTTTTTCTCGCTCATCGATCGCCATCTCAGGGGCAAAGGTACGGTCAATCTCAAGGTTTTGTTTGATCTCTTCGGTCGATTGCCACACCCCAACGGCCAAACCTGCCAGGAGCGCAGCACCTAGCGCTGTGGACTCCGTTAGTTGTGGACGTTCAACGCGCGTGCCCATAATGTCAGCTTGGAACTGCATTAAGAAATCATTGGCAACAGCGCCGCCATCAACTTTAAGTTTGGCCAGTTTTAGTCCGGAATCTTGTTGCATGGCGTCGAGCAGATCGCGACTCTGATAGGCGATAGATTCCAGCGCTGCACGAATAATATGGTTACGATTTGCGCCGCGCGTTAGCCCAACGATCACGCCGCGCGCATCAGGATCCCAGTACGGTGCCCCCATCCCAACAAACGCAGGAACGAGATACACGCCGTTGGTATCTTGCACTTTACTGGCAAAATAATTGGTATCTTGTGCTTCGTGTACAATGCCAAGTTCATCACGCAGCCATTGAATGGTGGCGCCGCCCATAAACACAGAACCTTCAAGGGCGTAGTTAACCTCACCTTTAGGACCTACAGCTAGGGTGGTAATCAGTCCATGACTGGATTGAACGGGTTTTTCGCCAGTGTTCATCAGCAAGAAGCAGCCTGTTCCGTAGGTATTTTTTGCCATGCCTTTGGTTAAACATAGCTGACCAAATAATGCCGCTTGTTGATCCCCCGCGATCCCCGCGATAGGGATACGCGTGCCGCCTTTGCCCCCAATGTTAGTTTGCCCATAGATTTCGCTGGAACTTTTGACTTCAGGGAGCATTGACGAGGGGATGCCGAGTTCATCAAGCATCTTCTGATCCCATTGCAGTGTTTTAATGTTAAACAACATGGTTCGTGACGCATTAGTATAGTCGGTGACGTGGATGCGGCCTTGGGTCATGTTCCAAATCAGCCAGCTATCAACGGTGCCAAACAACAACTCACCATTCTGGGCTTTCTCGCGGGCGCCGTCGACATGATCGAGGATCCATTTCACTTTGGTGCCGGCAAAATAGGCATCGACGACTAGACCTGTGTTTTCGCGGATATATGCTTCAAGACCGCGTTCTTTTAATTCATTACAAATGCCAGCGGTACGTCGGCACTGCCAAACGATCGCGTTATAGATAGGGCGTCCGGTTTTTTTGTCCCAGACAATGGTGGTTTCGCGCTGATTGGTGATCCCAATGGCCGCTACTTGATCGGAACGGATCCCTGTTTTTGCCAGTACTTCAACTAATACTGAACTTTGGCTGGACCAGATCTCCATAGGGTCATGCTCAACCCAGCCTGCTTGTGGATAGTACTGGCTAAACTCGCGCTGAGAGATGGCCACAACCTTCGCATTGCGATCAAAGATGATCGCGCGCGATGAAGTTGTGCCTTGGTCGAGCGCGACAATATATTCTTTTTGTTGAGATAAATCAGTCATAGTTGATTCCCTTAGTCTTGTTATTAGTTGTTTTGGGCTGTTGGCGCAAGTTGTTCTTCAGGGCTGGGCGTTGGTGCTTTATTAGCGAGCAATGCTGGGCTAATTAATTTGATATACAGTCCAGCGCCAAGCTGTGCACCTAAAATGGAACCGACAACGGGTGCCCAAGCGTAGAGCATATGGCGTCCACCGGTCATCGCTACATTTCCCCAGCCGAGTAAATCGATCATAATCCGCGGTGCCAAATCACGGGCAGGATTCATGGCAAAGCCCGTTAACGGGCCCAAGGATGCACCAATAATGGCGACTAGCAGACCGATAAATAGACCGGATAAGATCCCTTTGGAGCCGATGTTATTGTCATCACCAAGCGCTAGAATGCCAAACATCAGAATAGCTGTAATGGCGAGTTCAACACCCATCGCATGAAAATAGCTGATGTGCGCATTGGCAAAAGTGGTGAATATCCCCGCCGTTTGCAAACTAGCAACTGTGCCACGAATAATGTGATGGGTACTTTCAAAGTCCTGAATTAGCGGTTGGTAGAGTAGATAGGTTAACCCCGCACCCAATGCTGAGCCAATAAACTGAGCGATAATGTAGAAGGGTACTTTGCGCCATTCAAAACCCATAAAACTGGCTAGAGCTAAGGTGACGGCTGGGTTTATATGCGCACCAGAGACACCGCCGACTGCATAGATGGCTAATGCGACGGCCAACCCCCAAATAATACTGATCTCCCATTGACCAAAATGGGCGCCGGCGACGACGAGCGCGGCGACGCATCCCGTGCCGATAAACATGAACAGAGCGGTGCCAATGACTTCGGCAACGCACTCATTGAATAAACGAGGATACACTGTTTGTTTCATCTGTTTTCTCCAGATTGTTATGTGAATTATTCGATTATTGACATGTTAGCTACATTTGGGAAACATCAATTTTAAATTTAGTGAGCGATATCACTCATTTTCAATGTTCGTTAATGAGCGTTATCGAGCAAAACGCAATTTAACGTGATGTATTGTCTAATAAATAATCACTTCTGGACGGATAGCTAAAAAATAAGCGCAAATGATTTACATAATCGACAAGCGAGATACCATGAACAATAGCGCCCACGGCGTCGCATTTGTGAATCATCATACAGAGGAATAATATCTTGAAGCAGCCGGAGCGTCATCGCCAAATACTGCAACATCTGGCCGAGCAGGGGTTTTTAAGTACCGAAGAGTTAGTGAATCATTTTCAGGTCAGTCCGCAAACTATCCGCCGTGATCTGAATGAACTGGCCGCGCAGCGGCGTATTCAGCGTCATCACGGTGGCGCATCGTTGCAGACCAGTACGGTCAATGATGCATACGCTAATCGCAAAGTGGCTTTTCAACAAGCCAAAGAACGCATTGCCACATGCATCGCCGAGCAGATCCCCCATGGGGCATCACTGTTTATCGATATTGGTACGTCGACCGAAGCAGTGGCGCAAGCGTTATTGAATCATCGAGCACTTAGAATTGTCACTAATAATCTAAATGTTGCAAGTATCTTATTGAAAAATGAAGATTTTACTGTGATCTTGGCCGGGGGTGAAATTCGCCATCGTGATGGTGGGATTATTGGTGAAGCGACCCGTGATTTTATTCATCAATTTCGTATGGATTACGGCATTTTAGGGATCTCTGGGATTGATAGCGATGGCTCCCTGTTGGACTTTGATTATCATGAAGTGCGTGTCAAACAGGCTATTATCGAAAATGCGAGACATTCATTTTTGGCAGCCGATGCCAGTAAATTTGGTCGTAATGCGATGGTCAATATGGGCAATATCAGCCAGATTGACGCCTTATTTACCGATGCCCCACCGCCTGCCGCTATCACCAATCTACTGACGCAGCATCAAGTGGCTTGCCATATCTGCTAAGCGGTGAGCTGATTCTTTAGCCCAAGAGCATTGGGCTTTTGGGCGGTTTATTTAGGCACCACTAAGGTGCTAACTGCCTATTTTAATTTATTTTTTCCGCCAATAAAATCACATGATTTGATGAGCTAAGTCGAGAGCTCGCACGCATTATTTGCCCATCTCTAGAGAGGATTCATTCAGTGCTCAGCGCGCAGCGGGAGCGCTGCGCTTATTAATTAAATTGTCATACTCAGCCGCTACAATCTAACCGGAATTCTTATTCGTGCTTGTGCATGATGATGACTCGGTGCGGATTGCTTAGTGTTAATGTGCGAGGGTGTATCACTGTTGCCGAAGTACTATTAATGTCCGTATATAGACACAAAAATGTAACAATGTACGTTGAAATGTTCGTTTTGAGTGATCTGATTTATCTTTTCGAACATTTATGATAAAAACCACTTGAATATTTTCGTTTTCGAACAATAATGGTGTTAAATGATTTAACATTTAGTGGTTTGGAGGATGCATGGAGCTTCGCGAATATGATTTAGTCGTCATTGGTGGCGGCATTAACGGTTCAGGTATTGCGGCTGATGCAGCTGAGCGAGGGCTAAAAGTAGCGCTGTTTGAGGCGAACGATTTTGCCAGTGCAACATCATCAGCAAGTTCAAAATTGATCCATGGTGGGCTGCGTTATTTGGAGCATTATGAGTTTCGGTTGGTGCGCGAAGCATTGGCTGAACGCGAAGTTCTGCTTAAAAAAGCGCCCCATCTGATTACGCCGATGCGCTTTCGCCTCCCTCATCGTCCCCATTTACGTCCTGCTTGGATGATCCGTATTGGTCTGTTTCTGTACGATCACCTAGCTAAGCGTACGACCTTACCCGGTAGCTGTGCGCTTAAATTTAATCCCCACCAAAGTGCGCTGCGCGCTGAGATCACCAAAGGCTTCGAATATTCAGACGGCTGGGTAGATGATGCCCGCTTGGTGGTGGCGAATGTGATGCATGCTCGCGATTTAGGCGCTGACGTGTATAACTATACACCCTGTGAGCGAGCGATTCGTCGTGGTGATCGCTGGATTGTAAATGCACGGAGTCTACAAAGCGGCGAATCGTATGAAGTGAGCGCGAAAGCGCTGGTCAATGCGGGTGGGCCTTGGGTTAAATCGATATTCCAAGAACAACTCGCATTAAAATCTCCCCGAGGGGTGCGCATGATCCAAGGCAGTCATATTGTGGTGCCACGGATCCATAAAGAAGACTGTGCCTATATTTTGCAAAATACCGATCGTCGGATCGTGTTTGTGATCCCCTACATGCATCAGTACAGTTTAATTGGTACAACTGATCTAGAATATCACGGCGATCCCCGTCAGGCGAAAATTACCGACAAAGAGATTGATTATCTGTGTGATGTGGTCAATCAACACTTTAAGCACAATATCCGTCATGAAGATATTATTTGGAGCTACTCGGGTGTTCGGCCATTGTGTGATGATGAATCGGATTCACCGCAGGCCATTACGCGAGACTACACCTTAGAGCTACAAGACGTGCAGGGTCAGGCTCCGATCTTATCGGTTTTTGGTGGTAAGTTGACGACTTATCGTAAATTAGCTGAAGCGGCAATGAATAAGTTGCAACCCTACTTGGGCTGCGGCGAATGTGAAAGTGAACAGAGTCTTTTACCCGGTGCTGACTGTGATCCGACACAACTTGCTAAGCAATTCACCACCAAGTATCCATTTTTTGATGCGGAGCAGTGTTTTCGGATTGCTCATGCCTATGGCTCCAATGCGCAAAAGTGGCTTGCTGGGGCGGTAAGTAAAGAAGATCTGGGGCAGTGGTTTGGCGAACATATCTCGCAAGCTGAAGTAGATTATTTGGTTGAATATGAATGGGCATGCAGCGCTGAGGATATACTTTGGCGGCGGACTAAACTGGGTATCTTAACGGATAATAAAGTTAAGCTGCAATTAGAGCAGTACCTTGAGCGGCGACTTGATAAAAGTAAGCCGTCTATCGCGTTGGTTGGTTAGCCATTATTCAGGCTATCGGTCGTGTCCCCAATCAGTGAGATCCAGATCTTACTGATTGGGAGCTGATGGAGGCTGATAAAGGGCCTCCATTCAGCCTTCAATGCCCATGGTTGATCGCCTAACCTAAGTCAATGGTTCATCACTGAATACGGCTTCAAAGCGGGGAGCCGATTCCCCGCGATGTTTAATAACCACGCTTGAGAATGGGTTGTAAAAAGCGCGCGGTATGCGAGCTGCTTTCTTCCACGATGGTTTCTGGGCTGCCAGTGACCAGAATTTCCCCGCCACCTTTGCCCCCCTCAGGGCCCAAATCGATAACCCAGTCGGCAGTTTTGATGACATCCAAGTTATGCTCAATGACCACCACGGTATTGCCTTGATCGCGTAATCGATGGATCACCTTCAGCAGCATCTCGATATCGGCAAAATGCAGCCCAGTGGTCGGTTCATCGAGAATATACAAAGTTGAACCTGTATCACGCTTGCTCAGCTCGCGGGCGAGCTTAATGCGCTGCGCTTCGCCGCCACTTAAAGTGGTTGCCGCCTGACCGAGTTTGATATAGGACAGGCCAACATCCATCAGTGTTTGCAACTTCCGGGCAATGGCTGGAACAGGATCAAAAAACTCGCGCGCTTCTTCGACGGTCATATCCAGACATTCATGGATGCTTTTGCCCTTGTATTTTACTTCAAGGGTTTCACGGTTGTAGCGTTTGCTTTTACAGCTATCACAGGGCACATATATATCGGGTAAAAAGTGCATTTCGACTTTGATGACCCCATCACCCTGACACGCTTCACAGCGGCCGCCCTTGACGTTAAAGCTAAACCGTCCAGGTTTATAACCGCGCGCTCGCGACTCGCCGGTGCCGGCAAACAGTTCTCGAATCGGCGTAAAAATACCCGTGTAGGTGGCTGGATTTGAACGCGGAGTACGGCCAATCGGGCCTTGGTTGATATCCACGACTTTGTCGAGCTTATCAAGACCATGAATGGATTGATAAGGGGCGATGTCATTGCCGTCAGCTTTATTAAGATCGCGGTGGGCAATCTTAAACAAGGTGTCGTTAACCAGTGTTGACTTGCCTGAACCTGAAACCCCTGTTACACAGGTCATTAAACCAATTGGGAACTTAACTGAGACATTTTTTAAGTTGTTACCGCATGCGCCGATAAGCTCCACCCAACCATTATCGGGCTGATGGCGCTCGGTTGGAATTTTGATCTGCTTTTTACCACTTAAATATTGTCCTGTTAATGACTCTGGTTCGTCAATAATCTGCTGCACCGCGCCTTCGGCAATGATTCGTCCACCATGTACCCCTGCCCCAGGACCAATATCAACCACATAGTCAGCAGCGCGAATAGCATCTTCATCGTGTTCCACCACAATGACGGTGTTACCCAGATCGCGCAGGCGAGTGAGGGTGCTTAACAGTCGTTCGTTGTCACGCTGATGCAAGCCAATCGAAGGTTCATCAAGCACATACATCACCCCAACCAGACCCGCTCCAATTTGGCTCGCTAAGCGGATCCGCTGCGCTTCACCGCCAGAAAGCGTGTCGGCACTACGTGACAAAGAGAGATAATCGAGCCCCACGTTGACCAAAAAGGTTAAGCGATCATTGATCTCTTTTAAGATCTTACTGGCGATCTGCGCGCGCTGTCCGGTTAGACTCAGCGTACTGAAAAAGTCTAGTGCCTCGCGAATCGACATATCCGTAATCATCGGTAGGGTGGTTTGGCCGATAAATACGTGTCGTGCTTCTTCTTTTAAGCGGCTCCCATGGCAATGCGGGCAGCTTTGACTACTAATGTATTTTGCTAAGTCTTCGCGCACTGCATTTGACTCGGTCTCGCGGTAGCGGCGCTGCATATTCGGGATCACCCCTTCAAAGGGATGCTCGCGCAGTGTGATATCACCGCGATCGTTGACATATTTAAAGGCTATTTTGGTTTTGCCTGAGCCATAGAGCAGCATCTGTTTGGTGGGATCATCTAGCTCTTGGTAGGGAATATCCAGCGGGAATTTGTAATGTTCGGCTAAGGAGCGCAGCATTTGAAAGTAGTAAAAATTGCGCTTATCCCAGCCTCGAATGGCGCCACCCGATAAACTGATTTCAGCATTTACAATAACTTTTTCGGGATCAAAAAATTGCTCAACCCCTAGTCCATCACAATGCGGACAAGCGCCCGCGGGATTATTAAAGGAAAATAGGCGCGGCTCCAGCTCTTGCATGCTGTAGCCACATACTGGACAGGCAAAGTTAGCTGAAAAAACCAATTCATCCATATTGCCTTCCATTGGCGCAATAATGGCGGTGCCGCCAGACAGCTCAAGGGCGGTTTCAAAAGATTCAGCTAAGCGTTGCTGGAGATCATCGCGAACTTTAAAGCGGTCGACCACCACTTCAATGGTGTGTTTCTTACGTAGTTCAAGCGTTGGCGGATCAGAGAGATCGCAAACTTCCCCATCAATTCTGGCTCGGATAAAACCTTGCGCATTGAGCCCTTCGAGGGTCTTAACGTGTTCCCCTTTGCGTTCTTTAACCACCGGTGCGAGTAACATTAAACGGCTACCGCCAGTGATCGCCAGCACATTATCAACCATTTGGCTGACCGTTTGTGCGGCGAGTGGCTCATCGTGGTGAGGACAGCGTGGTTCACCCACTCGGGCGTATAACAAACGTAAATAATCGTAAATTTCAGTGATGGTTCCAACGGTCGAACGGGGGTTATGCGAGGTCGATTTTTGTTCGATGGAGATAGCTGGAGAGAGCCCCTCAATGTGGTCAACATCGGGTTTTTCCATCAACGACAAAAACTGCCGCGCATAGGCCGATAATGATTCAACATAGCGACGCTGGCCTTCGGCGTAGAGCGTGTCGAATGCCAGTGATGACTTCCCTGAACCGGATAATCCGGTGATGACAATCAGTTTGTCGCGAGGGAGTGTCAAATTGAGGTTTTTTAAGTTGTGGGTGCGTGCACCGCGTATCTCAATATTATCCATATCACCTAAGGCATAGTTCAGTTGACAATCCACCAGTATGGCATAACCCGTCAAATGGAGCATCCTTTGCGTAGCTGTCGATCCGCCTTTTGCCATGCTATGATGCAGACATTTTGTACGATCAACTGATACTTTTAGGAAAAAACGATATGGCTGTAGGAGCAATTTCTGCAACAGAAAAACGTGGGGCTATGTCGCTGGCACTGGTATTCGGGCTACGGATGGCCGGCTTATTTATGATTATGCCGGTGTTGGCGATATTTGCGCGCCATTTAGATGGGTACTCCCCACTCACAGTAGGATTAGCTATTGGTGCCTATGGGTTGACACAAGCCATCTTGCAGATCCCCATGGGTTGGTTATCGGATCGAATTGGACGAAAACCGGTGATCATCACAGGCTTAGTGATCTTTGCCATCGGGAGTGTTGTGGCGGCCTTAAGCCACTCGATGACGGGGGTTATTGCCGGACGTGCGATCCAAGGAATGGGTGCCATTGCCAGCTCGATTTTAGCGCTAGCCGCAGACTTAAGCCGTGAAGAAAACCGGTCTAAAGTGATGGCAACGATCGGCATGAGTATTGGTTTAGCCTTCGCCGCTTCTTTGGTATTTGGTCCGCCATTGGCGAGCTGGGTTGGGTTAAGTGGCATGTTCTGGTTCAGTACTGGGTTTGCCATATTAGGTATTTTAGCTGTATGGCTGGTGGTGCCCAATGTCTCAACGCATGCACCAAAAGGCGAGGTGTCGACGTCGCTGGCTCAGTTTGCACAGGCAATTAAACACCCGCAATTGCTGCGCTTAGATTGGAGTATTTTTGCCTTACATCTTTTATTGACCGCCGAATTTGTGCAATTTCCTGGACGTTTGGTTGAAGCTGGGTTAGCTGCTTCACATCAGTGGTATTTGTATCTGCCCGTGCTATTTGGCTCATTTGTGTTGATGGTTCCAATGCTTATTTTAGCCGCTAAGCGCAATCAACATCGCGGTTACTTCCTTTTGGCACTGGCTATCTTTTTCCTCTCCAACCTTATCTTATTGTTTGCCAGTAGCCTGCCAATGTTAGTGCTCTCCGCCTTGCTCTTTTTCACTGGCTTTAACTATATGGAAGCCTCGTTGCCGGCGATGATCTCCTCGTTAGCGCCTGCTGGACAAAAAGGCGGTGCGATGGGAGTGTACTCAACTTGTCAGTTTATCGGTGCATTTATTGGTGGCTCGATGGCAGGCTTGGTGATGAGCCATTTTGGCCGGATGCCACTGGTTTTGGTTGCCATGTTGGTGGTATTGGTTTGGATGGCCATTGCGATGGGGATCAAAGTACAAAGTGGCCTGAAAAACCACACGATCAGTTATACTCAAAAATTAGACAGTGATGCGCTCGTCAATCATTTGGGACAGTTAGATGGCGTGGTCGAAGTGGTGGTATTGCCTGACGAACAAACGGCTTATTTAAAAGTGAATCATAAGCAGTTTGACTTAGCTTACGCGCAAGCTTTGGTCCATGAATTTGGCCGCGAGGCATAGCGTTAATTCCTATCTTAAAGTTGCTTGCGCTATTTTGAGGTAGGCCGTTGATAAATAAGGCTGGGTGCAGAGGGCTTCGTGCTGAAATCTATATTGTTATGCCGCAAGCAAAGGGAATGACTAAGTGACAGACGCCAAACATCGGCGAGCTCAGATTGTGTTGCTAAGCATCCTCCCTTATAATTTGTCAAATAGATGAGATGAAATGGTCGAGCTTGGTTGACCATTTCGATTCATTATCGATGAGTCATCCAATGAATTGTAAGCAAAGAGGCATGTATGAGTAGTAGAGGTGTAAATAAAGTTATTCTGGTGGGCAACTTAGGTCAGGATCCAGAAGTGCGCTACATGCCAAATGGTGGAGCCGTTGCAAATATTACAGTGGCTACATCTGAGAGCTGGAAAGATCAGCAAGGCCAACAGCAAGAGCGCACCGAATGGCATCGTGTGGTGATGTATCGGCGTTTGGCTGAGATTGCTGGTGAATACTTGCGCAAAGGCTCTAAAGTTTATCTCGAAGGCAAACTGCAAACGCGTAAATGGCAAGATCAGCAAGGTAATGATCGCTACACAACTGAAATTGTTGCCAACGAAATGCAAATGCTCGACAGCCGCGGCGCAAGTCAAGGACAAAGCAGTGGCGCACCTGAGCAAGGTAACTGGGGCAACTCTAATCAAAATCAAGCGGGTGGTTTTAACCAAGGCCAGCCACAACAACAAAACGGCGGGTTTAATCAACAACCAGCAGCGGCGCAACAAGGTGGTTTTTCACCAGCACCAAGCCCGAGTCGGCCAGCCCAACAATCGGCTCCACAGCCAGCACAGCAAAATGCACCGCAGCAGACCTATAATGAACCACCAATGGATTTTGACGACGATATTCCGTTCTAAGCTCACGTATAATTTAAAAGTGTAAATTAAAACGCTTTTAAAAATTAAACATAAAAAACCCAGCGCTATCGCTGGGTTTTTTATGTTTAACACTTTTGATATTTGTATCCCAGTTAATTTACAAGGAGGATTACCGATGCTAACGAAGGATCAAATAAACGAATGACTCTTCGTTACGGATATGGACTCCCCGAACAACTCTTGGAAAGAGCAGCGCATTGAGTGTCGCAAATGAATTGCTTAAATACGCCACAGCATTTATTTGAGGGGAGAGATAATAGCTCAGTCTGAAAATAGAGATGAAAAAGCTGTTTTATTTGAAGATAGTGAAGTCGAACTTGGAGGATGTGGCACCTCTAGTTATTGTTGGTCATTCTATACGACCCTTGAGGTAGGATTGCCTAGATGGAGGGAAGCACTCTCTTGGCTATAGCTTCCATCGTGGGGGCATAAGGTTCGCCATTAGCCGACCATGGCAGCACCTAGATTGGGCCGCTAACGTGACGATATTGCGCCAAGGAAATAACATACGAATCATCACCTCATCCCGAGGGAATAAAAAAGATGGGTGTTTCAGTTTCACCTAGACGCACAGGGATAGCTCCGGTATGCAGCCCCAAGGGAGCCGGTGCGATTTGCAAAGCGAATTTAGTCAAACGAAGGTGTTCAAAAATTTCTTTCAATGAGCAATCAAAAATATGTTGAAAAAATAGTGTAAATATCAGAGTTAAATCATATAAACAGGCGGATTAACTCTTTTAGGCGATTGTGTGGTGATGAGTAAATCAGTATGGTGAAATATTCGCAGATACACATCTCAATGTATCTTCGTAACCGGCGCAACCCAATTGACTACATCGGGGGGCGGTAGCGTGGTTCAACCTAATTAGCTTGTCGTCAAGCTTATTTGTCACCTCACCAAATACAGCACTCATGAATAGACTAGTGATAGCGGCATCGATCGTTTGAATGATATCTGAGCTTATAGGCTCAGATCACTGATCGGCGATATCTACCTTTATAGCCATTTTGCGATGGCGATTGTGAATGCTCTGATTTCTGTATGGATAGACAGTATTATTTGTATATGTGCCATCGCGAGCGCAGATCCGCCCCAACTGATGCGCACTTTGTTATAAACATCATTATAAAAATAAATAAAAATCAATATATTAGTCTAAATGTAAGGTTGGATAATGCGCAACGCGAAGAGAGAAAATGCGCATGCGCATTTATCGCGAGGGTATATTTTGCCAAATAAGACTTAACTGTATGATAGTCCTTTAAAAACAGCTTGCTCACTTTGCCCCCAAAGGGGTGGAATTTGAGCATGCTTCATATAAAAATGTTATATTTTTCAGGATCAGGAATGAAGGTATTCATCAGCCATACCAATGAAGATGCTCATATCGCCATAAAGATACGAAATTATTTGGTGCACAGCGATATCGACGTTTTCGACGATAAAGCTGATATCTCAATGGGGTCGAATTTAGCATCTTCAATTAATGAAGCGATTGATGCTTCAGATGCAGTTTTGTTCATTATCTCGAGAAACACCGATAAGAGCCGGTGGGTTCATCAAGAGATGTCACTTGCGATTAGCAATAAGCTAAACGGTAAATCTGTAAAGCTGATTCCAATAGTTGTAGAGAAAAACTCTGAGATTCCTTTTTTCTTAAAAGATTATCTATATTTAGATATGTCCAGAGGTCAAGACTTCGAAACTGGAATGTCTAGGCTTATTGAAGGTTTGCGAAGTGATAAAAAAACGTCAATTCAACAGGATCTCGAAGCAAAAGTAACTAGCATAGAGATCGAAAAGGAGTTGCTTAAGATAAAAAGTCTTGAGCATGAAGAATTTAGAAAGTTTAAATCCCGTCAGATGTTTTTTATCGCAATGATTGCGACCTTGGTTTCATCTGTTGTTGTATCGATTGGTTTGCTGGGCTGGGTCGCAAAGATCGAGTACTCCAATTTTGAATGGATCATAGCTTTTCTTGTTGGCACTATGGCTTCTATGCTCGGTTCTCTGCTTTACATGCGAAAAGAGAGGCCTCATAAAGATGAGCTGGTGAGAAAAATTGACGAGCTCCACAATTCTCTAAAAGAGATGGAGGCTCGTCATGACAAATAATGAAGAGCTAAATCCCGTAATCCTTGAAAGAGCATCAGAACAACTGAGGCAAGAGAGAGAAACTTTCGATCAAGCTAAATCGCATGACCAATGGTGGTTTATATTGCGATTAGCAATGGGTTTTTCGTCAATAATTTTGCTTGTGGCTGTTATGGTTGTTTCGGTCTATATCCTATTCAACAACACTGATTTCCCTGAATTGGTTGTTACTTCAGCTGGCGCAGCGTTGTTTGTAGACGTACTAGGAATGCTAATTGGTGTGTGGAAAATTGCCCTAAATCCAAAGACTGTCTCCAAACTCCAACCAACAACGCAGTCGTCAATTCCGGATGTCGCTCCATGACAACAAAATATAACAATCAGCTGCAGCGGAGCAATTTACGCTGCGCTCCAATTGCCCGCTGAGCTGGGCGTTAGAACACAAGGTTGAATATGAACTCCAAAGAATCGATTAAATATGAGTTAAATAAGCTTGGTACTGATGCGAAAGATATATCTGATATATTGAAAGGTAAAATAACAGATAAGAGTTTTAAAATTGAATATCAAAAGTGGTATACCAAAGCTATTGGATTAGTCTCATTTCTTGCTCCTGATCGCGCCTCAGAATTTAAATCATATTATGAAATTGATCCTAAAAGAAAATCCTTGTCTTGGGGGACATGGGTAATTCAAGATTATGTCAAAGGAGTCGCTCCAATTCTTAATGGGTTTGATTCAGCAGAACAGGCTGGTATCTGTTTGTTTAATCAACACTCATTATTGCAGTCACTAAATTCAAGAATCGATGGGGTTTTGGCAAATGCAGAATTAAGCATTTATGCAGAAATTAAAGATGCCGAGTTATCGTCATGTAATCAGTTGATTAAAATCAGCCCTAGAGCTGCTGGCGCCCTAGCTGGAGTTGTGCTGGAAGGCTACCTCCAAAAAGTTGCGGAAAATCACAATGTAGTAATTAAGAAAAAGTCACCAACGGTAGCTGATTTAAATGATCCGCTAAAAAAAGAGGAAATATACGATATTCCTACATGGCGTAAAGTCAGCTACCTAGCAGATATTAGAAATTTATGTTCTCATAAAAAAGATGACGAGCCTACAAAAGAGCAAGTTAGAGAGTTAATTGACGGTGTGAATTGGGTTACTAAAAATGTGTTCTAACAAGTCAATTAAAAGGACTAAAAACCGCGGGCTATCTCGCTTCACTCGTATCTTAGCCCACAATTTTTAGCCTCTTATTGAGGCGTTATATTTATAATCAAACTCGGAGTATTTAATGAGGTTGCCTGAACTAAATATCGAGTTAAATCGAAATGAATCACCTCATGTAGTTATTCTTGGTGCAGGAGCCAGTTTAGCTGCTTTTCCTAACGGTGATAAAAATGGTAGAAAATTGCCATTAATGAATAATTTAGTTGAAGTTCTAAATATTCAGTATTTATTTGATAAATATGATGTTAAATATGCCGGTGGCAATTTTGAATCTGTTTACGACAGTTTGGTTAAGTCTGGTAAGCATAATGACTTAGTTAATGATATTGAGCAAGAAGTGGAACGATATTTTCGTGAGATGGAATTGCCCGAAAATCCAACAATATACGATTATCTAATTCTGGGATTGCGTTCAAAAGATATAATTGCAACTTTTAATTGGGATCCATTTTTAGCAAAGGCTTATCAAAGAAATAAAGATATAGTCGGTTTCGACAGTATGCCAAAAATCATATTTCTTCACGGCAATGTTTCTATTGGCTGTTGTGAGGAATGTAGCTCTAAGGGATGGATTGAAAATCGTTGTGATTTTTGTGGAAAACAATTTACTCCATCAAAGTTACTTTATCCGGTTGGTAACAAAGATTATAGTAAAGATCCATTTATACATGCTGAATGGAGTGAATTACAAAGTGTTCTAGAAGCCGCATATCTTGTAACTATATTTGGATACAGTGCTCCAATAACGGATGTTGAAGCGAAAAAATTACTATTAGATACTTGGGCTATAAATCCGGTTAAAAGTCTAGCTATGATCGAAGTTATTGACATTCAAGATGCTGAAGAAGTAAAGGCAAAATGGAAAGACTTTATCGCTAGTGAACATTGTGTAGTTCATAATAATTACTTTAATTCATACTGTGCAATTCATCCGCGAAGAAGTTGTGATGCGTATGCAATGGCGACTTTACGACAAAATCCATGGGAAGATAATCCGTTTTTAAAAAAATGCTCTCTAGAATATTTGCAATTATGGGTTTTACCGCTAGTTTACGAAGAGTCTGAAGGAAAACTCACCAGTAAGGCGGAAGTGAAATAAATATAACAAGTCGAAGCAATTGACAAAAATATATGTCACGAATTTTGGTACCCAAAATATAGCGCCATATATTTTTGCAACTGTTCTCAGCGTTAGTGCGTCAAGCGAAGCTTGATGCATCTTGCAGGGTGAAAGTCCCTGTCAGGTAAGGTTTAACTCACCACCTGTATCGAGTGTTGCGCCTGTGGCGGAGCCGATTTTTTTTTACGGTGAACAAAACAGGTGAAGCGTACACAGAGAATTATGTAGACCATAGGGGATACGTGTCCCTGAAGTGCTGGTATCGCTTCGATAAAGCCAATCTGACTGACGAGGTTTGTAACGCCACCGAAGTCCAAGCAAAGCAACCGTTAAAAGTGAGGTTGCGGCGAGTCAGCGGAGTTATTAAGCCGTGGTATGCATAAAGAGATTCATCAGGAACTTGAGAGAGCCAAGGGGTTCCATAAGGAAATGGTAGGGACGTTTAGCCAAAAGCGAGACCAACGATGATCCTTTGGCAGTCAGACCAGTTCATAGTAGTCCGAGACGGGAAAGCCGATCACATGGCGAAGGGACTGGCAGTTATATCCCGTGTTTAGCAGAGACATAGACCGGACAATGTAGGGCTGGATAAACTATGACAACCGAACTAAACGCGATCACATTTAAATCACAAAGCCACCCCAAACACAGATTTCAGAACCTATATGGATTATTGGGGGAAGATTTACTGTATCAAAGTTGGGGACAGCTCAATAAACATTCTGCATCGGGTATTGATGGCGTCACACTGCCTCAATATAAACAACAACTGGTGAAGAATGTTTCCCGATTAGCGGATGCCCTAAAGCAGAAGTGCTATCGGGCGAATGACATAAAACGGGTTTTCATTCCCAAAGCCAATGGCAAACAACGACCTCTTGGGTTACTGACCGTTGAGGATAAGTTGGTGCAGCAAAGTGTCAGCCAGATCCTGCAAAGTATCTGGGAGGCGGACTTTCTGCGTAATAGCTATGGCTACCGACCGAATAAAAGTGCGCATCAAGCCGTGCAAAGCTTAACGTTAAATCTCCAATACAGTGGTTATGGGTACATTGTAGAAGCCGATATTAAAGGTTTCTTCAATCATCTCGACCACGATTGGTTGATGAGGATGTTGAGTGAACGCATTGATGATAAAGCGATATTAAGCCTCATTAGTCAATGGCTGAAAGCGCGGATCAAAACGCCCGAAGGGGTATTCGAGAAACCGCAGAGTGGTTCGCCACAAGGCGGAATTATCAGCCCAGTGCTGGCGAATATCTATCTCCACTATGCTCTTGATTTATGGTTTGAAAAGAAAGTAAAACCAAGGATGAAGGGGCGAGCGATGTTGATCCGTTATGCGGATGATTTTGTCTGCGCTTTTCAGTATGCGCATGATGCAGAGCGCTTTTATAAGGTGTTGCCGAAACGACTGGCGAAATTTAATCTAGAAGTAGCGGAAGAGAAAACGTCTCTGATGCGCTTCAGTCGATTTCATCCCAGTCGCAAGAGGCAATTTACGTTCTTGGGTTTTGCCTTTTATTGGGCAAAAGATATGAGTGGTAAAGCACACCTCAGAAGGGAAACGAGTACGAAAAAGTACAAGACCAGTCTGAAAGAGTATTACCTCTACATCAAAACCCAACGGCATCAGAAATTGAATCACTGGTTGCCGGGGCTGAGGCGAAAACTGATGGGATACAGAAATTACTTTGGACTGCCGGACAACAGCCGCAGCTGCGACGGGCTCTACAATGACATTGTTCGTAGTCTGTTTAAATGGCTGAATAGGCGAAGTGGACGGAAGAGTTATAACTGGAGTCATTTCAAGACGATGTTAACGTATTATGGATTAGAGCGACCCCGAGTGAGTAAGCGATTTATTCATGTCGACTGGTATCAGGCACGTGTTTAACACGAGTGACTATATAACTGAAGAGCCGGATGCGGTCATTCTGCACGTCCGGATCTGTGTGGGGTCGGTCTGGTAACAGATCGTTCTACCACGATTGCAGCAAGGAGAATTATGAGACAACAGTATCATTTTCGAAGCTCAGATGAAGGGCTGTTATCGTGGGATGTTTTCCGGCTAATTGAACTAGCTAAAGATTTGCCAGTTATCGAAATCTCTCTAGCAGACATCAGTGAGTTAGACGAAGAATTTTGGTTTGAGCTAGGTGGTGCAAAACCAACCTGTAGAAATATTATAGAGCACACGAAACTCATCCAAAAAGCTGACTTATTATACCCAATCATTCTGTGTCATAAAGGTAGGGTAATGGATGGTATGCACAGAGTGTGTAAAGCAGTGTTACTTGGTCACGATACAATCCGAGCAGTCAGGTTTCCTCAATATCTAGCTCCTGATCATGTTGGCATTGAAGCTGATGAGTTACCGTATTAGAAAGCTGCATAACAAACAATTTAAGAGTGATTCGGCACGCGTGGCATTCTCACTATGCGTTGGTTTTAGTGATTAAGGTGGTCTGCGGAAGCATTGGTATTGCGGGCCTCACACCTTAATTGGGCGTTATCTTTCAGAGTGAAAATTGAATGTTGAAATTTGTACCGGCCCAAGATACTGATTCGAAACTGATCTTGAAATACATTAGCGATTTGGCTATTAGCGAAAAATTTCCTTTCCCAATTTCTGTTACTCTATCGGATATAGAGACGAACCTACTAGGTAAAGATGCTGTAGCAAAAGCCGTTATTTTTTATCTAGATGAGAAACCATGCGGATTTGCTGTTTATTACTTTACATTTTCAACTACAACAGGAAAGCGAGGTCTGCATCTGGATGATTTATATGTTGAGCCTAAGTGCCAAGGAAGGGGAGTTGGCAAGAAAGCAATCGTGTATCTGGCTCAAATAGCTAGAGAAAAAGATTGTGCCCGGTTTGAGTGGTGGGCACTTAAAACAAATGACTCTGCAATTAAGTTTTATTTGAATGTAGGAGCTCAAGAATTAGATGAAATTTCAGTATTCCGGTTAAATCAACCTCAAATTGATAAGTTACTAGAAGATAACAAACCAATGCACGCGAAACTCGCGTGATTGAAGCGTTAGGAAGCTAAATGAATATTTGTGCTGTGCTCTTTGATATGGATGGAGTAATGATTGATACCCATCGTTGTGCGTATTCTGTTCTTTCAGAATCAGCAGCCGAGCATGGAGTTCAAATATCTGCTGACGAGATCATGACGCTGGGTAGTTTAAGCGGAATGCAGTTTTGGACGTTTATTAAGGAGAAATATTCGTTAAAGGATTCTGTCGAGGAATTAGTCTCTGGGTATGATGTTCAGAAAGAGATGTCTTTTTACGACTTAATTGGCTTAATGCCTAATCTCGTTAGTGTATTAAAGTTATTGCGTAATGAAGGTTACTTCCTAGGGATGGTTACTAGTGCCAAACCAATCAGGGCCAATCGAATATTGGAAATGATAGGACCAGACTTTGCATTTGATGTAGTTATTACAGCAGATGATGTGTCAGATCATAAACCATCTCCGAAGTGTTATGTCGAAGCGGTAAGCCGTTTAGGTATCAGTCCAAAAGAAGCATTGGTTGTCGAAGACTCATCAAATGGAGCAATTGCAGCTCAGAAAGCGGGTTGTGAGGTTGTAGGTTTTAAAGGCAGTATGTGGGAACACGATAGCTTTAAAGCCGATTACTACATCGAAAATCATGAAGAACTACTTGAAAGTGTGCTTGCTCCTAACAAATAGTAGCACGCAGCCCTTCCGGGCTTTGGACTCAAAACTCACTGGCGTTCGTTTTTCGCCTGTGTACAAAGGCGTTAAACGCCTCTGCAAGTAAAAGGAAAGGCTGGCGATATTTAGCGATTCGGTGCCAATTTAAAGTAATCACCTGCAAGAAAAGTACTTATTCAAAGCTCATTCCGTTCGTTCCTTTTACTTCGTAGAAACTCTGGTAATATCGAGCAAATCAGCTCAGCTTTATAGTCTCTATTCTATAAGTATGGGCTTCGCATAGTGGTAGTCGGCCAGTCAGTGTGTCGCCTGCTTAACAATCGCAGGCAACGGACCGGCTTTAGCCAGCTTCGCTGCACTAACTAAATCCGTCCGCTGCTGCGGGCGTTATATGAATACGCAAAATTTCAAGGTTATCATTTATGAAGAAGTTAGAAAGTGTAGCTTGGGTGTTCAGTTGTGACGACAAGGTGTTGTGCGTAAAAACAAAGGGTAAAGATAAGTATTTTATCCCTGGAGGTAAGTTAGAGGTAAGTGAAACTAATGAAATTGGTCTTGCCCGAGAGATTCAAGAAGAACTCAACATAAAATTAGTACCTTCCAGCATACATCATGTATTTTCAGTGTCAGATATGGCCTATGGTCTTGAAGATACAGAACTGGAAATGCATTGTTATACAGCTGAGTTTACTGGTAATTTGATGCCAGATTCAGAAATCGAATCAATGAAGTGGCTTGATAAATCGCAGTTAAAAATGTGTGCTCCAGCTGCACAAAAGGTTCTTTGGAAAGTACTTAAGTAATTCATATAACAAACAACTCAAAGGGACAAAAACACGCGCGATTTTTGGTTCGGTTTGTTTTTGAGGTTATGGCTGGTTCGGTTGGGTGAATGGGGTTTGGTTTTTTCCCATTAGTTGGGCGTTACATTTTTTGAGGTTGTATGAATTTATCTGAAACTCTATATATCTCTGATTTAGATGGTACGTTACTAAACGATAGTCAATTACTTTCTGAAGGAACCATATCTTATCTGTCAGAGGCTGTTGGGCGCGGTTTGAATTTTACATTTGCCACCGCTAGGTCTATAGCATCAAGTAAATTTGTATTAGACTCTTTGAATCTTAAATTACCGGTAATTCTCTATAATGGTGCTCAGATTTATTGCCCTGTTAAAAAGGAATATATCCATAGCGCCTATTTGGAATCCGAATCTTACCTGCACTACCTAGAAAAATTTCTAGAATCAGGGCTAGAGCCTGTGGTGCACTGTTTAGATGAGAACGATCAGTTACGAGTTTATTTTCAATCTGTATCAAACGATAGTACTGCGAATTGGATTAATTCACGATTAGCAAACGGTGATTCAAGGTTTCGAGTCACCAAGGATTTCTCAGAGATTGATAATTTCAAGGTCATTGAGTTAATGGTTGTTGCTTCACGAAGTCAACTCGATGACTATCAAGTTGAGCTTTCTAATGAGCAACGCATTTCAAATGTATTTTCTGAAGACATTTATTGCAAAGATCATTATTGGCTGGAACTGACCCATGCCAATGCTAACAAAGGTAATGCGGTAGAAGCCTTGAAGGAATATTTACAACTAAAAAATATTGTCTCCTTTGGAGATAATCATAACGACATACCGATGTTTAATAGCTCTAACCACTCGTTAGCTGTTGGTAACTCCAAGAAGGCTGTACAGAAATACGCGAAGGGTGTAATTGAGAGTAATAACGATGATGCTGTAGTATCGTACCTCCGTGAAAATGTAACAATTTGTTGTAATTGACTCGGAAAAGGCCCCTCGCAATTAAACAAAGGCGTTAGGCAATACACTATGAACCCTTCAAAAACAGGAAAAAACTACGACACAATTACAGATCTTTGGTCTGACGATCGCTTCAATATGAAAAATGGAATCGATCAGCACAAAAGAGCGATATCGTTTGTAAAGTCGACAGGCAAGGCTCTCGATGTAGGTTGTGGCCGAACTGGAAGAATAATGGATTTACTGGCCAAAGAGGGCTTTAAGCCTGAAGGTTTAGATGTATCAGAGAAAATGATTGCGCTGGCTCGAAGCCGTAATCCAGAATGGAATTTTTACCACGAAGATATTTGCTCCTATCAGCTATCAGAAAAATATGATTTCATAACTGCTTGGGATAGCATTTGGCACATACCATTGGATGAGCAAGTTAGTGTGATATCAAAGCTGATAAGTGCGTTAAACCTTGATGGCATAATGATATTTTCTTTTGGCGGGGTTAACGAGCCGGGAGATCATTCTGACGATACTATGGGACCAATGATGTACTACTCCTCTATAGGTACAAATGGCTTCATACAGGTATTTCTTGATAATGGTTGTACCATCAAGCACCTAGAGTTTGACCAATATCCAGAGTTGCACACATATATAGTGGCACAAAAAATTGCCTAACAATGCCAGCCAGTGGGATTCCAAAACCGCCGCTTCGCTCTGGTTTTTTCACCCCTGCTGGCGGCATTAGCCATAAATATGGACTCTGATTTGCAGTCTCGACTCTTAAGATCCACAAATAAAGGGAATTATGAATGTATATAAAAGATAGGCACTTTTCGATGTCTGGTAAGAAATGGAATATAAGTGAAGCTGAAGATACTATTCAGGAGATTGCAACAGATGGCATAGATAACTTAAAGTCTGGTTACTTGTGGCCAACGCATCCACTTGACAATGATTCTTCTGTACATGGTTTCTATTTTGGAACTGCTGGAATGAGCTGGGCACTTGATCATTTGAAGCACGAACAAGCCGCTGATATTGATTTTAATCTTGAATTTGCAATTGCTAAGCAGTTAGATAACTGTCAAAGCCAATATTCGAAAATGCGACACTGTGACAATACATCCTATCTATTCGGTGATGTTCCAATCCTGATGATGCAATATAAGTTATCTAAAAATAAAACAATATTAGATGAAATCCACAAGAAAATTATCATTAACAATTCTCAGCCAACACGTGAACTGATGTGGGGTTCTGCAGGAACTATGGTTGCATTAACGCACTTACATCGGTTGCTACCTGATGATCTCCGTTGGAAGAGTACGTTCATAGTCCAAGCAAATAGGCTTTTAAATGAGTTACAAGAAGATGAAAAGTATGGGTTCTTGTGGGAGCCTGACATTTACGGTAAGAAAACTCGTTATCTAGGTCCAGTTCATGGCAACAGTGGAAACTCACTCTCTCTGATTAAAGGCAAGAACTTCCTAAAGGACTCTGAATATGAGCTTTTGTGTGAAAAGGTTATATTAAGCACCGTCAAAACGTCCCTCAGTGACACTAAATATGCTAATTGGCCTGCTGTTGCTGGTAAAACCGAAAAGATGGTTCTTCATCACTGTCATGGAGCACCAGGTATGATCAACGCTCTATCTGAGTTACCGGTGGGTATTAGCAGTGAATTTGACCAAATCATGATTAAAGGGGGTGAGCTTACTTGGAAAGCAGGCCCTCTTCGTAAAGGCCATGGGCTGTGTCATGGTACTGCTGGAAATGGTTTTGCTTTTCTAAAACTCTTTCAACGTACTAATGACGAAATATGGCTTGATAGAGCGAGAACATTTGCAATGGAAGCTATACAACAATATAGGCAGTCTAAAGATCTTTTCCATCAGGGAAGGTACAACCTATGGAATGGTGATGTAGGTTTAGCTATATACATTAATGAATGTTGTAAAGAAACTGCTCGATTCCCGACTATTGATACTTTCTAGTTGAGCAATATGGCTAACAAGCAATTTAAACGGAACATAAACAGTTGGCTATGTTTCGCTCCGCTCCACAATTTTAGCCAACTATTTCTGTCCGCTTAATGTGGGCGTTATGTTTTTCGAATAAATATGGAGCAGTTTTAAGCAATGGAAATAAAAATTTATCAGATTGATGCCTTTGCAGATAATATATTTGAAGGCAACCCTGCCGCAGTATGTCCACTTAATGAGTGGATTTCTGATGAACTTCTTCAAAAAATAGCAGAGGAAAATAATCTATCAGAAACTGCATTTTTTGTAGCTGAAGATGAAGGGTATTCTTTACGTTGGTTTACACCAGAAGATGAGGTTGATCTTTGTGGTCACGCGACTTTGGCTGCTGCCCATGTTCTATTTCAACACTTAGGTTATGTTAAAGAATCTATTTTGTTTTATACAAAAAGTGGTACGTTGGAAGTTGGTAGATCAGATTCAGGTTATAGTATGATCTTTCCTGCCAGTGGTCCTGAAGCTATTGACACTCCTACAGTGTTAAAAGAAGCCTTAGGAGTTATTCCAACTAAAACACTCGTAGCTTTTGATTATATAGTGGTTCTTGATAGTGAGTCTCAAGTTCGGTCTCTCTCTCCTGATTTCGTTAAACTTCAAACCTTAGATTTAAGAGGGGTTGTTGTGACAGCACCAGGTGATGAAGTGGATTTTGTTAGCCGTTGCTTCTTTCCAAAATTAAGAGTTAATGAAGACCCTGTAACTGGTTCTGCACATTGTGAATTAGCGCCATACTGGGCTAAAAAACTAAGTCGTAATAAGCTTACAGGTAAACAGTTATCTAAAAGGACTGGGATGGTTCAATGCGAAGTTATTGGAGATAGAGTTATCCTTTTGGGGAATGCTGTAGATTATATGTCAGGAATAGTTACTATCAAAACATAACAAGAAATTAAACAAGGACAAAAAACAGCGGGCTTTTGTCACTTCGTTCCTATTTTATTTAGCCCACTATTTTTAGCCTCTTAATGAGGCGTTAAATTTAAGGAAGACATGAAACTATTCTCAACACCCAATTCACCGTTTTCTAGAATAGCTCGCATTGCCATCCATGAATTGAGCCTTACAGAAAAAATCGATATAGAGTTTGTTACGGTACGAGACCAAGAAAGTGAACTTCTGAAATATGGTCCATTAGGTAAAGTGCCAGCTCTTCAAGTAGATGGTGAGCTGTTTTCTGATTCTCGAATCATTGTGAATAAGCTCGAATCCCTTGCAGAGTCAGTAAAGTTAACGGCAAGAAGCAACGACTCAGCAAGCCTCTCATTTGAAGGCTTTTGTATTGGGTTTCTTGAGAGCATCTCGATATGGGTTCGAGAGGCGCGCCGAAAACAAGAGTTAATATCTCAGGAGCTTCTTGAAGTTGAAAGAAGTCGAGCCATAAGATGTGTGAAGTATCTAAGCCAAAACATGGAACACCTGAGAAACTCCATATCATTAGCTAGTATTGCGGTAGCTTGTGCCCTTGATTTAGCACAGCGACGCCTCAGCTTTAATGAATTTGAAAAGTACCCAGAGTTAAACGATTGGCTTCAGGAAATATCGAAAAGAAAGTCTTTTCGGTGTACTGAGCCACTACCAATTTAACAATTGTGGGCTTGGGACTCGTTCCTCGCCCCAGCCACAAGCGTTAGGCTCTAAAAAAATTCAAGTGTCATGTCCGAATATGGCGAGTATTAAATAAGTGAGTATTTATAATCAGATCACTTTATATAAATAGGTTTAACAAATGACAACTAATTTTTTGATAAAAGCACTAACTACAGATAGCTTTCATGAGCTAATGCTCAAAAATAATGATGAATTAAAACTTTTTGATGCTGCTTGGTTTACTGTAGATGCTGAACCAGGATATCCGTGTCGTGTTTCTCTCACGGATGCAAAAATTGGAGAGAGAGTGTTAGCCTTATCTTTCTGTCATCATAATGTCAATTCACCTTACAAGGCATCTGGACCAATATTTGTCCGTGAAAAAGCTCAAATGGCTAAATTAGATATTAATGAAGTACCTGAAATGCTAAGACATAGGTTACTTTCAGTAAGAGCTTACAATTCGGGAAAGCTAATGATCGGAGCTGAAGTGGTACAAGGAAAAGTGTTAGAGTCCGCAATTGATAGACAATTTCAGAATAGGGATGTTGAATACATTCACATTCATAATGCAAATCCAGGTTGCTTTAATTGTAGCGTGTATCGAGCCTAACAAGAACATCAAACGGAAAAATTACAACTGGCTGTTTTTCGTTCCTCAAACATTATAGCCAACTATAATTTTCCGCTTATGTAAGCGTTAGCACACAAGGGGAAAGCTTTGAAATTCGCGAGAAAATTTGAATGTTCTAGTTTTGTATTTACTCCAATAGAAACGGGTGATGCTGTGCATTTACTAACCGCAGTGAACTCAGATTTATTTCCTAAGACGCTTCCGTTAGCAAACATTAAAACACTAAACCAAGCTGAAGATTGGTGTTCAAATCGTGCTTCAGACTGGAATATGGATAAATGTTACGTTTGGAGTTGTCGCCGCTTGCCCAATTCCCAAGTTATTGGTCAGGTTACATTGTTTCCTCAGGAAAATCGTTTAGCTTTAGCTTATTGGGTTAATCCGGAATTCTGGGGGCAGGGTTTAGCAACGCAAATGTGCAAGGCTTTGTTATCACATGTTCGCAGTTCGGGTTATCAAGGTAATATTTGGGCAGGTGTCCATTCTTGGAATAGTCGAAGCTCTTCAGTACTAAAGAAATTGGGTTTTGAACAGATAGTTTCTAATAGTGAAAATACAGCGGAGTACAGCTTGGCAATTGTGTGCTAACAAGAGACTATGGCGTCAAGAGTTAATTTTTGGCGCTGTTTGCATCCCACATGCAGCCATCTCTGAGCATAGAATTTAGGATAACTACCATCTTTCTGACGCAAGCAATGATCGCTACTTTTTTAGGTTTTCCTGCGGCTAAAAGTCGTTGATACATCTCTTTAAAAACAGGGTTACATTGCATCGCAGACATCATGGCCATGTACA